>CAYLGW010000007.1:0-82483 GCA_964383385.1 uncultured Muribaculaceae bacterium
TTACTCTATTGGAATAGTTAAAAATATGATAAAGAGGCAAATTTATACCTCCTCCCACGAAGTAATAATTTTGTGAAGTTTGCGAATAGGTATCGGCAATAGGAACATTTGTCTGCTGATACATAAAGTAGTTATTAGTAACACCGTAATTATAAGAGGCATTAAATGCAAAATAGTTCAGCCACTCGCGAGCCCTCGACCTTTTCTCCCGCTCCGAGTATTTTATCATATAATCAATCTCCAGTACAGAAGGGTTTATTTGTACTGCGACAAGTAATTCGTCCAATGACGGTAATTTCAGATTAACAATATAATCCACATCTGAAAGCGATCTTGCGGAGTTATAATCCTCCTGTGCAAAAGAAATTTTGCAGAATAGCAACAAGATTATTGACAACAGAATCCTATAACGCATACTCATTTTTTTTATACATTTTCCTTCTGGATAAATGCAGTAAATGTTTTAAATATAATCTTTATATCGAGCCAAAAGCTAAAACTTCTAGCATATTTAATATCCAAAGCCTTTCGTTCCTCCGGTGACATCTTGCCCGCGCCACCGCGCTTTTCTACCTGCCATAAGCCCGTCAATCCGGATGGACCAAAAAAACGGTCAATATATTCATCTCCCGTAAGCAATTCGGCCTCATACAACGGAAGAGGGCGATTCCCTACCACCGACATATCTCCCTTCAATATATTAATCAACTGGGGCAACTCATCTATACTATATTTCCTAATAAACTTCCCCACTTTGGTAATTCTCGGATCATTTTCAAATTTAACAAAAGCATTGCTTTTTTCAATACTCTTTGCGAAATTAAACTCTTTTTCCGGAATTAAAAAATCATCAGAGATTAGAACATCCTTCAACTCTTCCGAAGTAATATCAACCCCGTCGCCAAAAGTAATGAGACCCGAAGCGGGATTCCCCTCAGCCAAATCCGACTCTACCGCCGTATTATATTGATTCAGTTTGGAAAACTCTCTCAATCTCTTATCGGCATTGCGATACATACTTCTGAATTTGAGAAAATCAAAAACATGATAATTACTGCCTACCCTCTTGGATTTATATATTACACCTCCCCCGTCCTCTATAAAAATTGCAACTGCCACCGCCAAAAATAATGGGGATAACACTATAAGTGCGGCCAGCGAAGAGAAGAGATCGAAACACCTCTTCCAAATAGGCAGATGAAAGATGGCCACGTTCCTAATCGTTTTGGAATTGTATTTTTGCGAAAGAATCGCCGATGCATTCGTAGCCACAAAGCTCTGCGCCCACTTTATTACCTCCATAGAGACTTCAGGAGAAATTGTATCATTAACTCCAGCCGCCAGATAGCCCGCCCTCTCATTTTCATCCAACGTATAACAGACAAGAACTATATATGCACCGGGGAAATTCTGCCGTAAAAACTCTATCCTTTTTAAATCGAGATTAGGACTATTTTTTTCAAAAAAAAGCAACTCGTTTACCTTCTGGTGACTCTTTTCATAGGCATTAATAAAATCTGTAGCTGACATATAATTGTCAAATACCTCGATATTGTCATCCAACACTTTTTTATAATGAGCAACTATATCGCTATTTTCACCGATATAAAGATTAAGTATGTTCAACCTAATATTTTTTTGATTCTTACCTTTATCTCCATTGGATTAAATGGCTTTACAATATAATCATCCGCTCCCTCCTCTAGGAACTTAATCCTTGCTGAAGTACTATCTTCACTCGACAACATAATTACTCTGATTAATTTAAAAAGTTCATTATGCTTCAAATACTGTAGAAACTCGGCGCCATTCATTCCCGACATTCTAATATCGGAGATAATTAGATCTGGAATGTTTCCCTGCTGAAGCCAAGAGATAGCCTTAATCGGATTGTCGAACCATGTAAGTTCATAGTCTGTTTTCAAATAGAACGAAATAACCTTCGCCACTGACTCTTTATCATCTACAATCAAAATTTTTTTCATCAGAATTTCATTTAGATTCAGTTCAGTCAAAATACCATATATATTTATGCAAATGTAGCTAATTTATTAGCAAATAAAGCTACCTTTGAAAAAAATTACCATAAACAGTATGAATAAACCCATTACAAGCGTTATAATTCCTGTTTATAACACAGAAAAATATGTAAAAGAGGCTCTACTTTCAATAATAGAGCAAACACTTCGTGATATTGAAATAATAGTCGTAAATGACGGATCCACAGATAAAAGCGGGCTTATTATTGAAGAACTTGCCAAAGAAGATGAACGCATACATGTTATAAACCGTAATAACGGAGGTCAATCGTCTGCAAGGAATTTAGGAACAGCAGCTGCTCGGGGAGAATATCTCTACTATATGGATAGTGATGATTTTCTTGAGCCCGATGCTCTGGAAAGTTGCTTTGAGTCCTGCCGCAAATCAGATTCGGATTTTCTATTTTTCAATGGCGACCTAATGGAAAATAACTATAATACCGGACTCCGATATCGGCATAAAGCATTGATAGAACAGACCTACAATGGAGGAGAAATCCTGGAAAGACTTATCGATAACAGAGATTTTATAGTCTCCCCATGTCTATATTTCATTAAGAGGGAGTATCTTTCCGCTAAAGGAATTGATTTTTATCCGGGAATTATTCATGAAGACCAACTCTTCTCCTTCAAACTCTTTTTCAATGCTAACAAAGTAACCTACCTAAATCGCGCACTCTTCAAAAGGAGATTGAGAGAGGAGTCCACAATGACAAAAAAATTCTCATCAAAGAATATAAAGGGTTATATGACAACGGCAGAGGAGATATCGAGGTACTTAAAAAGAGCCGAGTGCACAAAGCAGGAGGAGATTATCATTCACAAATACCTTCACCTCACTCTTAATGCAGTAACATATAATGCACACTCTCTTAATCTGAAAGAAAAAATCGCATATATTTTCCTCTGCTTAAAAAGAGGTTATATGCGATATCTCTCCGCAAAGAATATTGCGGTTATGTTTCTTAAAAAATAGTCTATTGGTCAGGCTTTTCCACCTTTAAATAGAAAACCAGCGGCTGATAGGATCCTATATTTGATGAGCTCTGAGCCTCAGCCCCATATCCCAAATTAGAGTAGAAAAATGTTGTAGCAATCTCCCCGTAGGACATCTTTTTGAGAGCCTGCGCATAACCCGCTACTATACTGTTATTATCCTTCATTGTGGTAACATTTGCAGCATAGGTAACAGATAAAGCAGTATAACTTTTGGATGAATTGTATATACCATATTTCTTGGCTGTATCGGCAATATTTGTATCAAATACATAACCATCGAGCAAACGCCCAACATACCACACATCAGCCGATTTTTCAGCAGCAATAGTATCGGTTTTAAGATCTTTCAACTTTGTAAAATAAAAGCCGTAAGAGGTAGAATCCATGCCACTATAATATCTATTACTATAAGATTGTAAAGAATCTATCTGGAATTTTATAATATCCTTAATAACCGATTTAATCTCAATCTCATATATAAGATTTGTTGTATTCTCACGGCCGCCTGTTGAAGAACCGTAATCGGCATTGGCAGAGTATGATGAGAGCCACGGCGGAATTATGACAACAACCTTACCTCCCTTTTTCATCCCTGTAATAGCCTCTTCAACACCTTTTATAGTAGTACCAAATCCCACTTCAAAAAGACTCGGGCCATAATAATTTGTCTTCGCATAATTACCCAGCTGTTTTGCCACAGATTCCTGATTAGTAGCCTGATATGCACCGCTCAATGATTTAATGGAATAACTAATATATACACCCATATTTTTATCAATAGGAGTCTCTCCTGTCCCCTCCGTTTTACTTAAAATAACAAGTCCGCTCTTAGTCGGCTTGATATTGGGGTAGTTATTCACGAGGTAGGCATCCAAGATTTTTTTTTGAATCAAATCTGCACTTTCATCCTCCTCTTTTGCACACGATACTGCTAACAAGCAGGCCGCGATTATAAATAATAATGTGATTTTTCTTGTCATAGGGTGCAAATATACTTATTTATCATTTGAATTCCTGATAATTTTATCAATATGAATATCAAAAAAAAGCGGAGTCATCTTTGGAACATTATAAACTTGCGAATTCCCGTAACCATATTTGGAAGAGAATATAATATAACAATGTTCCTTCTCCGTCACTCCCTGAAGCCCATTGCGCAATCCCGGCATCAGAGAATTGTCGCCAAGTTTTGTCTCAATGCGCAAACCGGAAGTCTTAAAATTATTAGCCCTCGCAACAGCCGTATCGTTGGTAAAAAAGAGCGCTCCCTTACCGGATGAAAATGAATAACCGGAACAATAAAAATAGAGAGAATCACCTACCTGAGCCACTTTTCCGTCAGCACCGGAAGCTATTACCACTCTATTGGAGCCGCCGTTTCTCACAACGGTTTTCTCTGTGAGAGAAGAGATATAAGAATCTATAGCCTCCTCCTGAGATACAACTTGAGCATTCCTGTCCTCTTTAGAGCAGGAGACGAACAGCAACTGCAACGCGATTAAAATATATAGTGTTTTTTTTAACATTCCAACTCAACTCAACAAAAGATATGCCTTAATTTGTTTTATACCGCTAAAAAATCCCAACTCAATAAATTATCAAAAAAATATCATTGTTCTACAACCACTTAATATAAGATATTATTCTCATCCATGAATTTTTTTAATGATATCTCAAAAAACTTTTGTACCTCGCTTATCTGAATTTTCACTCTTCCTCCGGCAGCACGCTCATGCCCGCCGCCATTAAAATAGGCACGCGAAAGAGCATTAACGGAGAAATCTCCCTTCGACCTCAAAGAAACCCTCACAGAATCTTCAGATTCCGTAAATAAAGCAGCAACAGAGACCCCCTTAATATTAAGCCCTAAATTTACAAAGCCCTCCGCATCTCCCTCCGAAAAATGGAATCTCTCCTTTATCTCATTTGTAATAACCATAACAGAGGCATGTAAATCGGGAATAATTTTCATATTTTCATATAGCATATAACCCATCAACCTCATCCTATGCTCAGAGAAACCACTGAAGACATTTTGTTGAATAGCCTCTTTATCAACGCCCTCCTCAAGAAGTTCTGAAGCCATTTTAAAAGTAGAAGCCACCACCGAATTTGCAAAATTATTCGTATCTGTCATCATTCCCGTATAAAGCGCCACTCTGCTCCTCTCCGGAATAGGAAGATTAAAGTACCCCGACAGCTCCTTTATCATCCAGTAAGTAAGTTCGGAGGCAGAAGAGAGAGAGGGATCAGAAAAGATCATATCGAAAATACCCTTCGGCTGGGGGTGATGATCTATAAGTACTCTCTTTGAATTTGAAAGCTCCACCAACTTACCAAGATTGTCTATTCTGGACAGGGCGTTAAAATCCATGCATATAATAAGATCTGCAGCCTCTATGCTCTTCTCGGCACCGGCAGGATCATACTTCGCTACAATTATCTTTTCGCTATTAACAAGAAAAGAGAGGAAATCGGGATAATTGTTCGGGATTACAACTTCTACAGCAAGACCGGCCTCCTTTAAAAAACACATAAGTCCAATAATAGAACCTATGCAATCTCCATCGGGATTAATATGTCCTATAAGCACAATACGCTTACTTTCTGCCAACAACGAACTAAACTCCTCTATTTCTATTTTATTCTCCACATCCAACTTGTTAAATTATTGTGCAAAATTAAAAATATATTGCAAGGGTGAAATAATTTTTTTACTTTTGCCAAGTAAAAATTGAATAATAATATATCAATATAAACAAATGAAAAAAATTTTAATGTTCGTCATATTGCCATTGGCTATCATTGGCTTGGCATATGCTGTTATAGCTTCAATCCAGGAGCCTATAAAATTTGGTAAATTAAAAGGACAAAGAGAAAAGGTAGGTATCCAGAGACTTAAAGACATCCGTACTCTTCAGGTTGCTTACAAGAGCAAATATGGAAAGTTCTGCCCCTCTATCGATTCTCTTATTAGTTTCTACAAAAATGGCCAGATAACTATCGTTAGACAGATTGGTTCCTTTGATGACTCACTTGCAGTTGCGCAAAAGAGAGTACACAGAGACAGTATTAAAATTAATGTAAAAGATACTCTTCTCAAAAGAGAGGATTTTAATCCTGATTCCTTAAGAACAATACCTTTCTCAGGCGGGCAATTAGTTCAAATACAGACAGTAATAAAATCCGTTTCAGGTGTTGACGTTCCTCTTTTTGAGGCCGCAATGCCTTATGAAGCACTGCTTAAAGATCTTAATCGTCAGCTGATAGTAAACCTATGGCATGAGAGAACAGATAGTAATCGTTACCCAGGTCTTAAAGTCGGAAGTGTAGATTCACCTAATAACAATGCCGGTAACTGGGAGTAATTTATTTAAAAACATAATATACAAAAAGGCTGCCTTATCACTTAATGGCAGCCTTTTTTATTTCATTAATACTGAGTGATAATATCCTATAATAACATTTATCACTATCTTTGTATCACCTTGATCTTTTATAATTATCAACAGGTCACAATTCATAAATATTAATAACGAGATGAAACAGGACTTCATAACCACAAAATTTTCTATTGTTCCGGCAACCGAGGGGGAGAACCTTACACCTGAAAAGGCACGCGAGATACTCTCCGAACTTTTTTATATACCGGCAAATGAAAAGGTAATGAGATTGCCTCTCCTGCATAATACTGCAATTCTTATCTATTGTGTTCCTGAAAAATTAATTCATAATACAGTAGTTGCAAAAGGGACTCCGCTTGTCTATAATATGATAAACAGCTTGCAATATATACAAGATCATAACAAACTAATCATCAACATTACAAAAGAGCAACGTTTAGGTAATCTTCTACTACTTCACATCGTATTACAGGAAGGAGATAAATTTATTTTGGCAAACACCCACAATGCCCCGGACTTTAACACCGTACTCTACTATCTTCTTCTCTCTATAAAGAATGTACAGTTGAATCCCAACCAGACAAAAGTATACCTGTACTCCACCGATATTGAGAAGAGTGAACAACTACTTTTAAAACAATATTTCAAAGGGATAGAAAAGATATGAGAGGAGGATTCAGACTATCACCACAATATCTCCCCCATACGATAGGAGATAAAAATAGTATCGGCCAAAAAAGCATAAAACAATAAACTCACCATGAGAATTATAGGAGGAAAATTAAGGGGACGCACAATTACCCCGCCGGCAGAGTACAATGCAAGACCTACTACTGATTTTGCAAAGGAGGGATTGTTTAATATACTTATGAATGAGATAGATTTTGAAGACTCCGCACTCCTCGATCTATTTTCAGGCACTGGAGCAATTAGTTTTGAATTTGCTTCTCGAGGTTGCAGAGATATAACAAGCATAGAGATGGCACCGGCCAACACTACGTTCATAAAAAGAACAGCAAAACTATTGGGAATAAACAACATACATATAATAAGACATAATGTTTTCGATTTTGTAAAGATTTGCACAAAGAAATTCGACATTGTATTTGCAGATCCTCCCTACTCTCTTAATGGCCTTGAGACCCTGCCGGAAAGCTGTATATCGCTGTTAAAAGAGAATGGACTATTTATTCTTGAACATCCCGGTACCTTTAATTTTGACTCTAATCCCTACTACTACAAAGAGAAAAAATATGGCAATGTTCATTTTAGCTTTTTCAAAGCAAAATAGTAAAAATTTAGCACGCATTTTAGTCTAAATATTTGCACTTTTCAAAATATTATATACCTTTGCAATCCCAAACAAAAGGGAATTGGTGCGGTAGTTCAGCTTGGTTAGAATACATGCCTGTCACGCATGGGGTCGCGAGTTCGAGCCTCGTCCGCACCGCAAAAAAGTTTGCCATTAATATGGCAAACTTTTTTGTTACCATAAATTCATTACTCAAAAAACAATCTAAAAAGAGTAATCTTTTTACTATTTTTGCAGAGAGATATTCCATTAATTTTTGCAAATACCTATTTATTAACATGGAACAACACTACTTCAAATACCTTTTTTCCAATCAGAAGGCAAAAATAAAGCTCATAAGAAACCTTGTAGTTCACGGATTTCATCCTCTTTCAGGAGTTAATATCTCTCCAATGAAACTAAAAAAAAAGAGTAACAAGAATCTGCAAAGAATTAATGAGGGCTCAGATAATGAGAGTTCAAGAGTTGTTATTTGTAAAAATTGCGGAAAGGAATTTGTTGGACTCTATTGCCCTATTTGCGGTCAGGAGGCAAAAACAGACAGACTGAATTTCAGCTCATTCATAGATTCTCTATTTTCAGGCCTCACCAATATTTCAAGAGGATTCGGTTTCACAATTTTGAATCTATTTTCAAGACCCGGTTATATGCTTGATGAGTTTATTAAGGGAAAACGCATCTATTTCACAAAACCATTCCAGATGTTATTTGTTCTTGCAGCAGTATATGCCTTGCTTTCACAAATACTTGCTATGGAGACTAATTTACCGGGGGAAGATAAGATAAAAATGGGTAAAGGGAGTGAGAATATTACACAGTTAATAGAATCAGAAAATGAGAATAAAGCCACAGCAAAGAGATTAGCAACAGCTATAAACACATTGAAACAACCTGCAAAGGAGAAGCCCATCAAAACTGTCATTAAGATTGGGAAGAAAGATACACTGGGGAATAAAAACCCTATAGTGGCAGAGGTCCTGAAAAATGTCAGTACTACGGACTCGGTGTACATAGCCAACAAGATTAATATGGCACACGAAAATGATGATGATGAGAGCGCATCTAATATAATTAAGGACTCAAGCAATAAACTTAAAAAAAATACCCTTTTCTGTCGAGACTAATAAAGATACTTAGTGACTGGTATAATTCAAATAAGGCAATAGTGGAAATAACCATTATCCCATTTATAGCCTTTGGAATCAAATGGGCCTTCAGAAAGAGTAAATATAATGAGAGACTAAACTATGTTGAATGTATCTTTATAAGCACCTATCTTGCATGCCAGCTTCTCATTATCTCCTTATTTGCATTGTTACTTGGAATCCCACACGAGAACAACACTGAATTACGCATCGGATTAGGTTACTGGATGGCTATTCAACTTTTCAGAAACTCATGGAAATCCACGTTGGTAAAGATTTTTAAAACAATGATATATACCTTTTTACTGCTATTATTAACCACTACTATTGTTTTCACGATTATCGGAGTACTCGTATTGACCTCCAAATAATTTGGATAGGGGTAAACTTCAAAATCTTTGCTACCTTTGCTCCTCAATTAAAAAAATTATATACATGGCATTCGTAACAAGTGAAAAGCTCTTTTCTAAGGACTTTTTTATAACCTATTTTTTACTATTCGGCGGTTGTTTTATTTTTGCTCTCGGAGCAGTATTGTTTGTGGAACCTTATGGATTCGCCCCAGGCGGCACATATGGTCTTTCGATGGTTTTCCACCATCTTTGGGGATTCCGCACAGAATTATCCGCCCTGACAATGGATATACCGCTTCTGATCATAGGCATCATTATTATAGGAAAGAAATTCGGAATCAAGACCCTGCTGTGTACCTTGTCAATTCCATTATTCATGTGGTTAATACACAGTACTTACGGATATAAATCTCTTGTTGAGCCAGGAATTACGGACATTCATCAGTTCCGCGAGCCCCTGCTTGCCGCAATCTTTGGTGGGATTATATACGGAATAGGCTTGGGAATGATCTTCAAATCAAGATCAACTTCCGGCGGTTCAGATATTATCGCAATGATCTTGAATAAATACACCCATATTTCACTCGGGACTCTCGTCATAATTGTAGATGGAATTATCACATTAAGTACAGTGATAGCCTTTGGAGATTGGAAACTGCCGATGTACTCATGGATTATTATCTTTATTGAGGGAAAAGTTATAGATATGATTATCGACGGGCCATCGATGAAGACAATGATGATCATCTCTAACGAGGTGGAGCAGATAAAAGAGGTCATAATAAATGACCTCAACAGAGGAGCAACTCTCATCCCCTCTGTAGGACTATATAAGGGAGAAGAGAGAAAAATTATCTATGTAATCCTCAACAGAAGGGAGATGGTTACACTCAGATATAAAATTGCCGAAATTGATCCGAAAGCCTTTATAAATGTCATAGATTCGTCGGAAATTCTGGGAAAGGGATTCAAAAAGATTAGTGAACAGTAAAACCTGAACGCCTCAGTTTCCGCATCTCTTTCTTGAACCTGCAACGCCTGTTGCGCCGTATTTTATTGAACATACATCTTATGATTGTACTATAGGGCCTTAATTCCATATTATAGATGTATCTATATACTATATAGCTGTACATCTTATCATTCTCAGTCATTCTGGTTAAATTTTTAAGAAGCAAGCTGAGCGGTGGTTGTTTTTTCATAAACAACATCCTGTTCAAATCTATCAGCTCAAAGGAGATGGTACCATCATCATCTACATGATAGAGAATATTGGAGGGATTCAGGTCAAAATGCACTATTCCTCCCTTATGCAATGAGGCAATAAAGCTAATACAGGCATCAATAATGTACTTTGTATCTTCATGCGGTTCACCAGAAAATAGTTCAAATAATGAAGGCCATGAAGAGAAGGAACAAATATAGTATTGATCATATAGAATTCCCCATCGCTTTCTCTCTATATAGGCAACCGGGAGAGGAGTAAGAAATCCCCTATCGATCAGACTGCATGCATTCTCAAAAGAGCGCTCGGCTTTGCTTTTTCTTAAAAAAGAGTAGATAAGCCTATTGAAAAGGGTAATCTTAACAAACTTTTTTACAACAAGTCCGCCACCTAATTCCTTGAAATATCTTATTTCATTTCTGCCTTCGTGTAATATCTCCGATACTGAATTGTTCTCAAAAATAGTGGGTATACTCTCCACAACATTGGCAATATCTAAAGATAGCGGAGATATCCTAATATTAGTCCTCATATTGCACAAAAATCAATCCTGAGCAAAAATATCAAATAAATAAATAGCTAATTAGTGAAAAAGTAGCCAATCATAGTACAAAACGCCAGGAAATGCATCTTTTAATGAAGAGAGGAGATAAACCATTTGGTAACCTTATCACCATAGCTTTTAGAAACGGGTAGCTGAGGTATCTGATCAACACCAAGATCAAGCACTATCCCGCCGGGATTCTTTTTAGCAATTTTAACCTGATCAAAATTAACCACATAAGCCCTGTGACAACGCATAATATTTGTCCCCGCAAACTGCTCTTCTATATTTTTTAGAGTATTCCTCAACAAGAATTTGGTTACACGTTGCTTGTCGCGATACCATATAGAGACATAATTATCGGCCGATTCTATATAAAAGAGCGACTCTTTCTTGATTGAAAGTTTCATAACCCCCTTTTCATCATAAAAGGTTATTATATCGCTCCTCTGCTCCTCCGCACCACCCTCCCTAATCTCTTTAATATTCTCCAACTGATCATTCTTCTCCTGCCATAAAATAATCAAAGTGAAGATAGTATATGGAAGTAATATAATAAGGCTCGTGTTTTTTATAGAAATCTTATATACCTCCATAAAAAACTTATTTTCATTTAATGAGTACGATATAAATGTATAAATGAGAGACATTGCCAATATCTCGCAAATAATCCACAGCCCATATCTCCCATATGATATAGTATTACATTTAGTGTAGAAATACATTATTACCCTACTTATAACAACAACGAAAACTCCTGCAAGAATTAATAGACTTGAATAGAGAAAATACTCGGCATCCGACAATCCATACCACTCCGTAGAATTGAATGGTTCATATAAATTTATAAAAAATAGGGCAAATACAGCTGTAAATACAACAAGATATATCAGGTTCTTTTTCCTGTATATTACGGGCGGTATTTTACCTTCTAAAAAGTTCATATTATTCAATTATTACACACAAAGATATTAAATTGGAATCATCTTTCACCACCTAAAGATGAAATTCACCCCACAAAAGCATTTTATGTCCCATTCTTACCCCGATTATACCTTTTATTTTGTTCTAAGGCACTCATTTGTTTTTTTTGTGATAATAAAATCTAACAACATGAATCTCGAACAAAGAACAAAAAATTTAGTTTCGATCTTTTCTTACACAAAACCCGTCTTAATTGAAGAGAGCGGTATTACCATGAGACCTTTTTCCTTTATTCAACGAAAGGGCATATATGATCTCCTTCAATTGCAAAATGAGATGTCTGCTACGGAATTTTGTCCTGTTAAGGATAGTATGATTGAGGAGAACCGATCTTTCCCCTATATCATCTTCACTCCAAAGGGATATAAGAAGGATTCAAAGGCCATACTCCTTCTGCACGGACTCAATGAAAGAAATTGGAACAAATACCTTGTCTGGGCAGAGGAACTCGTTATAAGGTGCGGAAAGCCGGTAATATTATTCCCTATTGCCTTCCACATGAACAGAACCCCTCAAAGTTGGGCCTCACCAAGATGGGTAATGCCCTTCTCCTCCATAAGGAAAAACGGGAAGAAAGAGATAACAAATATCACGGCATTCAACTACATTTTAAGCAGCAGGTTATCCATCTCCCCTCTTAGATTTTATATCTCAGGACGTCAATCGATTTATAACCTGTGGCAACTATTTTCCGAAATACGAAACGGAGATCATGAACTGTTTAATAAGAAGACCGACATAGATATTTTTGCCTACTCAATAGGCTCGTTCCTCGCTCAAATCGCATTAATTGCAAACCCGGATAATCTATTGGAAGAGACTAAACTATTCTCCTTCTGCGGAGGGTCAATTTTTGACAAGATGAATGGCAGTGCTAAGGATATTCTTGATGAGGAGGCAAATCTCATCATACACCAATATTACCTTGAAAAACCAATTTCAATCATGTGCGATAAGATTGAGAAGGGCTTCAATGAGATGGTAACATATAATAGACTAAGGGGAGAAAGAGAGGATTTCTTTATGAAGACATGCAGCAGAATGAAATTTCTCACCTTGAAAAAAGATACTGTAATGCCAACTGAGGGAGTAAGAGAAGCTATTGGAAAAGAGACTTTTATAAAGATCGGAGAGGAGATTGATTTCCCATTCCAATATTCACACCAAATACCTTTCCCTATTGATAAAGGTTACAACGATAAAATACTAAATTCCGCACTTGAAAGCATGCTGGAACGCGCTCAAGTTGTACTTGCCTGATATACGAATAGAGCTAAAATCTAATCGTTATAAATTTGAATTAATAATCACTCTAAAATCTACCTCTGCCAATGAAAAGAGACTAAAAAAATTAAATTAAAGGGTTATAAACTCTACATTATTGTTTGCGATAAAAAGAGGGTGACTGTTTTCAGTCACCCTCAAATATTTTAAAAATGAGTTATCAATATTAGATAATTCCCTGCTCCAACATTGCATGAGCAACCTTCATAAAGCCGGCAATATTAGCACCCTTTACATAGTCGATATAACCATCTTTCTGAGTACCATAATTAACACAAGCCTCGTGAATAGAGGTCATGATCTGATGAAGTTTAGCATCAACCTCGTCACCTGTCCAAGCAAGGTGAGCAGCATTTTGAGTCATTTCAAGGCCTGAAGTAGCTACACCACCGGCGTTAACAGCCTTACCCGGAGCAAAGAGAATCTTCGCATCCTGGAATGCTTTAATAGCCTCAGGAGTACAACCCATGTTTGAAACCTCACATGCGCACCAAGTACCATTCTTAAGAAGTTCCTTAGCATCATCACCGCTCAATTCATTCTGAAATGCGCAAGGAAGAGCTATATCACATTTAACGCTCCATGCCTTTTTACCAGGGATGAATTTAACGCCTTTGAACTTCTTAGACATAGGCTCAACAACGTTATTGTTAGATGAACGAAGCTCCAACATATAATCTATCATCTCATCTGTAATACCACCTGTAATCTCGCATACTCCATCAGGACCAGAAATTGCGATAACCTTTGCACCAAGCTGTTTTGCTTTTGTAGCAGCACCCCATGCAACATTACCGAAACCTGAAATAGCAACAGTCTTACCTTTGATCTCTTTCTTCGCAGCTTTAAGAACATGCTGAACAAAGTAAAGAGCACCGAAACCGGTAGCCTCTGGACGAAGGATAGAACCACCCCAAGTCATACCTTTACCTGTAAGAACACCTGTATTGTATTCGCGAGCTAATTTTTTGTACATTCCGTAAAGGAAACCAATTTCACGTCCGCCAACTCCAACATCACCTGCAGGGATATCAGTGTCAGGACCAATATTGTTCCACAATTCGAGCATAAATGCCTGGCAGAATCTCATGATCTCAGCATTTGATTTTCCAACCGGATCAAAATCTGAACCACCCTTTGCACCACCCATAGGAAGAGTAGTCAAAGCATTTTTAAAAGTCTGCTCAAATCCCAAGAATTTCAACATTGAAGGGTTAACTGCTTTATGGAAACGAAGACCTCCCTTGTATGGGCCGATAGCGCTGTTAAACTGAATACGATAACCGATGTTAGTTTGAACTTCACCCTTATCATCAACCCAGGTAACACGGAATGTAAAGATACGATCAGGCTCAACGAGTCTTTCAACGATCTTTGCCTTCTCAAATTCAGGATGCTGATTATAAACCTCCTCAATTGACTCCAAAACTTCACGTACTGCTTGTAAGTACTCTTTTTCTTGGCTATACTTTTTTTCCAAGCTAGCCATTACAGTCTTTACTTTCATGATTTTATGTTTTATTAGTTTTTAGAAAACGTATTTCTATAATTATTAAAATTATATTCTTATTTAACCTCCCATGTTGCACCGCTGCGGAGAAGATCATTCATACAATGGATCTTAGCTTTAGCAGCAACGTCTGCAACCTGATCACGGACATTATCGTCATAAGTCTTGTCTGCAACATCTCTTATAACACCCAAAGCAACCGGATAATCCGGATACTTCATATCTACCAACATACTATGAAGACCAATATTTTCGTTATGCGAATCATGTATCAAAATATCTTTTTCAGTAATCCCGTTCTCACCGATTTTTACAACCTGCAATTTATGGCCTTGCAATACAAGCCCCTTGTCGCGATCTTTACCGAAAATCATAGGCTTACCATCCTCAAGGATAATAGTTCTGTCTGCTCTAACCTCCCTGTCAGAGAACTCTGAATGAGTTCCGTTATTATAAATAACGCAATTTGTAAGCATCTCCATTACAGCCGTTCCATCGTGCTTTGCAGCTCTCATCATTATATCCTGATTCAATTTCAACTCAGAATCAAGACTGCGGGCAAAGAATGTTCCTCTTGCTCCAAGAACAAGTTGTCCCGGATTAAAAGGGTGCTCAACTGTTCCATAAGGTGAGGTTTTAGTAACCAAGCCTAATTTGGAAGTAGGAGAATACTGTCCCTTTGTAAGCCCGTATATACGGTTGTTGAATAAAATAATATTAATATCTATATTTCTGCGTATTGCATGGATAAAGTGATTACCGCCTATTGCAAGAGCATCACCATCGCCGGTAAGCTGCCATACCGTCAGAGTAGGGTTTGCAACTTTAATACCTGTAGCAAGTGCAGTAGCTCTACCATGAATACCATGGAAGCCATAAGTATTCATGTAATATGGGAATCTCGACGAACAACCTATACCGGAAACAAATACAAATCTCTCTTTGGTATATCCGAGTTCTTCGCAAATATCAGGCATAGACCTCAATACAGAAGCCAAAATAGCGTGGTCACCACAGCCCGGACACCATTTTACTTCCTGATCACTTTTAAAATCCTGTTGTGTATATTTCATGACAATGTTTCTTTAAAATTAATACGTTATAATTACATTGCTTCAACTGCCTCTGTTATTTCATGAACCACAAAAGGCTGGCCTTGAATCTTATTAAGTTGCCTTATATCCATGTGCGGATATTTAGCTCTCAATAAGTTTGCAAAGTGGCCGCTGTTGAGCTCGCATACAAGAATAGTCTTGTAATTATTAAGCACCTCTTCGGTATTCTTAGGCATAGGGTTGATATAATCAAAATGAGCAAAACCAACCTTCTTACCCTCTGCAAGTAACTTCTTTGCAGCAGTATAGAGATGTCCGTAAGTACCGCCCCAACCAACAAGAAGGATATCGGCCTTCTTCTCGCCTATTACCTCCAACTCCGGAAGGACATTGGCTACACGAGCAATCTTTTCCGCTCTCAACGCAACCATCTTTTCATGAACTAGAGGATCAGAAGAGACTGAACCAGCCTCATTCTTCTCAAGGCCTCCTACTCTATGCTCAAGCCCCTCTGTACCGGGAAGCGCCCACTTTCTGACTAATGTCTCAGAATCCCTCTCAAATGGTTTGAATTTACCCTCACATTTTGTAATAATTGGAGGAACTATTGAAGGATAATCGTTTATATCTGGTATCTTCCATGGCTCCGAACCGTTACCGAGGAATCCCTCGCTTAGTAGAATAACAGGCATCATATGCTCCATTGAATATTTGGCTGCATAATAAGCTGCTCTGAAACAATCGGATGGAGTACGAGAAGCCATAACCATAATAGGACACTCACCATTTCTGCCGTATAGTGCCTGATTAAGATCTGTCTGCTCTGTCTTTGTCGGGATACCTGTAGAAGGACCACTTCTCTGAACATCCACTATTACAAGCGGAAGCTCGGTAATCATAGCAAGTCCCATAGCCTCAGATTTTAATGAGAGCCCCGGGCCTGATGTTGTTGTAACTGCCATATTGCCCGCATAAGAGGCGCCGATAGCAGTACAAATACCGGCAATTTCATCTTCGCACTGAAGAGTTTTTGCTCCTAACTCTTTATGGATAGCAAGCTCTTCAAGTATAGCTGTAGCCGGAGTAATAGGATACGAACCACAGAAAAGAGGACGACCGGATTTTTCTGAAGCGGCAAGCAATCCCCATGCTGTAGCCTGATTTCCATTAATATTTCTATAAATGCCCGGAGTCTGCTTTGCAGGCTCAATACGATAGGTATTGCCTATTGCATGAACATTATGGGCATAATTATAACCATCATTAAGCACCTTCTTATTTGGAGCAATTAAATTTGGTTTTTTAGCGAATTTCTTCTCAAGATATGCCTCAGTAAAATTGAGAGGTCTGCTGAACATAAAATAGCACATACCGAGAGTAAACATATTCTTACTTCTGACCATAGCTTTTTGGTCGAGTCCACTCTCTTTCAAACTCTCTATGGTAAGAGAGGTAATAGGTGCCCAAATAATATTGTAATCCTCCAATTTAAGCTCGGCAATCGGATCCATCGTTTTAAATCCGGCCTTTACCATACCTTTTTCATCAAAAGAATCCGCATCAAGAATAATGCTTGCCCCAGGTTTTGCCCACTTGGCATTTGCTTTTAGGGCCGCAGGATTCATGGCCACTAAGACATCGCAATAGTCTCCCGGAGTTTTAACCTCTCCCTGACCAATATGAACCTGGAAACCGGACACACCGGACACAGTTCCCTGAGGAGCCCTAATCTCTGCTGGATAATCGGGGAATGTGGAAATTTCGTTGCCGTACAACGCCGAAGCATCTGCAAACAACGTTCCCGTCAATTGCATTCCATCTCCGGAATCACCCGTAAAACGGATTACTAAATCTTGAGTATCAATAACTTTGTGTTGCATAATTAAAAAGTTCTCTATAAGATATTTTTTGTCTTGAATATCGTAAAATTATTTTACAAATATATGTATATTTCGTTTGATTAAAAAATTTCATTAAAAATATTTCATTTAGTTATAAACAATAATGCTATTAGCATCTATGCCTTACATATTAAAACTAAATTTGATGTTTACCCTAATTATTTCTCTCTTTTTTCTACTTTCTATATTATCGGAAAAGTCAAAATGTAAAAGGTTGCAATTCTTAAAAAAATGGAAAATTTACTCGTAATCATCTAACTTACCACTCCAAAGATATTTCCTCGTCTCGGCAGCAATAACCCCACTCAACAACAATAGAGAGACTAAATTAGGTAACGCCATAAGTGCATTGGTGACATCTGACAGATCCCAAACAATAGATAGGTTTGCAGTAGCACCAACAAAAACCATTACTACCCAGGCAATTTTATAATAAACAATAACTCTATTGCCTGCAAGATATTCCAAAGCCTTTTCCGCATAATATGACCATCCAAGAATTGTAGAAAAGGCAAAAGTCAGTAGCCCGACAATAAGTATAGTAGAACCAACGTAAGGTATCTTTCCGAAAGCATTGAAAGTAAGTTTTGCTCCATCAGAATAGTTTATATCGGGATGGGCTATAACACTGCTTACAAGAACCAGCCCGGTAATAGCACAAATCACAACAGTATCCCAAAAGGTAGCGGTAGAAGAGATGAGCGCCTGACGTACAGGATTTCTTGTTTGAGCTGCCGCTGCCACTATAGGTGCCGATCCTAAACCGGATTCATTAGAGAAGATACCGCGAGCAATACCATATCTTGCCGCCATCATTAACACACTTCCGGTAATACCGCCTGTTGCAGATTTTAAAGAAAAAGCCTCACGAAAAATTACTCTGATTGCTTCACCCAAATATTCACCATTATAAAAAAGAATTATCACACACCCTAAAACATAGAAAATAGCCATAAAGGGAACCAGCATCCCGCAAACATTTGCAATTCCCTTAATACCAAATATTATTACAAGAGCTACCAAAAGTGCCATAATAAGTCCGGAGATGTATGTCGGAATACCTGTAGACAGAGTCCCGAAAAGGCCGGGCTCCGATAATATAGTAGCTATTGCATTAGCCTGCACAGAATTACCTATTCCAAAGGCAGCCACAGCTGTAAAGATACAGAACAACACTGCAAGCCACTTCATTTTCAATCCCTTTTCAAGCGCATACATAGGCCCTCCGAGCATTGTGCCGCGCGATGTTTTAACTCTATATTTAATAGCAAGAAGCCCCTCAGAATATTTTGTTGCTACACCGAATATACCTGTCATCCAGCACCATAATACTGCTCCTGGACCACCTAACGCAACTGCTGTCGCAACCCCTATTATATTACCTGTACCTATTGTTGCAGCAAGGGAGGTTGCAAGGGCACCAAACTGACTTACGTCGCCGGTAGAATTCTTATCTTTAATTACAGATAGTTTAATCGCCTTAAATATATATAATTGCGGAAATTTAAGCCTTATTGTCAAAAAAATATGAGTTCCAAGAAGGAGAATCACCATCGGCCATCCCCAAACTATGGAGGCAATATAGGAGATAATATGCTCAAAAGAGGTCATAAATAATTTAAATTAAGATTAACAGAAACAAATTTATAAAAAATAGATTACATTTGTACAATATGCCCCTCACAATATCTTTTTTATTATAGCGACATTACAACAAACCACTTATAAATGAATATGAAAGTATAAAACAATATTTTTTGATAGCATGAAACGACCATTAATTCTCATAGTATGCGCTTACGCACTGATTTTCTCCTTTTCTTCCTGTTCTAAATCTAACAGCGAGAAAGAGAATAAAAAAGAGGTAGATACTCAACTACCTGCAAAACAATATCTATATCAAATAATGACAGATATTTACTATTGGAACACAGAGGTCCCGACAACTGTCTCTACCTCAAATATTGATATTTTTGATTATTTTGATAAACTGCTTGTACCTCAAGATCGTTGGAGTTGGATGGAAACAGGAGAAGACTATAATAAGAGTGAAACAGGCATCTATACCTCATATGGTGCAAGTTTGGGACAAGCTATAGATTACTACAAAGACTATAATGTAAGGGTAAAGTATGTCTATAAAGATTCACCTTTCGATAAAGCCGGAGTAACAAGAGGCTGGACAATCTATAAAATCAACGGGGTTAAGGTATCAGATATCCTTAGTCAGACCAACGGCTCCGAAAAATTCAACACAGAATTTTATCACAGTCCCAACACCTTTACCTTCTTAGATTTAAACAACAAAGAGGTTGTAAAGGAGATTACTGCTACAGAAATCTCAACTCGCTCCGTACTTCTCTCCAAAGTCTTCACCTCAACAGATTATCCATCATTGCCTCACCCTGTCGGGTATATGGTTTACCTGACATTTAACCAGAATATGTTATCAGATATAGACAATGCTATCAGCCAATTTAATCAGGCCGGTATTAAGGACCTCATATTGGATCTAAGATATAATGGAGGAGGAAACACAAAGGCCTCAGAAAGGTTGGCAAACTATTTAGCTCCGGCCTCAGCCGATGGCGGACTATTTGTTCAATTAAAGCACAACAGCAACTACTCCGCTATAGATAATCAGAGTAGCTCTAAGACTTATATAAAAAGAATGAGCAATGCACTCAACCTTACAAGGTTATACATTATAACCGGAAAGGGAACAGCATCCGCAAGCGAAATAATAATAAACTGTCTTGACCCATATATGAATGTAATCACAGTAGGAAATACAACATACGGCAAACCTAACGGAATGTATGTGCTGGCGTATCCCGATAATAATTATACTAGTGCGGAGTACATCTTCCTGCCAATCTGTTTTTACTCTCTAAACAAGGAGGGTAAAGGCTTCTATGAAGATGGAATTAAACCAACACAATATTGGCCAGACGATTATTATCACGATTTCGGTGCAAGTGAAGAGTTGGTAAAAAATTGCCTTCAAAATATCACTACCGGGACATTCCCTGTACTTAAACAAGCCTCTATCGCCTCTAAGAGTTCAACAGGTCCGATGTCGAAAATAATAACAGATGAAGAGAAAGAACATTACGGATTATTCACAGTAATACCACATAAGTAGACTCATCATCAGCCATTTAACAATAGCTATTATTCTTTTAACAATAACATACAAGTGATGAGGGTAAGTATGTACCTTATTGACAACCAAGAATCAAACTAATGATTGTAAATAAGTAACCAAAACCATCATCCATTACTAAAAAAACACAACAACGTATAAAAGTAAGCATGATTCTGAAATATTGTTTCCATGTATAATTCAGAAAATCATCATGTGTGCTATTATACAAAAATTAAAAAATTTAATTTAATACTTATGAAAAAATTATTCGTAATACTGCTGTCAATTGCAGCCCTGGCAGGCAGTTACACTTACGGGAACTGTAAAGTTGGAGAGACTGATAAAAACCATCAGTACCAATGCGACAGCATCACTGCAAAAATTATCAATGAGGGAACTACCAACAATCAAACGATGAAGCACCTCGATATTTTATGTAACAGATTCGGAGGCAGATTACTCGGTTCCGACTCCTACACAAATGCAGCCGAATGGTGCGCGTACATGTTTAAAAAGTGGGGCGTAGAGGTAATACAGGAAGAGGCAGGAGAATTGCCTGTCGGATTCAACAGAGGTCCGTGGTTCGGAAGAATGATAGGCGGTAATGGTATGGTTCTTCACTTTGCCACCCCTTCATATACATCGGGAACAAAGGGTGTTCAAAGAGGTCACGTACTGAGGGAACCTAAGACTACAAGGGAGTTCGAAAGAATCAAGGGAGCATTAAAAGGCGCATGGGTACTAATTGATGGTGAAAGCACCGGTTGGCCGATTGATTATACCCCAACAGGCGATTCACTCAGAGCAAAAATCATTGCAGAAAACGACAACATAGTTGCAAGAAATGAGGAAGCCTACTACTATAACAGAAAAATAAGACAGGAGAGAGGTGAGTTAAAAAAACAAATGCTTGCTAACCCTAAAGAGAAGGGCAAATTACAAAAGAAACTCGATGCTCTAAAGGAGAGAGAGATAGAAAAAACCAAAGAGATACCGGCTCTATTCTACAAAGAGATGAGAGAGGCCGGAATGATAGGTATAATCCAATCTGCACCTGTTCCTATAACAGCATTATACGACAGAAAAAATGTTGAAAAGATGACCTTTGAAACCCTTCCTGAAATACCGGATATTAAATTGGATGAGGATCAGTTCCGTACAATTGCCGCAATGGTAGACAGAAGAGAATATTTCCAACTTGAATTTGATATAAGAAACCATTTCAAAATGGGTCCTGTAAAATTCTACAATATAATAGGAATGATTCGCGGTAGCGAGTACCCCGACGAATATGTTATGGCCGGTGGGCACTTAGATGCATTTGATGTAGCTACAGGCGGTGTAGATTGCGGAGTAGGAGCAACAGTCTCTTTAGAAGCTGCAAGATTGCTCGCAGTTGCCGGTGCAAAGCCTAAAAGAAGCATACTGTTTTGCTTATGGGCAGGAGAGGAATACGGACTATGGGGTTCAAAGTTTTTCGTTGAACACAATAGTGAAAAGATGCCTAATATCTCCAACTATATCAATAGAGACGGTGGCCCGACAGTACCTCTCGGCATTACCGTTACTCCGGCAACATACAACGATTTTGTAAAAGTTTGCGAACCTGTAAATTTAATAAATAAGGAGTTTCCTTTTACCGTTAAAAAAAGAGTTGGTGAACCGCAGCCGAAACCTGTAAACGCAGGCGCAGGAGGATCGGACCATGCACCATTTATGGTATATGGCGTCCCTACCTTCTCATTCAGCACCGGTGACCCTAAGGGATACAACTTTAGTTATGGTGAAATCTGGCATACAGAGAGAGATACCTACAATAAAAATATACCTGAATATCAGGAGCACGCCTCAACTGTTACTGCGGTGGTTCTGTATGGTCTTGCCAATCTCGACCATCTGCTAAGCAGGGAGAATTTATTTAAATAACGGAGGTACTACTTAAACATCAAGACCACATTCGTAAGGAAAAGTTTCATTGCAATTGCAAGAAGAATTATTCCGAAAAATTTACGAAGAACATAAATAGTTGATTTGCCGATAGTCTTTTCTATCCAGTCCAACTTGGAAAGTACAAAAAACACTACTCCCATATTAAGTACAAGCGCAACAAGAATATTCTCAATACGATATTCAGCTCTAAGTGCAAGAAGGGTAGTTAAGGCTCCGGCACCTGCTATTAGTGGAAATATTAACGGAACAATTGAGGCACTGCCTGAAGGACCATCGTTATATTTCATAATCTCAATACCAAGAATCATCTCTATTGCGAGAATAAATATAATAATTGACCCTGCTACGGCAAAGGATTCAATATCGACTCCAAAAAGAGAAAGCAGACCGTCACCTGCAAAAAGGAAGATAATAAATACGGCAAGTGACCCTATAGCGGCATTGAGAGGTTTGATTTTATTCCCTTTTGCTTTAATATTGAGAATAATAGGAATAGAGCCTGTAATATCAATTATGGCGAATAAAACCATAAATGCGCTTAAAATCTCTTTAATACTGAAAGTTAAATTCATCTCTTTTTTTTGCAAATTTAATTTATTTGTTCTATTTTTATGCTCAGAACGTTAACCTTAAAATTTTTTAAAGATGAAACAACTAATCGAGAAAATTAAAGTAGAAATGGAATCTTTCTCTAAAGACGCTGATGCTCAATTGCTTAAAGGAAATAAAGCAGCAGGAACACGCGCAAGAAAAGCCGCTCTTGAAATCAGTAAATTAATGAAGGAATTCAGAAAAATCTCTGTTGCTGAAGCTAAAAAATAGTTTATTCATCAACCGATTAAGAAAAAGGAGGAACAAATTAAACTCAGTTCCTCCTTTTTTATTATTTCTACCCAATCTAATCTTCACCTTTACGTTTACGCCCTCTGATTGCTGCCGGATAATGATTTTGAACTCTACCAGATCTCCGTAGAAAACACAAAGCCGACCTTACAGCTGCTGCTCCAAAACCAGTACTTACCTGCTATATATTTTACTAATTTGAAGTCGGCAGAAATAGTCGAATTTGAGCTATTATTAAATGCCGAAATAATAGCATGAAGTTCTGAAACCTCCGTATTAGGAAAGGTGGTAAAGATAATATCGAACATCGCAGACTGGTCATCTTTTTGGACTCTATATTCCATACGGTCAGAATTATACGATATCTGACAATTCTCCTGCTCAAAATTTAACATTACCCCGCCATTAATATACAATCCGATATTACCCATAGAGATAAACTCTGATTGTTCGTTAGAAATATTATAAGGATTCTTCTCGCATCCCTGAAGAATAATCACTATCACAGATAGAATAATAAGTATAAAAAAAACTCTCCTCATCGCACAGTTATTATTTTTTTGAATATCTCGGACGATTTATCTGAATAGATTATCTCCGTTTCAATTCTATAAACTCCCGAACTTTCAAATTTTACGTAAGCATCACTCTCCTGCTCGTTGATTTTCCACTTTATTGAGGTAAACGGCTCTTTAAGATTCAGTATTTTTAGATCTACAACATCTCCTGCCTTATAGGACCCCGACAGATTCATATATGGAAATCTTGAAGTAATAGCCAATGTCTTAAAGAGATCGTTATATAACTCCCCAACAAAATTATCCTTTAAAGATTCAATTTTCATCTCATAATCATGTCCAGGCAGTAAATCAGGAATTAGAGCACTACATTCCTCGGTAATAACTAAATTTGTGTCGGGATACTCCTTTGCGCTCTTTTCTTTCCATTTTATACGCCACTTACAAGAGGGAAGGAGAGTTGATGAGGTCCAAGACAATCTGCAATCATATTGATAGGGAGAGATTACCATACTCTTAACCTTTGGAAGTGTAGGATCGAGCGCGTATTCACCATTAGAATTAAAAATGATTGTATTGTTTTTATATGTAATACCGCTGATTGCAATACCTGTTGTCTTTGAACTCCAATCTACAAAGGCTGGGGAACCTTGCGAGGAGATTGAGGTTATCTCATTAGGACCCGGATAAAAAAGATCGGAGGCATATTTCGCATCAGCTCCCATTGATGGAAAAACCTTTGCGCATTCATGCTCGGCATAGGAATTTACATTATTATACAGCCATCGTTTCGCAGCTTCTATCCCTCCATAAATATTATTGGATTTATCAATATGATATACAATAAGTCCCTCCCCTCCTATGTATTTATCCCATCCTGATTGCACTCTACACTCAAAGAGAAAATATTCTCCAACAGTTGAGGTATTCAATCTAAAAATTGTATTGTCCTTATTTACAGGATTTATGACATAACACTTGTCGGCAGCGATATATTCAACCGAAGAGATGCCAAGCATCTCACGCTCAATTGAGGTATAATAGGGAGGCGTGTTACCGCTGTTAAGATAATTGCCCAAATCCATAATGGAGAGTGACGAATACATTCCGGTAGAGAGCCCTTCTATTCCGTAGTTTGTATCATACATATCCACCAGACCTAACGAATGAGAGAACTCGTGGCAAAAGGTACCTATAGAGGAGAGAACAGCCCCACAATAATCTTTAAGTTCAGAGGTACATCCATAATAGCCCAGCGTAACACCATTGTAATTAATTTTCATAGAAGAGATATCTCCATAGTGCGGCCAAACTGTATCTGGGTCTCCTCCTTCCGCTTGATTATAACCTGCATAGATAACAAATACGTTATCAACTTTGCCGTCTGAATTAAGATCGTATTTGGAAAAATCTATTCCCATTTTCTGCGCTTCCGCACAGGCGTCAATAATCATCTTCTCGGGATTAGAGTCACAATTAGACTCGGTCTGGGCACCATACACTTTTTCTGCATTAGGTAATGTTATAATATCGGAGACATCAAAGGTAAAGTTAGCCTTTCCATTAAAATTATCATTGAGATAATCTGCGGCACTTCCGGTTGCACCATTATATGAGTATCCGTTCTGATTCAGCATCTCAGAAATGCGTGTTTTTACAGAGGGAGTAGAAAATTTAATATCACTGAACTGGACCAATAGTACTAAAGAGTGCACATCTCTGACGCCGGAGGCACTCCGACCGACAAACGACAATCCGGGAACTGACCCGCCGGAAAGTAACCCTTTACTTAGTTGAGTTGAGTTGAAGTTGATTTTACCCACCGGAGAGGTTGAGAAAGAAAAAAATCCATCTTCTCCTCTTATGGCCAGCATACCATCAGGAGAGAGATAATAGGAGCCTCTTTCGTCCCCATTTACTCTTAGGGAAACAAATGTTCCATCTGGTTGCTTAATTTTTATTATCTTTGAAGTAGCTTTAACACCATAAAGATTATTATAAAAACAAGATACACCGATAGTTATAATAAGATATATAATATATTTCTTATTCATAATGGTTTTAGTGGCACTAATATAGGGTTTTTTTTAAATAATTAAAATATGTTTTATAGAAAAGTAATACGATGTTTCTCATTTGCAGCATTTTACTTACTTACCATACTATGCTCCGCTCAAAATGAGATAGAAAAAGGGGGAACATTTGATTATTGGCGCGTACGAAAAATTAAAGAATCGGGTATTATAGGTGGTCATATAAAATACCTTTATGTTATTGCACCTCAGGGTGATACTATTGTAGGAGCAAATGCATATAGAAATCCCCACGGATGGGTATGGTCGAGCTCAAATGTACTTGCAATAGTTAAAGGAATAGTAAAGACAAGTTGCACTGTTTTTCCTGAAGTGAGAGGTAATGGTCATTGCGTTAGATTGGAAACCAGAATGGAAAGAGTTACGGCTCTCGGAATAATAAATATGCATGTGATTGCATCAGGAACAATCTTTCTGGGGAGTATGATTGAACCTATCAGAAATACGGACAATCCTCAATCAAAACTCGATTGCGGAATACCATATTCTAAAAAGCCTAACGCTATATCATTTGATTATAAGGTAAATATAGGTGTTAATAGAGTAAGAGCATCGGGGTTCGGAGGTAAAAAGGAGTTACATGATAATGATTATGCGGAATGCGTTGTAATGCTTCAAAAAAGATGGGAAGATGCAAACGGAAAGGTCTATGCAAAACGTATAGGAACAGCCTTTAAGAGGTTTACAACGGCCGATGTAAAATCTGAATGGACAGATGGTTACACCATACCTATTATGTATGGAAATATTACAAAAGAGAGTTCATACAGAAGCTATATGGGGCTCATTCCTGCCGAGCTTTCAAATTATATGATTAATTCAAAGGGAAAATCCGTTCCTATTATAGAATTAGGCTGGGGAGACCCGGACGATATTCCCACCCATATAATAATAAGATTTTCGTCGAGCTATGGAGAGGCCTATGTAGGAGATCCATCCAATAAGTTATGGATTGATAATGTTAAACTTATAGAGAAGAGGTAAAATGATGAAATTTAAATATTTGTCCATATTGATACTCTCCGTATTGGCAGTCATTGCGATTCCGATTGAGGGAAGAGCCGATTACCATGATAGCCTTCAATATAATACAGATACAATTGAGGTAATTCTTGCTAAGGATACAATGAAAAGAATCGGCCTCGTAAAGCGTGTAATCAGATACTTCTCTGAAACAAATAAGAAGAGTACAAAAAAATTCGATATTAGTTTTATCGGCGGGCCAAACTACTCCTCCGATACAAAATTGGGAATAGGAATTGTTGCAGCCGGTCTCTATAGAACCTCACCCGACACACTAACTTCTCTCTCCAATATCTCCCTCTTTTCCAATATTGCCGTATCGGGGTACTACTCGCTCGGCATAAGAGGGAATACCTTTTTTAACGAGGATAGGTGGAGAATAGATTATCTGGCGAAATTCATCTCCTTTCCAACCGATACATGGGGATTTGGATATAAAGAAAACGACATAGAAGCCAATAAAAGTTCCTATTTAAGGATACAAACTCTCGTAAAGGCGGACGTAATGTACAGAATATTCAAAAACACCTACGTCGGCACCTCCGTAAGATTCGATTTTATAAAGGGCTCCAAATATAAATCAGAGAGATACGATCTTATTACAAAAGCCGCAAGAGGTTACTCCTTAGGCGCAGTACTTGTATATGATTCGAGAGATTTCATACCTAACCCATATAAGGGGAGTTTTGTCAAATTAACCCAGGATAATTTTACTACATTCACAGGAAAACCGTTTTTCAGAACCTCGCTGATTGCCAACAAATATTTACAACTTGCAAAAAACACAATTATTGCTTTTGATCTTTATACGGAATTCAACTATGGAGCTACTCCATGGCAAATGTATTCACAGCTCGGCGGATCTTATAGAATGAGAGGCTATTACGAAGGAAGATACAATGATAACAACATGGTTGAGATGCAAATGGAATTAAGACAGAAAATATATAATCGTCATGGTATAGCGGTTTGGGTAGGTGCAGGAAACATCTACGGCGACTGCAACTCATTTAGTTGGAAGCATACACTTCCTAATGCCGGAATAGGATATAGATGGGAGTTTAAGAAGAGGGTAAACATAAGGCTCGACTACGGAATAGGTAAAAATTGGCAATCTGGATTCATGTTTGGCGTAGAGGAGGCCTTCTAAAAGTATGACAATAGAAAAAATAAAAAAATCACTTAATAAATTTTCTCTAAATCAGGAGATGCTGAGTAGGCTGTTTATCTGCATACTCATGTTTACCAGTATAATCCTTGCACTAATAGAATCCACGGGATTGGCTGCAATCGTATCTAATCTATTGATTTCATTCGGATTACAACTTATTTTCTTAACTATATTCAAGAAACCGGGGACGGCTTTCCTACTTCTTCTTCCTAAATCTATATTAGATGCGTTTCAATTCGTCCTGATTATTCTTTGGGGAGGATCCATTATAGCTGTAGATATGTTTCTTAACGTAGCCACAACTAATCCGGGGGAAGCAGGAGAATTGCTTGTAAATCTTTGGCCTGCAATATTGCTAATTCTTTCTATCTATACTCCGGCCATATTGTTGTCTATTCGTTCAATAAAGAACGATCGTCCGCTGAAAGCTCGTTTCAGAAAAGAGTCCATCATAACAGGAGTAACTGCAACTGTTATAGGAATATTTTTCATCTTTATAGCTAAACAGAAACCAGAAGGATTTGAGGTTAAGAACGATCTGTATCCGGCCAATGTGGTATATAATCTGGATTTTGCCATTAAAAAGGTAAAGAAAATAACCTCTTATGAAAAAACCATGTCGGGGTTCTCATTCAACTCATATAGAGATACTTCTCTAATAAACCCCGGTAAAAACGGTAATAAGAGAGAGATTTATATACTCATTTTAGGAGAGACAAGCAGAGCTGCAAATTGGGGATTATACGGCTACAAAAGGAATACAACCCCGAAACTTGATACATTAAAAAATCTCATAAAGTACCGCGATGCATTTACTCAATCCAATACAACTCATAAAATCGTACCTCTTGTACTTACTCCTGCAGAGGCCTCTTCTTACGACATTATATACAGATGTAAAAGTATCGTAAATGCCTTCTCGCAAGCTGGATTCAAGACAATTTACTTTACCAACCATGAGTATAATCAGACTCTGATGAATTATTACCTTAAGGAGGCGGATATTGCCGTCTCCGCAAGATCTTATTATAAAGAAAACATCGACGATCATAAGATGCTGCCACTCATTAAAAAGGAGATAGAACAGAATGTAACAGAGAATCTGTTCATAATAATTCATATTTATGGCTCCCATTTTAAATACAGCCAGCGATACTCTAAAGAGTTCTCCGTATTTGAACCGGAAAACGTTGAGACAATCTCCAAAAAGAATAGAAGTCTTCTGGTAAACTCCTTCGATAATTCAATATTAAGTACAGACGATTTCATCTATAAGGTTGTCTCCTACGCAAGAAGCGATAATTCTCCGGCTACAGTGCTTTACCTTTCCGATCACGGCGAAGATTTGATGGATGATTCCAGAGAATATTTTTTACATGCCTCACCAATACCTACCTATTATCAACTGCATATACCATATATAATTTGGAACTCCGATAAATATAGGGAGATATACCCTGATAAGTTCCATAATTTGCTAAAAAATAAAAATATGCCGATATCGAGCAACTCCGTCTTCCATACTATGCTCGATGCCGCATCAATTAAGACCAAATATCTTATTCCCTCTCTATCTCTCTGCTCAAATAAATTTGTAAAAAAGGCGAGAGTATATCTCGACGACCATGACAGCGAGATAAGAGTTGATAAACTGAACTTATCGAGACAAGATTTGAAGCAAATAAAAGAAAAAGGACTTGAACTACACTAATCTTTTTCACTAATTTAAAAAGTAAGTACTATTTTTGCGCAAAATTCTATAAATCATATATGAACAAAACATCTGAATACACCTTCACTATTTTAGTCCCCTTTTATAACGAAGAGGAGAATATGTTGAGGCTTGAACAAGAATTGAAAAACTATCTTGATTCAGCTTTTTTCCCAAAAACAGCTGTTTTGTTTATCAATGATGGTTCAAAAGATAACGGACTAAAGCTTCTCTCCGATATATGCTCGAGGAACGAACATTTTTACTACATCTCTTTTACGAAAAACACAGGATTAAGCGGCGCTATTAAGGCGGGGTTTGATAATTGCTTTTCAAAATATGTCGGCTACATAGATGCCGATCTACAGACCTCACCGGAAGATTTTAATAAGCTGCTCGAATTTGCAGAGCAATATCCTCTTGTAATTGGAATAAGAGCCAATAGGAAAGATTCTTTTTTCAAAAACGTTCAATCTAAAATAGCCAATAATTTCAGAAGAATGATGACAGGCGATGACGCTGTTGATACCGGATGCCCTTTGAAAGTATTTCATACAGATTATGCAAAGAGAATCCCGATGTTTACAGGTATGCACCGCTTCTTTCCTGCACTAATAATGCTTCAGGAGGGAGGAAAAGTAAAACAAGTAGAAGTACGGCATTTCAAAAGAGCTGCAGGTAGTTCAAAATATCATCTATGGAATAGATTGGCAGGACCATTCAAAGACTGTTTTGCCTACAGATGGATGAAAAAAAGATACATTAATTACACTATCGGGAGTTCAAATATAGATCACAACTAATTTTCCCCAATAAAACACTTTTATGTCGACTTACTTAATATTAGGAATAGGATTTTTAGCCCAGGCGCTATTTTCTGCAAGAATACTTGTCCAATGGATAATGTCAGAAAAAGCAAAAAAGGTTGTCTCTCCATCGCTGTTCTGGATATTGAGTATCATAGCCTCATATATGCTTTTCATATATGGCTGGTTAAGAAACGATTTTGCAATTATGTTGGGGCAGATAATCTCCTACTATATTTATATATGGAATCTCAATGAAAAGCAAATTTGGCATAAGATTCCCTTCCTCTTCAGACTCCTTTTGATAATTACCCCAGCAATAGGTACAACCTATATTCTTAGCGATTGGGACGAGTTTGTACTGCTATTCCTTTCCAAGGCGGAGATCTCAACCTTATTGCTTATTTACGGTTCTCTCGGGCAGATTATTTTTACTCTTAGATTTGTATACCAGTTTATCTACTCGAGGCACCAAGGCTCCTCTATGTTACCGGCAGGCTTTTGGATAATAAGTCTGGCAGGATCAATAATTATTGTCTCTTACGGACTATTCAGGAGAGACCCTGTACTAATTTTGGGACAATCCATAGGATTTATCTCATACACAAGAAATTTGGTTTTAATAAAAAACAATAAATGATATAGTTGTAATGAATAAACATACAATACTGCTACTACTTGTATTTTTAGCTATCATCCCTGTTGCTCTTTTTAGAGACTTTACTCCAGATAATGAGTTAAAATATCTTAGTATTGCAGATGAAGCAATAGAAAACGGACATTACTTTGCTTTTTACAATCACGGCATTCCTTATGCCGATAAACCACCTATGTATCTTTGGGTTGTTATGGCATGCAAATCTCTTTTTGGAAAACATATAATGCTATTACTATCGATGTTGTCGATTATTCCAGCCTTCGTCTCAGTAATCGTAATGAACCGGTGGGTAAAGAAATATTATGCCTCCACACGTTCATTATCGGGCAACAACCTCTCCTCCATAGCCGAAGAGGGAATAGGAACGGGAACGGCACTGATTCTCACTACAGCCTATTTTACAGCCAGCATGATAGTTCTGAGAATGGATATGATGATGACCATGTTTATCATTCTCGCACTCTATGCCTTTTTCAGGATGTATGTCATTTGCAAAAACGGAAGCATCAGTGTCAATTCTACTCAATTGAGCAACTACTCCTTTTACAGAAAATTCCGCTTCCTTCAGATAATGATGCCTATATATATCTTCCTCTCCATCTTTTCCAAAGGAGCAGTAGGATTTATACTCCCTATATTGTGCATTGCTGTATTCCTTTTAATAAAGGGTGAATTGAGAACTATCGGTAGATACTTGGGATGGAAAATGTGGCTTATACTTCTCTCACTTTGCGCCATATGGTTTGTCGCAGTTTTTCTCGACGGGGGGAAAGAGTATCTTAACAACCTCGTTTTCAATCAGACAGTAAACAGAGCCGTAAACGCATTCCATCATAAAAAGGCCTTTTATTACTATGGTATTACTTTTTGGTACACTGCAGCACCATGGTCCCTACTATCGATAGTGACCATTATATTTGCACTAATAAAGGGTGAGATAAAGACTGACCTTGAGAAATTTTTCCTGATAATTTTCCTCTCCACAATAATAATGCTCTCGGCAGTAAGTTCCAAACTCGAAGTCTACCTATTGCCTTGCTTTACATTTCTTATGTATCTAACAGCTCTCCTTCTCCAGAAAATCGAGAAAAACATGTTCGTCAAGATTTCAATATCTATACCTATCATTATTAATATACTGATATTCATAGCTTCTTTATTTATGACAAAGGCCTCTGACGGCACTCTTGTTTTTGCTCCGCCGTTTGCAGGTGAGAATTTCTATCTTGGTATAAAATTATGGGCCCCTGTCCAGGCATTGACAGCCATTTTTTTGGTAGGCGGTGTCGTCTCAATGATACTTCTCGTAAATGAGAAGATAAACACCTCCATTCAGGTCTATGCGCTCACCCTTTTCCTATTTATAGGTGCCGTCTCCTTCTCCATTCCGGAACTGAACAGCATCATAGGCATGCGCAAGGGTTGTGATAAAGCCATGCAGTTAGGCAAAAACAACGGCATTGACAACTACTCATACTATAACTTCAAGGCCGGAGAGAACTTCGACGTCTACTTCAAAGATCAAATGCAAGCAGAAGGGGCTTCAAGAAGTAAAATAGCTAAATTTTCACTACATAAAACAACAAAAGAGGAGCTCAATAATCTCTCTAAAACGATTCTGATTATTGAGGAGAGAGATCTGAAAAAAGATTCACTTCTAAGAGCTGTTACAGACCCATATAGTAAGTACAAATACGGACAATTTTTAATTGTCCCGATAACAAAATAACTGCAATGAATATACTTGTTACAGGAGCGGCCGGATTTATTGGTTTTCATCTCTCCAAACGACTTGCAGAAAGAGGAGATACCATTACAGGAGTTGATAATTTGAATAATTATTACTCTGTAAATCTTAAGCTCGGCAGACTTCGCGAACTTGGTCTGGAGAGCAATATTTGTAACAAAGAGTACCCCGAAAAAAGTGTACAACTCCTGAAAGAGAAGAGTAATTACCTCCAGAGCAATAAATTTTCCACCTTTAAATTCAGATTTGCCGATATATCCGACCTCCCTATTATGGAGGAGATATTCACTGAGGGAAAATTCGATGTAGTATGCAATCTTGCAGCCCAGGCCGGAGTAAGATACTCATTCGAAAACCCTGAGGCGTATATAAAGTCTAATATTAACGGCTTTTTCAATATATTACAACTTAGTAAATTGCACAATATAAAGCACCTTGTATATGCAAGTTCGAGCAGTGTATACGGAAATAGTAATCCGGTTCCATACAAAGAGAGTTCCATTGTGGACTCTCCGCAAAGTCTCTACGCAGCTACAAAGAAATCGGATGAATTGATGGCCTATGTTTATAGTAGTCAGATGAATCTTGCCACCACAGGTTTAAGATTTTTTACCGTCTATGGCCCCTGGGGCAGACCAGATATGGCGCCATTTCATTTTATGAAATCCATCCTTGATGGAAAAACTATCAAGGTCTTCAATAACGGTAACCTTAGCAGAGATTTCAGCTACATAGATGATATTATTACAGGTACCATAAAGGTGATAGATTCCACCTCATTAATCTCTCACCCGACAGAGCCTTCCGCATCGCTAAGAGGGAAAAGCATCCCTTACAGAATTTATAATATCGGGAATAGTCACCCTGTAGAGTTAATGGATTTTATAGGGACTATAGAAAAGGTTGTGGGAAAAGAGGCAATTAAAGAGTTCGTTGGGATGCAACAGGGAGATGTTTATACAACATACGCCGACACCTCTCTCATTCAGAAAGAGTTCGGATTCAAGCCCGATACTCCGCTCGAATACGGGATAGAACAGTTCTACAAATGGTATAAAGATTTTTTTGACTGAGAATTTATTTTTCTAAAGTTATAACAGATTGTTTTTGCCACACTTATGATAAGCCTAACTCTTTGGCTTTCTGCTCCATAAGCTGATAAGCCTGCTCAAAATTATTTTCTATCACGCCATCGAGAATAGAATTTTTAACATACTCCTTGATTATTCCAATCTCTTTGCACGGCAATAATTTATAACGCTCCATTATAAGTTCTCCGGTAATTGGATTCCTGAAATTTCTTACAGCATCCTTAGCCTCTACCTCAATTAATTTTTGACGAACAAGCATAAAATTTGTCTTATGCCTATTTACTATTTTGTCGTTTTTAGATGTTATATCGGCCTCACATAAGGTCATAAGATCATCTATATCATCACCAGCATCAAAAAGCAATCGACGAATTGCAGAATCGGTGACCTCTTCCTGAACCAGCGCTATGGGGCGTAAATGTAATTGTACCATCTTTTGAACATATTTCATCTTATCGTTCAAAGGCATTTTCATCTGTTTAAAGAGGCCCGGAATCATCTTCGCTCCAATAAAATCATGGCTGTGAAAAGTCCATCCCTCCCCCGGCTCAAACTTCTTCGTATAAGGTTTACCTATATCATGCAGCAGTGCAGCCCAGCGAAGCCAAAGATTATCGGTATTTTCACAAATATTATCGAGAACCTTTAAACTGTGAGCAAAATTCTCCTTATGTCCCTTCCCCTCTTGAGTCTCCACACCCTTCAGGTTACTTACCTGAGGAAGAAATTGCTCTAATAATCCCGTACTATCGAGCATATAAAAGCCAATCGAAGGCTTCGGTGCCATTAGAATTTTATTCAACTCCTCACTTATTCTCTCTCTGGAGAGGATTTTTAAACGGCCCGAGTTTCTTTTTATAGACTCTATAGATTCCGGTACTATCGTAAAAGAGAGTTGAGTTGCAAACCTTATCGCTCTAATCATCCTTAAAGGATCGTCCGAATAGGTGGTATCGGGATCGAGCGGAGTACGTAAAACCCCTTTTTGCAGATCTTTCACCCCACCGAAAGGGTCTATGAGATTACCGAAGTCCTCCTTTTGCAAACTGAATGCAAGAGCATTCACAGTAAAGTCTCTTCTCCTCTGATCCTCCTCAAGAGTCCCCACCTCAACAACTGGTTTTCGCGAGTTATGGCTGTAAGATTCGCGTCTTGCTCCTACAAATTCTATCTCCATTCCATTATAATGCAACATCGCAGTACCAAAATTTTTAAATACCGAGACATTACTCCCAACACTCTTCCCCACCCTCCTGGCTACAGCAATTCCACTTCCTTCTATCACAATATCAATATCTTTGCAGGGTCTCTGTAAAAAGCAATCGCGTACAAATCCACCTATCACAAAGGCTCTTACACCCTCCTCTGCAGCTGCTGCAGAGACTATTTTAAATATCTTATTCTCCAGAAAATTCATTATTACGGTACTTGGGTATTTCGTTAATAAATACATATTCTCCCGACACCTTGTCAAACTTGCAGACAAAGGTAGCAACTCCATTGGTAATAATAAGATAATTCACCTTGAGAGCCATATTATATCTTATTATCTGGCGCGCGGTATCTCCATTAATTTTAACACTCGGGGCCTTACATTCCACTACTATTTCCGGAGCGAGATTGCTTGTAAATGCAACAATATCAGCTCTATAAATACGCCCGTTGAATTTGACTGAATACTCGCTGGCCATAAGTGAAAAGGGATAGCCAAGTGCCGAATTGAGATAGGTTATAAAACTCTGTCTTACACCCTCTTCGGGAGTAAGCGGCACTCTCTTTTTCCTAAGCGGATCAAAAATCAAATCTTTCACGGAATTTATTTGAAAGGTAATGTACAAAGATATGAAAAATTGAAAAGACCTCAAATATGTGTATATTTAAGAGTTATTTAATAAACATATATATGGCTTCTGAATCTTTATATACAGTTACTACTCAATTTAATACATTAATCAAAGAGATTAAGGGAGGAAAATTTAAACCTCTCTATATACTTTGCGGAGAAGAGACCTATTATACCGATGAAATTATAAATACCCTAATACAAAACGTTCTAAAGCCGGAGGAGAGAGACTTTAATCAGACATTGGTATATGCCTCGGATCCCGATATTAATGCAGATACAATAGTCTCCATGGCAAAGAGATATCCTCTATTTGCAGAGCATCAGTTAATAGTTGTGAAAGAGGCACAGGATCTCAACCAGTCTAAAAATCTTGATCAATATATTAGCTCACCACTGCCACAAAGTGTCGTAGTACTTGCATATAGTAAATCTATTGATAAACGTACCGGATTTTACAAAAATGCCAAAGCCAGCGGAGGTTTTTTTGAATCTGTGCAGCTCAAAGAATGGGAGATAGATAAATGGATTACCTCTTATATTAAAGAGAAGGGAATGAAGATTGAGGAGGATGCAACAAGATTAATGGCTGAATATGTTGGAAATAACATAAAACAAATTGTTCTTGAGATAGACAAGATTATAAAGAATTTACCTGAAGGCTCAAAACAGATAACAGTAAAAGAGATAGAGTCTAATGTGGGCATTAGCAGAGAGTTCAGTGCCTTTGAACTCTGTAGCGCCATAGGGAAAAGAGATTGCGCAAAAGCCTTTAAAATAGCCCATTATATGGGAGAGAACCCTAAAAAATACCCCATTCAAATGACAATGGGTGCAATATTTTTTTATTTTTCCAAAATTCTGCGCGCACACGCCTATTACAAAAGAGACGGCGGCTCTCTTGCTTCCGCAATAGAAAATGTAACGGGATACGACAAACAGAAACAGAAACAGGAATATGCAGAGGTTATGAAAAACTATAGTCTCGCAAAAATAATGGGCATAATAGCCAAAATAAGGGAGTACGATTATAAAAGTAAAAGCAACTCCGGAGGAACAACGCAAGAGGGAGAACTGCTGATTGAATTTATCTCTAAATGTATGCACTAAAGAGCTCGCCCTCTCTATTATTCTCACTTTCAACTCTTTTCAAGAGCTCTCTCAGTTATCGGACCATCACCCGCTCTACCCTTCTATCTACAGAGGTAAAAACCTCATAAGGAATTGTATCTATAATCTTTGCAAGATCAGTCACCTTAGGATTCTCCCCAAATATAGTAACTGTATCGCCCACTTTTGCCTCAATACCTGTAATATCGAGCATAAACATATCCATACAGATATTACCAATGGTAGGAACGAGGTGCCCATTAAGCAAAAACTTTGCATTTCCTCTCCCGAAATGACGATTAATACCATCATCATAGCCCAACGGAAGAGTCGCTATCGTAGTCGGTCTTGTAATTTTACCCCGTCTGCCATACCCAACATCCCCATCACCCGGATTCAGGTGCTTTATTTGAAGTATATTACATTTTAAAGAGGCAACAGGCTTAACAAGAGCCATATCTACATTACTGATGCCATATATCCCTATACCCAACCTAACCATTTCAAATTGCCAATCACTGTATTTTTCTATTCCGGCTGAATTAAGAATATGATGCAGAGGTTTCGGAGCATCGGGGTTTACAGAGGCAAAAGCCGCATCCACCTGCGGAGCCATTTTGCTGAATAATCTAAGTTGTTTTAATGTATACTCATCCTCTCCTTCTACATCTGAAACAGATAGGTGAGAAAAGACAGACTTGACCTCCAAACTCTTATGACTCTTCAAAAAATCCAAAAGAGGAGGCAATTCATGCTCCATAAAGCCAAGTCTATGCATACCCGTATCCAATTTTACATGTATTGGGTAACTCGATATACCATTGGCACACAAATGCTTCTCAAATAGAGTAAGAGCCTCTATAGTTGGAATTGAGGGCTCAAGTTTGTAATCTGTAATAAGAGGGAAATAATCAGTTCCAGCAGTAAGGATAAGTATTGGTGCTTCAATACCGCCGTTTCTAAGTTCTACCCCCTCAATAGGGTGTGCTACAGCAAGATAATCAGCTCCGGCTTCTATCATTGCCTTAGCAAATTCAATTGCACCATGCCCGTACGCATTTGCCTTAACTAAAATAAGCATTTTTGTTGTTGGCTTCAATTTGGATCTAAAGTAGTTGTAATTATGCAGAAGATTAGGGTAACTTATCTCCAGTCGGGCAAAGGAATTATGAACTGTTGTCATATTAGGTTGTATAATATTATTATTGAACTATTGACTTCCGATACAACCCGTGGAACTCGGATCTAATAATGAAGTCATCGGGTGCAAATATAGAAAAATGAATAATTGGTTATTATCAAATACAACAAAAAATTAACATCAATAGAGATTCACTCCAATGCAGAGCTATTCAATAGATAATTCGCATAAAAAAGCCCATCTAACTCTATAAGTCAAATGGGCTCTAACAATTTTAATATCCGCTACTCTACAGATAATGTTGAATTTCCAAAACTACTTTCTCAACTGCGAAAAGAAATCATTACCCTTATCATCCACGAGAATAAATGCCGGGAAATTCTCAACCTCTATCTGCCATATCGCCTCCATTCCAAGCTCCGGATACTCTAAACATTTAACACTCTTAATATTATCCTTAGCCAGAATTGCAGCAGGGCCTCCTATACTGCCAAGATAAAAACCACCATGTTTTTTGCAGGCATCGGTAACCTGCTGGCTTCTGTTTCCTTTAGCAATCATTATCATACTTCCCCCATTCTCCTGGAAAAGATCCACATAACTATCCATACGGCCTGCAGTAGTAGGACCGAACGACCCGCTCGGCATACCCTTTGGCGTCTTTGCCGGGCCTGCATAATAAATAGGATGTTCCTTAATATACTGAGGTAAACCCTCTCCATTTTCTATTCTCTCCTTGAGCTTTGCGTGTGCAATATCTCTGCCTACTATTATGGTGCCGTTCAACAAAAGGAATGTAGAAACCGGATATTTGCTTAAATCGGCAAGCACCTCCTTCATAGGTCTGTTAAGATCAATCTTAACTCCGGTTGAATGAGAATCCGATGAATGTTTATACTTGTCAGGGATAAGACGTGCAGGATTACTATCCAACTGCTCAAGCCAGATACCCTCCTTATTAATTTTACCTTTAATATTGCGATCGGCACTGCAACTTACTCCCATTCCTACAGGACACGAAGCACCGTGACGCGGCAATCTTATAACTCGTATATCATGAGCGAAATACTTACCGCCAAACTGCGCTCCGAGCCCAATATTTTGAGCTGCCTCAAGGAGTTCAGCCTCCATATGGAGATCTCTAAAGGCCTGGCCTTTTTCACTTCCTGAGGTTGGAAGATGATCATAATATTTTGCTGAAGCCAACTTCACTGTTTTAAGATTCAACTCGGCTGAGGTTCCTCCAATAACAAAAGCAACGTGATACGGAGGACAAGCGGCAGTACCGAGAGTCTTCATCTTCTCAACCAGAAAGGCCTTAAGTTTATCCGGAGTAAGTAGAGCCTTGGTCTCCTGATAAAGATATGTTTTATTGGCAGAACCGCCACCCTTGGCAATAAAAAGGAACTTGTATTCATCACCATCGACAGCATAGATATCGAGTTGCGCAGGCATATTATTTCCGGAATTTTTCTCCTTATACATATCAAGCGCGAGCGTCTGAGAATATCTGAGATTGTCTGTCGTATAAGTATCATATACTCCGTGAGATAGAGCGGCCTCATCACCACCTCCCGTATAAACATTCTCTCCTTTTTTACCAATTACTATTGCCGTTCCCGTATCCTGACATAAAGGAAGTTGTCCATTAACAGAAACATCTGCATTCAGTAGAAATGTAAGCGCCACAGCCTTATCATTCTGGCTTGCTTGAGGATCAGCTAAAATCTTTGCAACCATCTCATTGTGCTCAGGACGCAACATAAATGCCACGTCGTGAAACGCCTGTTTTGCAATCAGTCTAAGCCCCTCTGGCTCTACCTTAAGCATCTCATGATCACCACATTTTATCGTAGAAACATACTCCTTTGTTATAAGGCGATACTTAGTAGTATCTTTTCCCATAGGGAACATCTCATTATATTCGAAATCCATAATATTAAATTTTATATTTATTACTCTTGTACAAGATTCACTAAGAGTCTCTCTTTTTCTTTTTCGCTTATCGTTAACATTTACCCTTTTCGCCTCCGCAACTCACATTCAAACTCTTTTCACTGCTCCAAACGGCGCACCTCAACAGTTATTATTTTCTAACATTATCAAGAAGATAGGCCTTCATAAAAGCATTGAGATCGCCATCAAGAACCTCTTGTGTATCGGAGGTCTCCACATTTGTTCTCAAATCCTTAACCATCTTATATGGGTGCAGAACGTAACTCCTTATTTGCGAACCCCATTCAATTCTCTTCTTCTGACCTTCAAGTTCAGCCTGCTTCTCCCTACGCTTTTCAAGTTCCAGCTCATATAGGTGCGATTTTAATATTCGCAACGCATTCTGCCTATTATCGAGTTGCGACCTCGTCTCAGTATTTTCTACAGTTATCCCGGATGGAATATGACGTACCCTTACTCCCGTTTCAACTTTATTAACATTCTGCCCACCCGCACCACTCGACCTAAATGTATCCCACTCAAGATCCGAAGGATTAATATTAATCTCAATTGTATCATCCACAAGAGGATAAACAAATACAGAAGAAAAAGTTGTCTGCCTCTTTCCCTGAGCATTAAAAGGAGAAATCCTTACCAGACGATGAACTCCGTTCTCTGCCTTGAGATAACCATAAGCATACTCCCCCTCAAACTCCACAGTGGCAGATTTGATGCCGGCCTCATCCCCCTCAAGAACATCATAAACAGAAACTTTATAACCGTTTCTCTCTCCCCATCTCGTATACATTCTCAACAACATGGAACTCCAATCATTACTCTCAGTACCGCCTGCCCCCGAATTTATCTTTAAAAGCGCGCCCAGATTATCTCCCTCATCGCCCAACATACTTTTCATCTCGAGTTCATCTAAATGCGACACAATCTCTTTGTACTCCGCATCTATTTCCACCTTATATTCCTCCGTCATCCCCTCACTCTCAGCCATCTCTATAAGTATCTCAATCTCCTCAATACCACTCACTATTTTATCAATAGAGGTCACCCAAAATTTTATCCCGGCTAACTTCTTTTGAAACTGTTCAGCCTCCTTGGGTTCATTCCAAAAATCAGGCTCTGCAGTACGCTCTACCATCTCCCTAACTTTTACCTGCTTGCCGGCATAGTCAAAGAGACCTCCTTAAAGAGGCTACCCTGTCTTTGCATTCAGCAATTTGCTCCTTTTGTACCATGTTAATTTATAGTTAATTATCTTTTCTAAATTTCTTCTCTTCTTTTAGTCTCTAATCCATACCTCTTTCAAATTAGAGCTTCATCGCTCTCTCTTTCACCTCGCCCACACCTCACCTCAGAATAGAGATCAAAATGGTAATCCGAGAGAAAAAAGGCTAAAAGCAACTTATGAAATAAGTAATAAAACAAGCCAATAACACTTTGCAAATTTATGCAAAATTGATGCAAAAGCAATCAAAAACTAATAAGATATCATATTCTTACGTGATTAAACCACGCAACGGGAATGGTCACGTTTCCGAAATAAAAAACTCAATCACCGAGAAACCTACTAAACTCATTATAGCTAAAACCCTTACTAATCATATACCGGACCACTCTATTTTTGACATCGGGCTTCCCTCTCACAGACTTTAATTTAGCAGCGACAAGCCTCTCAATAACAGCGGCACTTTTCTCCACATAACGTTCAATAATAGCATTATTAATAACATCACAATCTACTCCCAAGCCTCTTAACCCGTAAACTATCTTATTTCTCCCCCACCCCCCGAATTGCAACTTGTCATTTACATAAGCAGAGGCAAAACGCTCATCGCTCAAATACTTTTCCTTCACAAGTACCCCAATAATCTCAGGAATATCACCTATTTGAAGAAGTGCCTCTTTCCCATCATCAAAACCATTAACAACCATTTCACAAGAATTCATTTCATCTTTAGAGTGCGGAGAACCTGATACTGACTCACCATTATTATCTAACAATTTACGCAATTTTTCCTCTATTTGCGAACGACAATACTCCTTGCGACTACATAGAACCGCCATTCTTCCCAATGCATATTTTTTTGTCACTCTCATACAACTATTATTGCTCTTTACAGACTAAAAATAATACCCGAAATTCACGTAACAACCTACCTTTTTGTTGTAATCTGACCAGTGAAAATTAATACTTAAAGGCCCTAAAGTAGTCTGATACGCATATTTAACAGCAAAACCCAAATACCCCGTCCCATTTGTATTGAATAAATAGACAAAATCGTTTCCGGTCCTCAGATAGTTGGCAATCCCACTTACGTAATGGTTCCTTGCAGGAGAAACTCTCAATTCAGCCGATCCTACAACAATATTATTTCTAAATACATTGGCATAATTTATACCCACAAAAGGTATTTGTTGATTAACATACCTCCCCTGCTCAGATCCACCGGCAAAATTAAGAAAGGCATATTCATCCATATTCCCGAATAGAAAACGGGAATATAGAGAGGGCTGCAGCACTACATCATCAGATAAGGAGACAGCGCCCTCAATATTAAACTTCACAGCAGCAAACTGATTGAATCCCTTTTTAAAGCCCGTTTGAAAAAATGATCCCTCTGCATCTATTTTCATACCCGAAGTTGGAAAAATCTTACTGTCGCGATCATCCATAACAGCTTTTAGATAATAACTTAGATAATTCCTTGCCTTTAAAGTAAAATCTAAAGAATCCACCGAACTTAAGAATTGTGTAAAATTAAAACTCTCAAAACGTGCTCCAAGTTGAAAATCAAAGTTTCTTAAATATCTGTTTGCAAAGGAAAAATCGATACTGTTATAGTAAAATTTTAGATGATTGGAGGAGCTTTTTCTTTGATATATATTCATATCTGACGATTGAAATTTATACGAAAAATTAATCTTCGGAAAATTTCTTGATACATAGGAGTAATCTACTCTACCATAAGGATTATAGCTAAGTCTACCTGTTATGGAGCCCATAGAGCCATGAATATCATAGGTATGAATTCCGAGATACACAAGTATTGCCGCCATCTCCTCCGAATCGAATCTCATGCCGAATCCGACAATATTGGAGGGTCCTCTCTTAAAATCGAGGATCAACTTCTCCGCAGATGAGAGCGAGTCCTTTACAATCTGATAAGTAACGGAAGAGAAAGTTTTTGTTCCAGACAAAATTGAGACGGCATTATTAATCTCCTTCCCCGAAATTATCCTATTTCGCTCCAAACCGGCCTGCTTCAAAAGCCATTCACCATCTACGCGACTCACTCCGCTAAACTCTATCTCCTTAATAAAGAAGAGATCTTTATTAACCTCTGTAGCAGCCCGCGTAGCTATTCTCTTCTGAATATTGCTGTCGGGATACTTACTTAAAATTGCAGCCAATTGAGCAATCTCCTCCTTTTTCTCCATAGCAGCCTTGTAACCATTTGTAATCAATGAGTCTACAGCTGCCGAATTAAAACTGAATGTTGTAAAACCGGAGACGTCGGGCTTGATATATATATCCGCTTCCTCTATATTTTTAAGGTACTTATCATTCCCCATAAGGCCCATAATCTGAGAAAGAACCTGATTCACAGAATTCAATTGATACTCATTTGCAAGATCGTTTTGAATATCCACCCCTATAATAATATCCGCTCCCATCTTTCTTGCAACATCTGTTGGAAAATTATTAACCATTCCACCATCTACAAGCACACGCCCACCAATTCTAATTGGGGTAAAAAACCCGGGGATTGCCATAGTGGCGCGCATGGCAATGGGTAACTGACCATGATCGAGTACAACCTCCTCACCAGTAGCTAAATCTGTAGCCATACAGGCAAAGGGAATAGGAAGATCCTTAAAATTGATGGAATCCTGATATCCCCCTGCAAGATCGGACATTACATTAATTATATTTTGTCCGGTTACAAAACCTCCGGGCAACTGAGGCACAGAAGAATTATCCTTGTTATCTCCAACTTTAAGACCACCACTATTATATCTCATTGTGTAAAATGGAATCTGAACCGAAAAGACCTCGGCCAACATCTTTCTTTTAAAAGCAACATTCTTTCTTGAACTATTATCACTTAGAAGAAAATTCCAATCAAGACCTCTAATAATTGAATCCAATCTCGTTGCATTGTAACCGAGAGCATATATACCGCCCACAATACCTCCGATACTCGTTCCTATAATAAGATCCGGCTTGATACCTGCATCTTCAAGCACCTTCAATGCACCAACATGAGCAGCCCCTTTTGCACCTCCACCACAAAGGACAACAGCCACTTTTGGCCTCTTTGTACCCTTGTATATAATTTTTCTGGTAGCATCGGTCTCCTCCACATAAGAGGGATAGTTAGAGTCCAAAGAAGAAGAGCATACAGCAGAATAAGTTGCAGCAAAAGAGCCGGTCGGGAAAAGAGCATAAAAAAGAATTACAACAATCCCCGACAATATGTTTTGTTTATATATTTGAATTCCCGTCATATAGAGATATTTTTATTATTTTTCCCCTTTCCGCTAAGCATCCCGCACGCAGCAAGAATATCCTCTCCCCTCGAAGCTCTTATCGTCGCCGTTACACCTGCAGCCATAAGTCTCTCTCTGAACTGCTCAATAACCACATAAGGAGAAGAATCCAAAGAACTCCCCGGAATTTTATGAAATCTTATAAGATTCACCCGACACTCAACTCCACGCAAAATCATTGCCAAATGATCTGCATGCCGCTTGTCATCATTAATTTTATCAAACATTATATATTCGAAACTCACTCTTCTTTGTCCCGTAAAATCATATTGTTTTATAAGGTAGAGCGTCTTTTCAAGCGGGAAACTCTTTTCAGAAGGCATAAGTTCCCTCCTCTCATTTGGAAAAGGATTATGAAGGCTGATAGCAAGATGCGCCTTTGTATTATCGAGAAAATACTTTAGAGGATTCTCTCCAAGTACCCCCGACACTCCTCGGCCAATTTCTTTAGTAACTCCAATGGTACTTAAAGTTATCCGTTTCGGACTCCATCCGAAGCCCCACTCCGCAGTAAGAATCTCAATAGCTTTCATTACATTGGAAAGATTATCGAGCGGTTCACCCATGCCCATAAAAACGGCATTGGTAAGAGTCAGACTCTCGTCAACCATAATGAATTGGGAGAGAATAGAACCGGTGTCGAGATTCCCGTTAAAACCCTGCCTACCGGTCATACAAAACTCACATGCCATTTTACAACCGGCCTGCGAGGAGACACAGATCGTAACTCTATCGTTATCCGGAATTATCACCGACTCAATGGAATACTGAGAGACCGCCTTGCCATGCGGAACAGAATTAAAAAGATACTTTTTTGTACCATCTACGGAAACTACCCTATTTAAGCAATCATCCACTCCCAAATCATAAGATTCAGAAAGTTTCTCCCTCACTATTTTCGATAAATTGGTCATACTCTCAATAGACCTTACACGTTTCTTGTACAACCAATCTGCAATCTGCTTTGCCGTAAAGGAGGGCAAAGAGAGAGAATCAACAATCTCTTTCAACTCATCAAGCGTACAACCTAATAATTTCCTCTTCATATTTTTTACCTATTTATCAGATACAAAAATACAAATAATAACAATTTTTTAAGTACATTTGTGGCTATAGGACACTAAAAAGTTCTTTACTATAATTTTTATTTAAATATTTCATTATTATGGCAAAAGAGAAAGAGAGCACAAGCCAGACAGGCAATGAGGGAGGGAAAGAGATAAAGAAGGGTTCGGAGATTAATCCGGAAAAACTTAAGGCTCTTCAAGCCACACTCGACAAATTGGAGAAAGACTACGGTAAGGGTACCGTAATGAAATTGGGAGACCAACCTAAATGGGAAGCCTCAACAATTCCATCAGGGTCAATTGCACTTGACCATGCTTTGGGAATTGGCGGTTACCCAAGAGGAAGAGTCATTGAAATTTACGGACCTGAGAGCAGTGGTAAAACCACACTTGCAATACATGCGGTAGCTGAAGCTCAGAAACTCGGAGGAATTGCAGCTATCATTGATGCAGAACACGCATTCGACAGAACATATGCAAAGAACCTCGGTGTAAATGTAGATACATTACTTATTTCACAACCCGATAACGGAGAACAGGCGTTGGAGATTGCCGACAGCCTTATTCGTTCCGGAGCAATAGACGTCATCGTAATAGATTCCGTTGCAGCACTTACGCCTAAAGCCGAGATTGAGGGAGAGATGGGAGATTCAAAGATGGGACTTCAGGCTCGCCTTATGAGTCAGGCACTAAGAAAACTCACTGCAAACATAAGCAAGACAAATACTTGCTGCATCTTTATCAATCAATTGAGAGAAAAGATAGGCATAATGTTCGGAAACCCCGAAACAACTACAGGAGGAAATGCACTTAAGTTTTACGCCTCCGTACGTCTCGATGTTCGTAAAATAACACAAATTAAAGATGGTGAAGAGGCTACAGGTTCACGTACAAGGGTCAAGATTGTAAAGAACAAAATGGCTCCTCCCTTTAGAAAGGCAGAGTTCGATATTCTGTTTGGTGTCGGAATCTCAAAAATTGGGGAGATAATAGATCTTGGCGTAGAGATGGAGATTATTAAGAAGAGCGGCAGCTGGTTCAGCTATAACGAGAGTAAATTGGCACAAGGACGTGATGCTGTAAAGAAACTGCTCGAAGATAATCCTGAACTCGCAGAAGAGATAGAGGCAAAAGTACGTGAGGCTTTGCAGACCATTACAGAGTAATAAATCATTAATTAAACAGTAGCAATTAGGGAGACTGACCAATAGCAGGTCTAAACTCCCGCTGCTAACAGTGTTTAAGAGAACATTTATGTTAACGAGAGGGCGGCTAAATGAGTTAATTTAGCCGCCCTCTCGTTAATTTATAGTTCTAATTTACAGAATGTTGTCTCAATTATTATTTTACAGGGGAGGATTTGAATTTTGCATCCTGTTCCGCAATAAAAGCACGGTCCTCAAAATAATTAATTTTCATTGCATTCTTAACCTCCTTCAACGTCTCGGCAGCAATCTCCCTCGCAGCATCGCTTCCCTTTCGCAACATCTCATATATACCAAAGACATCCTTTTCATACTCCTTCCTACGCTCTCTAATTGGAGCAAGTTCCTCCTCAAGAAGAGAGGCAAGCAATCTCTTTACTTTTACATCTCCCAATCCACCGCGTCTATAATGATCCTTAAGTGCCTCAAGATTTTCATATTCGGGAAGATATTTAGCAAAATGTTCAGGGCGGCTGAAGGCATCCAAATAGGTAAAGACCGTATTACCCTCAATCTTACCCGGATCGGAGACCTTAAGATGATCCGGATCGGTAAACATACTCATCACCTTCTTACGCACCTCCTCTGCAGTATCACTAAGATAGATACAATTCCCGAGAGACTTACTCATTTTTGCCTTACCATCTGTACCGGGGAGTCTGCAACAAGCAGAATTATCCGGCAACAAGATATCGGGTTCTACCAGGACCTCTCCGTACACCGAATTAAATTTCCGAACTATCTCAACAGTCTGCTCAAGCATAGGCTTCTGATCCTCTCCAACAGGCACAACTGTAGCCTTAAATGCCGTAATATCTGAGGCCTGGCTTATCGGATAGGTGAAAAATCCAACCGGTATGCTCGTCTCAAAATTACGCATTTGTATCTCACTCTTAACTGTCGGATTCCTTTGTAACCTCGACACTGTAACAAGATTCATATAGTAAAAAGCCAGTTCGCAGAGTTCTGGAATTTGAGACTGAATAAAAATTATAGATTTGGCAGGATCAAGACCGCAAGAGAGGTAATCCAATGCAACCTCAACTATATTCTGACGAACCTTGTCGGGATTATCGGCATTATCCGTCAATGCCTGCGCATCCGCTATCATTATAAGCACTTTATCATATTTGCCGGAATTTTGCAACTCCACTCTTCTCTTTAATGACCCGACATAATGTCCGAGATGTAATCTACCGGTAGGACGGTCGGCTGTAAGTATTATCTGTTTCATACAATTAAATAATTTCTTGTTCTATTCCGCACTATTACAATTAATTTTAAGCAGTATATGATCATAGAAAAGAGCTCCTCCCCTACTATATCCCAACTATTACAGGCTAAAAAGGCCCTCGATCTAATATCCGCCCCCAATTTAAGGTGACAAAGGTAATTATTTTTATGGAGTGATGCCAACTGTTTTGAATTGGCTCTCTGCTTTACCTCTCTTTTTATTATCTTTGCAATTCATATAAAACCTTACATCAAAATGGTAGACAGAGCCACAATAGAACGAATATTGGATACAGCCCGTATAGAAGAGGTTGTGGGCGACTTTGTCTCCCTAAAAAGACGTGGCGCTAACTTCGTAGCTTGTTGTCCTTTCCATCAAGAAAAGACTCCAAGTTTTTCCGTCTCCCCTTCAAAAGGAATCTTCAAATGCTTCGGTTGCGGAAAAGCCGGAAGTGTTGTCACATTCATAATGGAACATGAGCAGATGAGCTATGTGGAGGCTCTCAAATATCTCGGTCACAAATATGGTATTGAGGTTAAGGATAAAGAGGAATCTCAGCAGGAGACAGAGGAGCGTCTTGCACATGAATCTCTACTGATAGTCAACGACTTTGCAGAAAAATTCTATTCAGATACACTTTATAACTCGCAGGAAGGAGAGGCCGTAGGAATGAGCTACTTTAAAGAACGCGGCTTCACTGAGCAAACCATTAAAAAATTTAAATTGGGATATGCCCCTAAAGAGCGCAAATTATTTACTCAAAGAGCTTTATCCAAAGGGTACAAAAAAGAATATCTAACCAAAACAGGACTCTCAATTGAGAACGAACATACCGGAGAGATATACGATCGTTTTTCTGAAAGGGTGATCTTTCCGTGGCACTCTATAAGCGGAAAGGTAATTGCCTTTGGTGGGAGACGCCTAAGCAACAACAAAGAGATAGCAAAATATGTAAATTCACCGGAAAGTGAGGCCTTTATAAAGAACAAATCGCTATATGGTATTTTTGAGGCAAAAGCCTCTATAGTAAAGGAGCAAAAATGCTATCTTGTAGAGGGTTACACAGATGTTATCTCATTCAATCAGGCCGGAATAGAGAATGTTGTATCGAGCGGAGGTACCTCACTGACTATAGGTCAAATTGCATTAATAAAAAGATTTTCGAGCAATATTACTCTCCTTTTTGATGGAGATATTGCCGGTATTAAGGCCTCCATCAGAGGAATAGATATGTTGCTCCAAGAGGGAATGGAGGTGAAGGTTGCTCTCTTTCCAGATAATGAAGATCCGGACTCTTTTGCTAAAAAACACTCCTCAAGCGAATTGAAAGAGTTTTTAAATAGCCACGAGGAGGACTTTATAGCCTTTAAATATGAGATTCTAAGTAAAGATACGGAACGTGATCCCCTGCAAAGAGCAAAACTCGTAAACGATATTATTGGTAGCATAGCGGTAATTCCGGATGCAATAGTAAGGAACGTTTATATTGAGGAGACCTCTACACGACTTAAGATAAAGGAAGAGTTATTACAGCAGGAGGTTGCAAAACTCCGTAAAAAAAGGCAATATGATCTGCTTCGTCAGAGAGAGAGAGAGGAGAGGTTATATGCTGCGAGAGAGATAGATCATAATATATCGGGGTACCATAACAGAAATACGACCACAAAAGAGAGTGAATATAATACACGCACAAAAGAGAATGATAGCGCCGGATACAACAGCAAAAGCAGCGATATCTCTTCTGGCGATCCTATCTACTCACTTGCAGAAAAGACCTCTCTACCATCGTTCGTGATAAACACCTACTGCGAAGAGGCCGAAAAGGAGATTTTATACTATTTGCTTAAATTCGGAAATTGTCCGATACATCTTGAACGCGAGTTTTTATATGGTACACAAGCCATTGAGAATCAAACTGTATCGCAATATATTCTTACTCAACTTCAAAACGACGATTTGGAACTTCAGAATTTGCTGTACAAAAATATTTTTGACGAATATTTTACCCTCAAGAATCACGAAGAGGAGAAGATTGTACGGTATTTTGCAAATAACCCGGACCCTTCCGTTTCTAAGTTAGTCCTGGATATTATGGTTCAACCCTATACACTTACAATAGAAAATTTCAAAAAATCTCTTATCCCCGAAAAAAACATTCTCGGGAGAGTGGTTCCCAAATCGGTACTTCTTTATAAGGCAAAGGTTACCGCTCAAGCATCAATGAATTTAACGGAAGAATTGGGTAAAGCGCAAAAGGAGAATAATTTTGAAAAGCAGAAGATAATTATGGAGCAACTTAATACCTTAATGCAGGTGAGAAATATCTTCTCAAAAGAACTTAACAGAATAATATTTTAAAGTACAATAAATATGGAGACAAAGAGATACCTTATTACATCGGCACTTCCTTACGCAAATGGCCCTGTCCATATTGGACATTTAGCCGGAGTTTATGTGCCCGCAGACATTTTTGTCAGATTCCTCAGGCTCAGTGGGAAAGAGGTTAAATTTATAGGAGGGTCTGATGAGCATGGCGTTCCAATTACAATTAAGGCTAAACAACTTGGTTGCACACCAAAGGATATTATTGATAAATATCACTCAATAATAAAGGACTCCTTTGCAGAATTCGGAATAAGTTTTGATGTCTATTCCAGAACGAGTTCAGAGACACACCATAAAACGGCAGCAGCATTTTTTAAAAAATTATATGAAGAGGGTAAATTTATAGAGAAAGAATCCGAACAGTATTTCGACACAGAAGCCAATACTTTTCTGGCAGACCGTTACATAATAGGAACCTGTCCTAAATGCGGGAACGAAGGGGCTTACGGAGATCAGTGCGAAAAATGCGGAAGTACGCTCAGCCCCGATGAATTGATTAACCCCCACTCAGCAATCAGCGGAAGCCAACTAGTAAAGAAACAGACTAAACATTGGTACCTCCCTCTCGATCAATACGAAGGTTGGTTGAGAGAGTGGATTCTCGAAGGTCATAAAGAGTGGAAGACCAACGTATACGGACAATGTAAATCATGGCTGGACGGAGGTCTTCAACCACGCGCCGTAAGCCGCGATCTTGACTGGGGAGTACCTGTACCTCTTAAGGGAGCAGAGGGGAAAGTACTATATGTATGGTTTGACGCTCCTATCGGATATATCTCAAACACGATTGAACTACTGCCGCAAGAGTGGGAACAATGGTGGAAGAGTAGCGACACCAAGATGGTCCATTTTATAGGAAAAGACAATATTGTATTTCATTGCATAGTCTTTCCTACAATGTTAAAGGCATACGGAGAGGGATATATTCTACCGGATAATGTACCTGCTAACGAATTTTTAAATCTGGAGGGCAATAAAATCTCAACATCCCGTAACTGGGCGGTATGGCTTCATGAATATCTCAAAGAATTTCCCGGGCAACAGGATGTGCTCAGATATGCACTGTGTGCAAATGCCCCTGAAACAAAGGATAACGATTTCACCTGGAAAGATTTTCAGCTCAGAAACAATAGCGAGCTTGTTGCAATTTACGGTAACTTCGTAAATCGTGCTATTGTACTTACTCACAAATATTTTGGAGGCAAGGTGCCTGCATTGGGAAATTTACAGCAGGTAGATAAAGAGACTATGGAGCAGGTGCCTCTTATCAAAGCTGCCCTTGAGAAGAATCTTACCGATTATAAATTCCGTGAAGCTCTTAAAGAGGCAATGAATCTTGCAAGAGTCGGGAATAAATATCTTACTGAGACAGAGCCTTGGAAACTTGCTAAAACAGATATGGAGAGGGTTGCAACTATTTTGAATATTTCGCTTCAAATCTGCGCCAATCTTGCAATTGCCTTTGAACCATTCTTGCCGTTCTCATCAAAGAAATTAATTCATATTTTAAATCTCGATAATAAAATCAATCTCTCGGTGGCAGGCGGAGACCGCACCAATCCCAACAGCAATTATATTCCTGCGGATATCCTAACCGAAGAGGGAAAAGCAATACCTGAATCTGGAGAGAAGAGCAATACCTGGCAAAAGCTTGGAAATATGGCTATTATAGAGCAGGGGCATCAGCTCAACAACGCCGAACTTCTTTTCGCCAAGATAGAAGACGAAACAATTCAGGCCCAAATAGAGAAATTGAACGCAACCAAAGAGGCTAATGAGGCTGCGGCAAAGGAGCAAGACGAGAATGTTGCTCCGCAACTATCTCAATGCACTTTCGACGATTTTGCCAAGATGGATATTCGCACAGCCACAGTTCTCGAGGCTGTCAAGGTACCAAAAACGGATAAATTACTAAAACTCACAATTGATACAGGCATAGATAAACGTGTAATAGTATCCGGTATAGCCCAATTTTATACGCCTGAAGAGATGGTCGGGAAGCAAATATGTATTTTGGCTAATCTTGCCCCGCGCACAATAAAAGGCATAGAATCTAAAGGTATGATTCTCATGGCCAAGGAGCTCGACGGAAAGATGAGATTTGTAACTCCGGCCGAAAGAGTCGGGAACGGAGCTCAAGTTGGATAACTCAGCTTAGATAACAAAATAAGGTAGATATGGAAACTATAGCCCAAGGCTATGTACCATATCTATCTCCTCTTTAGAATAGAAAATCCTCTCAAGAAGAGGCTTTAAAGGCTCCTTAAAGATATAAATAAGAGTAGCTATTACTAATAACAATGCTATAACAATAGTAATAATAAATATAACTTTCAGAATCTTTGTCGTTTTAGAAGTTTCAGCCTCTTTGTTATTCTCAATAGTACCGCCGCTACCCTCCGGCCTATCGTCATTCTCACCATCCGAATCTCCTACGGAATTAGTTTCTTCACCTTCTCTCTCAACCTCAACATCAGCATCAGCCTCATTCACATCCATAGCTACAATCTCATCTGCCCTCTCATTCTCACAGGATTCTACTTTTTTATAAACATCCTCAATCTTTTCCTTATCAATTGTTATAGTCTCTTTCTGAAGAGAAGCATTAACCATTATAGACAGCTCCTTTTCAAAATCTATCGCCCCATTTTCCTCTCCTTTATCATCATCCTCCTTTACTTCATTCTTTTCACTCATCACTTCCTTTTCATTAATCTCACTCTCTTCTTTCTCTCCCGAATTTCCCTCTCCCTCTTCACTGGAGACAATATCTTTATCTACAAATTTATCCCCCTTATAAGAATCAACAGTTATCACAGGTTCATCCCCCAAATCGAATGTAAATACCTCCTCCTCTTTAGCCTCTGCGTCTCCCTTTTCAGACGGCTTCACATCCGCCACCTTCTCAACAACAGAATCGTCACTAAGTTCCGTACACTTATCAACTTCCGTTCCTGAAACAATCTCCTTTTCGGTAGAGTATTCCGATACATCAGAAACCTCTTTAGCTATACCGTTATCTGCAAAAAGGAAACTCTCGCCACCTCTCTCCATCTTAATAGACTCACTCTCAAAGAGATTATAATCGTCAAAAAATACTTTATCAGGAACAAAAACAAACTGAAACCCCTCACTGAAACTCAACGTACCGAATCCCGGAAACTCCACCGTAGAATCAGCAATAAGCCTCTTTTTAATATCAGAGACTAATAAATTAATCTCCTTGCGGCTTTGCTCATTCGAAAAACCAAACCTCTTCACAAAGGCCTCCTCAAGAATACCGTCATTATGAATTTCAAAATTCTTAAAAAGAATAGTACTATAAGGTGCAGTTATTGTCGCACCATCGTTCAGCAATGAAGAGGGCATCTCTTCTACAATAAAACTGCCTAACCCCGGCAACAACACTTTGTTATTACTAATGATAAGTTGCTGTAATATATGCGATAATATCTTTATATCCATTGTAATGAAATAATTGGTGTTTGACAAAGTTATAATTTTTTTGGTTTTTTGTGAAAAAGATTTGTAAGGATTAAAAAAAAACCATACTTTTGTTCCCGCAAAACCGAAAGGGATAGCAAGATATCTTCCTCAATAGCTCAGTTGGTTAGAGCACCTGACTGTTAATCAGGGGGTCCAAGGTTCAAGTCCTTGTTGAGGAGCAATTTAAAATTAAAAGAGTATGAAAATTCATACTCTTTTTTATTTTCATCTACTCCTAATAGACTTGAGCATAATTTTAATTCCATTCACATCTGATAAACCTTATATAGACTAATTAGTACTATTTTTCTCTTTTTATTCATTTATTCGGAGATTTTAATTAAGTTTGTATGAGACAAAGATTATAAAATTTCGACTACGTATGGAATTTTCAGAATTAATATTAAAACGTCAGAGCACCAGAGAGTATTCCGACAATCCGGTTGAGCAAGCAAAAATTGACAAATGCATAGAAGCCGCACGTATGGCCCCATCTGCCTGCAACTCACAACCATGGAAATATATCGTAATCGATAATAAAGAACTAAAAGAGAAGATTGCCGAATGCGCCGCAAGTATGGGTATGAATAAATTCACATTCCAAGCCCCCGTTATTGTAGCTGTTGTTTTGGAAAAGATGAATCTATCCGCCTCAATCGGAAGCGTAATAAAGAATAAGGAGTTCTCTCTTCTTGATATAGGATTATCTGTAGGTCAATTCTGCCTACAAGCCGCAGAACTAAATCTCGGAACATGCATTATGGGATGGTTCAATGAGAAAAAGGTAAAAAAATTATTGGGTGTTCCAATTTCAAAACGTGTTCCACTGATTATAACACTGGGATACTCCGATAGTTTACAGCGTAATAAGATACGCAAAGGGTCAGACCAGATATGCAGTTTTAACAAATATTAAAATCATTTATCGTAACCTCTAATATTATATCAAAATGAAACAGATTACAATCTTGCTTATCTTATTAACATTACCACTATTTGCTTATTCTCAGAACGATAATATTGAGAAGGCAACTATTGGTGAAAAAGCAAAAATGAAAGAGTACCTTGCAGGAGCAATAGAAGAAGATAATGGAGTCGTAATCTTTACAAAAGAGTTAAACGCCCCTGGTTTAAGCAAAGCCAAAACAATAGCAATAGCGCGTGAATGGCTTATGGAGCTGACTAAAAGTGATAATAATAACTCCTCACTCATAACAATAGACGAGTCGGATAATTCACTCTTTTATCTCAGGCAATTTTACTTGATCTTCAAAAAAACAGTCCTCTCTCTCGACAGAGCTTTTACCTTCTATCCTATAAAAATCTATTGTTACGATAATAGCTGTAAAATAGTAATTAAAGGGATAAAATATCAATATGCTAATATAACGACGAACAAGTTGGAAATACTTTCGGCAGAAGAGTTGATAACCGATAAGATTGCATTGAATAAAACAAAAACTAAAATATATCCCGGATATGCCAAATTCCGCATCTGCACTATTGATAATATTGAGGAGTTGGCAATTAATTTTCAGAAGAAAATTGACGAATCGCTGATTAATGTTAACAAGGCCACCTTAAATGCATCACTAGAAAAGCAACCGCAATCGGCCAATAGAGCTAATGTCGCACAACAAGCAGCCCAAGCAGCTCAAACTGTTCAAAATACTACTACACAGGGAGTACAAGAGATTAATCCTGCTCAGCAAACAACAACATCAAGTGCAAACCCTCTACAAAAATATAGCAAGCTCTCTCCATATGATTTCAATGAGAATATTTTCAGCCTGAGCTCACAAAATATAACGATTCTAACTGCCGGAGATAACGGAACAAACAGCTCAGCTAAAGCAGACCTGATCTCATTGGGTAATTTAAATGGCAAACCGGTTGTAACAAGTACTTTAGCGGTAAAAAATCTCACAACTGCAATTTTGGAAAATACTGAGACTTTTACTCTCTCATTCCTAAATAAGGAGATGCAAAATACACCTATAAAGAACCTGATTAAAGTTGCTACGGATTCCGGAGCAATGATATGTTCAGAGGGCTGGCTAATTATAATATGCAAAAAGGTTTCAACCCAGACAACTGGTAATACCGTAACATGCGTAGGTGAGATAGTTGAAGTGCTTAAAGTTTTAAACTCTAAACCGTAATTCAGAAGCAAATATCAACAGAACCGCCAATAGTCATCTGATGATTCAGCTGACCGCCCGACTCCAAAAGGGAGTCCATCATATTATAGTCAGTAAAGAACTTAACCCCCATATTATTATAGGTTATATATCTTAAATTAACTCCTGTGCCGGCAGATAAGGCACAGCGTCCGCCAATCTTAATATCAGACAATTTATGTTCCGATGAATAGTTGCACCCGAATAGCATCTTAGTCCCAATAAACCATCTGCCCCCGATATTTAAAGAGTAGTATCCCCCAATATAACCACTTGCTAAATGCATCTGCCTATCATTATTATCGCCCTTCATTGAGACATACATCCCAGATACGGTCGCCCTACCTCCTATTCCGAAATTTTGATTAAAAAACCAGGCTCCCTCTGCACCGGCATTACTACCGGCCGAAAACTTGAATTTTGTATCATTTAATAGTTTATAATTACCAATCATCTCATTAAAACCAACATAAAGGCCGAGAAATGAGGGTTTAAAATCATTGGGCAAAAATTTTATCGGCAAATAATTCCGAACAATACCCCTCTCTTTAAAGATAAGTTCTGAGAGATAGTATCCAATCTCAGTAGAAAGTACCCCGACACCGGCTCCAACCAGAACATCACTCATCCAATGTTTATTGTTCATTATCCTGGAAACGGCCACAGTAGTGGCAACAGAATAAGCACCAACACTATACCATGGGCTTCTGGTAAGACCATACTCCTTATGTACCATTGTAGCAGTCATAAATGCAATTGCCGTATGCCCCGAAGGAAAAGATTTTCTATTACTGCCATCAGGTCTGGTCACTTTTGAAGTCGATTTAAGAGACTCTACTGCCGCAATCATAAAACAAGAGGCCATTACATCCGTAGTTATCATTCTTTTCCACGAAGAGTAACCCTCCACTCCACATATCTTCAACCCATACATTGTTATTCCGGGCAGATACTGAAGGAAATCATCGTAATAATATCTGAAAGAGGGGACATAACTATCTCGCAAATTTCTAAAATTTTTGTCCTGACCCTTTATAATAAATCCGGCGGTAATAACAGGCAAGGCAACATAAGCCATCTGATAAATATTACTTGCTCGCTTATTACGAACTTTTATAGAATCCCTAAGAACAATGTTATCATATTTATATTGAGCTTGAGACAAAAAGGGTACAAGCAAGAGCAGTAAAGCAGAGAAATATTTAAATATTTGAGCCTTCATTATTATAAAATATTCTTTTGCAAAAATAACTAGAAAAAATCAATAAACATCGCTTTGAATTGTTATTACTACAATTTATGCTCAATCTCACCATACATGGCATATTAATGCATCACCATCATTACAATATAACACCCTATAGACAACTTACGTAAAAAATAAAAATACCTCATAAGTTTTTGATATTTTATATTGTCAAGTAAATTTTTTTATATTCCTTTGCACTCCATATTTTTTAACATAAACATTCTAAAAAAAGAGATAAAGAAATAATGTTTATTGGACTAACCTATGACCTAAGAAGCTACTATTTAGCAAAGGGTTATACAACTGAAGAGGTTGCCGAATTCGATTGTGAAGAGACTATCGATGCCATTGAGACAGTTCTTGTCTCAATGGGACATACAACAGAAAAAATAGGATGCCTGCAACACCTGATTAATAAATTGCAAAGAGGTAAAAGATGGGACTTTATCTTCAATATTGCAGAGGGAATGAACGGCATTGGCAGAGAGGCTCAAATACCCGCACTACTTGACGCCTATGAGATACCATACACCTTCTCAAGTACAGAAGTTCTTGCTTTGGCCCTCGATAAGGGATTGACAAATGCCGTAATGCGTACTTACGGCGTACGTACTGCCGATTTCCATGTAGTAAGAAAAATAAACGATATAAAGAAAGTACATATTCCCTTCCCTCTTTTTGTTAAACCTATTGCAGAGGGCACCAGCAGAGGAGTAGACAGAAACTCAAAGGTTGAAAGTTATGAAATGCTTGAGAGTAAATGTAAATTCATTCTCGACACTTTTCATCAACCCGCACTTGTAGAGGAATTCCTACCCGGTAGGGAATTCACTGTCGGGATACTTGGTACGGGAGATACGGCAAAAGTGATTGGTGTAATGGAGATTACTTTCACGAGTAAAGCCAAAGAGACAAGCGCCTACACTTACTGTAACAAGAAACTCTATGAAGATTATACCGAATATTCTATAGTCCACGAGCCTAAAGTTGCAAATCTGGCCCTCAAGGCGTGGCAATCGTTATATTGCAGGGGAGCCGGCAGAGTGGATGTGAGAATGAATGCTGAGGGAAAGCCCTGCTTTATAGAGGTAAACCCAATGGCCGGGCTTAATCCTGTGTACTCGGATTTATGTATTCTTTGCAACAAGGTGGGATTACCTTACAATACCTTGATAGAAAGCATAGTAAATGATGTAATAAGCCGCATTAAAAAATGAAAATAGCTATTCTAAGAGATTTTGTTCCTCCCGAGCAGGAGAATCTCGATGAACTTGACAATCTAAACGAAGCCAATTTTACCCAAAAATGCCTCTCACAACAGCATAAAGTTGTGCAGATACCATTTGTCTCCGACATTGCAAAAGTCATGAAAGAGATACACAGGCAGAAACCCGACATAGTATTCAATTTGGTAGAATCTGTCTGTAAAAGCGACGCCCTCTCCATAATTGCGGTACAAATGCTGGAAACTATCGGAATACCATATACAGGTAACGGCATTTACGCTCAAATAATAAGCGCCAACAAATGGCTCGCAAAACAGATTATGCTTGAGAAAAAAATCCCTACTCCGAGCGGGAGATTTTCAAGATCAAAAGAGTTCATTCTTAAGGCAAGATACGAACATTCTTCAATAGGATTAGATGATTCCTGTATAATGCAGTTCTCATCTGAGAAACAGATGAATGAAACACTTGCAAAAAGGGCAAAAGAGAGGGGTCTGGAATGGATTGCCGAAGAGTATATAGATGGACGTGAATTTAATTGTGCATTCATTGGACCATATATATTACCTCCTGCCGAGATAAGATTCAGCAAAGAGTTCAAAGGACATAAAATTCTTACATACGAGGCTAAGTGGCACGAAGAGACTGAAGCCTATCAACAAAGTTTAAGAAATTTTGACATTGAAAAGGAGATAAGCAACGAAATAAGCTGTATCACAGAGTTGTGTAGGAAGCAGCTACAACTCAGCGGATATGCAAGGGTTGATTTTAGAATGAACAAAAATGGCAAACTATTTGTAATTGATATAAATACAAATCCTTGTATCTCTCCAGACGCAGGATTTATAGCTATGGTACATAAATTCGGCTTGAGCGACGAAGAGGCATTTGAAATAATACTAAAAGAGGCTATTAATAAATATCAATATAAATAATATTAGAAAATGATAACAATCAGAGAAAATATCTTCCCTGAAGATGTAAATAAAATAAGAGACGTTTTAAAAGGCACAGGCTTTTTTGATGCAGCTCCTGATGAGATAGATGTTGCTTGCGGCTTAGTAGAGGAGGTTCTTGCAAATGGCAACAACGTAGATAATTACAGAATTCTCATTGCCGAAGATAACTCACCGGATAATCCAAATAACGAAATTGCAGGCTATGTTTGCTTTGCACGTGTCCCCTGCTCGGTCTCAACATACGAGATTTACTGGATTGCGGTAAATAAAAATATTCAAGGCAAAGGCACAGGAAGAGTTCTAATTAATGAGGTTGAAAAGATTGTAAAACAACTAAACGGTAATAAATTGATCCTATACACCGCAGGAAGAGAACTTTACACCCCTACTCATAAATTTTACAAAGCATGTAATTTTAAGGAGGAGGCGAGAATAAAAGATTACTATTCTATTGGAGATGATTGTATTATCTATTCAAAACAATAGATAACCATAACCATAAAATAAGAGGGTGACTAAATATCATATTTGGTCACCCTCTTATTTTAATATTGTTTTCACAATAAAAGTCCCTTTTTTATTTGGAAAGGCACATTATATTATATACTTTTGTAAAGCTACGAGGGATTTAACCTAAACAATTGTTCTTCAAACTTATAGTCTCTCTACGCAATACATATTTATTTTTTTTAAAACAAAAGCTTATGAAAAAACTTTTTTCCACGAAGCTAGTGCTTATTATTGTGCTATGCTCTGTCGCCACAACTCTCTGGGGACAAGCAAGAACCATTACAGGCAAAGTCGTTGCAAGTGACTCAAATGAGCCAATTCCTATTGCATCCGTACTAGTAAAAGGGCATAATTCCCTTGGCGTTTATACGGATGACTCAGGTAATTTTACTATTAAAAATTTACCAGCTAATGCTACCACATTAATAGTAAATTATATGGGCTATATTACAAAAGAGGTTACTATCGACAATAAAAGCCATATAGTGGTAGCATTAACTCCCGATGCTATCTCTCTGAGCCAGGTGGTAGTAACCGCCTTGGGTATACAAAGACAATCCAAAGAGATTGGTTACGCAACTGCAAAAGTAAATTCAGAGGAACTTACTAAGGTCCGAAACGTAGATGCAACTCAAGCACTTATTGGTAAAGTCTCGGGACTGCAGATTAGCGTTTCATCTGCATCGCTTGATGCAGGAGTAAGAGTGAATTTAAGAGGAAGTAGGTCATTTCTCGGTAACAATCAGGCTCTATTAGTAGTTGATGGAGTTCCTACGCCATTAAGCTACCTGCAAACTATAAACCCTAACGATATAGAAAATATCTCTGTATTGAAGGGAGGTAGCGCGGCAGCCCTTTATGGTTCCGCAGCAGCAAACGGAGTATTGTATGTCTCCACAAAAACAGGAGAAAGAGGACGACCAAATATCACATACTCTCTCACAACAACTTTTGATAAAATGTCCTACTTCCCTAAATATCAGAAAAGATTCGGATCAGGTTCTGAAGATGGCACTACCGGATTCGGGTACTATATAAAGGATGAGAATCAACAGTACGGACCAGAGTTCGATGGTTCAAACGTGGATATAGGCCAACCTATTATGCTTCCAAACGGGGAGAAAAAACAACTCACCACCACATATAGCTTCAAAAAAGGTGCTAAAGAGGGTTATTATCAGACAGGTATCGGATTACAAAATGATATCTCCTTCTCTTCCAATGGAGATAACGGCAGTTTCTTCCTCTCATACCAAAATGTTAAAAGAACCGGCACAATTATTCATGACAAATACAGAAGACAGACAATAAAGATGAGTGCCTCACGCAAATACAAGAATTTCAAAGCAGGTACCAATCTCTCCTATTCAAATCTCAAAACAGATCTTAACAACTCCTCTTCAAATGGTATGCAGGCTCTTTGGAATACATCTGGACATATTGATTTAAGAGATTATAAAGATTGGAAAAATGCAGAGGGCGCAAATCCAAATGATTGGATCAACTCATACTATCCAAACCCTTATGCCCAAATGGATCTCGCCAGGAGAGAAGCCAGGAGAGACAGAATATCAGGCGCAATAGATCTTGAATATAAGCCCTTAAAATGGCTTAGGTTCCAGGGAAGAGCCGGTATGAACTTGGGTATAAATAACTATAATGATAAAACACACCCATGGCACTACAGCGATTGGGCTAAACAGACAAGAAGTACCGCTTCAAGTGGAGATATTTACACCTCCATGGAGACAGGCTCGAGCTATTCTCAAAGAATTAACGTTGATGTAATGGGCTTTGCAGAGCACAAATTCAACAAAAAATTTCAGATTAAAGGGATGTTAGGATGGTCGATAAATGATAACTATTCTGAGTCGAAATCGGTTTCAGCAGGACAATTGGAAATTGATGATCTCTTCAACTTGAGCAATAGAGTAGGTGAGTTATCGGGTGGTAATAGCTGGTCTCAAACAAGACAACAATCCATTTATGGAAGTATAGATTTATCTATGTTAGGATGGATTTATCTTCAATTAACAGGTCGTAACGACTGGACCTCTATTCTATCTCCAAGCAACTGGTCATTCTTCTACCCAGGCGCAAATATGTCAATAATGCTTTCTGACGCTCTGCCCGCTATTAAAAATAATAAATATCTCTCTTACCTTAAATTAAGAGGAACAATAGCAAAGATTGGCTCAGTAAATATCTCTGCATACGAACTTGATGATCTGGCCTATAAGAACTCAGCATTCCCGTATGGATCCCTTACAGGTTACTATATAAGCAGAGCTCTTAGAAATTCCAATATAAAGCCTGAGTTTACTACCGAGTACGAAATAGGTGTGGAATTAGGACTGCTAAAAGACCGCATCGTTTTTGAAGCAGCTGCATATCATCAAAAGACCACAGATCAAACTGTTAGCATAAGTCTACCTATCTCAACCGGATCAGCCAGCCAATATATAAATGCAGGAACAATGATTGGAAAAGGTATTGAACTTGACTTAAAACTTACACCTCTATTTGAATTAGGCGATTTTAGTTGTAATTTGAATGCAAATGCCTCTTTCAGCAAATCAGAGGTAAAAGAGCTGTATGGTGATGTCTCTGAATTAAACATATATAGTGCAGTATATGCAATGTTGGGAAAGGCATATCCATATATCAAAGCTACCGACTTTAAGAGAGATGATAAAGGAAGAGTCATTGTTAATAGTAAAACAGGTCTTCCTTCAGCAGGCTCCCTTATACCAGTTGGGACTACAGAACCGAAAATTAAAATAGGTCTGTCAACCTTATTGAAGTGGAAAGGAGTCTCCGTAAGTGCTACATTCGACTACAGAGGCGGACACGTAACCCGTTTTGACCAAGAGTCTGAGATGCTCTTCACAGGCTCATCATACACCTCAGCAATAGCTGGACGTCAGCGCTTCGTTTTCCCTAACTCAGTCATTGAGGTAACCGACAATAGCGGTAATAAATCATACGTAGAAAATACCAATGTCACAGTAAATTCAGGTGGCAAGAGTTTTTGGAGCTCAACATATAGAAGTTTAGCTGCGGCAAGAATTGTCAGCGCTAATGTCTGGAAATGGAGAGAATTATCTATCAATTACGACTTCCCGAAAAAATGGCTTGAAAAGACAAAGATACTGCAAAGAGCCTCAATAGGCCTCGTAGGAAGAAATCTATTCATCTGGACGCCAAAAACCAATCTTTGGGGTGATCCCGAGAATTGGTCAGGCGGCTATTCGAATGCTCCCGGTATCTCTGCAAACTCGCAGTCAGGGTCAAGAACATTCGGATTCAACATAATCTTATCTTTCTAAAATATTTAAATCATGAAAAAGATAATAACCATACTTTTTATTATAGCACTTTTTGGGACCACAGGTTGCAAAGATTGGTTGGATATAAATCAAAACCCGAATAATGCTTCAAAAGCAACCGTAACTATGGCTCTGCTTCTACCGAGCTGCCAATTTTACATGATTAATAACCATATAAATACCTCTTACGCACATCAAATTTCACAACACATGACAAAATCGGGAGAATACTCAGGAAACTACCCTATTTTGAACGGGCAAATTATGCCTCAGAACATGGATGATTGGTGGGGTACATATTATACTACAAATTCAGACCTACTTACAATATACGAAAAGGCAAGTGAGGCAAATGACAATGCATATAAAGGCATAGCTTTAACCCTATTTTCCATTAATAGTCAAAGACTTGTAGATATATTTGGCAATATTCCTTATTTTCAGGCTTGGAAACCTTTGGAATTCCCTACTCCTGAATATGACTCCGACAAACTAATCTACGAAGATTTGGTAAAAAAGATAAATGAAGCTATTACCTCATTAGAAGCAGCTGTCACCTCTAATTATGATGCCTCAGCTCTTGCAAAGGTAGATATAATGTGTAAGGGAGATTTATCCAAATGGGTAAAAATGGCTTACACGATTAAACTTAGAATTTTAATGCGAATGTCTTTTGTAAATGATGTAAGCAGTCAGGTTACAGCAATAGTAGATAAATGTATTAATATAAATGATAATATTGAGGCTAACCCGGGATTCTACGTAGAGACCGACAAGATGCATCTCTTCTACGAAATATATGGTTGGGACAAAAATGGCGACGAAAATTCAAACCACAGACAATTTATGCCTACCTCTGCTTTGGTAGATATGCTAAGAGATAATGATGACCCACGTCTTAGAGTCTTTTGCGACCCAAGAAAGACACTTGGAAATCCTTCATACGGCGCAGATTATGAGAAATTCGGGCTCGGTGATGAATATTATATCGGAATACCTTATGGTCAGGCAGACCCTCCAGGTAGATATTATACTTGCTGGACAGGAACAGGCATTTTGGCCGGGAGTTCCGATAAGAAAAAAGGTTGCATAAGAAATTCCACATTCATTACAGGAGCAGAGGTTGGATTCTTCCTCTCGGAAGCAGCACTACGCGGCATCATTCCAGGTGGAGACGCAAAGGCTAAAGAGTATTATGAGAAGGCGGTGATCTCCTCTATGAAGAGACACGAGGCAGGAATGCAAGATATAAATTACGGCTTTGAAGGCGAAGCTCCAGCTATTACCGGAACTGCTGAAGAGGCTGCAAAGAGATATCTATCTCAACCCAATTCATTTTCTAATTGGGATTTGATGGGGTCCAATGAAAAGAAGATGGAGGCCATAGGATCACAAAAATGGCTGAACTATTTTGGATATAATCCGCTTGAGGCATGGTTTGAACAGAGAAGAACAGATACGCCTAAACTAAAGGCTTCAAATCAGGGAATGGAATCGAAAAATATATGCCGCGCCCCATATCCACAAACGGAGATGAACCAAAATAGTGCAAACTACAATAAACAACCTGCAATAGATATTTATAACAGTCGCGTTTTCTGGGATACAAAAAATGAAATTGTTGAAAAGACCGAACTATATTTCTAATCATCATTTAATAATAATACTATTATGAAACCATTAAATAAAATACTGTTTACATTAGTTTCAATTATATGTCTCTTTGGTACCACCTCCTGCCTTAAGGATGACCCTATTATAGATTGGGGCAACATAAAATATGTAATAGAGATGCCTTACAAATCGCATTACATTCTTAAACAGAAAGTAGCCGTCGGTACCGACATAACTTTAGATCTAATGGTGAACTACACCATAAATGATGTAAAACATGTAAAGGAAAGTATTCCTGTAGATCTCGGAATAGATGAATCACTTGTAGCCGCATACAATTCCGGGCTCTCATCATCTACAAAGAAATACATACTCCTTCCTGCAAGCACATATAATCTACCAAAACAGGCTACAATTGAAAAGGGTACAAGACTCTGGTCCGGTACATTTTCCGTAAAAACATCAACCCTTAAAAAGGGTGAGAAATATCTCCTGCCTATAAAGATAACCAATGTTCCCTCAGGATATACAATAAGCGGCAATTTCGGACACCTGTACATCAGAATCGATATGGCTAAGTAGATTTGTACTATATAGACCTAATCTACATCTAAAACTAAATCTACAGCAACAATAGAGGCCGGCTAAAATTAGCCGGCCTCTAATATTTATCCAATTATTCAAAGAGCCTATTTATAATTAAATAGCTCTACAAACAACTATTTCTTAACTTCTGGATTCATAATAACCTTAACCTCATTACCACTAATAACAGATTTGGCAATCTTCATAATATTCTCCTTAGTGAGTACAGTTTTCACTGTCTCAATATAGTTTGTATTAGCATCATAATTATTTATGTAGTAATCCTTAACAATATTGTTCCAATATGAATTGCTTATCAATTTCTCCGGGAAGGCTTTAATAAGATTTTCCTTTGTCTTATTGAAATATTCATCAGAAGGGCCCTTAGCGGCTATCTCTTCCATACCCTTATTGATTAGACCCAACAACTTCTGAGATTTCTCATACTCGGTATCAAACGCAACAAGAGAGACAAACTGCTGTTCAGGTTCACGAACTATAATACCCTCTGTACTTACCCCATAAGTACCACCCTCATCCTCTCTTATAGTTTTAGTATATAGCATCCTTAAAATACTATGAAATGAATCGAACAGAATATCATTCTCGAGATTCATTTCCATTGCACCTGTATGTGCAATAAAGAGAGATGTTTTTGGAGTCTTCATCTCTACTGAGAAGATATTGTTGATAGGTCTCTTTGTAAATGTTGTCTTATCATTTATACTCTTCATGCCCTTCTTATTTTTAACAGGCAGTGAGCCTATATATTTTTCGAGAAGAGGTTTAAGAGAATCTATATTAACATTACCTGAAATAAATAGCTTAGAAGCACCAGCGTCTGAGAGGAGTTTTCTATAGCCTTGCTCAACAGCTGAAATATTCATCTTAGTGATAAGTTCGCTATTAAAGAGAGGAATTCTAGGATTATTATCAAACATGGCCTTTTGATATGCATTACTGAAGATGAAGTTAGGTTGCTTCTCCATATTAGGTAGCATATTCTTCATATTCTTTAATGTGACATTGTATTCGGTAGAATCAAAACGAGGAGCAGTATAATAGAGGTAAATAAGTTGGAATGCTGTCTCCAAATCCTTAGGAGAAGAACTTCCGGCAATACCCTGTGTTGAATTTTTAATAAAAGGAGCAATAGAGACTGCTTTGCCTGTAAGTATCTTTTTCAATTTTGCCAAAGGGAACTTCGATATACCGGCATTTTGAAGATAGAGGCCAAGTCCACTACCTGAAATTGAAGGAATTACAGAATCGGGAAGTAAACTGCTACCACCTTTTGATGTTAGATTTAACATTACCTCATCTTTCTTAAAGTTTGTAGATTTAACATACACCTCTATACCATTCGAAAGAGTTAGAATAGTGGTCTCAAATTTTCCTTTCTCAACCTTTTTAACAGCAGAACCTTTGAGTTTTGAGGCATCCATAAGAGGCTCATTTACAACCTCACCCGCCGGAGCATCAATTTTAGCCGCTTTAACTGCATTTACAACTGCAATAAGTTGCTCTGCAGTAGGAACAGCCAAACCTAATTTCTCAGGAGAACAGTATGTAATCACCTGATTTTCGTCTGTCATTACAGAAGCAAAAGCCTTGTTGATAATATCAAGGTTCAACATCTCTAAACAACCTTTAACCTGATCATACATATATTCAGGAGTTGTGTATGCCTCGTTATCTGTAAAGTTGTTAATATAACTATTTACAAACTGAGAATTATAACGTCCTGCAGCATTTGCAGCCTCTCTCTCATAATTTCTTAATATATTAGCCTTTGCCCTATCGTACTCAGCCTGAGTAAAACCATAACGCTTAGATCTCTCCAACTCTGTCATAAGAGCGGTAAAAGCCTTAAGACCCTCGCCTTCTCTTGCTGAAACCGAACCGTTGAAGCCCTCCATTGTTGCACAGAATTTATAAATACCTGCACCGGCATCAATAAATGGTGCATTCGGCTGCTTGGCAATATCGTCGAGTCTCTCATTCAATATGCTACCTATAAGAGATTTAACAATATCGTTCATAACCGAAATTGCCAAAGGATTATATTGACTTGGCATAGGCTCTGATTTATATACTATATCTATATTGGTATATGGACACTCTTTGTCTTTGAAAATTGCAACAATAGGCTCCTTGTTATCTGGAATTGTAATAACATCCTTAGCCTTAGGATTCACGGCCTTAGGAATATCTGCAAAGATTTTCTTTATTTTTGCCTCTATCTTATCTACATCAATATCTCCCACCACAATAATGGCCTGCATATCCGGCCTGTACCATGTTTTATAGAAATTTACCAACTCTTCGGGCTTGAATGTCTCCAAATTCTCCTTAGTTCCTATAATATTACAAGTCGCATATTTTGAACCCTTAAAATAGGCCTTCAAAAACTCCTCTCTCATCCTTTGAGAATAGTCTCTGCGAGTTCTCCACTCCTCAATAATAACTCCTCTCTCGTTATCAATCTCCTTCGGATCATTTGTAACGAAAGCGGCATAATCGTGAAGAACCAGAAGGGAAGTATCTATAATTCCCTCTCTAATAACCGGAATATTATTTAGCATATAGGATGTTTGCTCAACACCTGTACCGGCATTGATATTCTCTCCAAATTTTGCTCCTATGCGCTCCATGTAAGAAATTATACCCTTGCCAGGAAAATTTTTAGTTCCATTTAAACACATGTGCTCAAGAAAATGCGCAAGTCCATCCTGTGCCGGAGTTTCCTGAATTGCGCCTACCTTTGTAAGAATATAAAACTCTGCCCTTTGCGCAGGCTTTGCATTATGTCTTATATAATAAGTAAGGCCGTTCTCCAATTTGCCTGTTCTCACCTCCTTATCGGATTCAAGTTTTGCTTGCGGATTGAATCCCTGCCCCATTGCCGTTATGACGATAAAGGTCATCATAACAATTAGTGTACATAATTTTTTCATCTATAACTATTTTTATATTTATAATTATTAATTGGATCTCTTTTTGAACTACAAATATAGCAATATTTCAACTCCGTAATTGATAACTTTGGCATTTAAATTGATTAATACTTTATATAAATGGAATCATAACATAAAATTCTATATTAAAATCAAAATATTAATACTTAATAATCAATAATATGAAGAAAGTTTTATTTATCTCAGTTGCGTTATTGCTAATATCGGCATCCTGCATCTCTGCACAAGAAAACGACACTAAAAATTACATCGAAGTCTCAACAAGAGTGGAAAAACAGATAACCCCCGATGAAATTTACCTTAACATTACTATTAACGAACAAACCAGTAAGGGTAAACTATCGGTAGAAAAACAGGAGCAGGAGATGATTAAAACGCTCAAGGCTATGGGTATCGATGTTGAAAAAAATCTTACCATAAAGGATATGGACAGCGATCTTCAAAAATTCTTTTTCAGAAAGAACGCTATCTATAACAGCAAATCCTTTTCATTAAGACTATCAAATGCAAAACAGATGGCTCAAGCCTTTGATGCCTTAAATAAAATAAATATCTCAGATATAAGCCTTAACAGGACAGCTGTCTCTCCTGAACTTGAGAAAAAGACAAAAGATGAACTGCTCGCCCAAGCAGCCAAGAAAGCACAGGAAAATGCCTCCATTCTTGCAACAGCAGTAGGGAGCCAGGCCGGAAAAATTCTATATATCCAGAATTATTATAATTTTCAGCAACCATATAGCGGTATCGCCACAAAAAGCATGAAATTAATGTCTATGGCAGCCAATACTACTGATACTTATGAGGATACCTCACTTGAGATAGCCCAGACAAGTTTATCAATTAGCGTTATCTGCAGATTTGCCATTAAATAGCAAGGTTCGCAACGGTAGCCAAACCGGGGATAATACAAGAAAGGCTCTCAAACCCCAAGGCCACCAATAAATAACAGCACCCCTAAAGTTATAGAGAAAACTTTAGGGGTGCTGTTATTTATACGACATTCTTTTGAAGAACTACTCAATATTGTGAGTAAAACAGATCTGATAAATATGGTTAATTCTGTTTACCCTCCATTTTTTTAGTTTCACTTCAGAAAAGCCTTAGCCTATTAGAATTTAAATACGGCTCCGAATGTAAAGTGAGATCTGCTCCAATTATCCACTATACGATACTTGTACTCGCAATTCAGGCCGATAACATCAGTAATCATATACTCAGCACCAAAACCAAAGTTGAAGGCGAATTTTGTATTAGAATCTGACCAGTCAGTATCAACATTTGTAAGTCCGAATCCTACGATAGGATAAAAATACATTTGATCCGCAGGTGCTATTAAATAGTGCAGGTTAGCAGTCATATCCCAAGTAGTAGCATGATCCTTTTTAAAGAAATATGTAAATGATGGCTCTACCCTAAAGTTATCCATTATGTTATACTGGTATTTAAACCCTAAACCATAATTGGTATAACTTTCACCAGATCCAATCTCAAAATTAAGACCTACTGCCTGCTGACCTCTTTCCTGAGCACCGGCAACATTCACAAACAGCACTGTAGCAACTGCTACTAAAAAAATTGAAAAAATCTTCTTCATAAAAATTTGTATTAAATTAATTAATCCGCCTTTATTTAAAATTATAGCCTCAACTGAAAATAAATAATCCTTTCATCTGTGGTACATAGATAGATATTAGCTCAACAGTCAAAAGGCAAAATAGCCACAATAAAAAATAGACCATTTATTATTGCAAATTTAAACAATTTTACCTTCTCTCATCATAAAATAATCATTTACGACTCCTTTTGGCACTATTTGTTCGTCTTTCCACCAAAATATAACCAATCATCAATATAAAAAGATTAAAGAATATAATAATTGGCAAAGGAATAGAAAAGATACCATCATGTAAAAAAACATCACTGAATTTTGGCATTAAACCAGATATGGAAGAGATTATGGAGAGAGAGAGATTATGAGCCACTTGATTAATATTATCATTATAAATCCTCACATAATCTCCTATCCCAAAAATATTGTTCTTTACCAGAATTCGAATCAATACCGCTACAACAGCAATAACAACTGTTGCAGCAACAACGCACCATAAAAGAGCAGCCCTTTTGCGGCGCATCTCAATCTCATCATCAATCTTCGCCATCACCTTTTTCGTAAAATCGGCCGGCAAAAACTTTTTTTCTTCCTTTATCATCTCAATCTCTTTCATATTTTCATATTTTCATATTTCTCATATCCAAATTTATACCAACGTTCATACCTCATAAAATCAGCTAATCCCTCTCTCTTATCCACACAAATCCACATTTGGCTCAACACTTATACGCATATCTCCACATCGGATCTCAGAGTTGAACATAGTTAGAATTCAATTTTTTCATAATTTGCATTCACACAACCATTTATTACCTACTATTTACAACACTCCATTATTCTCCTCAGATGCTTTTTTGCTCTGAATAATTTAACCTTTACATTGCTCTCCCCCATATTGGTAATCTCGCAAATCTCCTTAATACTCACCTGCTTATAATAAAACATATTGAGAAGAGTCCGCTCCTCCACACTTAAAAGTTCCAAAGACTCAATCATCTTCTCCTCCCGCCGGCATAGCATTTCAGCCTCCTCCCGCATCTGATCCGTCTCATCAAGCAACTCCTCCCCGACTAACCTCGCCATATAATCCACAACCTTGTCGGGATCCTCAAAAAAGGGCATTTTAACACTTTTGCGGCTCTTACGTAAATAAGAGATTGTCTCGTTATAAGCTATTCTATTCAACCAAGTATAAAAAGAACTTTCACCTCTAAACTTTCCTATCTTAAAAAATGCCCTCACAAAAGTCTCCTGAAGTATATCCTGGGCAACATCCCCATCTTTAGTAAAACCGGAGACAAAAATCAACAGACGTTTAGAATACTCATCAACAATTGTTGAATAAAGCTCCCGCTCTCCGTTCTTGATTCTCGCAATAATATTTATTTCTTCATCTCTAGTCATACATCATTATAGACGCGAAAGAGCTAAAAGGTTACATAATTACTCAAAGATAATAAATCCCCGTTGTAATAACCTGCACAATTAAGAAATTTTAAGTAAATAATGTAACCTTTTTCATAAAGCACGTCTATTAATTGGAGGCCGCATAATGAGGCCAAAGAGAAATTATTAACCAACATTAAAAATAAAAAAACATGAACGGATTATCACAAGTGGCAATAGTAGCGATTGTATTTTTCGCTGCATACAAGGTAATTGAACTTATGATCAGAAGAAGAGAGCGATTGAATATTGTAGAGAAAATCTCCGAAATATCGACTCTTAACAACGACAATTTTCAAAAAATCCTCGGAAACGGATGTGCAAGTTTTGGAAAATTTACCGGTCTAAGATTAGGATGCTTATTAGCCGGAATAGGATTAGGATTACTCGTAGCCTTTATTATTGCCAGATTAAATTTCGGCTTTATTAACAGCGACACAGATTGGTACATAAAAAACATTATCTCCACAATTTACGGAGCAAGTTCGCTATTATTTGGAGGAATAGCTTTAATAATATGCTATATTATAGAGAGGAGAGAGAGAGTAAGTAAATAGTTTAGTTACATAAAAAAAAGAGCGGCCTTTTTGACCGCTCTTTTTTTTTATGTATCAGCGAAAATTATTCGCTTACAACTTCAACCTTAATGTTAGCTTTAATATCCTTGTAGCATTTTACGACTGCATCATAAATACCTACCTCCTGAAGTTTATCTTCCTGAGCAATAGTAATGCTTCTTCTGTCGAGTTCAAATCCTTTAGCTGCAAGAGCCTCGGCAACTTGAATGTTGTTGATTGAACCGAAAATCTTTCCGGAAGCACTTACCTTAGTTGCAACTGTAACCTGCAATCCCTCGAGTTTAGCAGCAAGAGCCTGAGCATCTTCTCTGAGTTTAGCCTCTTTATGAGCTCTCTGTCTCATATTCTCGGCATGAATCTTTTTTGCAGACTCGGTAGCCATAATTGCAAATCCCTGAGGAATAAGATAATTTAAAGCGTATCCGTTTTTTACCTTGACGATATCGTCTTTATGTCCAAGATTAAGGACATCCTGTTTTAGTATAATTTCCATATCTTCTCCTCCTTATTTCAATAAATCGGTTACGTAAGGCAGCAAAGCAAGATGTCTTGCACGTTTTACAGCCTGAGCCACTTTCCTTTGGAACTTAAGAGATGTACCTGTTAAACGGCGAGGAAGAATTTTTCCCTGCTCATTCAAGAATTTCTTAAGAAACTCCGCATCCTTATAATCCACATATCTAATACCAGCCTTTTTAAAACGGCAGTATTTTTTCTTCTTTACCTCTACTGTAGGAGGATTAAGATAACGTATCTCGTTGTTTTCTACATTTGCCATAATAATACCTCCTTATTTTTTCTCTGATTTGTTAGCTCTTCTTTTTTCTGAATAAGCTATAGCGTGCTTATCCATAGCAAAAGTAAGGAATCTGATAATTCTCTCATCTCTTCTGAATTGAGTCTCGAGAGTAGCCACAAATTGCGGCTCAGCTTTAAATTCAATCAGGTAATAAAAACCTGTGGTCTTTTTCTGGATTGGATAAGCCAACTTTCTAAGGCCCCAATCCTCCTCATATACAACTTCACCACCATTCTCTTTAATAATAGAGAGATACTTGGATACCGCTTCCTTCATCTGAACATCAGACAAAACGGGAGTTGCAATGAAAACGGTTTCATAATTTTTTAACATTTCTCTTACGTGTTAAAAGTTTGTAAATAAATAATCAAGCCCTTATTTGCAGAGCTGTGTAAACAATGAACACTCTTCTCAAATAAGGGCTGCAAAGATACATAAAATTTCCAAGGATGCAAATACATCCGGAAACATCTGTCACTTAATCTCCGAATTACTTTTTAGGAGCATTGGCAATTACCTCAACAATAAACTTCCAGAACTTATCCACAGATGGAATATTAGCTCTTTCATCCGGTGAGTGAGGAGAAAGTAAAGTAGGACCACATGAGATCATATCCCAATCAGGATATGTTCCGCCAAGAATACCGCACTCCAGCCCGGCATGAATGGCTTTAACCTGAGCCTCAACCTTAAACATTTTCTTATAAATCTCCTTCATCTCCTTAAGAATAGGAGATTTCATATTAGGCTTCCATCCTGAATAGCCTCCTACCAACTTAACATCTCCTCCGGCAAGTTCGAAAACTGCAGTCATCTTGCGAGCAAGATCGTCCTTTGCAGAATCAACCGAACTTCTAAGAAGAGAGTAGATTAAAATCTTGCCTCCCTCCATCTTAACAATCGCTAAATTGTTAGAAGTCTCCACCATACCAGGCATTGCATCACTCATTCTCTCCACTCCTGTAGGACAAGCGTAAATAGCCCTAAGAACAGAAATAGCACTCTTCTGTTTAATGGCTTCACCTGAAATTTTGCATGAGGCCATTACCATATCGGCATCCTTATCAGTAGCTGAATACTCATTCTTAATCTCAGCAATAGCCCTCTCTACAATAGCTTTAGCCTCCTTAACCTTGGATTTATCTATAGCCACTGTTGCAAAAGCTTCACGAGGGATAGCATTACGAACACTTCCTCCCTCAATATCTATCAACTTCGCACCAAGTTCATTTACTATAGGAAGAAGAACTCTTACAAGCATCTTTATCGCATTTGCCCTATAGAGAACTATATCCATACCTGAATGGCCTCCAATAAAGCCTTTGGCCGAAATCTTATATCCTGCATACCCTTCAGGGATAGGTTCTGTAGAATATTTGAAAGAAGCCTCACAATCGAGACCGCCTGCACAACCTACATACAGTTCCCCCTCAGATTCCGAGTCGAGATTAATAAGAATATTACCATTCAACATACCGGACTTCAAAGCTCTCGCACCTGTCATGCCTGTCTCTTCATCAATAGTAAAGAGCGCCTCAATAGGCCCATGCTTCAACTCTTTGGATTCGAGTATTGCAAGAGCGGTACAAACGCCAAGACCATTATCTGCTCCCAGTGTAGTCCCGGTAGCGTAAACCCAATCACCTACTATACGAGTTTGGATGGCATCCTTTTCAAAATTAAATTTTACATCGTTATTTTTCTGAGGCACCATATCGAGGTGTCCCTGAAGAATTATACCCTGCCTGTTTTCCATCCCCTTTGTAGCAGGTTTTCTGATAATAACATTACCAACCTTGTCCTTTATAGTTTCAAGGCCTAATTTCTTACCAAAGTTATAGACAAACTCTACTGCCTTACCCTCTTTTTTGGAAGGACGCGGACATTTTGTGAGTTCATCGAAATGTTTCCAAATACATTTTGGACTTAATTCAGCTATAGTTTTCATACAATTAAAATTTTGAACATAAAACTTCTACTATTCCCTCCGGCGAATTGATACAATTTTATGTTCGGTTTTACATGTTTATAATTAGTTTATATTTGTTTACTTATATTGATATGCGGAGTATTAAAATATCTTAATTTTTCTGCTGTCTACAGGGAATGAGAGAATTTCCCCAAACTGATAAACCGGCATACGTGACTGCAATAAGGTTTTCTGACCATCGAGCAGTTTCATCATTACCGTAACAGGCTTTCTGTAAAGCAATATTCCCTTACCAGGATTCCCAACACTGCCGGGCGTCTTATATATTATAGGTTCCCCCTCACTTGTAATCTCAAGTATTATCGGACGGCCGCCAAGGTTGCCTGCAGGTAATAGTCCCTGCGAATCGGAAATTCTGAAGGCCATATATAACTGTTTTGAATTTGAAAGATCCGGTTTAACATAGAATACAGAACTTACAGTATCCTTGACACTCTTCCCGGTAAATTGAATAAGATATTCTTTCTCGAGGCGATCTATCTCGGCCAAAATTGCCTTCATGGCCTGACCATCATAGTTCACATCGGTTTCACCCGTTATAATATCCATTCTTTTTTGCCTCATCTTAATGATAAGAGCTGCTGTCTCCTCCGCTTTTTTCTCATCGCTTTTCTCCACGACTTGAGTCTGCTCTACAGGAATACCCTTTATGCCTTCCGCTGTCTGAACAGATTTATAAAGAGTAGTCGTTGTACTTGCAAGGTTGGAGGTAGCAGATTGAGTAGGAATTTCGTCGGCTGCCGAAGAGGTTGAATTCCACTTGGCATTCTGCTCATCATTGGTATCCGAATAGATAATAAGACCCTTATCGCAAATATTGAGAAAATTATCCGCAGCACTTGTAGTAGAGATATTTATACTCAAATTAATTGAAGGATCCGGTTCAACATAGGGGGCAAGCTCAATAGACTTTATGGTATACGTATTTCCACTCTCCGTACGCACATCCGCACCTATATACTTTTTTGCATATTTAGCATAGGGGCCTGCGGCATAAGATTCATGTTCCGCCTTCACAATTAATTTAACAACAGTTCTCGGTAGGGAATACGAAACTGCATTTTTTGATGCAGAACTCTTCGATAACTGTGCAAAACCTGTCGTGCTAACGGAGAATGCTGCCAACGACAGCAGACATATAACTCCGATTTTACTAAAATTTAATATTCGTTTCATGGGCAATATATTCAAAATTTACTGTTAAATAATCAATTAATATCAGATTCATTACTCCTTAAATTAAGTACAATAATGATACCGCTATTTTATCAAAGGGCAGCATACTCTTTCCACTCTATCTCCGTCAGTTCCCTCTTCCAACGCTTATGACTCCACAACCAATTATACCTGTTCTCCCTTATATCTCTCTCCAACAATTGGGCATATCTCCTTGTTACAAAAAAATCCTTCTCCGCAGAGGGATTCTCGGAGATGAGTTCATAGTGAAGACAATAATGACCTCTTCTCTCTCTCTTCATCCCCATATATACAACCGGGATATTCATTCTCGATGCAATATATTCCGGTCCGCTCATCATTAGTGTAGGCCTGCCCAAAAATTTAGTTACAACTCTTTTACCCGGAAGAGGAGATTGATCGGCAATCAAAACATATATACTTTTAGCCCCCCTATTCTTAATCACATTCCTAATTATATCATGAGATTCAATGATTGAACCCTGATTATGGAACTTCACATATAACGATTGCCTCATCTTTTTAAAAATAAGATCAGAAAGTTCACTCTCTAATCTTTTATAGCAAAGATAAATAGCATTGCTCGAAAAATTTTTGGGAGTTCTTAACCTATTTTCCCCGCATATACTACTGATAAGTTCCCAATTACCAAGATGACCGGTTACCATAAGAACCTTATCATATCTCATAATAAGATCATCAATAAGGCCGTCGCCCCCTTGCCTCACAATCTTGCTTATGGCTCTGTCGCTCGCGGAAATTTGCCATATAGTCTCAACAAAAACATCACTAATATAGTCGTAGAAGTCACTAATTATTGCACTATACTCCTTTTCGGTCTCACCCGGGAAGCATTTAGATAAATTGTCATAAATAACCCCTCTTCTATATCTGATTACATACTTTAACATAAAAGAGAAAATATCGGAAAAGAGGTAGTGCAGCCGGAGCGGCATTAATGAAAAAAAATAGAGTAATCTATATATGATAGCTGCCAATATTCGATGCATTATCTTCTCTGTTTATTCTATACTTAACATATAAGTAACAAAAATAACTAATATTTTTGTATATTTGACAATAAAACAGGTTTAATTTTCACAGGAGATGAAAACGGCAATTGTTATATTAAACTGGAACGGGAGGAAGTTCTTGGAAAAGTATCTCCCTACTCTCATTGGTGAAACTCCCAAGGAGACAAAAATCGTAATTGCCGATAACGGTTCCGAGGACGGCAGCATTGATTGGATAGAAAATACCCTCATCCCCAAATATAAATCAAATTCAAAAAGCGATGAGCAGGGGTATCAGACTTCAGACCGGGAAAGTGCAAGAATCGGGCACGGCATATACAACTATTCAACAAAAAATGATACTTACCGGTTCAATATTGAGAACCTGGAAATCATTAAATTCAACTCAAATTTAGGCTTTACACAGGGATACAATGCGGCCCTGGAATTGATAGATACAGAATATTATGTGATCATGAATTCAGATATCAGGATTCCTGAGTACAGTAATATGCTCCCGCTTACCCAAGGTTTTAAAGATAATTGGCTTACGCCTCTTATTGATTTTCTTGATATGCACCCTTATGCCGGAATATGTATGCCAAAGATAGTTAGCGAGATAGAATATTCCAACAACTCAAGACAGGTTTTTGAATATGCAGGAGCGTCCGGTGGTTTCATAGACAGATATGGTTTCCCGTTTTGTCGTGGCAGAATTCTCTCCTCTGTAGAAAACGATACCGGCCAATACAATAATCCCATGCAAGTTTTCTGGGCGTCAGGAGCCTGCATGGTTATACGCAGTTCTCTGTTTAAAGTTCTTAAAGGATTTGATGCCAATTTCTTTGCTCACATGGAGGAAATAGACCTTTGCTGGAGAGCAAAACTTCTCGGCTGGCAGGTTTGGGCTATACCGCAAAGTAAGGTATATCACATTGGCGGAGGTACATTGCCAAATAATTCACCAAGAAAACTCTATCTGAATTATCGAAACAATCTGCTTATGCTCTACAAAAACCTTCCTCTGAAAGAGGAGAGTTGGGAGGCGTTCGGTATTAAGGGTAAATACAATAGAGATACCCACATAATGATAAGAATGGTAATAGACGGCTTATCTGCGGTAACGTACCTGTTAAAGGGAAAATTCTCATATTTTAAGGCCGTTACAAGAGCTCATAAAGATTTCCGACACATGAAAAAAAATATGGAGTTTTCTCCTCGTATAAAAGAGCAGAACCTGACAGGCTTATACAAAGGAAGCATAATTAAGGCATTCCTCCTGTATGTCCGCAGGTTCAGCGATTTGGATCTTACCTAATTCGGTCTCTTTCTATATAGTCTCCTCAACACTCCACGTAAAAGCTCTGAGTCCCATTGCAGGAGAGATTATATCCAACTCATGCATAAGTTTAAGGAACTTAGGGACAACATCGTCATCCGTAAAGGCGAGTAAAGAGGCGTTCAAAGTAGGCCAGGCATGGTCCCCGAGATGCGGTTCCCCGCCTCTCGAGCCTTTACCTTTAGTCTCCTCCCAAAATGTATAACCCCTAACTCCTGATTTATTAATAATATCAAGCAACTCAGCATGATAGGCTTGATTATATGATATGAACACAGCTTTCATTTCAAACAATTTTAATACTTAACTACGCGTCAATTCTTTTTAGTGATTTCCTTCTGTTTCTTCTGATACCATTACCTGCAAAGACACTATACATAACAGGCACAATAACCAAGGTAATAAGGGTAGAGATTGAGAGTCCCCATGCAACAGTCATACCCATTCCTCTCCACATCTCTGATCCCTCACCACGGCCCATAGCCAACGGAACCATACCCAAAACCGTAGTAAGAGTTGTCATAAGCACCGGTCTCAAACGTGATTTTCCTGCGGTGACAACTGAATGAAGGACACCCATACCCCTCTCTCTACACAATATTGTATAGTCTATAAGCACAATACCGTTCTTAACAACAATACCCATCAGCATTATTAATCCAATCATCGCCATTACACTCATCGGGATACCATTTAAAACCAACCCCAACAAGACACCGGTTATTGCAAACGGAATTGAAAACATTATCACAAATGGATATAGGAGAGATTCAAACTGAGCCGCCATCACAATAAAGACAAGCACCACAATAAGAATCATAAGAGTAATAAGTTCTCCGTACGTATCTGTCTGATCTCCATAAGTTCCACCAAACTGCCATGTAATACCGGAAGGAAGATTAATCTCATCCATCTTCTCCCTAACTGCACTTAAAAGGTCACTTGCAGCCATTCCTTTAGGAACAATAGTAGAAACCGTAACAATTCTTTCCCTATCCTTTCTCTCAATAGTAGGCGGAGTAAGAACCTCTTCAACAGTGCCCAGATCCCTTATTCTTATCCCCTTACCCTGAGGATTATAAATTACTATATTCTCAATATCCTCAATTGATTGCCTAAAATCAGGAGAATAACGTACCCTGATATCATATTCATCACCATCCTCCCTATAATAGGAGGCAAGTGCGCCATTTATTCTATTTCTAAGATAGATAGAGGCAGTTGTCATATTCAGACCATTGATAGAGAGTTTCTCCCTATCAAAATTAACCTGATACTCCGGAATATACTCATTACGGCTTATGTTAATTTCTCGCACACCCGGTATAGTAGAAAATTTCTCTTTTGCCTCATTTGCAACCTTATCTGTGGTAGCAAAATCATAACCGTAAATCTCCACATCTGCAGAACTCTCTCCGGATATTCCTCCGCTCTGGCCACCCGCAATGACCTTGAATGTTCTAATCAACGGATAGTTCTTTAAATCTTTACGGATAAGGTCGCAAATCTCTATAAGCCCCCTGTCTCTTTCGGTTACACTTACAAGAGAGATATTAAAACTTATGATATGAGTACCATTATCGCTGAAAGATGAGAAGACATTATCTGTATTTGCAGAGCCCTCAGAAAAGTTACATATCTTGATCTCAGGATATTGTTTTTTTAAATCTCTTGCAATCTGAAGAGCAAGTTCTCTCGTGATCTCCTGTCTGGTACCTGTCGGAAGATTAATCTTCACAGAGATTCTGGCATTATCCTGCGTAGGGAAAAATTCAACCTTCATCATTTTTCCGAATATTAGAAGAGTACCCACAAAGATACCTAATGCAGAAAACATAACGATTTTTCTGTGACGGACAGCCCAATTCAAAACTTTTGAATAACCTGTATCCAATGCATCAAGACCCTTTCTGATAGGTACAAAGATCATTGTCTGGAATTTACCCTGTTTCGGATTCAATTTAAGCATCTGAGCACAAAGCATCGGCGTTAGAGAAAGAGCCCCGATTGTGGAGATAATCATAATGATACTTACAATCCAGCCCAACTGTCTGAACAAAATACCAGACATTCCAGTAATAAGAGTAAGAGGGAAAAAGACGGCCAACATTGTAAGGGTCGATGCAATAACGGAGATGGCAACCTCATTAGTCGCATGAACTGCCGCCTCCTTCGGTCGGCTTCCTCGCTCAATATGTGTCGTCACATTCTCGAGGACCACTATGGCATCATCCACCACCATTCCTATCGCAATAGAGAGGGAACTCAATGAAATAATATTCAATGTATTTCCTGTCGCATACAAATACACCAAAGAGCCCAGCAATGAGATAGGAATTGTCAACATTATTATAAATGTAGCTCTCCACCTCCCAAGGAAGATATATACAACAAGCATAACTACAAGGAATGTTATTATAATAGTCTCCTTCAAACTGTTGACAGTATTTATAATATTATCGGAAGTATCAACTATAACACCAATTTTAACATCGGATGGCAGCCCCTTTTGAATCTCCGGCAACTTTTCCTTAACTTTTTTGGAGATATTTACAGAATTGGCTCCGGATTGTTTCTGAATAATAATCATACCTCCGAGCTCCATATCGTTATAAACCTCCTGAGCTCTCTCCTGAAGACCATCAACAACAGTTGCTACATCTCTAAGGTAAATTGTCTTTCCATCTCGAGATCCAACCACAAGATCAAGCATCTCTTTAGCATCTTTGAACTCCTTTTGAACTCGTAATGAATAGGTATTGGAACCGACATCTATACTGCCGCCCGGAGTATTCTTATTCTCCATTCCGATAATAGAGGAGATAGATTCAATAGAAAGACCGTAAGCCTCAAGTTTATAGGGATCTACATAGACCTTTACCTCTCTCTCAGGAACACCGCTTATAGAGACTGTACCAACCCCGCCTATTCTCGCAAGCGGATTGGATACCTTATCATCCAAAATTTTATACAATCCAGGCATACTCTCTTTTGCAGTAATGGAAAGTAGTAAAATTGGAATATCATCCGCACCAAATTTAAAAATAATAGGAGTATTGGAATCATCCGGCAATGATGATTTAACCATCTCCAACTTATCCCTCACATCATTTGTAGCAACATCTATATCTATTCCATATTCAAATTCCATTGTAATTACAGAGACGTTTTCCTTTGAACTGGAGGTTATATGCTTAAGATTATTAACACCGTTAAGTGTATTTTCCAATGGTTTTGTAACATTATTCTCTATATCCGCCGCACTTGCCCCATTATAAGAGGTAATTACCATTATGGTATTTGCGTCAAATTCCGGATAGAGATTAATTGGTATCTGAACCAAGGAGAAGATACCGAACACCGCTATGGCTACAAATATAAGTGCGGTGGTTA
>CAYLGW010000008.1:0-78136 GCA_964383385.1 uncultured Muribaculaceae bacterium
AACAACCCGATTGGAAGAGTTAAGTATGCACTCAGTTAATTCCGCCAACGGGTTATATATATAGTAAATATTATAAAAAAGAGTAAAAATAGTTGAATATATTCTTTATCCACCGCACCACGATCCTATAACTACTCTATTATTCACCGCAATTCTCTGTAAAAAGGCGGTAAGAGGGAGTGATTACATATAATCAATTCATCCTATGCTGCCTTAGTAATAGTGAAAACTCCTTCTCACGGCCACCGCAAAATTCATTCAACAGCCTATGAAAGTTCTTACTATGATTATGATATACAAGGTGACAAAGCTCGTGTGTAATTACAAAATCTACCAGTTCCTCCTTTAATTCAACAAGATGCATATTAAGATTAATGTTGTTTTTGGTAGAACAACTGCCCCAATTTGTCTTATTATTTTTTATTGTTATGGTATTAAACTTAAAGTAGCTTCTCTCATTTTCATCCGAAAAAAGCAACATATTCAAACTCCTTGGTTTGTGGGGGAGTAACCCCGATGAGGAGTTAAACGATTTTACCCGCTCCTCCATCAGAGCAGCAATTTTTGCCGTTCTGAGAGGCAGAACAGACTTAGCTTCACGTCTGATAATGGCAAGATAGACATAATTAATGGCCTTCCATTCTTTAGAATCGTATTGTAGAGAGTCGGGCCATGTATCGGGGTACCAAATTGTTATAATTTGTTTTTGCTCTCCCGACACAATATCTGTAATTATTTTTGCAACAACTTTAGAGGAGTTATACTTTGCAAAACTTATCCGAAAACTGAGTGTCTCTATTAAGTTATTAATACCGTACGCGTTGTACCGATCCTTCTGATTTTTCCTCTGCTTCTCCTTTATTCTCTGAATCTGCTCAATATTAGAATCAACAAAGATTTGTGCTGCAGAATAGGAGCTAAAGGGAGGCAAAGAGACAATAATGCCTTTTGATGGATTTATTGTTATGCGAATATGACTATTCCCAATACGTTTTATATATGTAATTCTTCCCAAAACAGGATGAACTATCTCTTTTTTTATCATATTTTGCAAAAATAACTTTTTTTTGAAAAAAACTCCCTATATTTGTGCTCCCGATTTTGGGATAAAACATAATTAATTCTTAGCAAATGGCTGAATATTTAAACTCAGACAAAAAGCAAGAGATTTTCAAACAATACGGAAAGTCTAATACAGACACCGGCTCACCTGAGAGTCAAGTTGCTTTATTTTCCTACCGTATCGATCACCTTACCGAGCATCTGAAAGGTAACCACAAAGATCACAACACACAGAGATCTTTGCTCAGACTCGTAGGTAAGAGACGCCGTCTTTTGGATTATCTTAAATCAAAAGACATTGAGAGATACAGAAAAATTGTGAAGGATCTTAACCTTCGTAAATAATATCAATTTAGGAAAAACAAAAACCGCCCGTAATCATACGGGCGGTTTCTTTATTATCAACAGACAATGAGCTACTCATTATGAGTCTCAGCACCATTGTCGTTGTTCTCATTAAAATGATTCTCACCGCGAGGAGCACGGAATCCGCCTCTGTCGCCTCTCTCTCCGCGAGGACCTCTATCATTCCTCTCTCCCCCGCGACCAAAACCTCCACGTCTGTCACCTCCGCGGTCAAAACCTCTTCTCTCTCCCTCAGGTCTCGGTCTGCGGACAGGCTCAACATAACCCTCGGGTTTCTCAATAAGCGCTCTTCTGGAAAGTCTCATCTTTCCCGTTTTAGCATCTATTTCAAGAAGTTTAACCTCAACCTCATCTCCAACCTTGAGAACATCCTCAACCTTATCAATCTTTTTCCAATCTATTTCAGAGATATGAAGTAATCCCTCTTTTCCAGGAAGAATCTCAACAAAAGCACCGAAATCAAGAATTGAAACAACCTTACCCTTATAAATCTGGCCTGCCTCAGGAACAGTAGTAATACCCTTGATCCATGCGAGAGCCTTATCCATATTCTCCTTATTGTCTCCAAAGATATCTACAACGCCTACTGAGTTACCATCACTGTCTTTCTGCTCTGTAATTGTTACAGTTGTTCCTGTAACCTTCTGTATCTCCTGAATAACCTTTCCACCTGTTCCGATAACCGCTCCAATAAATTCTCCGGGAATTGTAATCTGTATAATTCTCGGTGCATAAGGTTTGAGTTCGGCACGAGGCTCGCTGAGAGTCTTCATCATCTCACCCATAATGTGAGCCCTACCCTCATGTGCCTGCTGTAATGCTCTCTTCAAAACTTCGTATGAAAGCCCGTCTACCTTAATATCCATCTGAGTTGCAGTGATGCCATCTTTTGTACCAGTAACTTTGAAATCCATATCTCCAAGATGATCCTCATCGCCAAGAATATCCGAAAGTATTACGAATTTTCCTGTTTTTGCATCAGAAATAAGCCCCATAGCAATACCTGCTACCGGTTTTTTCATTTTAATACCTGAATCCATCAAAGCTAACGTGCCTGCACAAACAGTTGCCATAGAAGATGACCCGTTAGATTCAAGAATATCGGATACTACGCGAACTGCATAAGGGTTCTCCTCTCCTGTAGGAACCATCGGCTTAAGTGCTCTCCATGCAAGATTTCCATGACCTACTTCACGTCTTCCAACACCTCTTTGCGCCTTTGCTTCACCGGTAGAGAATGGAGGGAAATTGTAATGGAGTACAAACTGCTCGCTCCCCTGAATCAGAACCTCATCCATCTCCTTCATATCCATCTTTGTACCAAGAGTTACCGTTGCAAGAGCCTGTGTCTCACCACGTGTAAAAATTGCCGAACCATGAGCACAAGGCAAATAGTCCACTTCACACCAAATAGGTCTAATATCTGTAGTCTTTCTGCCATCCAATCTCACACCCTCGTCTATAATCATACGACGCATAGCCTCTTTTTCAATAGCACCAAAATAACGAGCTACCATAGCACTCTTATCATCGCGCTCCTCTTCCGGAATTGTCTCAAGGAACTCCTCATGAAGAGCTGCAAAAGCCTCCTCTCTCTCATGCTTTGCAGTGCCTGCTTTTGCAATAGCATAGCATCTGTCATAACAATATCTATGACAAGCCTCCTTAACGGCATCGTCGTTATCCTCATGGCAATAGGTTCTCTTTACTGTTTTGCCCACCTCCTCTGTAAGCTCCATAAGAGCCTTACATTGTCTCTTTATCTCCTGATGAGCAAATTCAATAGCACCTAACATTACCTCCTCGCTAACCTCTTTCATCTCTCCCTCAACCATCATTATATTTTCATAAGTAGCCCCAACCATAATATCAAGATCGGCACTCTTTAACTCTTCAAATGTAGGATTAACACGATATTCTCCATTTATTCTTGCCACTCTAACCTCAGAAATAGGACCATTGAACGGAATATCACTTACCGAAAGTGCAGCAGCGGCAGCAAGCCCAGCAAGGGAATCAGGTGTAGACTCTCTGTCTGCAGAGATAAGATTAACGGTAACGAAAACCTCAGCATGGAAATCATCGGGGAAGAGTGGTCTCAAAGCCCTGTCTATAAGTCTTGCAATAAGAATCTCATAATCAGAAGCCTTACCCTCGCGTTTCATAAAACCACCAGGGAAACGGCCTGCAGCAGCAAATTTTTCTTTATAATCTACTTGCAGAGGCATAAAATCTACATCCTCTTTTGCCTCTTTAGCACAGGTAACAGCTGCCAGCAGCATTGTTTTACCCATTTTAACCACTACCGAACCGTCTGCCTGTTTGGCCAATTTACCGGTTTCGATCTCAATTGTTCTGCCATCGCTTAGTTGGATGGTCTTTTTTACTATGTTCATTATTTCCTCTTTGTAACCCGCCTCCCCCCATGGGAGTTTAAATTAAACCTACTATATTCTCCGTTTGCCGCGGGTTACATTTGTTGGCAAACTGAGCATTTTAATAATTATAATTTGCAAATATACAATAATTTCGGCTTTTTCATTCTCAATTATATATATATTAAAGTATATTTAATCAATTGTTCGTTAAATATTTTATAAATATTTATATATCAATCAGGGTGTAAGAGAAGTAGATACAATCAAATAACCGGTACGGAGTTCTTTTCGGCACGCAGTATTTTATATATATTTGTATTTATTAAGAAAATAAAGTTATGAAAGGCATCAAATACAGCGCATCCAAGTTAAAATTTGTTCTTGGAGCATTATTAGCGATAATTGGATTTTGTAATTGTGATAATAATTCAATCTCTCCTGAAGAATATGGCTGCCCATCCGTTGATTTAAAGATAGGCGGTATTGTTAAGTCAGAGGAAGGAGCCGGAATAAATGGAATTAGAGTTATCTTTGACACAAACACTAATTCCACCTCTTCATATTATGCTCCCAAAGATACCGTATACACTAATTCAAAAGGAGAGTATCAGTTAGCTAAGAAATTCACCGGCTTAATAGATTTTAAGATAGTTTATGAAGACGTCGACGGGGTAGAAAACGGAGGCGAATTTGATAAATATATAGTAGATCTCAATAAGACAGAGTTCATTCAGACTAAAAAAGGATCTGGAGCATGGTATCGGGGAATTTTTGAAGCATCAAAAGAGATTAATCTCACCAAGAAATAGATGGCTAAAGGTATCTCGTTTTTCAAAAGGATTTCGCTGGAAATTTTCAGAAAGTACTACGACAAGAGGGCAAGTGAACATCACCTCAGAACCTTGTTTTGGGAATGTACACTACGGTGCAATGCGGCGTGCAAACATTGCGGTAGCGACTGCAAAGTCTCTTCAAACTCAAAAGAGATGCCTATTAAAGACTTTGTCGGGGTATTAGATAATATTTTACCGCATATTAACCCAAATAAGACCTTTATAGTCTTTACCGGAGGAGAATGTCTTGTAAGGAGAGATTTAGAAGAGGCCGGAATGGAACTGAATAAACGCGGTTTTCCATGGGGAATTGTAACAAACGGACTTTTGCTATCGAGCCGCAGGCTGCATTCTCTTATTAATGCAGGAATGCACTCTGTTACGGTTAGTTTAGATGGATTTAAAGAGGAGCATAACTGGCTAAGAGGAAACGACCTCTGCTTTCAAAAGGCAATTGAAGCAATAAAAAACATTGTCCGAGAACCGGGACTCACGTATGATATAGTCACCTGTGCCAATAAACGAAATTTTGACTCTCTTCCACAATTTAGGGATTACTTGGTCTCAATAGGAGTTAAAGCATGGCGCATATTTACTATCTTTCCTGTAGGCAGAGCTGCCAATATTCCTGAGCTGCAACTTTCAGAGACTCAATTCACAAACTTAATGGAATTCATTAAAGAGACAAGAATTGAGGGGAAAATTAAATTATCATACGGCTGCGAGGGCTTTTTAGGCAAGTATGAGATGGAGGTCAGAGACAGAGCCTTTGAATGCAGCGCAGGTATAAGCACAGCCTCTATCCTTGCAGACGGCTCAATCTCAGCCTGTCCAAGTATCAGGGCAGATTATCATCAAGGTAATATTTACCGCGACAATTTTTGGGAGATATGGAACAATAAATTTAGCCTTTACCGTAATCGTTCATGGATGAAAAAGGGAGAGTGCGGAGAATGTAAATTCTTCCGTTATTGCAAAGGAAATGGAATGCATTTGAGAGACAGTAATGGAAAATTATTGATATGCCATTATAAAAGACTTACCCTCTAAACTTATATACTCTTTATAAGGATGAATATTTTCCCCTGAGGGCTTTTATATACTCTCAGGGAGAAAAAATCATCGCTCACCTTAATAGTCGCTCAGAGACTTATTATTCCTTGACACAACGCACAGAGCAGGCGCTAGACTTAGGACGACTATAAATACTACCATCAACAGACGCCTCATATTTATATGCAAGCAATATGTTAGCCAGATCACCACCAATATTTAGAACAAGACTGTAATAATTACACGAAACACCACGCTCAGATTCAGCACCATATTCATCACGGTAACCTGCAGCAGGTAGGAAGACACCTGATGTTTGATCTGTGTTTGTAGTACCGTCATACCATACACCTGCTTGTCCATTATTCTCATTAACCCAATTACCTTTATTATTTTTATTGCCCATTAGCGCCTCCAACTCATCAATTGTTGGTACTCTCCAACCGACTGGGCAGGGATCATAGCTTGTTTTTATTGGCACATCTTCTGTCCCGGAATTCCATAGCTTAGAATTAGATGGATTGCACCAATCAAAAGGTTCACTTCCTATTTTTATGAATTTATCTTTATAATCCTCGCTACTTCCTTGCTCCGCAGAAATAGTGTTAGTTATTATATTACTTCCATATGGATATGTGGCATCATTTGAATCATATCCTTGCCCATATTTTCTGCCCCATTGGTAGAGCTTGCCGTATGGATAGCCTTTATTACCTCCTTGCGCTGGCTCATACCCACAGTTAACCGGCGCCCAAATTGTAGTGCCAATTAGTATGCCGGCGCCTCTGCTAACTCCGTTTTCTGTATAGGTTGTTGATACATTAGCATATTCATATTTAGGCATATTTACAATTGTAGCTCTATTGAAACGATTACCAACTATGTTTTTTGCACTCTTTATAGCTACTCCTGTTGTTGTTTCAATAGCAACTTTAAAACTATTATCTGTAACACCCGATGCTGTGGCCGGAACTACTATGTAAAATGCTGTAGCTGTATTTGTAAGAGTTACTCCACCTCCGCTCTCTGCTGTGCAATCTAAAACAACATTGTTATATGCATAAGATTCATCCATTAATATCGTAGGGTTGCCGTTACCATAAGTCATTGATACTGTTGCAGTTCCACTGAGTTGTTTTGTGGTACTACTCAAAGTTATTCTTTTTATAGTAGCACTACCTGTTAGTTCTAATTTAACTACAGCGCAGAGATTCTTAAATTGTAATTTTCCTCCATTTGTTGTATATGCTACCATTGGAAGTGCAGTTTGAGCAATATTACCTTTCTTATATGTTTGCGTTAAAGGCAAGATAAACTTAATATTTTTACTCTCATCTATAGTTGCTGCATCTTGGTATGGATAGAGCGCATAACAAGCATCTGACTCTTCACTTTTTGTGCCCGTAAAAGAGGCTGTGGTTGTACCTGCTCCAGATGAATACTCAAAGTCTTTATTTGTTGTATTATTTCCCCAAAAAGTAGTAATATGATCTGTTGCCATCCAATGAACAGCAAGTTTACTTCCACCTCCTAGTTCTGTCTTGGTCTCTGGCAATTCTGATGTTGCATTTAGAGTAATGGTATTATTCCCACTAACTCTATCGGGAAGATTACCTTCATTCTTATCACATGATGTAATTATCGGCATAGCAACTACTGCCAGCGCTACGATTATGTTATTTAGTTTTTTCATTACCATTCTCCGTTTTGATTTTCAAAGCCTTCGCTTTCGCCACTTGTGGCAAAGCCTTTTTCTGTCTTAAACTGTATCACCTCCATCTCAGGCGATGTGTAGGGTATTTTTTGTTCCTTCATTTTATTATTGTTTAAAAGATTTTATCTTTTGTATTATTTATAAAATTACATTCGGTAACTTATCTCCTCCTCTTTCTCACTATCTGTTCCCTTTTATAGTTGTTACAAAATTGCACTATTTAAATAAATCAAGACCTATCAAATCTGCACAAAAAAGTATCAAATCTGCAAATGCAACACAAAAGTACCGGCACAGGAATCACAAACGCAATTCTACTATTCCACGCTCCGGCACACTCTGCAGAGATCAACACTGCCAGTAGCGGGGTAAGCCTTTTGCTCAAAACGCTTATATTATGCGTAGTACTAATTATAATAACCCCGCTACTGGCAACCAACAAACAGAAAATCGCATTAGGAACTCCCACAAGATGCGCATTACAGCAATTTCGAAAATAGAGCCGAGAGCATCTGAGGCTCTGCCGAAGTTAAACGAAGCCTATTTATTGAATAGATGTGACAACATCTCCTGTAATATTGAATAGAAAAAGCCGGCTAAATAAATTAGTCGGCCTCTCATTTCAAATGAAGGGGAAGTTTACACCCCTATCTCAATTATTGATTTACCAAATATTCAAAGCTCTACCACTCATAAGCTGTCTTGCGCTCTTCTTGACCTCGGCAAGAACATTGGCGTCATCGACATTGCTCAACACTTTGTCAATCATCTCAACAATGGTAGGCATATCCTTCTCTATCAAACCTCTTGAGGTTACGGCAGGAGTTCCTACACGAATACCTGAAGTCTGGAACGGAGAACGTGAATCGAACGGAACCATATTCTTGTTAACGGTAATATCTGCAAGAACAAGGGTCTTTTCAGCAACCTTACCTGTCAATTCAGGGAACTTAGTACGTAGATCTATAAGCATTACATGGTTATCGGTACCTCCTGAAACAACCTTATATCCGAGATCCATAAAGGCTTTAGCCATAGCTGCAGCATTTTTCTTAACCTGTGTCTGATAAGTCTTAAACTCAGGCTGAAGTGCCTCAAAGAATGAGACTGCCTTTGCAGCTATACAATGCTCAAGCGGTCCTCCCTGAATACCCGGGAACACACTTGAATTAATAACTGCAGACATCTTTTTGATTTCACCCTTAGGAGTCTTAATTCCCCATGGATTGTCGAAATCCTTGCCAATAAGAATAATACCTCCGCGTGGTCCGCGAAGTGTCTTATGAGTTGTAGAGGTTACAATATGAGCGTATTTTACAGGGTTCTTAAGAAGGCCTGCCGCAATAAGTCCTGCAGGGTGAGCCATATCCACCATAAAAATAGCACCAACCTTATCTGCAATAGCACGCATTCTCTCCCAATCCCACTCACGTGAGTAAGCTGAAGCACCGCCGATAATCAACTTCGGCTTGTATTCCATTGCTGTCTTTTCCATACCGTCGTAATCAACATAACCTGTCTCCTCATTAAGGCGGTAAGCAACAGCCTTATAAAGGATTCCCGACATATTTACTGGAGAACCGTGGGTAAGGTGTCCACCATGCGCAAGATCGAGACCCATAAAGGTATCTCCCGGCTTAAGGCAAGCCATCAAAACAGCCATATTTGCCTGAGCACCTGAGTGAGGTTGAACATTAGCATATTCAGCATCAAACAATTTACATATTCTGTCAATTGCAAGTTGCTCAATCTGGTCTACAACCTCGCAACCGCCATAGTATCTCGCACGAGGATAACCCTCTGCGTATTTGTTGGTACAAACTGAGCCCAGGGCGGCCAATACTTGTTTGCTGACAAAGTTTTCGGAAGCAATAAGCTCAATACCATTAAGCTCTCTCTCCTCCTCCTTCTTTACTAATTCAGATATTTCTAAATCTTGTTTCATATTATTATTTTTTTAATTCTTTTATGTAATAATTTAAATCGTTTACATAGATTTACTCATAACTACAAAGGTAATAATTTTAAGCAAACCCATAACATTAATTATTCATACTAATTAAAAAAACACCTATTCTGATTAAAGTGTAACCTTTTTGACTATTTTTGTTCTAAATAGAAGAATTTACTTTATTCATGAATAATAGAAAACTATCGAACGACGAACTTGGGAGAATTACACCAGATGAGTACAAAAATGCCCGAAAAAACCATATCACTGTAGTATTAGACAATATAAGAAGTAGTTACAATGTTGGAGCTGTATTTAGAAGTTCTGACGCTTTTTTTGTAGAAAAGATATATCTTTGCGGTATATGTGCAGTGCCGCCCTCGGCTGAGATCCATAAATCGGCTTTAGGGGCAGAATTTTCCGTAGATTGGGAATACCTTAGCGAAACATCGGAGGCGATTGCCAAACTAAAGAGAGAGGGATTTGAAATTATCAGTATTGAGCAGGCAGAAAACTCCGTTTCACTAGATAGGATAGAACTTTCTAAAGAGAAAAAATATGCTCTTATCTTCGGTAACGAGGTAAAGGGAGTGCAGCAAGAGATAGTAAGTGCCAGCGATCAAGTTTGGGAAATTCCTCAGTACGGCACTAAACACTCATTAAATATCTCTGTCTCCACTGGGGTTGTACTTTGGGAATGCCACAAACAATTAGAAAAACTTAAATCGAATAAATAAACAATAAAACAACTAAAATTATGCAGAAGAATATCTTATTAGCGATACTGGTAATACTGATTATCTCTATTTCAGGACCGGCATACGCACAAAAAAAAGAAAAGAGAGGGGACAAACAGCAAAGTACTACACTCTCAACATCGGCACAGGATTCTACCAAATCCGCTGCTAAAGGCCCCGCTACAATTGCAAAATTTATTAAGCCGTCCGCCAAGATAATGAAGGGAATGACTACCGTTTACATGCAAGATGACAAATATTATCTCAATATCCCAGATTCCTTAATGGGCCGCGACATAAGAATGGTAAGCAGAATTTCCAAAGCCGCCGAAGGAAAGCACACTGCATTTGACGGTTATGCCGGAGATATTATTAACGATGCAATGTTTCGTTTTGAAAGAGGTCCAGAGAACAAAATCTTTTTAAAAAGTTTAATGTTTATAGAACGCTCCTCAGGAGAGATGTCCGAAAATGTTGCTAATTCCAACTTCCCTGCCATTGTAGCATCCTTCCCGATTAAAGCCATATCGGCAGACAAAAAGGATAACATCATTGATGTAACTGATTTCATTAGTTCCGACCCTGAATATCTATTCTTTGACAAAGGAACCAAGAAGCAACTGAAGATAGGCTCTATCCAAAAGGATAAATCCTACATCAAGGAGATAAAAACTTATCCGATTAATACAGAATTCAAAGTTATAAATACCTATTCTCTTCAAGAGGGTAACCCTACGGCAACTTATGAACTGAACAGCTCATTTGTTCTTCTTCCTAAGGTTCCTATGCTTGCAAGATATGCCGACAACCGCGTAGGCTATTTCACGGTTAGCTATACAGATTTCGATAAAAATCCTCAAAAAGTGGAGCGCACCCGTCTCATCACAAGATGGAGGCTGGAACCGAAACCGGAAGATATTGAAAAGTATAAAAGAGGAGAGCTTGTTGAACCGGCAAAACAAATTGTCTATTACATAGACCCTGCTACTCCAAAGGAGTGGGTACCATATCTAATCCAAGGAGTAAACGATTGGCAGAAGGTATTCGAAAAGGCTGGCTTCAAGAATGCTATTGTAGGAAAGCTTGCACCTACAAAGGAGCAGGACTCTACCTGGTCTCTGGAAGATGCTCGCTACTCCGCAATAGTTTACAAACCCTCTTCTACTCCTAACGCAAGCGGTCCGCATATAAATGACCCTCGTTCAGGCGAGATTATAGAGAGCCATGTAAACTGGTATCACAATGTAATGTCGCTACTGAAGAACTGGTATTTCATACAATGTTCTCCCGTAGATCCGGGCGCAAGAAAAATGACCTTCGATACTGAGCTTATGGGACAACTTATACGTTTTGTATCATCTCACGAATTGGGTCATACTATGGGACTCCGACATAATTTTGGAGGCAGCTCACATTTCACCGCAGCTCAACTGAGAGATCCGCAGTTCCTAAAACAAAACGGAAACTCAACAACCCTTATGGACTATTCCCGCTTCAACTATGTTGCACAGCCTGGAGATAACATTCCAAGAGAGTTGCTTTTCCCACGCCTTGGCGAATATGATGACTGGTCAATTGAATGGGGATACAGAAGATTCCTCGATATCAACGACCCTGAAAAGGAACTTCCAAAATTGAACAAATGGATAATTGAGAAGAATCAGAATCCGAATCTCGTATTCGGAACCGAAAGTGACCCCAACGACCCACGTTACCAATCGGAAGACTTAGGAGCAAATCACATGGAAACCAATACATTGGGTATTAAGAACCTGAAGTATATAATGAACCATCTGATTGAATGGACAAGTGAGCCTGATAAAGGTTACGACAACCTTAAAACAATGAGCACCGAGGTCGTTTCGCAGTACCAGAGATACATTAACCACGTTGCAAAATGGATTGGCGGAATTTACCACGACAATAAGACAATTGAACAGCCGGGAGCTATTTACTACTTTGTAGAGAAGAGCAAACAACAGGAGGCGATGACCTTCCTCAAAAAGAACCTCTTTACACCTCAATTGTGGCTTGTACCTGCAGCTGTTATGGAAAAGATTGGCACAAATGCCAATGAAATCATTGAGAGTACATACAATAATACCCTTAATAAACTATTGAGTAGAAGAGTACTTACCAACCTATACAAAGCACAAATACAGGAGGGAGCTAAAGCCTATACAATTGACAATCTCTTTGCTGATATGAACAGCGCAGTATGGTCGGCAAATGCTAACCCTACAGATGCTACTTACAAGAGAATCCTGCAAAAATGTTATGTAGATGCCCTTCTAAATCTCTACACTGGAGATGATATGCCTGCAATGTACAGGAAATTTTATAACATTCCTGATCCCGACAAGGATAAATCGGATGTGGGTTCAATAATCTATTACCAATTGAATACACTTGTCGCTAAACTTAAAGCCATACCGGCAACTACCCCGATAGAGAAGGCTCATTACCTGTTCCTCTCAAACAAGATTCATAAAGCACTTACGGATCCAACTATCAAGAGTCAGAAATAGTAACAAGTTGAGATAATAATTAAGTAGGAGGAAAACAATGTTTTCCTCCTACTTTCATTCTCCCCCACACGGACTCAGATATACGCCCCTACTCCTGTTGATCTATTTCTTTACAACATTCTGAAACTCGGCAAGTGTTTGCGCTCTATCTTTGATAACTTCAGTAATAACCTGCGCATATTCTACAGTCGATTTAGTCGCCGATAGACAACTTTTAACACGCTTGAAAGTAGCAGCCATTTTAATCATAGTCTTGGGATTAGTCATCGATTTAACTAATGCCTGCGCTATAATCAACTGAGCCTGTGCTGTCTCTGAAACGGCCTGAGCGGATGCTGCCAACTTCTTATTGCTCTTAATAAATTCAGAAGGATTAACATCTTTACCCTTCGAATTAACTAAACGGGGTATTGTCTTCTCCGTATTGATAGTAACACGCGAATTACGCTCAGACGCAATCAATTCACGCATACGATCCAACATAGCTGTTGTTGAAAGAATTAGTGCATCCGGCTCAGCTAAACCAGTTTCAGAAGAGTCCCATCCTTCCAGTAATTTATCATAGTTTGCAATCAATTTTGCCATTTTCGCCTCATTTTTATCAGTAGAACCGGCAATCGCGAGCGTTGTACACATTAAGGTACAAACAAGCATGGTAATAATTTTTTTCATTTTATATTTATTTATAAGTTCTCTATTTATCTTAATCAATAACATAAGTTAGGACTCCTCTCCATACAGACCACACATCAACTATTCAGAGTACAAAAATGTATAAAAAAAAAGGCTCCGTACGTATCATATTTGCACAATAAATATCAAATCTGCACAAATTAAACAAAGTGCCGTCAGAAAAATTCTGACGGCACTTTGTAAATTGAAAAACCAGACTAAAACAATCCCGATAATCTTTATTACAGATAATAAAAAAGAGCAGATATCATACAGAAGGAGAAGTTATTAATCCTCATATCCCCAACTCATATCGCATCTCAATGAATATCACGGATTCATAAGATCCGTATTAACAAAATTTAAAATACCATAAATAGATTCAATTGCGGCAGCTGCAGGTCCCTGAGGCTCAATCATTTTTGCCTTATTATATGCATTAATAGCCTCACCCCATAACTGCTGCCTACGATAAATCCCGCCGAGTAAATACCAGCCATGCGCATTTTGCGGCTCCTTATTTAGAAGCTCGATAAGTTGATTATACGCCTCATCTATCCTATTCTCCCTCATAAGAGCCTCTATCTCAAGGGCTGTCATTATTTGCGATATTGTCTTTTTATTATCCATTACTTATTGATTTTCCGATGCGCCTCTCCGTATGCTCTACAATAAATTATTATTTTATGCTACTTGAGTTGCAAGGTTAACTGAATCTCTTATGTTTATTCCCTATTTAACAAGGCCCGAGAAGCCCATAAAGGCCATTGCAAGTATTCCGGCAGTTACAAGTGCAATAGGAATCCCCTTGAACGACTTAGGAATATTTGAAAGTTCCAATTGCTCCCTTAACCCGGCAAAAAGAATTAGCGCCACACCAAATCCCAAAGCCGTAGCAAAAGCGAATACAACAGACTGAGCCAAATTAAGCATATGAGGCGCAGAGCCAAAGGTAAATTGCTTTGAAACTACCATTATTGCAACACCCAACACAGCGCAATTAGTAGTTATAAGAGGGAGGAAAATTCCAAGAGCCTGGTAGAGAGAAGGACTCACCTTTTTAAGAACAATTTCCACCATCTGAACAAGAGCGGCAATTACAAGGATAAACATGATTGTCTGCATAAATTCTATATGCAGAGGTACCATGAGATATTGTTGCACGAGACAGGTTACCAATGTGGCAAGTGCCATTACAAAACAGACTGCGCCTGCCATTCCGAATGCGGTTGAAACCTTATTGGAGACACCTAAAAAAGGGCATATCCCCAAAAATTGCGTTAAAACAATATTGTTAACAAAGACCGCAGATATTATTATGATTATATATTCCATCTCTTTATTGTTTTATTGGTTCTTAGCCTTTAATTTATTGAAGAGCACCATAAGGTATCCCAAAACGAGGAATCCTCCGGGGGCCAAAACAAAAGCCAGCATACCGTCCGAACTCGAAATCTTATTACCGAATATCGATAATCCTCCGAATAGCTCTCTTACAAAGCCTATCACGGTAAGTGAGAGCACAAAACCAAGCCCGATTCCAAGTCCGTCATAAGCAGATTCAATTACTGTATGTTTATTTGCAAAGGCCTCTGCTCTGCCCAGAACAATACAGTTTACAACAATCAAAGGAATAAAGATTCCTAAAGTTTCATAAAGCGCAGGAGTATATGCCTGCATAATAAACTGAACGGCCGTTACAAAGGCTGCGATTATAACTATATAGCAAGGTATTCTCACCTTATCGGGGATATACGGAGCCACAGCGGCAATTGCCATATTCGAGAGAATAAGCACAGCCATTGTAGCAAGTCCCATACCCATACCATTTATGGCAGATGTGGTTGTCCCGATAGTCGGGCACATTCCCAAAACAAGAACGAATGTCGGGTTTTCCTTAATCAACCCTCTTGTTATTAAACCGAATTTACTCATATCATTTGTTTTTTGAATGTTATCTTTAATTGGCGCTCTTTGCCGCTCCACTCTCACTTTCAACCTGAGCCGTACCGGCAAGCACTGTTTGAAGTATATTGTAAGCATTTTCAACAGCTTTCGTAAAGGCGCGCGAAGAGATTGTAGAGGCCGTAATAGCATCTACGTCACCGCCATCCTTCTTCACTGCAAGTTTAAAATCCGCAGGGTTTTTCCCCTTGAACTGTACACTGAAATTACTCTTGTTTTTATTAATCTTATCACCAAGTCCCGGCGTTTCAGAAGAGGATACAACGGCCACATCATATATAGCCCCATCGGGAGTAAAGCCAACAATAAGTTTGATAGGACCTCCGAACCCCGTAGAACTGCTTTCAACGGCATATCCTACTATATCGGACCCCTTCTTAGCAATATAAACATTATAACTTCCCTCATCGCCTTTAACAGTCATAGAACATTCCTTCGGAGTATTGTCAAACTGAGGTACTACCTCTGCAATAGCGGTATTTTCCTTATCGGCCTGAGCCTTATCGATAGGATCTTTGGTAAGTGCATAAATTCCGCCAACTACCGCCGATGAAACAAGGCAAACGAGCGAAAGCACAATAACCATATTTTTAAAAGATGATTGTATAGCCATTATTTAACCCTCCCAAATCTTTTTGGTAAACAGTACATATTAATGAGAGGAACTGTTGCATTCATTATGAGAATTGCAAAAGAAACTCCCTCCGGATAGGCGCCGAACTCACGAATCAAGACTGTAAGGAGACCGATTCCTACGCCGAAAATTATCATTCCCCTATTACTCATTGGTGAAGTAGCGTAATCGGTCGCCATAAAGATGGAACCCAGCAAAACGCCTCCTGAAACCAAATTGAAAAGCGGATCCGTATAATGAGAGGAATCTACACCCCATAATATAGCGGAAAAGGCTGCAATAGTACAAAGAATTGCAACAGGTATATGCGGCTTAATCACTCTGCGAACCAATAAATAGATAAATCCTATTAATATAGCAACAGCAGAGATCTCACCCATTGAGCCACCCATTCTGGCGAAAAACATCTGGCCGAAAGAGAGATTATGCGCAGCAACAATTTGTTGAACGGTTTCTCCCCTCGCAAGGCCCTCCTTAATAACACCGAGCGGTGTAGCACCGGAAAAAGCATCCGTCACCCCGCTTAACCATGGCTGCGGAACAGTCCATGTTGTCATAATTACGGGAAATGAAACAAGTAAAAAAACGCGTCCTACCAGCGCCGGATTAAAGAGATTTTGGCCAAGCCCTCCGAATGTCATCTTGGCTACTCCGATTGCTACAACGGAACCAATTATTATAAGCCACCATGGCGATGCAGGTGGGAGATTCAATGCCAAAAGAAGACCTGTAACAGCAGCAGAACAATCACTAATCGTAACCTTGCTCTTAAGCAGATACTTCTCAATCAAAAATTCGACAAGAATAGATGAGAGTACACCCACTGCAATCAGTTTGATGGCGCTTAGACCAAAAAACCAGATTGATACAAGTACCGTTGGTGACAGGGCGATTAGTACATCCCTCATTATTCTTGCAGTATTCTCCTTTCCGTGGATATGTGGAGAGGGTGAAACAAGCAGTTTTTCCATTATCTATCTAAATTTAATTATTCCGATCTGTTAACTATTTTTTTGGACGACTCTTCATTATTCTCATTACGCGAGCCTTAGAGAGGCGTATTGTATCGAGAAGAGGAATGTATGCCGGACAAGTGAATGCACAGCAACCGCACTCAATACAATCATAAACGTGATTCGTCTCCAAATCCTCCATTCTTCCGGCACGTCCGAGTTTATTGAGAAGATAAGGTTCAAGACCCATCGGACAAGCCTCAGCACATTTACCGCATCTTATACAATTACTCTCCTCTCTTCTCTTTGTCTGCTCTGCAGTAAGATAAAGTATGGAGGAAGTTCCCTTAAGTGTAGGAGCCTCTAAGTTAGAGATAGCCTTTCCCATCATTGGACCGCCGCTTATCACCTTCAGCGCACCTTTCGGTATGCCTCCGGTAGCTGCAATTATCTCACTGAGCGAAGTCCCCACTCTGTGGCGGAAATTTTTCTGAGTAATACTGCAATCTCCTGTCACTGTCATTATACCCTCAAAAAGAGGTTTGTTTTTCTGAACAGCCTCATAAACGGCAAACGAAGTTCCAACATTTTGAACAACTGCTCCGGCATCGATAGGCAAACCCATAGAAGGTACCTCCTTCCCGGATACAGCCTGAATCAATTGTTTTTCTCCTCCCTGGGGATATTTTTTCTTTAATGTAACTACCTTGATATCGGGATACTGATTCTCAAATTGCTTCATCTTCTTAATTGCCTCTGGCTTATTCTCCTCAATACCGATATAACCTTTGGAGACGCCAAGAGCAATCATCATGATTTTTGCACCAATAATAACCTCCTCCGGCTTTTCTATCATCAATCTATAGTCAGATGTTAAATAGGGCTCACATTCCGCACCATTAATGATTAACACCTCTGCCCTCTTCCCGGGAGGAGGTGATAATTTTACATTTGTGGGAAATGTAGCACCGCCGAGGCCTACAACACCGCAGGCAGCAATTCTCTCTATAATCTCTTTTGCACCGAGATTGATATTTCTTACTGTAGCTTCTGTCCGATCTATCGACTCCTCCCACTCATCTCCCTCAACTATAATAACAACAGCTTTACACGGGTTACCGGCAAGATCCTTTATGATATCAATCGACTTTACTGTTCCGGAGACAGAAGAATGTACCGGAGCGGAAATAAAACCCGAAGGTTTAGCTATTAACTGACCAACCTTAACCTTATCTCCTGCGGACACAATCGGCTCGGCCGGAGCGCCCAGATGCTGCGACATTGAGATGTACGCAACTTTGGGAATCTGGAAATCCTCAATCTCCGCATTCGCGGAGATCTTATTATCCTTTGGATGAACTCCACCTATTGAAAAAGTCTTCATTATAATAATTAATTTTTCATTGTTCCTGTATTAGAGGCAGCAACCTCTGCAGCCTCCTTTATATTAATAGGAGTCTTTTCCGGCTCCTGTTTTGGAGGACGCGGAGGAAAGTTCACAGCCACTATGGCTCCGGTCGGACATTCCTCAACGCATTTTCTGCACATTTTACATTTATTATAATCTATATAAGCCAGATTATTCTCTACCGTTATAGCATCAAAAGCACAGACCTTTGTACATTTCATACAACCTATACAACCAACAGAGCAGGCCTTTCTTGTAATCGCCCCTTTATCCTTATTTACACAATTGACATATACCCTACGCGACTTGAGACCTTTATTTCTCAACTCAATCACCCCCTTAGGGCAGGCCTTTACGCAAGCACCGCAAGCGGTACACTTGTTCTCGTCAACAATTGGCAGCCCCGTTTTTTCATCTATAACAATAGCTCCGAATTTACAAGCCTGTTCACAATCTCCCTGCCCAAGACACCCCCAACTGCAACCGGTATCTCCGGTATAGAGAGAGGCCATAACAGCACAGGATTGCACGCCATCATAGTTGTTGGTTTTGGGCCTCTTCTCACAAGTTCCTCCACATCTAACAACCGCAACCATAGGAGCCTTTTCCTTTATCTCGAACCCCAATGCTTCCGCAACCTTTTTCATAGTTTCATTCCCGCCAACGGGACAAAAAAGGGTGTTGAGATCGGAAGCCTTTACACATGCCTCCGAAAAGGCACGGCATCCTGCCTGACCACATCCGCCGCAATTCGCACCCGGCATTATGGCAGCCACGATATCAATCCTGGGATCCTCATTAATTTTGAATTTTTGTGCCACAAAATACAGCACGACCGCAAGAAGCAGCCCTAAAAGGGTCAGGCTGACAACGGTAAAAATAACAACAGTACTCATTATATATTTATTTTTGATATCGTAAAATCGAATCCTCCCGCCAATCTATTTCTACACAAAAAAACTATACAAAAATATATGCCCACAGCCCCAATGGCTACCAGTCCGGAGAGCAACTCGCTGAAGCCAAATTCTGACAAAGATAACAATAATATTAATAAGATGAATAGCGGGATTACATAAGATATTAGAACAGCCTTGAGACCGAGAACCGTTCTCATTATAATATTAACCTCTTCACCAATAGAAAAGTCATTATCATACCTATTCTTTACCTCTATTACTTTGATTTTTGATTCAGACGCAGAGCAAAAGCCCTTTGCATTACATCCGGAACAGATGCTTCTATCGATAATTTCAACCGAAATTATCTGCGGTGTTACAGCTGTAACTCTACCTTTGTGCTTTACCTCTCTAATAGTAGAACTCATTTTATTTTAGAAGTTAACGGATATCTTAAATTTGAAAAAGTGGTAAGCCGTCCGTAAACTTTACCAACAAGAATTGGAGATTCAAACAAGAGAGGGATCTTATTATCATCGTTCGTCACATATATAGTCAGCTCATCCTTTCCCGAAAAGACTTCGCCTGTTACTACCATAACATTGAATTTAAGAACTTTAAAAGTACCTAATCCTTTGAATTTCTTTATAAACTCACCTTTGTAAATATAGTAAAGATCATATATCTCCCTATCTATCACAAATGAAATTGGTTGTCTGACCCCCACGGGAGTTTTAGAGAAATCTAAACACCTTACCTTATAAAACAATGAGACAAGATCATAAGTATTACTCGTAGCCTTTATCAATGAATCTTTTATAGGCCCGCCATTTTTTTGAGTAGTGCAACTTATTTCATAATTAGAATTGTTGAATGTCATGGTATTCAACATATTATATTTCCCCTCGCGAGTGTTTCTATGAAAATAAACCGGCCGGCCGTCGGAAACTCTGAACTGAGACTCAAAAAGCTCTCTTACCTTAAAAAAAACATCCCAGAATTTATATGTACTCCCTGTGACAATCGGATGATATAACCCATTATCATACTTAAGCTCCACATTTGCCTCTCCCACATCCGTATCTATGCTTCCCCATCTATAATTTATAACATAAGACAACTTCTCTCCCACTTTAAAAGGAAAATTCCCCTGAGCAGACACCTTCGCACTAAATAAAACAAGTGCTGCTATTAAAATGAAATATACCTTTGAGGTAAAATTAAATTTCATTATAAAATATATTAAAAATTCATATTCGCATCATCAAACTCCTCCGACCCCACATTCATTCTTGACTCCGACAACGAAGAGTCTCCATAAGCCGATTGTTCAGGTCCGCCTATAGCTGAATCTGTTATATCAACAAACTTAACCTCAGAGTGCCTGAATCTCATCTTCACATCACCGGTTGCACCATTACGATGCTTTGCAATAATTATCTCAGTAAGCCCAATCTGAGTAGGGTCATCGGTAAGTCCATAATAATCGGGTCTGTGGATAAACATTACAATATCTGCATCCTGCTCAATAGCACCGGATTCACGAAGGTCGCTCAATTGAGGTTTTTTCTCTCCACCTCTTGTCTCTACCGCACGGCTCAACTGAGAAAGAGAGATTATCGGTACATTCAGCTCCTTGGCAGTAGCCTTGAGAGACCTCGATATTGCGGAGACCTCCTGCTCTCTCATACCACGCAGTTCAACAGGGCCCGTCATAAGTTGAAGGTAGTCTATTATTATCATCTTTACACCGGCCGATGCAACAAGCCTTCTCGCCTTAGATCTGAACTCATTTATTCCCAACGACGGAGTATCATCTATATACAAAGGGGCCTGGCTCAATGAATTAAGGCGATCATTAAGTTGTTGCCACTCATAATCCTCTAACTTTTTTCCTCCTTTTATTTTATCTGAAGGAAGGCCTGTTTCGCTAATCATAAGACGTTTTACCAACTGCTTGGAAGACATCTCCAATGAGAAAAAGGCAACAGGTACCTTATGGTCTACCGCCATATTTCTCGCCATCGTAAGCACAAATGCAGTCTTTCCAACAGAGGGGCGCGCCGCAACAATAATCAAATCTGATGGCTGCCAGCCCAAAGTTATACGGTCTATACCGGTATATCCGCTAGGAACACCACTCAAACCATCTGCACGCTCCTGGAATGATTGCAGATCATCTATAGCCTCATTTATTACCTCCTTCACAGACTGAGTCTCCCTGCGCATATTTCTGTCGGCAAGATCAAATATACTCTGCTGAGTATTATCGAGAAGATCGTCTACGGGAATTGAATCATCAAAGGATTTTTTCTGTATATCGTTGGAGATTGAGATAAGTTCGCGTTGAATATACTTTTGTATTAAGATCTTAGAGTGAAAATCCAGGTGAGCTGCAGCTCCTATTCGCATACTGAGCTGGCTCAAATAGTAGGGTCCGCCGACTAACTCCAGATCTCCTCCCTTTTTTAACTCCTCCGAAACAGTAAAAATATCTACCGGCCTGTGATTCTGAGCAAGAGAATAGATTGCTTCGTAGATCTTCCTATTTGCCTCACTATAAAAACATTCCGGAATAAGGAGATCCATCACTTCTGTTATGGCATTCGGCTCAAGTAGCAGAGCGCCGAGAACAGCCTCCTCTATATCGAGAGCCTGAGGCGGTTTACGTCCAGATTCAAGCCCAAGAAGCTCTATATCCTTGTTCTTTACCAATGTAGAAGTGCCGCGTTTCCCGGTAATTTTTGCCATGTCAGTCTATTTTAATTTATCCAACGCTCTTAAAATTGCATCTGCCGCCATTACCACCTCCTCATCTGTTATACAGAGTGGTGGAGCTATTCTAAATGAAGTGGGCTGGAATAAAAACCAATCGGTAAGCACCCCTTCATCCAAAAGTAAATATAGTATTTTTTTCGCCTTGTCGGAATCCTTAAGATCGACAGCAATCAGCAATCCGGCCGCACGTATCTCTTTAACAAGCGAATGAGCCTTTAATTTTTCTATAAAAATATTTGATTTGTGATTTACCTCACTTATCCATTTTTCGCGCAAAAGAATTTTAAGAGAGGCCAGAGCCGCAGCACAGGAGACAGGATGGCCCCCGAATGTGGTGATGTGCCCCAGCGGAGGATTATTTTGCCACTCCGACATAAGTTTTTCAGAAGCAACAAGGGCCCCGAGCGGCATACCTCCGCCCAAAGCTTTTGCAAGGGTAAGTATATCCGGAACTATTCCGTAATTTTCAAAGGCAAACATCTTGCCTGTACGTCCGAATCCGGTCTGAATCTCATCAAATATAAGAAGAGTACCGGTTGCATCACATCTCTCTCTAAGCGCGCGCATATACTCCTGAGTAGCTATTTGGACTCCGCCCTCTCCCTGAACAGGCTCTATTAATACGCATGCAGTCTCCTGGTTAATTGCATCGAGTTCCTCAATACTGTTGAAGGTAATATAACTCACATTCGGAAGCAACGGCTCAAAAGGCGCCTTAAAAAAACTATCGCTCATCATACTCAATGCCCCTTGTGAACTACCGTGATATGCATTGTAACAACTGATCATATTTTTCCGTCCTGTAGCCTTTTTGGCAAGTTTCAACGCCGCCTCATTAGCCTCGCTCCCTGAATTCACATAATAAACAGATTGTAAAGTAGCCGGCAATATGGAGGTAAGCAACTGCGCATGCAGCACTTGCGGAGCCTGAATAATTTCTCCATACACCATAAGATGCAGATGTTTGTCTATCTGATCCTTCACTGCATTTATCAGTTCGGGATTAGAGTGACCGACATTGCTTACCGACACTCCCGATATTAAATCGAGATACCTTCTCTCCCTTCCATATAAAAAAACACCCTCAGCCCTTTCTATATCTAAACCTAAAGGAAATGAGGATGTCTGTGCTATATGTTTGAAAAAAAGGTCCCTTAAGGTATAAGGTCTTTGTTCCATTACTATTTACTGTTGATCTTCTTCGAACTGAGAACTTACAAGAATCCTTCCGCAGTATTCACACACGATAATCTTTTTGCTTGCCTCAATATCCAATTGCTTCTGAGGTGGTATTTTGTTAAAACATCCGCCGCATGCATCTCTTTTTATTGTTACTACAGCCAGTTTGTTTCTTGCGTTTGTCCTTACCTTCTCATAAGCATTAAGTATTCTCGCATCTATCTGGCTCTGAATCTCCGCAGACTCTTTAAGAAGAGATTCCTCCTCTTTCTTTGTCTCCTCAACAATGTTTTCGAGCTCTTTCTTCTTGTTTTTAAGATCCTCCTCTCTCCCCTTCAAAGAACTCATAGCCTCATCAAGCGCCAATTTTTTATCTGCCATCAGCTTGGTGTTATCGGCAATTTTTTTCTCAGAAAGTTGACAATCGAGATCCTGATACTCCATCTCCTTAGAAAGCGAGTCGTATTCGCGGTTGTTCTTAACATTGTTTCTCTGGCTCTCATACTTCTCCATCAAAGCCTTCCCGCTAACGATATCCTGCTTCTTTTGAGAAATGTAGGCCTCTATCTCTTTTATATCCTTCTGAAGATTGGAGATTCTTGTCTTAAGACCAAGGATATCATCCTCAAGATCCTGGACCTCAAGCGGAAGTTCTCCTCTTAGCATATAGATTCTATCTATTTTGCTATCTGCTTTTTGAAGTCTGTATAAAAGACGGAGTTTGCTCTCGATGCTCATATCCGAATCTAAATTCTTGACATTCTGCAGCGAAGCAAATGTCTCGCCTTCAACGACTGGAGGCATAACGACTTTATTCTTTTTTGTTGTTGCCATAATTACACTTTAATAGTAATATATAGGATTTGTATTTTCTTTTCCAATTAAGGCCGCAAAGTTAGGAAAATTTTCCGAAACTATTTTGGCAAATAGAGAGAGTACTTCATATTCGCCTCCATAATGGCCGATATCGATAATCATAAAACCCTCCTCACAATAAAACTCATGATAAGTTAAATCACCTGTAATATAGGCCTGAGCCCCCTCACACATAGCCTCTGAAATAAAATCTCCCCCACTTCCACCACATAATGCAACTCTTTTTATACTCCCCGCTTGTGGGGCAGAACAGCGCACTATTTTTTGGCCGAACCTATTTTTTACCAACTCTATCAATTGCTCCGCAGAAAGAGATTCGGGCAAATTACCGACAATACCGAAACCGGCAGCACTCAATGTTTTACGCTCAATAAGGCCCAATCTGTCGGCCATCAGGGTACTAACCCCAGGAGTTGCCTTATCTATATTAGTATGAGCAGAATAGACTACAATATTATGCTTGATGGCCTTATTAATAATACGGCCTAAATGCGTATCAGGATTAATACTCTTTAACCCCCTGAATATAAGCGGATGATGAGTAATAATAATATCGCACCCCTCTCCTATGGCCTCATCAATTATAGACTCGGTACAATCAAGAGCAAACAAAGCTTTGGTAACTTCCGCAGCAGGACTCCCGACGGAAAAGCCGCAATTATCCCATCCCTCCTGGTTCTCTTTAGGCGCAATTGCCTCAATAGGTGCTATAAGTTCATACGCCTTCATTCTCTTTCGACTCCACAATATTTATCACTCTCTCCTCTTTAATCTGAGCTGGCTCCTCTCTCTCCTCATTAATAAATGTCTCTGGCGCAGCATCTACCACCTCTGCAAAATCTGCAGAATTTACTGCGTCAACAGAAGTAACCTCATCCGAAGCCTCTTCAACCGAATATTCATCGGCTATGTTTTGCAAACGCAATTTTATGGCAGTAAGCCTCTCAATAACCTCAATGCGCTTATCATCGCCGTCTCTATTCTCCCTCATACGCTTTGCGGCTCCCTCCAAGGTCATTCCCTGCTCCTTAACAAGATGGTGAATGAACTTAAAATTAGTAACATCCTGCTGAGTAAAAAGACGGTTGCCCTTCTTATTTCTTGCAGGTTTAATAAAATCGGGAAAAGAAGAGGCCCAAAAACGCACAAGAGAGGCATTCTCTTCCAGCATTTCTGCAACTTCACCTATGGTATAGTAAAGTTTTTCTACAGGTCTTTCTATATAAGGCATATTTTAATTAATTATTAATCAAGAGATTGTCCTGTGTTAACAGTAATTATCATCATCTCCCTCAACATCTGCGGAGTCATATCCGAAAAGAAATAGTTCACAGGGTCCATCTGCTTCCCCTTGAAAGTCACCTCATAGTGCAGGTGAGGAGCAAATGACATTCCCGAAATACCTACTCTCGCTATCACATTACCCTGCTTCACGTTCTGACCTCTCGAAACGAGGAGATCCCCAAGATAATAATATTTTGTTACATATCCGTTCTTATGGTTTATAACCACACTATTTCCTACACCTTTATCCTCTTTCGACTGCGACATCACAACTCCATCCGCCGCCGCCAGCACATCCGTTCCGGTAGCCGCCAGAAGATCAACTCCTCCATGATACCTCACCGTCTTATAAAAGGGATTAACCTTATTGCCTATCGAAGCACCTGTCTGCTCTATCGAAAAATCCCGTATTGGAACAATCGAAGGAATATTAGTAGCACTCGGTCCAAGCTTATTGAGTTCGGAAGTTATTATCTTCATGGAGTTATCCACCATAACGGTATTCTTCTCCACTGCGGAAAGCATTTCACTTGAATATTTAATTATTCGCTCATTATTTGAGGTATCTATCTGCGAAAAAAAACTCTCCTCTTCTGTATTCTCCTGCGATAAAGCAGGTGGCTCAGCATTAAAAATATTTTTATAAATCTCCCTATCTCTCTCCTTTAAATTCAGCACGGTATTGTCGAGAACCTTCATCTTTGCCTTAAGCGTTTTGTACTCCTGAGTCATCATCTTATTCTCTCTCGCAATTCTTCTTTCCCTCTCAGTACTAAAAAAGAATGAGATCACAAAATAATAAAGCACCGCAAGCAGGAGACTGATAATAAAATACTTGATTGCTTTCAATACCCATCCTTTCAGTCCCAACTTATCCTCAACAAACTTGAGCTGCTCCCTATTAAATCTATATTTGCCCATGCTTTTTATCCTCTCTTAGCCCTGCATTGAGCAAATCACGATATTTTTCGCCTCTAAGATCCCAATCGAAATAGTTAAGCGGATTCACCCTCTTCTGTTTATACATAACTTCATAATGAAGATGAGGGGCAGTGGATTTGCCGGTATTGCCCATCTCCGCAATTTGCTGTCCACGCAACACCATATCGCCTCTCCTGACAAGAGTACGTGAAAGATGTGCATATCTTGTCATATAACCGAATCCATGATCAACAACGACCTCTGTACCATAACCGAAGAAGTTGAAATTCACCTCCTGGACTCTGCCGTTACCGGTAGAATAGACAGGCTCACCGGATCTGTGGGAATTTGCCGAAAGATCTATCCCCTGATGGAATTCGGCACCGCCGTAAACCGGATCAATTCTGAATCCGAATCGGCTGGAAAGCTTCGTTTTATCTAAATTTATCGGAGGTATTGCAGGCACACTGGAGGCCATCTTGTCTGCTCGTTTTGCCAGCGTTGAAACCTCATCATAAGAACGAGACTGGACAAAAGCCTTTTTGTACAAGATATCCATCTTTTTCTCAACATTTGTAATAAAAGAGGAGTTTACAAAGTTCTCAAACCTCTCATACCTATTCACACCGCCGAAACCGGCATTTCTCACCTCCTGAGAAATCTCCTCCATACCAAAAATTGGCCGATAGACATTATTATCTCTCATTTGAAGTTCGAGCAATATCTTGTTGCACCTTTCAAATTTACGATTGAGAATATCTAACTTTGAATGGAGTTCTGCCGATTTTTGCCTGAGAGCCAATAATTTAGGCTCCTCCATCTTGAAATATCGGGTATATATAAAATAATAGCCTATAGAGACAATAAAACTGAGTAGAAATAGCAGAAATCCATTTGAAACCCTCTTCATAAAGGGAATTTTATGAACTTCGTAAGCTAATGTCTCCGCATTGAACAAATACTTTTTTTTCCTCGCCATCCGACAAAATACCTTATTAACATCTGCAAATATAAAAATTTTAAATTAAAAAGATTATTTTTGCATTCTATTTTATTGTTTACGAATATGACATCAAAAGAAATAAGAAATCTTTTTCTGGACTTTTTTCACTCTAAAAATCATACCATAGTGCCTTCGGCTCCTATGGTGGTTAAAAACGATCCTACACTAATGTTCACAAATGCCGGAATGAATCAATTTAAAGATTGGTTTCTCGGGAATGAACCGGCAAAATATAAAAGAGTGGCCGACTCTCAAAAATGTCTGCGAGTAAGTGGCAAACATAATGATTTGGAGGAGGTTGGGCAAGATACCTATCATCATACCATGTTTGAAATGTTAGGTAATTGGAGCTTTGGCGAGTACTTTAAAAAGGAGGCTATTGAATGGGCCTGGGAACTGCTTACGGAGGTATATAAGTTAGACAAGGAGCGCCTTTATGCAACAGTATTTGAGGGGAGCAAAGAGGATAATCTCAATATAGATGACGAGGCAAGAGAGAATTGGCTGAAATTTTTACCGGCCGACCGCATTTTACTCGGTAATAAAAAAGATAATTTTTGGGAGATGGGAGAAACAGGCCCGTGCGGACCTTGCAGCGAGATTCATATAGACCTCAGGAACAATTCGGAGAGAGCTGAAGTACCCGGACGGGAGCTGGTAAATAAAGGCCACCATCTTGTAATAGAGATCTGGAATCTTGTCTTTATGCAATATAACAGAAAGGCTAACGGAACCCTTGAGTCTCTGCCGTTCAATAATGTTGATACCGGAATGGGACTCGAGAGACTCTGCATGGCCATACAGGGTAAACAGAGTAACTACGACACCGATGTATTCGGGACAATAATCAACAAAATTTCAGAGCTTTGCGGCAAACCATACGAACCGGATACTAAATCCGGAGTTGCCATGCGAGTTATTTCCGATCATATTAGAGCAATCAGTTTCTCTATTGCCGATGGTCAACTGCCCTCTAATGTAAAGGCGGGCTATGTAATAAGGAGAATCTTAAGACGCGCAGTAAGATATGCCTATACTTTTTTAAAGGTTGAAGAACCATTACTCTATCGTCTCGTTCCTACACTGGTGGAGCAGATGGGAGAGGCTTTCCCGGAGCTCAAAGCTCAGGAAAAACTCATTAAAAAAGTTATAAAAGAGGAGGAAGAGGCCTTTTTGAGAACTCTCGATAAAGGAATCAAACTCATGGATACTCTAATAGAAAAAAACAAAAACACCAAAAAGATCTCCGGAGAGGATGCCTTTATACTTTACGATACTTTCGGATTCCCGATAGACCTTACAGAATTAATTGCCAAAGAGAATAACTATAGTGTAGATCTGGCCTCATTCGATATTGAATTAAGAAAGCAGAAAGAGAGAAGCCGTAATGCTACCTCTGTCGAAGAGAGTGACTGGGTGGAACTACGCGATTATACCACACCGGAGTTTACAGGATACGACACCACTATAGAAGAGCATGTCGAGATACTTAAATATAGATACGTAAAGACAAAAAATAAAACTTTCTACCAGATTGTTCTCAATAAAACACCATTCTACGCAGAGAGCGGAGGACAAATCGGAGATACCGGCGAACTGATCTCAAATGAAAACAACAAAGAGTGTATAGAAATCATTAAAACCATAAAGGAAAACGGACTCCCTATTCATATGGTAGAAAAAATGCCGTTAAATCCAAAAGTCTCCTTTACTGCATCGGTAAACATGGAGAGGAGGAGATCTACTGCTGCAAACCACTCCGCCACACACCTATTACATTATGCTCTAAGAAAAATACTCGGTTCACATGTAGAACAGAAGGGATCTATGGTCTCTCCTATAGGATTAAGATTCGATTTTTCTCATTTTGAGAAGATTGAACCAAAAACACTGCGTGAAGTAGAGAGAGTTGTAAATACCTATATCCGCCGCAATATACAGAGACAAGAATACCGCGATCTACCTATAGATGAGGCACGTGCAAAGGGCGCTATGGCACTCTTCGGCGAAAAATACGGCGATAAGGTTAGAATGATACAATATGCAAACTCCGTTGAACTTTGCGGCGGAACACATGTAAAGGCAACTGGAGATATCGGTTATTTTAAAATCACATCTGAGTCGGCCGTTGCAGCAGGCGTAAGAAGAATTGAGGCCACAACCGGAGTACAGGCAGAAGCCATCACGGAGAATTACGAAGATATACTTGGAACTCTCAAAGAGATCTTCAACAATAGTCAGAATGTACTTGCCAGCATAAAGAAATTGCTCGACGAGAATGAGAGCATGAAGAAGCATCTCGACAAAGTAATGAAAGATAGAGCTATAGCTCTAAAAAACAGCGCCCTGGATAATGCCGCAATTCTTAATGGCATCAGAGTTGTATCGTTCAGAGGTGTCTTCCAACCCGACACAATAAAGGATATAGCCTTTATGCTTAAGGCAGAAACAACTAATACCGTTCTTGTAGGTGCCACAGAATTCGAAGGTAAGCCTACTCTTTCACTAATGTACTCCGACGATTTGGTTGCCAAAGGCATGAATGCCGGCAAGGATATAAAAGAGGCAGCAAAATGTATCTTGGGCGGAGGCGGCGGACAAGCATTCTTTGCAACCGCAGGTGGAAAAGAGGTCAATGGTCTCTCCAACGCACATGAAATGCTCATTAGAATAGCTACAAGATAATGAAGAAACTCGACAAGTTTATATTACAGTCATTTTTTTGGCCGTTTCTGGTTGCATTTCTGCTGGTAACGTTCATCTTGATGATGCAATTTTTATGGCTGTACATAGATGAACTTGTAGGAAAGGGATTGAGTTTCGGTATTATCGCCGAGTTTCTCGGATGGGGTTGTGCTACTCTAATTCCTATGGCACTTCCACTGGCAACTCTCTTCTCCTCCATAATGACTATGGGAAACAAGGGAGAGAATAACGAACTTCTTGCAATGAAATCGGCCGGAATATCGCTTCAAAGAGTCCTTGCTCCGCTGATAATTCTTGCTGTAATTATAAGCATCGGCGCCTTCTTTGCCTCAAATAATCTTATCCCGATTGCATATAATCAAATCTATACCCTGAGAGAGGATATAGGCAAAACAAAATCGGAGATAAAAATCCCAACCGGAACATTCTATAATGGTATAGAAGGTTACACTTTAAGAATAAACAGCAGAGACGACAACAACATAATGCACAACATTATGGTGTATAATCATAGTGCCGACAAGGGAAATATAAATGTCACCGTTGCAGACTCCGGCGAGATTAAACTCACATCAGATAAAAAAGATTTAATCTTCATCCTTTTTAACGGAACCAATTATGAGGATGAAAATATTATGGATTTTGCAGATACAAGCCTGATCCTTAAAAAGATAAACTTTACAAGGCAAGAGATAATAATTCCATTGCAAAACTACGCCTTTGAGAAATCAAAAAAGGCCAAGTACGGTAATGAGGTAATGGCAAAAAATCTCTCCCAGTTGAAGATCGATAAAGATTCATTGGAGGCTCAATACAAAAATATTCTCGAAATGAAAGTCAGGAGCATTGTCTATACCTCCAATCTCTTCTATACCCAATGTTTCGACTCTACTTATGCCACAAAATACAAGGGAGTTATACCGGCCGACTCGCTCTTCAAATGGAAAAACCCCCAAGAGGAGTTAATGGCATACGACAGAGCTATTGCGAGTATCGATAATCAGAGAGCCAATGTTGATTTTTATGAAAGAGAACTTTTTCAATACGGCTATCCATTCAGAAGAACGATAGTTGAATCCTATAGAAAATTCACACTATCGCTTGCCTGCCTTATCTTCTTCTTTATCGGCGCCCCCCTCGGAGCTATAATCAGGAAGGGCGGTTTAGGCACCCCGGTAATAATATCAATGCTCTTCTTTGTAGTTTACTATGTTGTAGATATAAGCGGTAAAAAACTTGCAAACGATGGTGCCATCTTCCCGATAATAGGCACATTTATCTCAACCCTGGTCCTACTTCCGATGGGCATCTTTCTCACATGGAAATCGACACGCGATTCTAATCTGTTTAATGCCGATCTCTATATTCATTTCTTTAAGACAATATCTAATCTCTTTCAGTCCCGTTTTACAAAGGGGACAAAGGGGAAAATTCAACAATAATGGTAGTAGATAAGAAGATAAGGATTGTTTATATGGGGACGCCCGAATTTGCTGTCGCTCCTTTAGAAAGATTAGTGAAAGAGGGATACGATATAGCAGCTGTTGTCACGGTACCGGATAAACCGGCCGGAAGAGGATTAAAATCATGTGAAAGCGATGTAAAGAAATTTGCAATAGCCAATAATCTTACGGTACTGCAACCTTCATTGCTGAAAGAGCCCCTATTTATTGAGAGCCTTAAGGAATTAAAAGCCGACCTTTTTATTGTGGTAGCTTTCAGAATGTTACCAAAGATAGTCTGGAGCATGCCCCCTATGGGAACCTTTAATCTCCACGGCTCACTGCTCCCGCAATATAGAGGAGCTGCGCCAATAAACTGGGCCATCATAAACGGAGAACAAAAGAGCGGTGTCACAACATTCATGCTTGACGAAAAAATAGATACGGGTGCCATACTTCTTCAAAAAGAGTGTACTATCGACAAAGAAGAGACAGTAGGCACTCTATATGACAAGTTAATGGTAATGGGTGCGGATCTTGTAGCAGAAACTGTTGAAGGAGTCACGACAGGTTCCCTCACACCTAAAACACAGCAATATAGAGATACCAAACCTCTTAATGAGGCTCCTAAAATCACAAAAGAGATTTGCCGGATAAACTGGAACAGACCGGCCGAAGAGCTGGAAAGGCTCATAAGAGGCCTATCTCCCTATCCCGGTACCTCAACAAAGATGAGTTTCAATAACAAATCTATTGAGGTAAAGATCTTTAATGCACGGGCAATTAATAATAACCCCGGCTTAACAGGTCAAGATTCCGACCAAAAGAATCCCATACGGGAGAGAGTAGGCTCCATCATCTCCGACGGAAAATCCACTCTTCAGGTTGTTTGTAAAGAGAGTATTTTATCCATCACGGAGATTCAGATTGCCGGCAAACGAAAAATGAAAATCGGCGAATTTCTGGCCGGATTCCGTGAGGCCGAAAATTACCTTTTTGAATAATGCCTATTATGACAAATAACTCCGATAATACAATTGTCATTCTTGGTGATGGCAACTTTCCGACTGCAGAATACACTCTTGATATAATTAAAAAAACAAGCTGTATTATCTGCTGCGACTCCTCTATTCTGAAACTTCTCAACTATTACAACACCTCCAATATAGAAAGTATAAAAAAACAGCTTTACATTGTAGGAGACATGGATACTCTGCCGGCAGAATATCAGAAAAAATTCAGCAGCTATCTCCATAAAGACCCGTGCCAGGAGACCAATGACCAGACAAAAGCCTTTATGTTCGCTCTAAAACTGAATCCCTCTAAAATTATTCTGACAGGAACCACCGGTGGAAGAGAGGATCATACCCTTGGCAACATTTCGCTTCTTGCCGATTACGGAGAAGTTCTCAATAATGGGAACAGAGAGGGGAAAGGGCTGGATTCCATTGAAATAATAACTGATAACGGAATCTTTAGACCACTATACAATACCGCCACAATAGCCTGCAAAAAGGGAGGCCAAATCTCTATCTTCTCTTTTGACAGCAGCGTAAAAATAAAATCGGCCGGATTAAAATATCCGACCGATAATGTACTCTTTGATATGTGGTGGAAAGCCACTCTTAATCAGGCAACGGGCGATTCTTTTACTCTCACATTTAATCATCCGGCTAAAACTTTGCTCTTCTTCGCCTTTTGATTTCTGAAAGAGAACTACGAGGCGGTAAACATACCTACCATAGCCGCAGACATAAGTGCAACCAGTGAAGCCCCAATAAGCGCTCTGATTCCGAGCGACGACAATGTCGACTTCTTATTAGGAGCAATACCTCCCACTCCGCCTATTTGAATCCCGACAGAGGCAAAATTTGCAAATCCGCACAGGACATAAGTAGCCATAATTATGGATTTTGTATAAACAAAGGTATTTGCCTGAAGCATATCGCTCAAACTCTGATAACCCACAAATTCCGTTAAGATAAGTTTCTCCCCAAGCAACCTTCCAACAAGTGCAAGATCCGGCGTAGGAACTCCTATAAGCCATATTACAGGATAGAACAGATAAGAGAGTAGAAATTGAAGCGACAGACCGGAATAACGGCCCGAAGTGGCGTCGGCAATAACTTCATTTAAATTGGTAAGATATCCAACCTTTCCTATAACATAATTAAATCCGGCAATCAACGCATAAAACACAAGCAACATAGCAGCAACATTCGCAGCCAATTTTAGACCATCAGTCGTACCATTGGAGATAGCATCAAGTGCATTTCTTCCTATCTTCTCCTTTGACACCTCAACTGAATTATCTATCTCTTCATTCTGCGGAAATATAATCTTAGCCATAACTATTGCTCCGGGCGCCGCCATAACGGAGGCAGAAAGTAAATGTTTGGCAAACTCAATAGAAAGAGCTCTATCCCCGCAACCGAGCATCCCAATATAAGCAGCCAATACTCCCCCCGCCATAGTTGCCATTCCGGCTGTCATAACCAGCATTAATTCCGATTTTGTCATACGAGGTATATACTCCTTTACCATTAAAGGAGCCTCGGTCTGCCCCAAAAAGATATTACCTGCACAAGAAAGAGACTCGGCTCCAGAAAGTTTCATCAATTTTGTAAGAACCCATCCCATGCCCCATACAACCTTCTGCAAAATTCCCAGATAAAAGAAGAGACTTGTCAGTGCCGAAAAGAAGATAATCGTAGGTAAAATATTAAAAACAAAAATAAACCCGAACTTCTCCGTATCGAGCAGACTGCCAAAGAGGAAAAGAGTACCAGCACGTGTCCAGTCGAGTACCGCGACAAAACACTTACCCAAAATCTCAAAAAAACCCTGAACTGCCGGGAACAGCAGAACTGAAACAGCAATAATCAACTGCAAAGCAAGCGCTTTAAAGACAACGCCCCAATTTATTCCCCTTCTATTATAACTGATACACCACGCAATGAATATTAGCACGGCCATCCCCAAAATACCTCTGAATATGGAAAAAAAATTAAAAGAAAAAGTTTTTTGAGAAAGGATAGACTTTGCAAGAGTCCCCGGCCCGAAAGAATTAGATTGGAGCACCTGCGAGGATTGAGCCACGCTATCTGTCGAAACTGTTAATACAGTATCTGTAACGGATACAGTACTATCCGGGACCTGCGCATTCAGGCATAGACAAACGCATATAAAAGCCGACAGTAAAATAATTTTTCTCATACAGTTGATCGTTAGTTTTTATTTTTTGTTAAAAAAATCAATTTCTCTTTTATCATCTCCGCCCTCTCATAATCCTCCGCATCGACAGCATCGTTAAGCTTCTTCTCGAGACTTTTTTTAAATTTTTCCGTATCTACCAAATTACCTGCCTCCTCCTTTGTGGCCGAGGCATATTGTTCCATAAGTTCTTCCTCTATAAAAATTGAACATCCGAACATTTTTGCCATAATAATCCCGTCCGTAAAACTTGCCTCCGCACTCATCTCTTTCTCCCCATCTAAAAAAACAGCCCTCGATTCAAACAGAGCGGGACCTTTACTTTTTACAATTTCAATCTCAAGAAGCTCAATATTATAGAACCTCGACATCATCTCAAACAATTTATATATAGAATTGTTCTGCTGCGGAGCCTGACCAAAATTAGCAAGCAACGCATGCATATCCGGAGCATTCAAAGCAATGGCAAGACATTTGTCCATTCCGTCTCTATATAAAAAAAACATAAAATTACCCTCTTTAGAAGAGGAGGCCGTGAGAGCACCTATGTCTAATTTTATTCTTTTACTCCCCATAGAAGTTTCAAAATCTTAAATTTCTGCAAATATAAAGCAATTTTTATTACTTTTGCCCTCAGTAGAAGAAGAAAAAAATGATTTTTGAACAATTGGCAAAAGAGGCCGGCTCATCAGCTAAATGCGGTTTGTTATACACAGACCACGGCGTAATAGAAACGCCTATTTTTATGCCTGTGGGCACAGTTGGTTCCGTTAAAGGCATCTATCATAGAGATTTAAAAGACGATATCAAAGCACAAATAATCCTCGGCAACACATACCATCTTTATCTTCGTCCGGGTACTCAGATAATAAATAAGGCCGGCGGTCTGCACAAATTCATAAATTGGGACAGACCTATTCTTACAGATAGCGGCGGATTTCAGGTATTTTCGCTTACCCAGAATAGAAAACTCACAGAAGAGGGATGTATTTTCAGATCTCATATAGATGGCTCAAAACATATTTTTACACCGGAGAACAATGTCGACACACAACGGTTAATCGGCTCCGACATTATAATGGCGCTCGATGAATGTACGCCCGGCGATGCCGACTACAACTACGCCTTAAAATCGCTTAAATTAACACAAAGATGGTTGGAAAGAGGTGTGATGCATTTTAAAAACAGCACTCCGTTATACGGATATAATCAATTTTATTTCCCTATAATTCAGGGCTGCATTTATCCGGATCTTAGAAGAATGGCGGCCGAACACGTTCTCTCCATGAATATGGATGGCTATGCCATAGGAGGTCTATCGGTTGGCGAACCGACCGAAAAAATGTACGAGATGCTGGAGGTACTCGACAACACACTGCCTTCCGACAAGCCCCGTTACCTCATGGGTGTGGGAACACCGGCTAATTTATTGGAGGGAATTGCAAGAGGAGTAGATATGTTTGATTGCGTTATGCCTACAAGAAACGGCAGAAACGGAATGCTCTTCACAAATAGAGGAATGATTAATATGCGCAATAAGAAATGGGCAGATGATCTCTCTCCGATTGACCCGGAGGGCACCTCTTTTGTAGATAAAGCCTATACCAAAGCTTACCTGCGACATCTTTTCATCGCAGGAGAGATGCTGGCAGCCCAAATTGCCAGCGAACACAATGTCGCCTTTTATTTAAACTTGGTAAAGCAGGCTCGCGAGCATATTAAGGCCGGAGATTTTTTACAATGGAAAAATGCCACCGTAAAAAGGCTTGAGACAAAAATTTAAACCTCTATGCAGAAATATAATTACCATATAACTATTCTTGACCGATACATAATCAGAAAGTTTATCGGAACCTATTTTTTTGCATTGTTGCTTATCATCGGCATTGTAATAATCTTTGATATAAGCGAGAAGATAGATGATTTCGTAGATAAAAATGCTCCGCTCAATGAGATAATTTTTAATTACTACGCCAACTTCATCCCCTATTTTATGAATACTTTCAGCTCCCTCTTTGTCTTCATAACCGTTATCTTCTTTACCTCAAAGCTCGCCTCTAATACAGAGATAATAGCCATATTGGCAGGTGGTGTAAGTTTTAAAAGACTAATGTATCCCTATTTTATATCGGCCTCCTTTATTGCAATATTCAGTCTGCTACTTAATTTATTCATAATCCCCCCTGCAAATAAGGGGAGACTTGATTTTGAAGCCAAATACATAAAAAAACAGTTTCAGAACGAGAATCGTAATATGCATTACCAGATCTCGCCCGGCACTTTCATGTATGCAGAATCGTTCAGCACATGGAACAATACCATTTACAAATTCACCCTCGAATCCATAAAAGGTCACACTTTGGAATCCAAACTCAGCGCGGAGACGGCAATCTGGGACTCTACCAAGACCTTATGGAAATTAAATAATTACGTATTAAGAAAATTTGTACACGGCAGCGAAATAGTAAGCACCGGAAAAAGTCTCGATACAGCAATTGTCATCACCGTAAACGACTTTTATAGAAGAAAAAATGTTGTTGAATCTCTCAATTATATTCAACTTAACAAACTCATAAAGATGCAGAAAATGCGCGGAGACCAGATGGTAAAATATGCCCTCATAGAGAAAAACACTCGCTTTGCAATACCCTTCTCTGCCTTCATTCTGACACTTATAGGTGTATCGCTCTCCTCGCGCAAAAGACGCGGAGGAATAGGAATGAATATCGGTATCGGACTCGCACTCGGGTTCTCTTATATCCTCTTTATGCGGTTCAGCCAAATGTTCGTGTATACCGACACTTTGCCGCCATTTATTGCTCTATGGTTGCCGAATGTAATCTACGCAGTTATTGCAGTCTTCCTCTATCGGATTGCACCTAAATAGGTCTATAGAGAAATAAATTATCCAATAGAGTTATATTATTCGCTCTAAGTAGGGATAAGCCGCCTCTGAAAAGCCATATTTTTTATAGAGATTCACTCCGTCTTTAGAGGTATGCAACGCCAGTTTGGCTACTCCCTCCTCCTTTGCATGTGCAATAAGATTTTCAAGTACCCTCGACGAAATACCCTTACGCCTCTCGGAAGGAACGGTATACATATTCAGTATATCGGCCTCTACATAAAAAGCACTTTTAGCATCACCCGGGACACGTTTGTAAAGCATGGCACCAAACGCAACCGGAATAGGAGCGTTCTCATCGTGTTTTTGTCCCGTATTGCCCTCTATCTGCAGATTCTCCTCTTGATCGGAGAGTCCGGAGGTAGAATATTCCGCTATTACGGCATACATATTTCCCTCCCCAATGGAGGAAGAGATAAAACGGTTAAGATTCTCACTCAACTCCTTTCTATATGAAAGGCTCATATCACCCTGTAATTCCGTAAGATAATCCAATCTATACTTAACCATTACTGGTATATCGTGTGCGGTAACCTCTCTAACAATAAGACTCTTTTCTTTCATTATTTCCGATTTCTACATACCTATAAAATTGCAGGATAATTGATACTGTGAAATATTATCGGTTTATCGCAATTTGTACTGATAAATATTAAATATTCCCGACAAAGTTACAGATTAAAAGAGACAAAACCTTGCTTTCTATGAAAGTTCTTTCATTAAACTATCTCCGGGAAGACAACAGAGAACCTTGTGAGTCTATCCTCCCCTGTTTTCAGGGAGAAGGAACAATTATGTTTCAGAAGTATCTCTTGAATCATTATCAATCCGAGCCCCTGTCCGTGCGGTTTGGTTGAGAAGAACGGAGAGAAGATCTTGGAAGCATTCTCTTCACTTATACCCTTACCATTATCTGTAACAACAAGAAGACGAGAATTTACCTCCGTGGAGATATCTATCATAGTAGCCGCGTTCTCCACAGCATTTTTGAGAATATTCACCAATACAAGTTCAAACATAGTGGTATCCAGCATAACCATAAAGGGAGTATCAGAAAGAGTAAGATTCAATTTTGTCCGCGATTTTATACACAGATTCTCCATAAAGAGTTTAATTCCCGGAATCTCAAGATTGAGATTCACTCTTTTCAATTGAGGCTCCGGAATCTTTACCACATCGGCAAAATTGGTAACAAACTTACTCATCTCCATACTGCGGTCCGAGCAGATCTTGATTAGTGTACGTATCTTCTCCCCCGATTCATCCCCCTTCATAGAGTCATCAATCGAATCTAATGTAGAGGTAATACCGGCAACAGTATTATTAACCTCATGAGCCACCATCTTAATTACCTTGCTATAAGTCTCTCGCTCTGTCTCCAATATCTCATTGGTAAGACTCTCTATTAAGACAAAAGGGTGTTTGAAACCGTGATCAATAAAAAAGAGGAGGGAACAACGGCATATCTTACTATTTTCTATACGGAAAGTTGCTGTTTCTCCTGCCCCAAGAGTAGCAATAGCTCTTCCCAAGTCAGTCTCTATTTCGGATAATTTCTTTCCATTCAAGGAGAGAAAATTAGTCTCTTGGTCATTAAGAAACTTTATAGCGGAGTCATTACAACTCGTTATTACCCCATCAAAATCCATCATTATCAGCCCCATAGGAGAAACATTAACTAAAAGGTCAAGAAATTGATTGTTCTCCCTCACGTGCAACCGTTCATTTTTAAGAGCGCTCATCTGACTATTGAAAAGATCCACAATTTTGTCGGCATCATACTGTCCGACCCGCCTCAACTTACTTCCGAAATCCTGCCCCTTCATAAGATCCATCCCGTTTCCGATAATACGGTAAGGCATCATCGCCTTTTTGTAAAAAAAAAGAAGATAAATAATCAAGAGTATAAAGAGAAGCTCTATTACCAATAAATAGCCGTTTCCTCCTGTAATAAGCATCTTAACAATCCCATATGAGTCTGAAACCCTCCCCAATTTGAAAATTGCGTACATGCAAAACAAGCAGATGATGAATTGCAGAAGCAACAGAATAAAGAAAAGAGATTTTAGTTTCATAACACTCCTATTTATATTTCTCCAACCGCCTATATAAAGCACCCCTACTTATCCCCAAAACTCTTGCAACTTGAGCCAAATTCCCGCTGCATTTCTCCATAGCCTCAATAATACTCTTACGTTCCATCTCCTCCAATGTCATATTGCCCCCATTACCGGAGGCTCCGCTTTCCGGCTCATCTCCTCTCTGTAACGGATCGTGCAAACTCCTAAAGTCATCTGCACAAAGTTCCTGCTTACCGGTAACAAGAATAGTCCTCTCTACCAAGTTTTTCAGCTCTCTTATATTTCCTCTATAGGGTAACCTCGACAAAAAATCAAATGCATCATCGGAAATCTCCACAAGCGGGAGATTGCTTTCAGCACACTGCTTTCTGACAAAATAGTTGACTAAAAGAGGAATATCCTCCCTACGCTCTCTCAACGCAGGCAAATTAATGGTTATAAGGTTTATCCTATAAAAAAGATCCTCTCTAAAGGTATGTTCGGAGACCATCTTTTTTAGATCTGCGTTAGTTGCACAAACCACTCTTACATCCACTCTGCGCGGCTTGCTCTCCCCAAGCGGCTCAAAGGTCTGCTCCTGAAGTACTCTTAGCAATTTTACCTGACAAGAGAGCTCCAACTCTCCAATCTCATCCAAAAAGATTGTTCCCTTGTCGGCAATCGAAAATCTGCCCTCTCTATCACAAAAGGCATCTGTAAAGGCTCCCTTGCGATGTCCGAACATTTCACTTTCAAATAAAGACTGTGAAATACCGCCGAGATTTACCTTAACAAAAGGAGCACCCGAACGCTTGCTGGCATTATGAATGGCATTTGCTATCATCTCTTTGCCGGTACCACTCTCTCCTGTAAGAAGAATAGGGGCATTTGTTTGAGCAATACTGTCGGCTTCAGTGGCAATATTCAACTGCTCCAGCTGGTTATTGAATTGTTCCACGAGAATAAAAATATTCTGGTTGAATGTTTGCGTCTCCTGCCTAATTTTACTCTCAGTAACCTCTCTGTTGCTCTCTGCAACCTTAACACGGCCACGCCTCTTTCCCCAATCAAGGAGAGGAATTTTAAAACCCATTTGAACAACTTGATTGTCTCTTAAATTACTATATGCAGGGCTCAAGTTATTGCCCGTCCCGGTATAACCCAACTGTGCAAAAAAAGTAACACTACGCAGGTTTCCTTTTGCTTGTGCAACAGCATAATCTGCCTCAAGTTGTCTGCGCACAACATTATGGGCAAAAGCGTTATTCGCCTGGGCTTTGGCAAGCACCTCAGCGTATTCCAATTTTATAAGCGGTACGCTCTCAGGAACCTGCGGATTAATTTGAATTGTATCGCTTAGGTTCAGAAAAGAACGCAACTTAAACATATGGCTCTTGAATAGGCTGGTATTATCAGTAAGAGTAGCACTTGCATTGAGCATATTTAACCTCAATTGTAACAGATCATTCTGACTGATTTTACCCATCAATCTCTTAGCTTTTGCTATTTCATATAATTTCTCGGCGTTAGAAAAATTTTGTTGGGCAATAGTCACATTCTCCTTTGCCAAGAGAAGATTAAAAAAGTATTGGACAGTGGTCATGGTAACCTCCTCCGTGGCCGATAAAAAGGCGGCTTTAGCCTCTTCATACTTCTCAGGCTGTATCTTGCGTCTCCATTTTATCTCATTCACACCAAAAACAGGCTGACTAAGAGTTATGGCATATGGCACGGTCATATATTGCCGATTCTTTGCACCGGAAAACTCCTTTATGAAATCGAGCGATGATTCAAGCGAAAGCACTCCTCCGGTGAACCATATATTCTGATTCACGGAGACTTTGCCGTACATCTCCATATAGTTGTTACGCACAAAAGAGTAGGAGCCGCCGCTGTTCTGGTAAGAATTATATCTTTTGGAATAGTAGGGAGCATTAGCTTCTAAACTCATCTCAGGCAGCAAATCGGCCCTAAATATTCGGTACTCCCAATAAGCTGTTTTAAGTTCATTTAGAGCCACAGCCGCATCCACACTGTTTTTCCTTGCGAGCACTATAGCCTCATCCAATGTAAGCATTTGCGATTTACCCTCTCCATATACCTTTACAGGCTGCAATCCGCAAAATGCAAGCAGTATTGTAAGTACCACGACAACTCTATAAAGACCACTCATATCTCATTCATATTAATAAATTCTGAATCTCGCCTGCTCCTCCGGCGCACTAATCCTCATGCAATACCGAAGCCGACTCCACCTTCATTGCCTTCTTTATAGGCATCCAACACCCCAACAATATTGTCAATTCCATTATAATTAGCGTAAGGAGAGTGGTAATAATAAATCGCAAAGCATAGAGATACTGCCCGTTAAGAGGCTGAATCAGCTCCGCATACGCAATGTTTAAATCAACTATTAAAGCAGGCACTGTCGCCACCAACAGCAAAAACAGCCCCTCAGATATCTGGCGTAACATTATATTACGTTTTGTAGCTCCAAATGCCTTCATAAGGGCAATTTGACTCATTCGGTGCTGAGTGCGAAACCAGAATGTACCGAGCAGACCAAGAAAGATATTTATCAGCAAAAATACCATCCCGGTAGTATACATCTGAAAGGTTTTGGTCTCGTCAAGATTCATCTCCGAACGATCCTTCTCAATAGAGTTGATGTCAGAAATATATAAATTGCCTATCCTATACTTTAATGAAGACTCTCTCCAAAATTTAGCCTTAAAATTTACCTCCTTTTCAGGCCTTACCCTTACACAAATCTCGTTAATATCTTCACTGAGTTTACCGGGAATATAGATTGTACTGAACTCGCGTGCATCCTCAAAATTGGAACGTTTTGGATATGGAACAGAGGCTGCAACAAAAAAACTGTCTATCCCTTTAATTTTTAGCAGCCGCTCCATCAATGAGGTACTCTTTACATCAATCCGCTCCTTTTGTTCATTACTTCCGATTTTAATCTCACCATTGCTTGTTGACCGACTCTTCTCTTTGGCAGATTTTTTCAAATTCATAGCGCCATGAAAAAGATTATCTGATATTATACAATGCCTCTCATTTAGCAATTTGTCGAGTTGCTCAGAAGTCTCACCTTTTATTCCTCTGATTCTAAAGACACTAAAAAAATTATATCCCGGTATTACTCTCCTAACATAAGTAAATTGCGATCTTAACGTGTCATACTCCACAGGAGACATCATGCAACCTCCGCTAAAAGGATAAGCATATTGCGACAAACTCACATATTCTATATCAGGGTCTTTTTTAAGCCTATCGGCAAGTTCAATTATATGCTGCCCAATCTTTGAAGAACTGTCCGACTGGTCATAACCAACATCTCCCTTAGACAATCTATCAACATGTATTCTATATGTATTTGATATATCAAAGCCTTTTGGCTGCATCATAACAACAGCTTTAACATAGAAGTAATCTACAAGAAACCATAGAATCACACTTACAATAAAGAGTTCTACAACCAATAGTGAATTAGAACGCCATTCATTTTTCATCTGATGTATTAAACTTCTTTTCATCTCTTTAACTAATTAATTAATCTAACGGTTATTACCTCCCATTGCACTTACAATACTAACTCTTGATGACCTTATTGCAGGTACTATACTACTGACAAGATTGAGAATGAAACAGAACAGCAGCGCATAAATGAAGGTTGAAATGTGGATAATTTCATTCAATTGAATTGTTCCGCTAAAATTCTCAAAGAAAGATCCGAACAAAATGTTGGCCATTAGAAAGAGGTATACATAGCTAAACAACAGACCAATTATACCTGCCACAACTGAGATTGCCAGATTTTCCGCAATTATATTCCTTATAATCTCACCCCTTGTACAGCCAAACGCCCTACGTAAGCCTATCTCCGAGACTCTCCGCTGCAACCGACTCTGAGTCATACTGCTGAGATTTATGGCCGGAATAAGCAACAAGATAATAAGAAGTGCAGCAACCTTTAACTTATATGGTCTGAGATCAATCATCTCATTACTAAATTTTGGACCAAAGGCAAATTCCTCCTGAGTATAGGGACGGCCGTAAGATTCCAGACGCACACTATCCTTAGCCATCTTTTTGTTCATAATTGCAAGACGCCTATCGGCCTCCGCATGAATTGTTTTAAAGTCGGAGCTGCTCCGGGCAAGAATTGCCACGTTAAAATCTCCCATCGGTCGCCCAGGATTTTCATCATTGGCACTCTTCAGAGCAGAGTACGGAGCCCATATATCGGCAAAAGCACTTGTCGCAAGAGAGGAGACCTCCTTAACCACTCCTACAACCTTGTATGGCTTACAACCCAACAAAACCTCCTTACCCACCGGATCAGTACCCGCAAAAAACCTCTTGGCAATAGTTCTAGATATGACAACCACATTCATTGCCGATTTAAACATTGCCTCATCATAAGGCTTTCCACTTATAAATTTAAAATCAAAGACCTTCCAGAAAACAGCATCGGTTCCCATGAACCTAACTTGGCTTGGAACACCCTTGTAACCTGGTGCCGATAGAATTTTAGTCTCCCAAGACAAGCTATACAGGGTTACTGCCTCCGGACTCTTTAGCTCCTTGAATAACTCCTTTGCCGACCATTCCGCCCAACTGCTACTCATCTCCCCTCCACTCTTAATATAGATAAGATTACATCTGTTGGCATGCATAAGCCTACCTCTATTGCTCTCGGGAGAGAATGGAACAACCTTCACCTGAATTGTCATAATAACCACCATTATCAAGAAAATCGACAATGCAGTTCCAATTATACTTACTATGCTCACTACAGGATCCTGCAAAATATAATACCATGTCTGTTTAATATATTTAACCATATATAATATTCTTTATGTTTGTATTTTATATATCTTTATATAAAGTAATTATTTTACCTGTCGTCCGTCAAAAAATCTTATAATTCTATCCGTTAATTTTGACTGTTCTTCATTATGGGTAACCATCATTATGGTACGTCCCTCATCCTTATTAAGTCTATGCAAAATCCCCATTATCTCCGCCCCCATTTTAGAATCAAGATTACCTGTAGGCTCGTCCGCAAGAATAATTTCGGGGTCGCCAATTATGGCTCTGGCAATAGCCACCCTTTGCGACTGACCTCCGGAAAGTTCGGAAGGTAAATGATGTATCCTATGGCTTAGCCCCACCTTTTCTATAACCTCCTTAGCCTTTCTCGTACGCTCCTTCGCCGACATATTTCTATAAAGAAGAGGCAACTCAATATTGTCAATTACATCAAGAGAGGCAATAAGGTGAAAACTTTGAAACACAAACCCAATCATCTTATTTCTAAAGGCAGCAAGCTCTTTATCCCTCATCTCACCGGCATAAATACCATTTATGGCAACACTCCCCGTTGTAGGATTATCAAGTAACCCGACAATGTTCAGCAAAGTGGATTTTCCACAGCCTGAGGGGCCCATGACACTTACAAATTCCCCCTTTTCTATGCTCATGTTAACATTTTCGAGAGCTGTCGTCTCAATCTCTTTTGTCCGGTATACCTTATTTACACCGTCAAGTTTAATTATACTCATAATACTCCGTTTTTATTATTATCTTCCTGTGCTTAATGATTCTTCCCTTGTAACACTATACCCGGTTTTGTCTCATCTATCTCCCAATCCCCCTCCTTCTCTCATCTGTCACTCCTTGCCTGCATAGACTCTCCTCCTCCCAAGAGTAAATGATGGTCACTTCAGATTGAGTACCTTGCTCTTCTTATAATCCTCCATATCGCTCACAACAACCTTCTCCCCAACCTTCAGACCAGAGACAACCTCAACATAATCGTAGCTGCTTTCCCCAAGATTCACGCTCCTCTTCACAAGTTTATCCCCCTCCAAAACAAACAATTCATATATTCCGGACTGGGAATAGTATGAATTGTTCGCTATTCTCATTACATTGTTCTTCTCCTGCCCAAGGAGATATACCTCAACTTTCGCCCCTTGCCTCAGAATTGAATCACTCTCTTTTTTTAATGAGGCGGTAAAACTGATAGCTCCGTTGTGAGAGAGCGGGTCCACATTTATTATAGAACCGGCAAGCTGAACTCCTTTAATCTTCACTATCACATTTACTCCTACACGAACATTGGAGGCATATAGATCGGCAATAGAGCCCTCCACTTTAAAATGATCAGGATCAGATACGATAGCCACCTTTGAGCCCTGTCCTACTTGGGCCCCTATTTGATTGTTGATATAGCTTAATATCGCTCTTCTCGGAGCCATGATGCGGGCATCTGTCAACGTTCTTCTCGTCTCGTTCAGATTCCTCTGTAAAATACCATATTCGAGCCTTTTTGCCTTCATATCCGACTCCTTTATCCTTTTCTCGTTCTCATACTCCTGCCTAAGTTGTTGCAACTCCAACTCGCCCGTACGATAATTCATCTCTGCTTCACGGACCTTATCGGTGGTACCAGAACCAAGACTGTCGAGATACCTCTCATTTCTCAATTCAACCGCACTCCTACTAAGTTTCATTGCTGCAACTTTAATCATCATCCTAAAATCATTCAGACGCGTCTCGGAGGAAAGTTTTATCTGTTCCATCTCCAATCGCTTCATTGCAACCTCATCCGTCATCTTATATAAATCTGTCTGAGCACTAAGAAGGTCGAGCTTCATAAGCGGAGTTCCTGCCTCTACTTTATCTCCCGGTTTGTGATATACCTCAACAATTTTTGAGTTGATAGGAGAATTAATTATCTCCTCATACGCAGGAACAATTACACCGGAGGCAGCATAACTGAGCGAAATATCTCCTACATCTACTGTTGAAAACAGGAGTGAGCTTTTATCGACTCTCTTGCGCATCATAAATGAGATAAGAATTAAAATAATGACTACCGCGACAATCGGCAACACCGCTTTCAGCACCCTCTTTTTTCTCTCTTTTATTTGCTCCTGTTTCGACAATTCTCTATCCATAATATATCATGCTTTAATTTATAGGATTTACTCTTTTTGCTATAACTGCCCATGGAGAGATAACAATAGATATACCACTAATATAATAATCTGATATATAGATTTTTACATAAATACCATACTGTTCACACATGGACAAGTGTCCAAAAATGGACAGAGATAAATTCCTCTAATAGGAATAGGCCTTCTTATTACTGTTAAAATTTTATAAAATGGAGTTTATTTAAATGATTTTTGTACTTTTGTTAAAAATTTTACACTATGACTCACTACTTAAAACTCTTCACGGCACTCGCAGTGCTCTCATTATCATCTCTCTTCTGCAATGCCCAGAATACTGGAAAGGAGACAATTTTTATTGATTATTTCATGAAAACGCCCGATATCCCTATTGTCTTTGTAAAAAACATACGTGAACAGGTTATTGTGGGCATACAAAATAGAGGAAGGCTGATGGTTTTGGATGGAGAAAGATATCCAAAGCTGGCTCCGGGACCGGTATCAGCATACGAAAGCGTAAGCGATAATATTGCCAACAGGGAAAACGAAATAAAAAAGACAGGAGCACGTTTCGTACTTGGTGGCATGGTCACCGACTATAGGTTTGATCGCAAAAAGAACGGAAATAGACAATCCTTCTCCTCCTATATGACAGTAATGATCTGGGGCTATGATCTGAAAACCAATCAGAAATTCGACCAGCAGATATATAAAATCTCCGGATATGGTGCTACAATGGATGAGGCAGATGCACGCGCAATGGGTAGCATATACAGCAGAATGGACTATTTCGTTATGGATAATTTCAAATTCGAGACCAATGTCATAGGACTTTGCAACCCGACTATAAACGACAAGAAGGAGAGAATCTATATTGCAGCAGGTACCGCAATAGGTGTAAGAAATACCGATCAGTTTGACATATATGTAGAAGAGATTATAGGTGGTAGTCTGGTAAGAAGTAAAGTTGGAAGAGTCACAGTGCGAGAAGTCAATGGTCCGAATGTCTCCATCTGCACAATGAAAAAGAAAGAGGCACCAATAATTACCAACTTACTGAATCATAATAAAAAGTTGGTAGCAGTTAGCGCCGGACAATCCATCTTCTAAGGAGCAAAATAACCACATATATTTTGTGAATAATGGAGCAAGAAGCAGAGTATTCTCATCTTAAAGCTCGCACAGAAACTTTTCTCTCCTTATCGCAAGAGGTAATTACAAGCATAATTGCCATTGAAATCACAAAGAGTACAAGTAAAGAGGTTAGTTTTATTCTGTCTTGTGCTTTTCAATCTATTTGAGAAGATCTGCTTTAGAAGACCCACAAGAAAAGGGGAATCGCATTTTACGATTCCCCTTTTTTTGTGGTCCCAACAGGGCTTGAACCTGTGACCCCCTGATTATGAGTCAGGTGCTACTAACCAACTGAGCTATGGGACCCAATCACCTTTGCAATGGCAATACCATTAGAGGGATTGCGGTTGCAAAGATAATAAATTTATTTTTCGTACAACACCTATAAGGTGCAGATTTTATCAGACCTTGATTTCTACTTCAACGCCGCTTGGAAGTTCGAGTTTCATCAGAGCATCCACTGTTTTAGGAGTGGAGCTGTAGATATCCAACAGACGGCGGAAAGAATTCAATTCAAACTGCTCACGTGCCTTTTTGTTTACAAAAGTAGAGCGGTTTACAGTAAAAATCTTCTTGTCTGTCGGAAGTGGAATAGGACCGCTTACGATAGCACCCGTAGCCTTTACTGTTTTTACAATCTTGTCTGCTGATTTATCTACCAGCGCATGATCGTAAGATTTTAATTTGATTCTTATTTTTTGGCTCATCGTTTTATATATTTACCAATTAATTACTACTAAATTATTACTCCTCTTCCTCTTTTATCTTAGAGTTACCGGATTTCTCGATAACCTCTTTAGCCAAAGATGAAGGAAGTTCTGCATAATGCGAGAACGACATTGTACTGGTAGCTCTTCCTGATGAGAGTGTTCTCAATACTGTGACATATCCGAACTGCTCGGAGAGCGGAACCAATGCCTTTACTATTCTTGCATTAGCCTTTGAATCCATACTTGTGATCTGGCCTCTTCTCTTGTTAAGGTCTCCAATTACATCTCCCATATAATCTTCCGGAGTTACAACCTCCAAAGCCATAATAGGTTCCATAATTACAGGCGTTGCCTTTGGCATAGATTTGCGGAATGCCTGTCTGGCGCAAATCTCAAATGAAAGTGCATCTGAGTCTACAGGGTGGAAGGATCCGTCTTTAAGAACAATCTTCATAGCCTGAACCTCATATCCGGCAAGAACACCATTTGACATTGCAGATTTGAAGCCTTTTTCAACAGCCGGAATATACTCTCTCGGAATATTACCGCCTTTAACTTCATCTACAAACTGCAATCCTGAAACGCCCTCATCTGCAGGACCAATTTCAAATATTATATCTGCGAACTTACCTCTACCACCGGTCTGTTTTTTGAATACCTCCCTGTGCTGAACTGTAGAACGCATTGCCTCTTTATAGTTAACTTGAGGTGCACCCTGATTTATCTCAACTCCGAACTCACGTCTCAGTCGATCTACAATGATATCAAGGTGAAGCTCACCCATACCGCTGATGATGGTCTGTCCTGTTTCCTGATCGGATTTAACAGTAAATGTAGGGTCCTCTTCTGAAAGTTTACCCAAAGCCAATCCCAATTTATCGAGATCCTTCTGAGTCTTTGGCTCAACTGCAAGTCCGATAACCGGATCAGGGAAGACCATAGACTCGAGAACAATCGGATGACGCTCATCGCAAATTGTATCTCCGGTTCTAAGATCCTTGAAACCTACGGCAGCGCAAATATCACCGGCCTCTACAAACTCTATAGGATTCTGTTTGTTTGAGTGCATCTGGTATAATCTCGCAACACGCTCTTTTTTGTCAGAACGGGTATTGAGCACATAAGAACCTGCATCCAGTCTACCTGAATAGGCTCTTAAAAAGGCCAAACGACCTACAAACGGATCTGTCGCAAGCTTGAAAACAAGAGCGCAGAAAGGTTCTGTAGAGATAGAGTGACGATCCTCTTCCTTCTCTGTTCTTGGGTTTTTACCAATTATTGTCCCCTTATCGAGAGGAGATGGTAAATATCTCATTACAGCATCCAAAAGGAATTGAACCCCTTTGTTTTTAAATGAGGAACCACAGCAGATAGGCACTATCGCCATCTCAATTGTAGCTTTTCTCAGTGCTGCAATCAACTCCTCTTTGGTGATTGAATCTGGATTGTCGAAAAACTTCTCCATCAACTTATCATCAAACTCGGCAGCCGATTCGATAAGTTTTGAGCGCCATTCCTGTGCCTCCGCAAGCATATCGGCCGGAATCTCTCCGATTACATAATTAACAAGTTCCTTACTATCTTGATCATAAATGATACTTTTCATCTCTATTAGATCTACAAGACCTTGGAACTTATCCTCCGAGCCAACAGGCAAACAGAGCGGAACTGCTAATGCACCCAATTTTTCTTTAATCTCACTTACTACAGCAAGAAAGTCTGCACCAACGCGGTCCATCTTGTTTACATAAGCGATTTTCGGAACTCCGTATTTATCTGCCTGACGCCATACCGTTTCTGATTGTGGCTGAACACGGCCTACGGCACAAAAAGTGGCAACTGTACCGTCCAATACACGAAGAGATCTTTCAACCTCAACTGTAAAGTCAACGTGCCCCGGAGTATCTATCAAGTTAACTTGATATGTCTCTGAGTTATAGTGCCAAAATGCTGTGGTTGCGGCTGAGGTGATAGTAATACCCCTCTCCTGCTCCTGGACCATCCAGTCCATAGTAGCCGCCCCGTCATGAACTTCACCTATTTTGTGAGTTTTACCAGTATAATACAGAATTCGCTCTGATGTTGTGGTTTTACCGGCATCTATATGGGCCATAATGCCGATATTTCGTGTGTATTTTAAATCTCTTGCCATCTATCTCCTCATGATTTAAAAACGGAAGTGAGCAAATGCTTTGTTGGCCTCAGCCATTTTATGCATATCCTCTTTTCTTTTGAAGGCACCGCCTTCGTTATTGTATGCAGCTAGTACCTCTGCAGCTAATTTTTCAGCCATTGAATGACCCGCCCTTTTGCGTGCGAAAAGAATCATATTCTTCATACTCAACGAAATCTTCCTTTCAGGACGGACCTCTGTTGGAACTTGGAAGTTTGCACCGCCTACTCTGCGGCTTTTAACCTCAACTTGTGGAGTGATGTTCTCCAAAGCTTTCTTCCAAATCTCCAGAGGAGCCTTATCAGAATCTTTCATCTTCTCGCCGATCATATCGATGGTGTCGTAAAAAATTGCATAAGCGATACTCTTCTTCCCCTGCAACATTAAGTTGTTAACGAAACGTGTTACCAACACGTCGTTGAACTTTGGATCAGGAAGTAGAATCCTCTTTCTAGGCTTCGTTTTTCTCATTTTCTTTACCTTTTAAATGATTAATGACTTACTTCTTAGTCTCTTTAGGCCTCTTGGCTCCGTAAAGCGAACGGGACTGTCTGCGTCCGTCCACTCCTGCAGTATCCAATGCCCCTCTAAGAATGTGATAACGTACTCCTGGAAGGTCTTTAACCCTACCACCACGTACAAGAACAATTGAGTGTTCCTGTAAATTATGGCCTTCTCCAGGGATGTAAGCATTCACCTCTTTTTGATTAGTAAGCCTTACACGAGCTACTTTTCTCATAGCTGAGTTAGGCTTTTTTGGAGTTGTTGTGTAAACACGCACACAAACCCCACGTCTTTGAGGACAAGCATCCAGTGCACGTGACTTTGATTTGAACTCAATCACTGTGCGACCGTTGCGTACTAACTGTTGAATTGTTGGCATAATTTGTTGTTAATCTTGACTTTAAACAATTTATCCGCTAATAAAGCGGGTTGCAAAGATAAAACTAAATTATTTAACTACAAAATATTATCTTCCTTTTTACACGGATTTAAAGATCAAAATCCGGGCAAATGCATGAAAATAGTAGGCAAAAGCAAAAGCGCACCTGCAATAATAAGCATAAGCACAAAAGGAAGAACCCATTTGAACCATTTACCATAAGGTATTCTTGCTATTCCGAGCACGGCAATAAGTACCCCGGAAGTAGGAGTTATCATATTTGTAAAGCCGTCTCCGAACTGAAATGCCAAGATGGTGGCTTGTCGGGAGACTCCAATCATATCTGAAAAGGGAGCCATTATAGGCATCGTTATTGCCGCTTTAGCACTTGCAGAGGGAATAAATACATTTATAAAGGTCTGAATCGCGTACATTATCTCCAATGAGCCAACCTCACCGGCATCCGACAGCCCGGACGACATAGAATGAAGAATGGTATCTATTATATGCCCCTCCTGTAAAATAAAAACAATTCCCGCAGCAAGTCCTACCACAAGAGCTGCACTCAAAATATCCTTTGCACCATTAAGCAACTCCTTAATAATATTATCTCCTGAGAGTCCAATAGCAACTCCGCTAAGTACTCCTAAAGCAAGGAAAAGGGCAGAAATCTCCCCTATATACCAACTATAAGCAAGTACCCCGACAATCAAGTATATAATAGTAAATGACAATAAATTAAGTACAAAAAAGTGTACCGATTTGCGCAGCGCGCAAATAGAGGAAACGATAAATCCTATTGCAATAATTGGCAACAGATAAGGAGCCGCAAATTTGCCTCCGCCTATGGAAACCATACAATTCGCACTATAAAATATTGTAAATAGAATAATTACAATAGATGCAATAATAAAGGCCACAAACGAACTCCTATTTTTATAATACTCCAATTTACCACCATCACTACGCATCTGCGCTCTCCAATGTTCATCAGCCTCATACATAATAGATTTTTTAGGATTCTTCTTTATTTTTGAGGCATAAGCCAATACAAAAATTATTGAGACAATGGTAAGCACTACCCAACAGAAAAATCTATATTCTATTCCGGAAAAGAGTGGCAACCCGGCAATATCCTGGGCAATACCTATTGTAAATGGATTCAAAATTGCCCCCGCAAACCCCACGTGAGCAGCAACATACACCATACATATTCCAACAATGGAATCATAACCCATTGAGATTGCAAGCGGTATAACTATGACAACAAATGCTATGGTCTCCTCACTCATTCCAAATACCGCTCCAAACAGACTGAACATGACCATTACCAGAGTAATAACAATATTATTCACTCCTACTTTTGCAAAAAAACTATTACGTTCTAATTTCGTCAGGGCACTTAAAAAGGAGAAAATTCCGGCATCAACCGCACGGCTTTTATTTACCACCCAAAAAGAGGCACCAATAACCAAAATAAAACAGATTATTCCTGCCTGCTTTACAAATCCGTTATAAAAGGCGCTCAACACCTGCCAACTCTGTCTTACAGAGGGGACACTCTTAAATATTACTGTCGATTGCTCTGAATTAATACTCCCTTGCTCTATTATAGTTTGTGAAGGCTCATTCTTCACATACTCCCCTCCCGGCACTAACCAAGTTGCAAAAGCACATACAACTACAATTGCAAATATTATTATATAAGTATTAGGTATCTTCTTCATTGGCATTAAATTAAAATTCTATTGTATAGTTCTGTTTCCACTCTTGTTCATCGTTATTATAATAGAGGCTAAAGTGATTATGCCTATTGGTTACATTATAAATAAAATGCAAAATAATAAAAATACTATATAAACTTAATAAAATATTTTAAAAACAGCTCATTTTAATTACATTTTTGTATCTTTATACCTCCAAAAATTATGAATCTTAATAAAATATTTATATGGAAACAAATAATGTAACAGGATCCAAAAACGCTCAAGCATACATAGACCTTGAGAATAAATATGGTGCACATAACTATCATCCGCTTCCCGTAGTACTTGCTAAGGGCAAGGGTGCATTTGTATGGGATGTGGACGGAAAGAGATATTTTGATTTTCTCTCCGCCTACTCAGCAGTTAACCAGGGCCATTGCCATCCTAAAATTGTCAAAGCACTTTGCGATCAGGCTCAGAATCTTTGTCTTACCTCAAGAGCCTTCTTTAACGACACATTGGGCCCGTACGAAAAATTCATCTCCGAATTCTTCGGTTACAATAAACTGCTACCAATGAACTCCGGTGCAGAGGGTGTAGAAACTGCACTTAAACTTGCCCGTAGATGGGGCTATGTAAAGAAAGGTATTCCGGAAAATGAGGCAATCATAGTCTGCTGCGAAGGCAACTTTCACGGAAGAACAATCTCAATTGTAACAATGAGCAACGACCCCAGCTCTTACGAGAATTACGGTCCTTTCACCCCCGGATTTGTCAGGATACCATATAACGATTATCCGGCTCTTGAAAAGGTACTTGAGAAAGAGGGGAAAAAGGTTGCAGGTTTTATTGTTGAACCTATTCAGGGAGAGGCAGGTGTAATGGTTCCGGATGAAGGTTATCTTACAAAATGCTACAACCTATGTAAAAAACATAACGTTCTTTTTATTGCCGATGAGGTTCAGACCGGTATCGCAAGAACAGGACGTATGTTATGCTGCGACCATGAATCCATAAGACCAGATATCGTAATTCTCGGTAAGGCTATTTCCGGTGGCGTACTCCCTATCTCTGCCGTATTAGCAGACGACGATATTATGCTCACAATTAAACCGGGAGAACATGGCTCAACTTTTGGAGGATTCCCCCTTGCAGCAAAAGTTGCAGTTGCAGCCCTTACGGTTGTAAAGGAGGAGAAACTTACCGAAAAGGCGGAATATCTGGGTAAAATATTCCGAGAAGAGATAATGAAAATTCACTCTCCATATATAGAATTGGTGCGCGGTAAAGGTCTTCTTAATGCAGTTGTAATAAAACCACATAATGGCAAAGAGGCTTGGGACGTCTGTGTAAGAATGGCCGAAAATGGTTTGCTCGCAAAACCAACCCATACTCACATAATCCGTTTCGCGCCACCATTGGTTATTACTGAGACCGAATTGCGTGAAGCAATAGAAATTATTAAAAACTCTATAAAAGAATTAGAATAACTACTATTTATGCAAACAACTAATAGCGTATTAATGGTTCGTCCGATACGTTTTTCATTTAACGAACAGACAGCCACCAATAATGCATTTCAGGAAAAAGGCATTCCTGCCGAAGAGAGTCAAAGCCAGGCCTTAAAGGAATTTGATAACTATGTTTCACTGCTGCGCGAAGCCGGAATCAATGTTATAGTTGTAGAAGACAGCCCGGAACCACACACTCCGGACTCCATCTTCCCCAACAACTGGTTCTCCACACATACAGCCAATGAGATAATGTGTAAAAAAGAGAAAGATGAGGCATCTCACACAGAGATCTCCGATTCCGGCGCCATAGTTCTGTATCCGATGTTTGCCGAGAATAGACGCATGGAGAGAAAAATCGGAGTATTTAAAGCAATTGAGAACCTCGACAAATCCCATCTCAAAGCTATGAGGACAAAAATTGACCTCACCCCTTTTGAGAGCAAAGGGAAGTTCCTTGAGGGGACAGGCAGCATGATTCTCGATCGTGAGAACAAAATCGTATATGCCTGCGAATCGGCAAGGACCAATCAGGATGTTCTCGAAAAATTTGCTGAGGAGACAGGTTACAGATATTTTCTCTTTTCTGCAAAAGATATAGATGGTCTGCCTATATACCATACCAACGTGATGATGAGCGTAGGAAGCAAATACGCCATTGTCTGCTTAGATGCAGTGCAGAACCTCGACGAAAGAGAACATCTGATTGAACTATTGGAGGAAAATGGTAAAGAGATAATTGAAATCTCCCTTGATCAGGTATATGAATTCGCCGGAAACATGCTCGAACTACACAATAAAGAGAACCATCCGGTATTAATAATGTCTGCCCGTGCAAAAGCCTCCCTCACAAAGGAGCAAGTAAGCACAATTGAGAGTTACTGCAAAATTATTGCACCGGACCTCGAATACATAGAGAAGAATGGTGGAGGCAGTGCACGCTGCATGCTCGCTGAAATTTTTTAAAACCGCTGGGCTATAATAGTTTCTGCCTATAGCATAAAATAAGATCCCCCCCTATTTTTTTGACAATTATAAAGCCAAAAGAATCATTACTTGCGCAGTAAGTACCCTTAAAAACATAGCCAAAGGGTACACTGTTGCATAGGCGACAGCAGGATAATCAGTCTCTGAGACGGAATTGCAATAGGCCAGCCCCGGCGGATTGGTATAACTACCGGCTATAAGACCAATAAGCGAAAAGTAGTTTAATTTAAAAATATACCTGCCGAGCAGCGGAACAATAATCAACGGGATGAGGGTTATTATAAAACCGTAAAATATCCACATATAACCCCCCTTATTTACTATAGTATCAACAAAACCCTCTCCGGCTCCGAGTCCTACGGCAGCAAGGAAGAGAGAGATTCCAATTTCACGAATCATCATATTTGCACTCTGTGTAGTATATGAAATTATCCTCATCTTATAACCGAACCTGCTTATTAAAATAGCAATAATCAACGGCCCCCCTGCAAGACCGAGTTTTACCGGCTGTGGAATACCGGGTATCATAAAAGGAATAGAACCAAAAAGTACCCCGACAGCTATTCCGAGAAAAATTCCCATTAAATTAGGCTCTCTCAATTGCTTAGATGAATTACCGAGAACCGGAGCAAGTTTCTCTATATCCTCGTCCCGTCCTACAACCAGAATTTTATCTCCTATTTGGAGTTCAAGATCGCCGGCCGCCACAAGATCCACTCCCGCACGATTTACACGAGTAACATTGACTCCGTATATAGAACGTATCTTAAGTTCATCCAATCGTTTACCATTAATTTTCGGCTTGGTAATCACAATTTTTTTCATTGTAAGTTGCGATTCCATCTCTGTCCAATCCGAAAACTGCATCTCCAATTTTTCTCCTAAAAAAGCTATTACAGAGGGAACATCATGCACTTTTGAGATTAAAAGCAACTTATCTCCCTCTGCTATAATCGTGGAGGAGGTAGGTATCTCTATCTTACCGTCAGCCCTACACAACCTCGATACCACAAAATCCCTATCGATCAACTCGTGCAATTGGAGAAAACTCTTCCCGAATAGAGCTGAATTTTTAACCTTTATGCTGATCTTCTCAGGAGTACTAGTCTTATCGCCCTCTTGTCTGGTAATATTCTCATTCTCACTCTGGGTATTTACCCTGCAAATGTATTTCAACATCACAATAGATAAAATCACTCCCATAACGCCCAACGGATATGCCACAGCATAACCGAGAGCTATCTCCGGATTGTTGCTACCGGAAATATCCATATAGGTCTGCTGAGCGGCACCAAGGCCAGGAGTATTTGTAACTGCCCCAGAAAGAACACCGACCATCGTCACAAGATCAATCCCGCTGGCAAGATGAATAACAAACGCAGTAATACACCCAAGAATAACAATTGCTGCCGTAAGCAGATTCAAGGTCATACCCCCCTTCTTGAAGGAGGAGAAAAAACTGGGGCCAACCTGTAATCCTATTGAATAGACAAACAATATCAGGCCAAACTCCTTTACAAAGTGCAGCGTTGTCGGATCCACTATAAGACCAAAGTGGCTTAATGCAATGCCAATAAATAATATCCAGGTAATACCAAGAGAAACACCCTTTATTTTTACCTTTCCTAAAAATATCCCACAAGTGATAACTATTGCAAACAATAAAATAGAGTGTGCAATAGAGGAATTAAACAACAAATCTGAGAACCAGTTGCTCATAAAAGTATCCGATTATAAAGTTACTAAATCAAGCATGATTCAACCAATACAATAATTACTCAAAACAGCAATCATATATTGATTCGAATGCCGACCATCATAAATATCCAAAAGATATCTAAGCGTATTGAACAGGGGAACTGATCCTTTTTGGAAATTGTATGAAATACGCTGCAAAAATAGTAAAAATTATCCTCTTTGAGGAATCCTACCGTTACGATAGACCTCAACAAGCTGTTTTAGGTCATCTATCTGGGCCTGTAATTCCACACCTATGTCGGTATCCCTCACAAGTTTCCTCTTCTCAACAAATTCAACCAATTTTGTATCTGAAATAATATCTTTACCCTCTTCAATAGCCCTCTGACGAGACTCAAATGGTTCATGCTGCACGAGCTTCAACCCGTAAGAGTTATAAATAAGTGTATAGCCGGCAATACCTGTCTCCGGCTGATAAGCCTTTGAATAACCTCCGTCGATTACAAGTAGCTTCCCCTCCGCCTTGATTGGTTTCTCTCCCTTTACAGTCTTAACCGGGATATGTCCGTTGATTATATGTGAATGTTCGTCATATATGCCAAACTCGTGCAGAATCCTTTCACACACCTCCCTGCTATCCTTAAGTTTGTAATACCAGCCCTTATTCTCCTTATGAGTCTCTTTCTCCTCAATGAAATAACGCTCAAAAGTTGCCATCTTATCTTTATCGAAAGGAGGAGAAACCGGCCCGCACCAAAGATACCAGACAAAATCTCTCGCATATTGCTTAAGTGATCGGTTAGCCTCCTCAAAATAGGCACTTCTCACTACCTGATCTATTTTGTCGAACAATGCCCTGCCGGAGTATTCCTTACCAAGAATGGAGAGAGCTCTGAAAGAGCCATCTTCGTTCATAGGCAAAGAACCGTGATACAATAAATTGGAATTTCTAACAAGATACAGCGAGCCGTGGTTATAAAAACATTTCATATGTTTTGCCAACATCGGACTCGTTACAAAAGCATGCGTAAGATTACTTATAATCTCGTGCTCTTCTGGGGTTAGCCTGTACGGATCGGCCGGATCGACTGTCGGAAAATCTATATCCTTCATCTTATAATCCTTGCCGCCGACATTAATTGTCGCATTATTAAAATTAATCTTATCAAGAAGCAATCTATCCTCCATCTTGAACTCCCTTCTGCGCTTGATGATTTGCCCCTCCAGCTTAAACTGTATAATTGAAATCGCCTTGTGCATCTGAGTCAATATCCTTATCTGATTTCTATCTACAGGCTCACTGTCGGAGAGTTTTGGCTTAAACAGAGTACAGGGGTCATTGGCATACACCTCCATTGCAAAGGTAACGAGCGGAAGCAAATTTATTCCGTATCCCTCCTCCAAAGTCTTAAGATTGGCGTACCTGAAACATATCCTCAACACATTGGCAACACAGGCCTCGCTACCAGAAGCTGCACCCATCCACACAATATCGTGGTTCCCCCACTGAATATCGTAGTTATGGTAATCATTAAGTCTGTCCAAAATTTTGTGAGCACCCGGACCCCTATCATAAATATCCCCTATCACATGAAGTGAGTCTATTGTCAATCGCTGAATTACATACGCAAGAGTTGTTATGAAATGCTCCGCCCTGCCGGTGGAGATTATGGTCTCTATAATTGCCGACATATACTCTTGCTTATCATCCGCCGTGCCACCCTTCGATTCATGTAAAAGCTCTTGAATAATGTAAGAATACTCATCGGGAAGCGATTTTCTCACCTTAGATCTGGTATATTTAGAGGAGACGTTAGAACAGACTCTTACCAGGTACATTAACATTAGTTTATACCACTCGTTTATCTTTCTTTTCTTCTGCTTCACTATCTTTAATTTCCCCTCCGGATAGTAGATAAGAGTACATAAATCTCTTTTATCGGACTCTCTTAGACTTTGTCCGAATATCTCCTCAACCTTTCTTTTTATAACTCCGGACGCATTTCTCAAAACATGATCAAATGCATCGTATTCGCCATGAAGATCTGTAACATAATGTTCAGTCCCCTTGGGAAGGTTCATTATTGCCTCAAGATTAATAATCTCCGTACAGGCCGCCTGGACCGTAGGAAAATTTTTGGATAATAATTTTAAATATTTTATATCTCGTTTCATAGTTATATATTGGTGTTACTCTAATTAATTATTAGTTAATTATTTATAATATTAATGGTATTTCCTCTTTAACTGGAATTATGTTCGGAACTCTGTTTAAGTAGATAAAAGAGGCGCGGTACAACCGATCTCTTTACAAATTTAGAATTAAATAAATGAAAAACAAAAGAAAAAGCATTTGAATACGCCCATAACCTAAAGCTGTATCATACAACTATTTTCGACTTCGCCATATATGTAAGATATAAGCCTCTGACCAGCAAATGAGCCATGTAGGCTACAAAAAGGGCATGAATTCCCCAAAGACCCCGCAATGAATAATATACGGCGAAAAATGATAAAACAGACCATAAGATGGAGAGCATAACGGATTTTGTCGCGGTAGCTCCAATATAAATTCCGTCCCAGATAAAGGCCATACAACTAAAAACAGGCATAATCCAAAGCCATGGTAAAAACTTACGAGTACCTGAGATCACCTCTTCATTTGCTGTCATCATCCTGATAAGAGGAGTACCGGCGGCCACATATACAATAGTGGAGATAATTACTATAAAAAGAGACCATTTAAAAATCAACTTCAATAATTTTTGAAGCGATTCACTATCGCGTGCTCCAATAAACCTTCCTGTAAGTGCCTCTCCTGCAAAAGCAAATCCATCAATCAAATAGGTATATAACATCATCAACTTCATCATAATTGTACTCTCTGCCAAAACAGCATCGCCATACTTAGCCGAAAGAGAGGTAAATCCAGTATAAATAAAGAGAAAACAGATTGAACGTATAAAAAGATTGCTATTGACAGAAAAGAATCTTTTAAAATGTTCAATCTTAAAACATCCTCTTATATCTATAAATTTTAAAAGCCACTTATAATTAAATAGGAGAAGCGAAATAGAGAGAATTAACCCCGTATATTGCGCTAAAACGGTACCTAACGCTATCCCCGAAAAACCCATCTCCATTTTTACCGCAAAAAAGAGACAGGCTACAAAATTCACAAGATTCACAGTAATATCTATAACCATCGGCGATATAGCATTCTGCATACCAATAAAAAAACCTTTAAAAACATATATGCTGATAGTTGCTGGAGCTGCCCAGATTCTAACAAAAAAATACTCTCTTGCAAGTAGCTCGACCTTTGAAGAACAGGTAATTAAAGAGAAGGCCACATCTATAAAGAGATATTGAATGGCAAGAATAAGGAGTGCAAAACCAAGCGCAGTAATCGCCCCCTGCGAAAAGAGACGCATTACCCCTCTATAATCTTTAGCCCCATACGCCTGAGCAATCATACCACCTGTACCGACCCGCAAAAAGCCCATATTCCAATAGAGAAGGTCGAACAGCATAGTTGCAATCGCAACACCTCCTATCATGGAGGCATCTCCAAGGCGACCGGCAACGGCTAAATCAACAATTCCGACAAGAGGAACGGTAATATTGGCAAAGACACTCGGAATAGCAAGCCTTAAAATCTCCTTATTAGCAGACGAAAAATGAATCCCCATAACTACTATCTATATTTGCCGCTCTCCTGAAGCATCCCAATATAAGATTCATACCTTTCCAAAGAGATCTCCCCCCTTTCAACAGCCTCCTTTACTGCACACCCCGGCTCATGCGTATGAGTACATGGGGTAAACTTGCAACCATCCTCAACACGAAACATCTCCGGGAAATAGTTACTCAGCTCTTCATGTGAAAAATCCACCAAGCCGAAGCCGCGGATTCCCGGAGTATCTATCACAAATCCCCCCTGAGCTAGCGGATGCATTTGATAAAAGGTTGTAGTATGCTTCCCCTGAAGATGGGCATCTGAGATCTCCTGAACCTTTAAATCGAGATTAGGATCTAATGCCATTATTATGGAGGACTTGCCGACACCCGATTGTCCCGAAAAGAGAACAACCTTATCTTTACATTTACTAGCAAGCAATGAGATGTCGTCCTTATTAAAAACACTTATACATAACACCTCATATCCTGCCTTAGAATAAATGTTTAGATATTTTTCCATAACAGTGAGTTGTTCCTCCCCATAAAGATCCGTCTTATTAATCACAATAGTTACCGGAACCGAATAGGCCTCACAAGTAACTAAGAACCGATCTATAAATTGCTGATTTATCTCCGGAAAATCTATGGTAACTACAAGGAAGGCCATCTCTATATTGGCAGCAATTACGTGCGATTGCCTCGAAAGGTTGGCGGCACGACGTATTACACAATTATTTCTTTTTAATATTTTTTTTATAACACATAGACTATCATTACTCACCTCTTCGTACTCCACAATATCTCCGACGGCAATAGGATTTGTAGAGTTATCCTCCGCAAGTCTCAATTTACCTTTAATTACAGCGGGAAACGGATTCCAACAAGGTAATTTGGATAATAAATAGTGGCTGCCGGTATGTTTTACCACCACAGCTCTTCCATTTCTCTCAAATGACATATCGTTATTTTTATTTAGCAGACGCGAATATACGAAATTGTATAAAAACAATTACATTTGTAGAAATTATATCAATTTTAAACTGAATAAAATGCATACTCAGCAAGAACTATCCTCTATTATTGAGGATAATTTGCAAAAACTAAATTTTTCATCTGAACCTAAGGAGCTATATGAGCCCCTTAATTATATTATAAATATCGGTGGAAAAAGACTTCGCCCGCTAATGTCTCTTACAACGTACGATCTCTTTGCAGAGCAGATTACGGAGCAGATTATTTATCCGGCAATGGCTCTGGAAGTATTCCATAATTTTACCCTAATACACGACGATATTATGGATAAAGCCGATATAAGAAGAGGGAAACCTACTGTGTATAGAAAATGGGACAGCAATATTGCAATCCTTTCCGGAGATGTAATGTCCATTAAGTCGTACGAACTTCTTGCAAAGTACCCTACCGAAAAGTTGAGCGAAATCTTGCAACTTTTTACAAAGACTGCGGCACAGGTTTGCGAAGGGCAGCAATATGATATGAATTTTGAGAACGACCTTAATACTACCATCGAGGAGTATATAAAAATGATAGGACTTAAGACTGCAGTACTTATTGCCTGCGCAGCCAAAATGGGCGCAATAATTGCAGGAAGTAATAGTAGTCTTTGTGAATCTCTCTATGAGTACGGCTATAAATTGGGACTCGCATTTCAGATTCAAGATGATTATCTCGATACATTCGGAGATAGTAAAACTTTTGGAAAGACAATAGGAGGAGATATAACCAACAACAAAAAGACATGGCTGCTTATCGATTGCATAAACAGGCTAAAATCCGGAAGTAATGAGATGGATAAAAAGGAATTAAGTTCTCTTATGTCATTAGGTCAGGAAAGAGCGCAGGAGAAAATTCAGGGAATAAGCGCGCTTTATACCCGTTCCGGAGCAAAAGATGGTGCAGAAAATGCAATAGCAAAATACCATAAAGAGGCCATGAAAACTATTAAAAACACAGAGCTGAACGAACAACAATATTCAGCACTCGAAGAGTTCGCAAATATGCTTCTAAAAAGAGAAAAATAATAATCAGTGAATCAATTTTACAATATTATGAACTTTACAGAACAGGCCAACGTCATTTTTGATAAATGTATTGCCGACTATCACAAAACAGATAATGTTGACGCCCCTATAATCAACCCGTACAAACTTAAAAGCATAGAATACTATCTTTATTTAAAAAATTGGATTGACACTGTCCAGTGGCATTTTGAGGATATTATCAGAGACCCGAATATAAATCCTCAAGAGGCTTTAACTCTTAAAAGAAGAATAGATAAATCCAATCAGGAGAGGACAGACCTTGTAGAACTTATAGATAGCTATATGCTCGACAAATATAAAAATGTAAAAATTCTCTGCGACGCTACAATTAATACCGAAAGCCCGGCTTGGGCAATAGACAGGCTCTCTATTCTTGCACTAAAGATTTACCATATGAGAATTGAGGCGGAGAGAGCTGAGGAAGATAAGGAGCACGCGGCAAAATGTAGAGAAAAATTGAATGTACTGCTATCACAGAAAAAGGATCTCTCAACAGCCATAGATCAACTCCTCTCAGATATAGAGGCAGGTAGAAAATATATGAAAGTTTACAAACAAATGAAAATGTATAACGACCCGTCACTTAATCCTATACTATATGCCAAATAAAGTAAAGATATATGCATTATGGGATCATCTAAAGAGAGAAATATTTTAATTTTCAGGATTTCGGCACTTGGCGATATAGCGATTGCTTCGCCTCTGGTTAAAGAGTATGCAAGGAAAAATCCCGAAATAACCTTTACTGTCATCTCCCAGCCAAAAATAGAGCCAATGTTCAGAGATGTCGCAAATCTGAATTTCATCCCCTTTATAAAGGGCAAAAATGACTTCTGGAGCATTATAAAATTTGCCAAATCGCTCATGAAATTGGCTCCTACTGATGTTGCGGATATACATAATGTACTTCGAAGTAAAATTTTTACGGGGTATATGTCTTTTCGCGGCCTAAAATGCAGAACCTTAAATAAAAATCGCAAAAAAAAGAGAGAACTTATCCGCCAAAATAATAAAATTTTAGTGCCACTTAAAACAAGTCAACGTGCTTATGAGGAGGTCTTAATTGCACTTGGTCTGAAAGATCTGCATTTTGCCGATACCCCTGTTCCTCCGAGAGCAAAAAGCAAATTCCTCTATAGAAGAATCGGAATAGCACCTTTTGCCATGCATAAAGGTAAGTGCTGGCCATTGGAGTATATGGAACAGGTTCTCTCCGAATTAAGCAAAGAGAGCAATACACGCGTTATATTGTTCGGCGGTAAAGGTAAAGAGAGCGAATTTTTGAAAGCATGGGGAAAAAAGTATTCAAATGTTGAATCAATTGCAGGAAGATATACTTTAGCTGAAGAGTTGGAATTTATGAAGAGTCTTGATGTTATGGTGAGTATGGATTCTGCAAATATGCATTTTGCCTCTCTTTCATGTACACCGGTAATTTCTATTTGGGGAGCGACACATCCGTACGCGGGATTTTATGGATGGGGACAAGACCCTTCAAATGCAATCCAACTTGATTTGAATTGCAGGCCCTGCTCCATATATGGGAAAACAGAATGCAAGAGAGGAGATTATGCATGCCTGACAGGAATTAAACCAGAAGTTGTTTTAAAAAAGATATATGAATCTTTTGATTAAAATAGTACGATAATAGTTATGAAGAAAGAGACAGCATATGAGAGTAAGGTTGAAGAGAAGGGAGCTACCGTGACCCATGAAGTTATGGCTCCGGTGGAGGAGTTTGAGGTAATGGCTCCTGCGGGAAATTTTGAATCGCTGACAGCGGCTATTCAAGGCGGAGCTGATGCTATCTATTTCGGCATAGGTAATCTTAATATGAGATCTCATTCGGCTAATAATTTTCAGCCCGATGATCTTCATAAAATTGTCTCAATATGCAAAAACAATGGTGTTAAAACCTACCTGACTCTCAATATAGTTCTTTATAATCAAGATCTTAACCCTATGCGCGAGGCACTCAATATTGCAAAAGAGGCCGGGGTTTCGGCAGTCATTGCCTCCGATATGGCGGCAATTCTATATGCAAGAGAGATAGGGATGGAGGTACATATCTCCACTCAGCTTAATGTCTCAAACTTTGAAAGCCTTAAATTTTATGCACGTTTTGCAGATGTCGTTGTTCTTGCAAGAGAACTCACTCTTCCTCAGGTTAAAGAGATTTATCAAATGGTGGTTTCAGAGGGGATAAAAGGGCCGGGAGGCAAACTAATCAGACTCGAAATGTTCTGTCATGGTGCCTTATGTATGGCAGTCTCCGGCAAATGCTATTTAAGTTTACACTCTTATAATGCCTCCGCCAATCGCGGAGCCTGCTATCAATTATGCCGTAGAAGCTATATTGTAACAGATGCTGAGACAGGAAACCAACTCGAGGTAGATAATAAGTATATAATGTCTCCCAAGGATCTTTGCACCATTGAGTTTATAGATAAGATGGTAAAATCCGGAGTCTCTGTCTTTAAAATAGAGGGTAGAGCAAGAAGCGCAGAGTATGTTAAAACAGTAACCAAAGCTTATAAAACAGCTATAAATGCCGTTAGAAGTGGATCTTACACACCGGCTCTTGCAGTAACGCTTAAAGATAAATTATCTGAGGTATTCAATCGCGGTTTCTGGGAGGGCTATTATCAAGGTTCTAAATTGGGAGAATGGAGCGATGTCTATGGCAGTAAAGCCACAAAGAAAAAAACTTATATTGGAAAGGTCACTAACTACTTCTCAAATATCGGAGTTGCGGAGATACTTATAGAGACGGGAAAACTTTCCACAGGAGATAATATTCTAATTACCGGCCCGTCGACAGGGGTAGTAGAGATGAAAATTGATGAATTGCGCGTAGACTTGAAGCAAGCCTTAGAGGCCACCAAAGGGGAATATTGCTCATTACTCATCGGTCAAAAACTCAGACGCTCAGACAAAGTCTATCTATTTGAATAATCGGCACCGGAGAAGATCGGTAAGCCGTGTCTTATTTTGTGAAAAGAGAGCTTCGCGGTGCAATCAGAAGAGTTCGTGAAGAACTTCCAGCGATTTTAGCTCTACCGGGTAACCTAAATGTGTTGAAAAATAGAGCAGCATCTGCTTTATAAAACCATAGCGGCTATTTCCGCTCGACTTAATAGAGTTTAGTTCATTTGGAGAAACATTTAGCAGTTGGTGCAGTAAAATAGACTCTTCCCTTGAAAATTCAATATCGTCTCTCTTCTCCTTCTCGCCTTTATAATGACCTCGGCAAGGCACAAAAGAGGCAGAATTTATATTAAACACCGGAAGAGAATCATCTCTGTAGTTATCAAAGGGCTCAAAACCCGACATTTTGCAAAAATGTACTATGAAAAAGGCAGGAAAATTTGCCGAACCGGAGCCGCACTGCTCAAGTGATAAGATAGACTCTCTAAGAAAGGTATACAAACGTTCATTTGGCTCTATCTCACGCACCCCCTTTAAAATCAACTCACAAATAAAGATGGCAACTGTCCCTTTACAAAGATCAGTACGCAAAGAGTCGAGTCTAAAGGCCGGAACAATCTCCTTGATGAGCGGCATCCCCTTCCCTCCTGAAAAAATCTCAACATCCAAAATATTCAATCTGTGCAGATAAGCCGCATTGCTTTTGTTCCTTCCCGTACCTCGCAAAAAAAGAGATAACTTTCCGCCACTGTTTGAATAACACTGGACCACAAGACCATTGTCGCCATACTTTATTGTATTAAGAACTATGATTTGAGCCTTTGAAAGCATCTTTATCTGTGTTGATTTAAATCTGCACCATTAAAACCAGAGTTGTTTAGAAAAAGAGCGAGTGAACGCATCGATTTCCCCCTATGCGAAATTTTATTCTTCTCCTCGAGAGAGAGTTCTGCCAGAGTCTTATCAAAACCTTCGGGAATAAAGAGAGGGTCGTACCCAAAACCCCCTGTACCCGATTCTGAAAGGGCAATATGACCATTCAGTATTCCCTCAAATCTGTATAGGGTCCCCTCCATTATAAGTGCTATTGAAGTTCTGAATCTTGCCCTGCGCTCTGTTTTGCCCGACAGCTCCCTAAGCAACTTCTTCATATTGGCTCCGCTCTCCTTGCTCTCCCCTGCATAGCGTGCGGTATATACACCCGGAGCCCCGCCGAGAGCCTCAACCTCAAGACCGGTATCATCGGCAAAAGATGGAAGATGAAACCGTTCCCAAACATAACGACATTTCTCCTCTGCATTGGCCTCTAAAGTGGCACCGTTCTCTGGAATCTCCTCCTCCATTCCAAGCTCCTTTGGCATAATTAATATTATATTATTACCTACCGCCTTTTGGGCCTCTATTACCTTATGCTCATTATTTGTAGCAAAAATTATCTTCATTTTAAAGAGAGTGAGTTTATCAAATTAGATTTTTGTTGCATCAAAGGTAGTAAAAGTTTAAATTTGCGCGAAACGGGATAGTATCACTTTTGTTATCAAATAAAATAGGGAGAAGATATGAATAAAATAGTCAAAACATTTACAACCACACTCATTTTTAGTGCATTTATTACATTTACAGGTATATATAATACAGCAGATGCACAAAATAAAGAGTTCAACACAGGTAAAACACTTGAAATTCAATACAATATATTAAGAGAACTTTCACAAGGCTACGTGGATACACTTAATCTATCTAAAATCATAAGGGTAGGCATAGACGCCATGCTCGACTCCATAGATCCCTATACCGAGTATATTCCCGAAGAGAATAATGAGGCTATAGAACTCATAACGACAGCTACATACGGTGGTATTGGAGCAATAATCAAAAAGATAGACTCATTAGGAGTTCTAATCTCCGAACCCTATTTAAATACACCTGCAGTTAAATTCGGCCTCGAACCTGGAGATATTATTCTCAAAATAAACGGAGCAGATGTAAAACCTCTTTCCGCAACAGAATGTAGCAACAGAATGAAGGGAGAACCCGGAACAGATGTCACTTTTTTTGTAAAAAAGGGAAGAACCGGAGCTACTAAAGAGATAAAAGTGACAAGAGAAAGGGTGCATATTTCTGATGTTTCTTTCAGCGGAATATTGAGTGGAAATAGATGGATTGAGGCCTCAGATACCCTCAATAAGGGGAAAAAGATAGGTTACATAAAAATAGACGGCTTTACTTTGGGTGGCTCAAAAGATGTAAAAAGGGCTCTGACGGAGTTGAAAGAGAGAGGAGCCGATAAAATCATACTCGATCTTCGCGGCAATGGTGGCGGTCTTTTGGAAGAAGCGGTCAATATTGTATCGCTGTTCGTTCCAAAAGGAACAAAGGTGGTTTCACAAATGGGGCGCGACTCCTCTACATTAGTAATCTATAAAACCACCGAGGAGCCTGTTGATACCGCTATTCCATTGATGGTTCTGGCCAATTCCGGTTCTGCATCATCATCAGAAATAGTCTCCGGATCGTTACAGGACCTCGATAGAGCAAAAATCGTAGGTACCCGTACTTACGGAAAGGGTCTTGTGCAGTCTACTGCTCCCGTAGGATATAACGGCATAATAAAATACACAATAGCAAAATATTATACTCCGAGCGGCAGATGTGTGCAGGCTATTGATTATTCCAGCAGGAACTCCGACGGCAGTATTGGGAATGTGCCCGACTCCTTGAAAAAGGCCTTCAAGACTAAAAACGGCAGAACGGTTTATGACGGGGGCGGAATTACGCCGGATATCACAATTCCCTCAGTGCCATATAGCAGGCCGCTGATTGCTCTTGTAATGAATGATGTAGTCAATGATTACGCTATAAGCTATTACAAAAAACACAACTCCATAGCCTCTCCCGCACAGTTCAAAATGACCGATGCCGAATATTCCGATTTTGTAAAGTATGCCGCTTCAAAGCAATTCGACACAAGAAGTTCAGCTCAGGTGGAATTGGAACAAATGATAAAGTCGGCCAAAGAGGAGAATTTGTACAATATTAATAAAACCGAATTTGAGGCCCTCGAGAAGAGATTATCTATGAGCAAGGAGCAGTTATTAACTGTTAAAAGAGAGGAGATTCAACCGGTAGTGGAGCAGGAGATTGCTGCAAAATATTATTTCACGCCGGGAAGAATGGAGACAATTATACAAACCGATGCTCAATTGCACAAAGCCATAAAATGTTTCTAAAGGTTTTTTTGAGAGGCCGCAAAACATTTCTTATTAATATAAAACTCTGATTAATAAATATTAGAGAGGGTTATTGCCTTTATCTTCTGATCCATTTAGGGTACAGGATCGTATCCGCTGCCGCCCCACGGATGGCATCGCAGTATACGCCTCACCGCAAGATAAAGGCCCTTGATTGGACCATGTTTTTTCAGTGCCTCAATTGCATATTGCGAGCAGGTCGGGGTGAATCGGCAACTCGGCGGTTTGAGAGGAGAGATAAATAATTGATAAAATTTAAAAAGTAATAAAAAAGGAGATGAGAGGGACATTTTTATTATCCCGTATAAACCTTTCCTCTTAATCTCAACTTTCTCAGCCCCATATACCACTGATTCCTCCTTCCCGCGCACCTTACCGGCACGAGCACATATTATGGAAAGCCTGCTAAGTATCTCCTTCATTTTAGATTCTATATCGGAGTACTCAAGAGTAACTCGCGCATTATACAAAATCATAAAGGAAATTTTTGTACCATTGCAATTAAGTAGCTGTTTATTGAGGCGGTATGCCTCTCTGATACGTCGTTTAAGCAGGTTGCGTTTTACCGCTCTCTTAAAAAACTTCTTTGGGACAGAAATTATAATTGAAGCCTGGCGGCCGGAGGGTAAAGGAGTGCCTCTCTCTTGATCGTTGTAATAATAAATTATTCTAAACGGGAAGAGAGAGAAGGATTTTCCGTATTTCAACAGTGCGTCTATCTCCTTTCTGGAACATAACCGCTCCGCTTTTTTAAAAGTGCTCATTATTTTTTATCGAAGTACAAATCAAGAGCTTTTGCTATTGATGGAGCTTCTGGTGTAGGTGCTGATATAACAGCAGAAAGCTTTGCCGCTTTCATTGCCTTTGCTGTGGCGGGGCCGTAAATTGCAAATTGGAGATTCTTTTGCTCAAAATCAGGGAAATTCTCATAAAGAGATTTAATATCAGACGGACTATAGAAAACAATCATCTGATATTTCTGCAAATCCAACTTGGAAAGGTCGCTATATATAGTCTTGATAAACACAGCAGTGTCGTGCTTAAACTTTGCTTTTATGAACTTTTTGTTTAAATCGTTTTTAGCAGTATCCACGCTCGCCAAAAGAAACTTTTCATCTTTATGTTTTGAGCCTATCGTCTCTATTACGGAATCCAAAGTACCGTTTCCAAAAAAGATTTTTCTTTTACGGTAAACAATATGCTTCTGAAGATATAAGGCAATGGATTCTGAGATACAAAAGTATTTCATAGTCTCCGGGATGGAGACTCTGAGCTCCTCACATAACTTAAAAAAGGCGTCAATGGCAGTTCTTGCAGTAAATACTATCGCCGTATAATCATTTATATTTATTTTTTGTGTACGAAATTCCTTTGTATTAAGGGCTTCTACTCTAAAAAAAGGTTGAAAATCTATACTTACCTTATGTTTGGAAATAATCTCCGAATAGGGTGAATTGTTGACTGGTTCCGGTTGTGAGATTAATATGTTAGTTATCTTCATATAAAAAAATTACAAAAAAATATTAGCCGCAAAAACTATCGGTAATAATTCAAGGGTGCAAAGATACAAAATCCAAAAAAATTGTGAAAATCCGTTTGTAATAATTAACCGATATCCACGAATAAAAAATAAAAAACCGCCTACTACGGCACAGCAGAGCACATAAATTAAAAGATAATTTATATCTATTGTCGGAACAACTTTATATATCAAGCATCCTATTATAGTAGAAAATAAAATAAAGGTCAAATAGGTACTGTTTATCCCCATCAAAACTTTAAAAACAGGATTATTGTTAACCCAAGCCATTGAGACAAAAAACAAATATTTAAGTGCCATATAAGCAGGAATAATAGCTAATATTATTAAAAACCTCAACCATACTCCTGACATTCTGAACAAAGTGAGTGATTGGCTGTAATTAGCAAATACAAAGGAGAGTAAAAAAACAGAGAAAAGGAGCAAAGTGTTTCTATTAGTGCGCATATTTATCTCTCTCTCCATTTTAAACAAATTTTTACTATTAAAGGTTGCCATAAAAACCTCCTTGGCCCCAATGATTATTCTCCCGAAAGCAACCACAAAAAAGATAATAATACCGGAGACAATAACAATATTTGTAAGATTATCAACTATCGATAGGTACCCCGACATGTTTCCTTTAAGAAGTTCATTATTAACCATCCTGCAGCCAGGCCATACCTGCTCTATGGGTGGAATTTTCTGTTCTATAAGCAGAAAGCTATTTAAAATTTGAGCGATCATTCTAATTCCCACGCTTAGCTTTATATCCCTTTTCTGTAAGAATTGAGACGATTTTATCTCTAAAATCTCCCTGAATCAAAATTCTACCCTCTTTGGCAGTACCGCCCACCCCGCATTTTGTTTTAAGCAATTTAGCAAGGACCTCAAGATCCTCTCTCGTACCCACAAAACCCTCTATGCTGGTTACTTGCTTACCGGCCCTACCTTTGCGATCTATTCCAACAATTAATCTCTGCTCGCCCGGAACAAGAGTCACATCCTCCCGAACATTGTCGATCTCATACTTGAAATCGGGGTTGGTAGAGTATACCATACCCAATCTCTCCTTCCAATTATTATCCGCCATAACAGAAAATTTGACTTTGAACAATATTTGCCGCAAAGTTAGTATTAAAAAACTAAAATCGTATATTTGCAAGTTATTAATTCAGTTGAATAATTTATTCAAAATAAATATGGAGCTAAAACTTTTCAAAAGATGGAATAATATTATAGCACTTTCGGTGTTAATAATCTCATCAATCACTTATCTTTTGACGATCGAATCCACCGCAAGTTTCTGGGATTGCGGAGAGTTTATTGCATCGTCATATAAATTAGAAGTGGGTCATCCTCCAGGAAATCCTGTGTTCCAGCTTTTTGCAAGAATATTTACACTTTTCGGAGATGCATCAAGCGCGGCGGTTCTCGTAAATGCACTTAGTGCCTTATGCTCCGCATTCACCATCTTTTTTCTATACCTGACAATAGTACATTTTGGTAAGAGAATTATTGAAATAACAGGCGATGCTCTTACCACAAGTAATGCAATTGCACTATTCGGAGCAGGTATTGTCGGTTCACTCGCATATTGCTGGTCAGATACATTCTGGTTTTCAGCAGTAGAAGGAGAGGTGTATGCAATGTCCTCGCTCTTTACGGCAGTTGTCTTTTGGGCAATGCTGAAATGGGAAGACCAGGCGGATCAACCCTACGCAAACAGGTGGATAATCTTAATAGCCTTCCTAATGGGACTCTCTATTGGAGTACATCTGCTAAACTTGCTCACAATACCGGCTCTCGTATTTATTTACTACTTTAAAAATTACAAAATTACCAGAAAGAGGACCTGGACAGTGCTTCTTTTATCGATAGTCATACTCGCATTCATTTTGTATGGTATGATTCCTTACATTCCAAAAATATCTGCTTATGTAGATCTTGCCTTTGTAAATGGGTTCGGACTGCCGGTAAATAGTGGTGCCCTCTTCTTCATGTTGGCACTAATAGCCTTGGGAATATGGGGATTCTACTATACATACAAGAAAAATAAGGTGCTCCTGAACACTATTATTCTCTGTTTCACAATGATAGTTATTGGATACTCAACTTTTGCGGTTGTAGTTATCCGTTCAAGTGCCAATACGCCAACAAATGAGTATCAACCCGATAATCCTTTTACTCTTGTAAGATATTTAGGACGTGAACAATACGGGTCGGCACCTCTGATTTACGGAGAGACCTATGCCTCACCTATTTCAGATCTGAAGGTCCCTAAATATTATAATGTTGTTGATGGCAAATATGAGGCTCTCAATGCTCCTGTCTCACCGGTATATGAGTCAAGCAGCAAGATGCTCTTCCCGAGGATGTACCAAGCCGGAGTGGATGATCAGTATATAGATTTCTATAACATATACACTCACGGAAAGGGAAAAACTATTGTAGGCTCAAATTACAAGATGCCTTCATTTGGAGCTAACCTCGCTTATTTCTTCGACTACCAAGTAGATTTTATGTACTTGCGCTATTTTATGTGGAATTTTGCTGGCCGCCAAAACGATCTTCAGGGAACAGTTCCAGGCGATCTATTTAGGGGTAATTGGGAGAGCGGAATAGGATTTATTGATCAGGCCAGACTCGGTGATCAGAGCAGTGGCCCAGATTATATAGTAAACAGCAAGGCTAAAAACCATTTTTATTTTCTGCCGTTGATACTTGGCCTTATCGGGTTACTGTATCAACTTAATAAAGATAGGAAAAATTGGATTGTGGTTGGTCTTTTATTCTTATTAACAGGACTCGCGATAGTTGTTTACCTCAATCAATCTCCGGTTCAAGCAAGAGAGCGGGATTATGCCTACGCCGGTTCCTTCTATGTCTTTACAATATGGATAGGACTGGCAGTGATGTGGATTGCAGAACTGCTCAAAAAGGCAATTAAGAATCCTATTGCCTCGGCTTCAATTGCGAGTGCACTTTGTCTTATAGTGCCACTTCAGATGGTTTCACAGACTTGGGACGACCATGATAGAAGCGGTAGAAAAACCTCAACGGCAATGGCATACAACTATCTGATGTCTGTAGATAAAAATGCTATCTTGATAACTCATGGTGATAACGATACCTTCCCGTTATGGTATATACAGGAGGTAGAGGGGGTAAGAACCGATGTAAGAATTATGAACACCTCTCTGCTCGGGACCGATTGGTATATAGATCAGATGAGGTGGAAACAATATGAATCGGATCCCGTACCATTCAGTATAGAGAGAAGACAATATTTGTACGGGACAAACGATTATGTCCAGGTCTATGACCGTTTCAATGGTAAACCTATCTTGCTTAAACAGGCTATAGATATCTTCAGAAATCCTAAAATAACTGTTGCTTTAAGTGATGGACAGCAACATAATTATATTGCAGCACATAAACTTTTGCTGCCTGTCAATAAGGAGAATATCAGGAAATATCATATTGTTGCCGACAGCGATACAAGCAAGGTGCTCGATACAATCGAACTTGTTATTCCGGAGGGAAAGAGTTCTCTCAGCAAGACAGAATTGATGATTCTCGATATGCTTGCAAACTACCAATGGGACAGGCCAATATATGTACTTCAACGTGGGGGAGATATAAACATAGGGATTAAACAGTTCCTTCAGTTCGACGGCTTTGTTTATAAATTTGTTCCTATAAAGAGTTCAACCGGAACAACCTCAAACAAGGTTGAACAAATGGATGCAGAGGGCTTGTATAACAGAATAATGAATGTGTACAAATGGGAGCCGTTTGCGGATACCACAATCTGCGTTGACTATCAGAATCTTCTGACTTTTAATTCTCTAATTTCAATAAGAGATATTATGGTACAGAATGCAAAATATCTGCTCGCACAAGGAAAGAAGGAGAAGGCTGTTGCTGTTCTTGATAAGATGCAAAAGGCCTTCCCGGCCAAGAATTTCCCTCTTAACAACTCTATAATCTCTATGATTAACGACAGAGCCGTTATGGATGCAATTTCCGTCTATCTCGCCGCAGGCGAACGTGCCAAAGCTGATAAACTTGCAAATGCTATGATTGCAGAGACCGAAAAGGCAATTATATTGTTCTCTAAGATTCATAACAAAGCCTTAATGTCGGGCGATTATCTGGAGCAACAGTTATCGTATGTGCTTATTATTTCAAGCATTTACAAAGATGCGGGAGATGAGGCTACCTCAAAGAGGTACTCCGACATGGTTGATGTTTATCTAAAGCCGCTTCAGGAGAGGTAATACCATTCAGAATCAGCTTACAAACTGCGATTGTTCTGCAGCAAAAGAGAGCTTTTTTGAGAAATTGATTATTAGTATAAAGAATAGTTACCCCAATAACATATTACAGCCGCGCAGCTCCGAATTTTTCAAGCGCCCGTCAACTGTAAATGTGTTGTCGGGGTACTTTCTTCCTATATCTTCCGTCTCAATAAAGGCGCAAGAGTTAATATTGGCAAGATCTATTATATTGATTCTTCCCTGCGCGGTAGCAGTCAATCCTGGCCGGCATTCATTTGACGACCCTTTGAACGGCTCTTTGCCGATGGTTGTATCGTTTTGTGTAAAACTCAATCGTTTAGATGAATCATACAAATCTGAGATTTGAATTTGCATCCACGGGGGAGTGGAAAAGAGGCCGTTCCCATTGGAATAGGCCTGAGAGAGCAACTCTGACATGCCGTACTCGGAGTGAATCCTCTCAACTCCGAACCCCTGCTTGAGGATTTTATGAAGTTCGTCGCGAGGAATCTCCTTCCCTCGCCCCTTCATTCCGCCAGTCTCCAAAATTATCAGATCCGGGAACTCCATCCTATATTTCTCTACAAAATCGAGTAGCGCAAAGGTTACCCCTAAAAGTATCGTTTTGCCTCCTTTACTCTTTAAATCGCACAATTTTTTATAGAGTTTATCATGATCATAAAGATAAAAACCACCCTCAGATGCCATACTCATTAGCTTCTCTGCCATATAGACAAGAGAGGAGCCTTTACGCTCGAGATAAGAGGGTAAAAGGGATAGTATGGCATACTCCTCCGGATTGCCGTAAAATAGTTTAAATCCCTCAATAAAACTGCGCTCATACAGAGAAATATCTCGCACATAATGTTTAGATGGTCTCATTCCTGTGGTGGCACTGCTTGTAAAAATGGCATCAAACTCCTCATTGAGCAGCATCTCAGCCTTGCCAACAGCATCAAGTACATTGCTCAAATGCTCACTGTCCGTACCGCCGGAAGTAAATTCTCTATTTTGAATCTTTTGAACTTTATGGGCAGAAGTAACAATCTGCCTGCTTTTAAAGAGTTTTATAGGTAGCATGGGAATTTCCTCAGGCGTGTGTACACTCTTTACCTCTATTCCAAGTAACCCGACATACTCTTTATAGAGATCACATTGCTCTACTTGATACCTGAATAGCTCCATGCAGGCCTCCCCGAACTCCTCTTGTGTCCTTATCTTGAAAAATTCTCTCATCTCTCAAAAATTTTTGGTATAATTATGCAAAAATACGATAAAATTGCAAGCAGTTATTATGAACCTCTAATTTGCATTAGAATTAATATAAGGTTATTAAAAGAGAGAGGATCTGAGGCTTTTCTCGAAGTAAACGAGGCCTATTTCTCGAATAGCTGTAATAGCATCTCCTTGCAAAACGCAACCAACAAGAATAAATTTTACAAAAAAGAGCGGATTAACAAAAAGAGTAATATATTTGAGGATAAATTATAATAATTAAAAATATGGAAAAAACATTTAGAGATGCTATGAAGCATCGCCGCACCTACTATTCACTTACAGGAAGGTCCCCCGTTGAGGAGAACAAGATTGAGGAGATTATAAAATTAGCAGTAACTCATCTCCCTTCTGCCTTCAATTCTCAATCCGCACGAGTGGTTTTACTTCTTAACGCCCATCACAAACAACTCTGGAGCATGGTAAAAGAGTCTCTACGTAAAATTGTACCCGCCGACAACTTTGCCCCGACAGAGAGTAAAATCGACTCCTTTGCAGCCGCTTACGCCTCTATCCTCTATTTTGAGGATACAGCTGTAGTAAAATCTCTTCAGGAACAGTTTCCATCTTACGCAGATAATTTCCCTCTTTGGTCACAACAAACCTCTGCAATTCACCAATTTGCTATCTGGACAATGCTGGAAGAGGTTGGATTCGGAGCCTCTATTCAACACTACAACCAACTTATAGAGAACGACGTACGTAAAGAATGGAGTATTCCGGAAAACTGGCAGCTTATAGCACAAATGCCTTTTGGTGTACCCTCTGCAGAACCGGGTGAAAAAAGTTTCCAGCCACTGGAAACACGTATAAAAATCTTTAAATAAAACCTTTTGCAAGACAAAGGCTTAATGCCTTCTTACGGTAAAATATGACTTATCACGGCAAAATATAGTTTAAAACACCTTCATAATAATGCTTAATACTCTGCAAACAGTAATTGATATAAAGAGATACGATACGGTATATGAGACCTGTAATGCATTGGCCGAATACATTACCCGTTTTGCTAATCACGGCGGTACAATTGCTCTCTCAGGAGGCTCTACACCAAAACTGATGTTCTCTCTCATTGCAGAAAAATACTGCAATATCGACTGGTCTCAAGTAAAGTTTTTCTGGGGAGATGAGCGAATGGTCCCACAGAAAAGTGCAGAGAGTAATTACGGCGAATTTCGCAGAATACTCATAGAGACAGAGATAATTGAGGAAAAGTGCTGTTTCCCCTTTCTGTTTAATAATGACATACAAAAAACCATACAGGAGGCGGAGATAAATCTACGTAAATTTATCCCCTTCAAAAACAATCTGCCTCAATTCGACCTCGTGATTCTCGGGGTGGGTGAGGATGGCCATACGGCTTCTATCTTCCCAGACAATCTCGCCTCTTTTGAGAGCCAATCTATTGTGGAGGCTGTAAGCCAACCACACACCGGAAGCAGGCGCATAACTCTTACGGGAAGCACAATCAATAACGCCAAAGAGATTGCAGTACTTTGTGCCGGTGACTCAAAAAAGGAGATATTGAATCAGATTATAAACAATAATAATTTAACACTGCCTGCAGCTCACCTCCATCCTAAAGGCCATATAAGTTGGTATTTAGATAAGGCGGCGGCAGGTAAAATTCAAAATTTATGAAGAGCGATTTTGGCATCATAGGGCTCGCCGTTATGGGCGAAAATTTTGCACTCAATATTGAGAGTCGCGGTTATAGAGTATCGGTATATAACCGAACAACCGCTAAGGTGGAAAACTTTATAAAAGGAGTTGCCGCAGGGCGTAATTTTTTCGGAGCAATGTCGATTGAGGATTTTTGCGATTCTCTGGCTGCTCC
>CAYLGW010000009.1:0-74919 GCA_964383385.1 uncultured Muribaculaceae bacterium
ATAAGTAGGGAATTTAGTTAAATGTTTATTCTGCATAATCAATATTGTATTGTACAAGATATAGAGATTGATTTTATCTAAAAAATTGTACCTTTGACAATCAAGCTCAGCATTGTTACTGAATTTGAGACTATTTCACACTAAAAGGGTTCAGGACGATGTTGTACTCTCCCCTTAGTGGCACATGAGAGTTAGAGTTAAGGAATAAAGATAACAACAATGACAAGCGATTTTATAATAAGATTATTTGTAGCAAGTCTATTAGGTACTATTATTGGCCTGGACAGAGAATACAGGCAAAAAAGCGCAGGATTCAGAACACACTTCCTTGTTTCAATGGGAAGTGCGCTATTTATGATTATCTCCCAATATGGATTCGACCATTTTGCCTCTATTGCCGGTGATGTAAGATTAGACCCATCTCGTGTTGCTGCACAAGTAGTAAGCGGAATTGGTTTTATAGGTGCAGGCACCATTATTATACAAAGACAGTTTATTAAGGGTCTGACCACTGCAGCAGGTCTGTGGGCGACAGCAGGAATAGGTATGGCATGTGGAGCGGGAATGTACTGGGTGGCACTTGCCGCAACTTTATTAGCTCTTATAGCTCTTGAATTGCTTGGCCTTATATTCAGGAGTCTTGATCTTAAAAATAATTTTATAGTCTTCTCAACCCCAGATAAAGATATCCTTAAAAAGATACTGGTACTTCAAGATAAAAGAGAGTTTAAGATTGTCTCTTACGCTATGGAGACTCGCGAAGAGGAGAATACTCCAACAATTTATGTAATTACGCTTGGTGTAAAATCAAAAATATCAAGTGATGAAAAACGTTTCCTAAATATTATGGAACAACTGCCCAATGTAACCATTGAAAAGATAAATTAAACGTTTAAAATCTGGACACCAATATAACCCTATTAAAATTAGTTTTACTTTACAAGATGATACATTTTTCACACTCATTAGTAAGACATCTTACAATAGATAGGATGCTGCAAAACTGGCAGGAGAAGGAAGTTACCCTTACTGACCTTGTAATTGCCTGCACTGAGGCAGTAAAAAAGTATTTTCCGGAGGATACAGAGAAAAAGTTCAGTGTATCCCTTAGAACAATACAATTAGATATACAGAATATGCGTTCGAGGAAAAAAGGCTACTCTGCCCCCATTATTGTATATCAAAATAAGTTTTACAGATACAAAAAGGCTTCATTCTCCATTACTGATACCGCAATAAAGGGAGAGTGTTCAGAGAATCTTCAGAAACTGATTAAAGTACTTCATCTCTATGAATCCTTCTCCTGTTGTGGATCTCTTAAAAATGATCTTTCCCTCCTGGAAAGCCATCTTATCGGGGTGGAAAATTATGAGAAAAAGAGAGATAGTTCTTCTTATAAGAAGAGAGAGACTATAAATGAAAGGGAGAAAACCTATAATCACGAGAAAGAGGCTCTCAACAACGGGAATGATCTAAACAGGGAGGAGAGTCAAGAGTATGTGCAATTGAACCTCTTTTAAATAGATAGTTATTTAAAGTCAAATTAAGATATAATGTCAAAGAGAGAAAATAAGCCGATAGTTGCCCTTATCTACGATTTTGACGGCACGCTATCGCCGGGAAACATGCAAGAATATTCCTTTATAGATGCTATAGGAGAAAATATAGATGAATTTTGGGCCGGCACTGCAAAGATGGCCGAAGAACAAGATTCCGACAATGTTCTTGTCTATATGCTTTCCATGCTACAAAAGGCTAAAGAGAAGGGTATTTCTATCAGAAAGGAGAGTTTTAGAAAATTCGGAGAATCGGTGGAACTGTTTAACGGGGTCACAACATGGTTCAAAAGAATAGAGGAATTTGGTAAGAGACATGGGGTTATAGTAGAACATTATATAAACTCCTCGGGTATGAAGGAGATTATAGAGGGTACTAAAATTGGAAAAGAGTTCAAGACTATCTTTGCCTGCTCCTATTATTACGATCCCAACGGAAATGCAATGTGGCCAGCTGCTGCTGTGAACTATACAAATAAAACACAATTTCTTTTCAAAATCAATAAAGGCATCTTTAGTGTACACGATTCTGTTAAAATTAACGAATCAGTTCCTGAGGAGGAGAAGCGCGTGCCTTTTAACAATATGATCTACTTTGGTGATGGTGAGACCGATGTACCCTGTATGAAACTGATTAAACAGCTCGGAGGTACCTCTATTGCAGTCTTTGAACCGGAAAACGATAAAAAGAAAAAAAGCGCAAGACAACTCTTTGAACAATCTCGAGTAAATTATATGTGCTCTGCCGACTATTCCAATGGCGAAGAGCTGGAAAGGTTAGTTAAAGCAATAATCTGTAAAATTAAAGCTGACGAGGATCTGAACACAATAAAGAGGCATATGCGTTAATGCTATTAAAGATAATAGTCCCTAAGAATAAGTATAGTAGTGGCAATTAAAGATTATTCGTCGGAATCCAAATTCGTAGAGATTTCATCTGTTCCGAGGAGTTTTTTTGCCTCCTCTTCTCCAAGACTCTCTACTGTTCTTAATTTTCTCTGAATTGCCCTGGTACGCCTTCCTACCATAGTATCCATATCATCCAAGCCTCCCTGTATCTTTGTTTTAGCCTTTTCAAGAAGACCGCCGAAAGAGTCGAATTCCGTCTTAACCGCACTGAGTACCTGCGATATTTCACCGCTCCTCTTTTGTATGGCAAGTGTTTTAAATCCCATTTGTAGGCTATTCAAAATTGCAGCAAAGGTTGTGGGTCCGGTAATTATCACATTGTATGTCTTTTGTATATACTCAAGCAGGTCTGCCTTACGGACAACCTCGGCATATATTCCCTCAAAGGGTAAGAACATAATTGCAAAATTAGTTGTATATGGAGGATCAACATACTTAGAACTTATCTCTTTGGCATTCAACTTTATAGCAGAATCCAACTCTCTCTGAGCAACTTCAATTAAAACAGGATCAGCCGTATCATAGGCATTTTGGAGTTTTTCATAAACATCCTTCGGGAACTTTGCATCGACAGGGAGCCAGATATATGGAATATCCTCTGAAGCTCCAGGTAACTTGACAGCGAACTCAACAACATCCCGTCCGGAATGTTTCGTAATAACATTAGCCTGATACTGGTCAGGAGCAAGAATATTTTCTAGAAGCATCTGCAGTTGAACCTCCCCAAGACCGCCGCGCATCTTAACATTACTAAGCACTCTTTTAAGGCCACCTACATCCTGTGCAAGGTTTTTCATCTCTCCCAATCCCTGCTGAACATCGTTCAACTGCTTTCCTACAGTTTCAAAACTCTTGCCGAGACGTTCGGAAAGAGTCTTATCCAATTTCTCCTCTACAGTTACACGAATATTCTCAAGCTTCTCATCTGTCTTTTTTACCATCTCATTCTGAGTCTTATCGAGTTGCTGTAAACGCTCCTGCTGAGATTTTGTCATTTGTTCGAGACGTTCATTTTGTGTCTTATCGAGTTGGAACAGCCTTTCCTGTTGTGTTTTAGCAAGTTGATCCAAACGTTCATTCTGACTCTTCTCCATTTGCTGCAGACGTTCCTGCTGAATTTTCGTCATCTGATCAAGACGCTCATTCTGAGTTGTTCCTATCTGTTGTAATCTCTCCTTCTGTTCACGACTCATCTGCTCAAGACGCTCTTTTTGACTTTCATTCAAAAATGTCACATTTTTTTCAAAAAAGAGCTGAGTCTCTTTAAAATAAGAGGAAATTTCATCGCGGTTCTTTGTAAGCTGATTCTCCATCTCACCTCTCAACTCCCTCTGAGATTTTGAAATGATGTAGAAATTCACGAATAAAAAGATCACAACTACAAGTATTACAACGATAAAGAGAATAATATCCATATAACCTTATTTTTCATCAAATATACGCTGTTTTTTTATACTTTTGTAGAGGATTCCTAAAATCAATTAATTATAACTATATGAATAAACTATTTATTTTAACTATGGCATCTCTTGTAGCTTTCTCATGTACCGATAAAAAAGCTCAACTGCAGACTCTGTTGACAGAAATCGAGAGCAAAGTGGCTCCGCTGGCAAACGAAGTCGCACTCGCTCAATGGAACGGAAGCGTATCAGGTAATGAAGAAGACTTTAAAAAATCTGAAATCGCTCAGCAAAAACTAACAAAATATCTCTCCGATAAAGAGATATTCGCACAAATCAAAAAATTCAAGGAGAGCGGAATATTTAATAATGTAGCCTCAAGCGATGAACAATCACTTTTATTGAAGAGGCAATTAGATGTTGTGTATAATTATTTTCTTGCAAATCAAGCAGATACAAATCTATTGAATGAAATTATCGCCAAATCCACCAAGCTGGAGAAGGCATACGGTTCATACCGCGCACAACTTAATGGTAAACCCATAAACGATAATGAGGTAGAAAATATACTTCATACCTCAGTAAATAACAAGGAATTACAGGCTGTATGGGAGTCTCATAAGGGAATAGGCAAAGTTGTGGTGAACGATCTTATAGACCTTGTAAAGATGAGAAACAAGTTGGCAAAATCTCTCGGATTCGACAACTACCATACAATGTCACTCACTCTTTCTGGACAGGATCCAAAAGAGATTACAGCAATACTCGATGAACTCGACCAACTTACATCAGATGGTTTTGCTGAGTTGAAGAGCCAAATGGACGATAAATTCGCAAAAAGATACCATGTAAAGAGGGAAGAACTCATGCCATGGCACTATCAGGGACGATATTTTCAAGAAGCTCCAGATTTATATCCTATAGACCTCGACAAATATTACAAAGGGAAAAATCTGGAAGAGCTTACAAAGAATTTCTACGAAAGCATCGGTATGGAGATTACTCCTATTCTCAAGAATAGCTCTCTCTATCCGCAAGAGGGTAAAAATCAACACGCCTTCTGTACAGATATCAATAAAAATGGAGATGTGAGAATACTTTGCAACATAACTTCCAACGAACAGTGGATGGGAACAATGCTTCACGAGTTCGGTCACGGAGTATACTTTATGGGAAGCGACAGCGCCGGTCTACCCTATTTCCTTAGAGATGCAGCTCATACCTTTACAACTGAGGCAATTGCAATGATGTTCGAGCGTAACTCACGTAATGCGGAGTGGATGAGTCAAAGCCTCGGAATATCACAGAAAGAGAAGGAAAAGATTTCAGAGGATTGCTATAAGTCTACAAGACTTGCAAAGATAGTCTTCAGCAGATGGGTTCAGGTTGTATATCGATTCGAAAAGGAGATGTATGCAAATCCAGATCAGGACCTTAATCAGTTATGGTGGAATCTGGTTGAAAAATATCAAATGCTCAAAAAACCTCAGGGAAGAGATGAACCAGATTTCGCTACCAAGATTCACATCGCTCTCTACCCATGCTATTATCATAACTATCAACTCGGCGATCTGTTAGCCTCCCAAATGCACTACTATATTGTAAAAAACATTACAAAGTCTGGAGATTACCGCAACGAGTGTTATGCAGGCAATAAAGAGGTTGGTAAATGGATAAAGGAAAATATCTTCGCTCCGGGAATGAAATACGAATGGAATGATTTTATTGAACGTGCTACAGGAGAAAAACTCACAGCAAAATATTTTGCAGAGCAATTCGATCTACTAAAGAGATAAATAGTTAAAAGGTAAAGAGATCGGAGGAGGTTCTACGAGGCAAACAATACAAGGTAAGATCCCGTCCGGGCTTAAGTCCTAAACCAATCAGTACGTCCGAGATAGTATTATAGGCTATTTCGGGCGTATTGTTTTGTTCACTTAGATGGCAAAGAAAAATATGTGTCAGGTTACTAGAGACAATCTTTCTTATCGCATCGGCACTTTGGAGATTGCTCAAATGACCATATCCTTGAGATATTCTCATTCTTAAGTGTTCAGGATATGGACCGCTATTAAGCATTCCGGTATCATAATTGGCCTCAATAACAAGAGCTGAAGCCATTTTTCCATATTTTAGTATCTCCTCTGTAATCGCTCCCGTATCTGTAAGAAAAGTGAATTTTACTCCGTAAAAATCTATGAAATACCCTACAGTCTGTGTAGCATCGTGAGGAACAATAAAGGGAGTAAATTTAATTCCCTTAAATGAATAGCAAACACCTGGCTCAGTAAACTTTACATCGCCTTTTATTTTAGGGCCTACATATCTGAAATTGATCATTGAATTGTAAAGAAGATGGGTAGCATATATTGGAATATGGAATCTGTCGGCCAATGTTCCAAGACTTTTGACGTGGTCAATATGATCGTGTGTTACAAGTACCAACTGAACTTTATCGAGCGAGAGCCCCTTCTCTGCGAGTCGTTTTTTTATCGTACGGGGACCTATTCCGGCATCTATCAGTAATGCGGTCTCTTCATTGCCTATATAATAACAGTTGCCATTACTGCCACTCGAAAGACTTAAAAATTTAATCATTATATTGCCCTAATTTATTTTGTATCTGCTCTTTAAAATCCACCTTTACCTCGTAGCAGAGAGTCTTGAACCCAAGTTCTTCTGCACTCTCAACATTAGCTTTGCTATCATCTATAAAGAGGGTTTCAGGAGCTACAATCTGGGCTACTTCCAACATCTTCTCAAAGATAGGCTTAAATGGTTTGGAACACTTCATTTCGTACGAAAGGAAGAGCTTTTCAAAAAGAGAATCTACCGGAATTCCATATGCAGAGAGAAAAAGTTGCTTGCATTTTGGAAAGGCAATAGGATTAGTATTACTGAGAAGGAAGAGACGATAATGCTTTTTAAGTTCAATTAAATACATCACAGTCTTCATTTTAACCTCTGTAAGAAAAGTGCGTACAGCATAATCTATCTGCTCATCCGTTATCAGAGGATTAGAGGAATGAGCACGTATTATTGTCCTAAATTGATGTGCGTTAATCTCCCCATTCTCAAAATCCTGAAAAAAACCATTTTGGAGAAAAGTATTCAGATATTTATCGAAATCCTTAAACCCAAGCATTTTATCGAAAGTAGTAAGACAATTTTTCTTATCAAGGCCAACAATGACACCACCAAGATCAAAAACTATATTTTTTATCATCGCATCTGTTTAATTCAATATTGATATCAGTTTAGTAAACAGAGAGGATAAAATATCGGCTGAAGCATCCGCTACCTTTACAACCTCGTCTCCATTGTTTTCAAAATTATCCGAATAATCATCGTGAGCCTCATTGGTTATCACCGACATTCCGAATACGGGAAGATTGCAATGGCGAGCAACAATGACCTCAGGAATAGTTGACATTCCAACAGCATCTGCACCGATTGTCCTGAAATATTTATATTCAGAAGGCGTTTCGTATGTAGGCCCTGTACTTGCAAGATAGACCCCTTTCTTTAATTGTATACCCTCCTGAGCAGCAATCGACTCCATTAACTTAATAAGTTTCTTGTCATATGTATGAGTCATATCGAGAAAACGTGGCCCATATTCGTCAAGGTTCTTACCAATCAAAGGATTAGGCATAAGATTAATATGGTCTGTAATAATCATAAGATTGCCAAGCTTAAAATCTTTATTTACTCCGCCGGCCGCATTGGAGACAAAGAGATATTTAATACCCATACTCTTCATTACTCTTATAGGAAGAGTAACTAACTCCATTGAATAACCCTCATAATAGTGGAATCTCCCCTGCATAGCCATTACTACTTTACCTCCGAGCTTACCGATTATAAAGTTCCCTTTATGGCCGATAGCCGTAGAGAGAGGAAAGTTAGGAACATCCTTATATGAAATAACAATCGGATCTTCAATTTTATCTGCCAACTTACCAAGTCCGCTTCCCAATACAATTCCTGCAAAAGGGTGAATACCATTAAGTCTGCTATTAATATATTTTGCAGCCTCTTCTATTTTCTCTATTCTCTCATCCATACTGATTAAAATTATAATGTATCTATTTATTATAAAAGACGTTTGTATATAATATTCGCCTGCTCCAGAATCTCTTTTTCTCCCTCCACCATCCTATGTTCCATTAATACTTTTCCATTGCAAATAAGGGTATCCACACAGGAACTATTAGCCGAATAGATTAAATTGGCATAAAAGTTAATGTTCGGAGTAAAAGCATAATTTTGAATATCAATCAAAATTAAATCGGCCAGTTTACCGACCTCTATCCTACCCATATTCAGCCCAAGCACCTTTGCGGCATTTACAGTTGCAATATCGAGCAACTCATTAATAGGCATTACCGTAGGATCACCTCTCCATGCTTTCTGAACCATAGCGGCAGTTTTCATTGCCTCAAGCAGATCGAGGTTATTAGAGGAGGCACAACCATCAGTACCTATACAGACATTTGCACCGGCCATTTTAAGCTCCTTATATTTAAATTTATACCCCGATGATAGTTTTAAATTGGAATTAATATTATGTACCGTAGTAACATGATGACGACCTAAAATCTCTATATCCTCATCATTCAGCCAGAGTGAATGGGCTGCAACCACATTAGGACCGAGAACGCCCAATTTTTCGAGATAAGCAACCGGTGAGAGACCGTGAGCCCTAATGGAATCCATAACCTCCTTCTCTGTCTCCGAAAGATGAATATTAAACAAAAGGCCGTTCTCCTTTGCAAAGTCGGAAGCCCATAAAATAAGTTCAGGACTGACAGTATAGGGCGAATGAATAGAGACCACAAATTTTACAATTTCGCTCCATGATTCAGACTCCTTATACTTTCTAAGACACTGGGCCTTACACTCCTCAATTTTGCTTTTATTAAAAAAATTCAGGAATTCATATCCATGATAACTTCTAAGAGACATCTCCATTGCCGCTTTACTGGAATAGGTTGTCCGCAGATATTCGTCAAAAAAGCAGGTTGTACCTGTCTTAATCATCTCCAGACAGGCAAGCTTTGTTCCCCAATAGACAATTTCCGGATCTAATTTGCTCTCCATTTTCCATATCGCCTTCAACCAACTTTGCAACTTATCATCTTCACGTGCTCCTCTCATAAGGGTCATAGAGGAATGAGTATGCATATTAACAAAACCGGGAAGCAATACCTTACCGCGTCCATCAATAACCTTTACCTCACCCCCCAAAGAGTCCCCTTCAAAAGAGGTCCCATCACTCTCTTCAGCTACCTTCTCTATGCTGCTTATAAGGTTTCCTTTTATTTTTACATTGTATTTTCCGCCTCCGGCAAAATCCACATTATTTATTAATATTTCAGACATTTCTTTAATTTATAAGGCAAAAATAAGCAAAAATCTCTAAATGATAGCTTTTTCTCTTACTACTTCACTTTGCAGATAATAGTGAGAAGTTACCATATAGCTACGCAACAGAACTCATTTGAGAAAAAAGAGAAAAGTGTAAGAGAGCAAGAAGTTATATACTCAAAAACCAAACAATTAAGCAAAACAGGGGTTTTTCTTTAAAATTATAAGTTATATGAAGAATAAATTTCATTTTTAATAAAATTGTGCTAATATTCGAGGTTTTTTATTACTTTTGTGGAAAAGAATAATACATTATGATAACTCAACAATTAATCTCACCTAAAAGTATTGTTGTGGTGGGAGGTTCGGACGATACGACAAAGCCTGGTGGCAGTGTGCTCAATAATCTTTTGATCACAAAATTTCCGGGAAAAATTTCAGTTGTGAATCCCAAAGGAGAAAATATACAGGGATGTCCCACATATAAAACAGTAGATGAAGTAGAGCAGGTAGATTGCGCCATAATGGCTATACCGGCAAGATTTTGCCCCGATGCAGTTGAAACACTCTGCGCAAAAAAAGGCTGCAAGGCCTTCATTATTCTCTCTGCAGGATTTCACGAAGATGGTCCTGAAGGGAGTGTATTCGAAGAAAAGATAGTAAATTCGGTAAATAAATATGGTGCCTCACTTATAGGACCTAACTGCATAGGAGTTATTACGGCAAACTATGCAGGTGTCTTTACAAAACCTATTTTGAATATCTCTCCAAAAGGAGTTGATCTTATTTCCGGATCCGGTGCAACAGTTGTTTTCATTATGGAAACCGCAATGAAACTCGGACTTACTTTTGCCAATGTATTCTCTGTAGGAAATAGTGCCCAGATTGGCGTTGAGGAGGTTTTGGAGTACCTCGACACTACATATAAACCGGGAGAAAGCGCACCGGTTAAACTAATGTATATAGAGAGTATTAACAACCCTCAGCTGCTACTTAAACATGCCCGTTCTCTTATATCAAAAGGGGCAAAAATTGTAGCAGTAAAGGCAGGATACAGCGAGGCCGGAAGTAAAGCGGCAACCTCTCACACAGGTGCAATGGCAACTCCAGATACAGCAGTTAATGCACTATTTAAAAAGGCAGGCATAATAAGAGCATATGGGCGAGGCGAACTTGTAAATATTGCAGCAATACTCTCCTATCCTGCTCCTTCAGGAAAAAGAATAGGTATAATAACTCATGCGGGAGGTCCGGCTGTAATGCTTACAGATACACTCTCATCAAACGGAATAGAGATTCCTCCTATCTCCGGAGAGAAGGCAGATGAACTCCTTACAAAACTGTATGTAGGTTCTTCTGTTCACAACCCTATAGATTTTCTCGCCACCGGAACGGCAGCACAATTGGAGACCATTATAGATTATTGCAACAAATATTTCAAAGAGATAGATGCGATGCCTGTAATTTTCGGGAATCCGGGTCTTACAGATGTTACCGATGTTTATGAAGTTATACTTAAAAAGATAAAAGAGGGTGGCAAACCTATCTATCCTATCTTCCCGTCAATAATAAATGCAGAAGATTCTATAAAAACATTCAACGAAAAGGGAGGAATCGCTTTTAACGATGAGGTTTTATTTGGAAATTGCCTTGTCAAGGTACTTAAAAACAAAGTTATTCCTGCAGATGAACCGATGCCGGCAATAGACAAACAGATTATAAGAAATATTGTTGACTCGGCAGAAAACGGATATTTACATCAGATTCAGGCTCAGAAGATGTTAGAAGCAGCAGGCATAAATGTTGCAAAAGAGGCTGTTGTAAATACAATCGACGAGGCTATGGAGGCGATTAAACAGATCGGCTACCCTGTTGTTATGAAGGTAATAGGCCCTATTCATAAATCCGATGTAGGAGGAGTTGTGCTAAACGTATCAGACGACAATACACTTGCTCTCGAATTCACAAGAATGATGAAGATAAAAGAGACAACAGCTATTCTATTGCAACCCATGCTGAAAGGTACAGAAATCTTCATTGGAGCAAAACGGGAGAAAAAGTTCGGTGCTGTTATAATGTGCGGATTGGGAGGAATATTCATTGAGGTAATGAAAGATATCTCTTCTGCATTAGCTCCTGTTACAAAAATTGAGGCCGAGGAGATGATCAAAGGGCTTAAGAGTTATAAGATTATTCAGGGAGTAAGAGGAAAAGAGGGTGTTAACGAACCTCTATTTAATGAGATAATCAGAAGGGTTTCTGCACTTTGCACAATAGCCCCAGAGATTATGGAGATGGATATCAACCCTCTGCTTGCAAACAGCAAAACTATAACAGCTGTTGATATGAGAATAAGAATAGATAAAGATGAAATTGGTAAATAAATTTAAGAAGGCCCCGACAAGTGTTCAGGGAATGATTATCCTTGGAATTGTATTAATTATTGGTATCATTCTAAGATGGAATTATATTATTGAACATATTATTAAAGGTTTCAAATACTATTCAGGGGAATAATTCTTATCTTTGAGAGATGAATTTTCCAAAAGAAAGAAATTAAACTTTATATTTTTAACTAAATTTTTAAAATAATGGCAGTAAAAGGAGCTATCGTAGTCGATACCGAAAAATGCAAAGGTTGCGGCGTATGTGTGGAGAATTGCCCCACTCATACTATTGCCCTTTCCAAAGAGGTAAACGGCAGGGGATATAACTATTGTTATATGGCTAACCCAGACACATGTACCGGATGCACCAGCTGTGCTACAGTTTGCCCGGACGCAGTAATAACAGTTTACAGAGTAAAGATCTAAAATTAGTGATATGGCTGAGAAAATATTAATGAAAGGAAATGAAGCCATAGCTTTCGGTGCCATTAGAAGTGGCGTTGACGGTTATTTCGGCTATCCTATAACCCCACAATCAGAGGTTATGGAAACTTTGATGGAACAGAAGCCCTGGGAGACCACCGGAATGGTTGTTTTGCAGGCTGAAAGCGAAACATCTTCAATCAATATGCTTTATGGAGGAGCATGTACAGGTAAAAAAGTCATGACCTCATCTAGTAGTCCGGGAGTAAGTTTGATGTGCGAAGGGCTTACATATCTTGCAGGAGCTGAACTTCCTTGCCTGGTTGTAAATGTAATGCGCGGAGGACCTGGTCTTGGAACAATTCAACCGAGCCAGTCTGATTATTTCCAGGCTTGTAAAGGAGGAGGACACGGAGATTATCATCTTATTGTTCTCGCACCTGCGTCTGTTCAAGATATGTATGATTTTGTTGACACAGCAATGGAGCTTGCATTCAAATATCGCAATCCTGCAATGATTCTTGCAGACGGCGTTGTTGGTCAAATGATGGAGAAAGTTGAGTTCAAACCGGCAAAACCAAGAAGAACAAATGAAGAGATTCATAAACTTTGTGAATCGTGGGCATGTCTCGGCAAACCTGCCAGCAGAAAGAGAAACATTATAACCTCACTTGCACTTGAAGCTCCTGTTCAGGAGGCATTCAATATTAAACTCCAGGCAAAATACAGAGAGATTGAGGCAAATGAGGCAAGATTCGCAACATACAAAACAGAAGATGCAGAACATTTATTTGTAGCATTCGGCAGTATTTCACGTATTTGCGAAAGTGCTGTTGACATTGCGAGAGAACATGGCTATAAAGTCGGCTTATTAAGACCTATTACATTGTACCCTTATCCTAAACAGGAACTTGACAGACTCGTTCCACAAGTTAAAAGCATAATGTCTGTTGAGCTTAATGCAGGTCAGATGGTAGAAGATGTAAGACTGGTAGTAAACGGAAGAGTACCTGTTAGTTTCTATGGAAGAATGGGCGGAATGGTTCCTTCTCCGGAAGAGATTTTCGAGGCCTTTGTAAAATCAATAAAAAAATAGGACGCTATGGATATAAAAGATATAATTAAACCGGAAAATAAGGTTTACGGAAAGACCCCTCTTCTTACCGATAACATTCTTCACTATTGTCCTGGATGTACACACGGAACAGTACATAAGATCATAGCAGAAGTAATTGAAGAGATGGGTATTCAGGATAAGACTATAGGTGTCTCTCCTGTAGGATGCGCTGTGTTCGCATACAATTATATAGATATAGATTGGGAACAAGCTGCTCACGGAAGAGCTCCTGCCCTTGCTACAGCAACAAAAAGACTTAACCCAGATAAATATGTCTTCACCTATCAGGGAGATGGTGACTTGGCTTCTATCGGAACTGCAGAGATACTACACGCCTGCAACAGAGGAGAGAATATTGTTGTAATCTTTATAAACAATGCAATTTATGGTATGACAGGTGGTCAAATGGCTCCTACTACCCTTCTTGGTCAGGTTACTGCAACTACTCCTTATGGAAGAAAGGCGGAACTTAACGGTTATCCACTTAAAATCACCGAACTTATCGCTCAATTGGAAGGAACATGCTATGTTACACGCCAATCTGCTCAGACACCGGCTGCTATAAGAAAAACTAAAAATGCTATTAGAAAAGCATTCGAAAATTCAGCTATGAATAAAGGTACTTCTTTTATAGAGGTTGTCTGTACCTGTAACTCCAACTGGAAACTCTCACCTGTTAAATCCATAAAGTGGATGGAAGAGAATATGTTTCCATTCTACAAACTTGGAGATATGAAGGATAGGTAATTATTTAATGTTTATATCAATCAAAAGATTTTTAATATGAAAGAAGAGATAATCATAGCAGGTTTCGGCGGACAAGGCGTACTCTCAATGGGTAAGATTCTTGCCTACTCAGGAATCATGCAAAATAAAGAGGTTACATGGATGCCATCATATGGCCCAGAAATGAGGGGTGGTACAGCCAACGTAACCGTGATTTTAAGCGACAAAAAGATCAGTTCTCCTATTTTAAGCAAATACGATACTGCAATCATACTTAACCAGCAGTCAATGGATAAATTTGAACCTCTGGTAAAACCGGGTGGGCTATTACTTTATGATCCAAATGGTATTACACGCCATCCTGTCAGAAAAGATATAACCGTATGTTCAATTGCAGCCGCAGACGAAAGTGCAATGATGGGCAACGCAAAGGCATTTAATATGATTGTATTGGGTGCATTTCTTAAAAAGAAACCGATAGTTGAGATGGAAAATGTTATACTCGGTCTTAAACATTCCCTTCCTGAAAGAGCTCATAAACTTATTCCAATGAATGAAGCAGCTATTAAGTTAGGTATGGAAAAGATAAAGGATATCAACGTTCTATAATAGTTATTATTTTAAATTAATAATATTATTTTTAAGGGAGCAGCCGAATACCTCGGTTGCTCTTTTTTAATCTTTTATTCTATTTATCTTATTTTTTAGAATAACTTTTATTTTTTAATGTTTTTAGTTAAAAATAACCTTAGTGTTACATACACTTTAAGTATTTTTATTAATTTTGCAAATAATTGCATTTAATATGGCTGGAGAAAATAGTATAGTAATTGAGAAGTTAAAGAAACACATCGAGTTACTCATTTCAAAATATGAGTCGGTCCTTTCAGACAAAACTCTGTTGCTACGCCAGAAAGAGGCTATTGAGAACGAATTAAAAAACAGTAAAGAAAAAATTGAAAATTGTAACAATAAAATAAAGGAACTAGAGGTAAAAGTAGAAAAAATTGAATTAGCAAAGGCATTTGCCGCTTCTTCTACAGATGTAAAAGAGGCCAAGCATAAAATATCCAAAATTGTAAAGGACATAGACAGATGTATTTCACTTCTTAACAACTGATAATGGAACTATTTGAAAACAAGAAAGATGAATCTCAGAAGATTAATTTGACTATAGCGGATAGAACATATCCGTTAAGAATTAATCCGGTTGACGAAGAGAAACTACGTTCAGCAGCAAAACGAATCAATGAGAGTGTAGATAAGTACTTGTTCAGACTAAAAAACAGTGATTACCAAGATGCTGTATCACTAACACTTTTGGAATTTGCAGTTCGTCTTCTTAAAAACGAACAAAATGCAGATATTACCGGTTTTTTGGAAGAGATAAAAATATTGGACACAAGGCTTGGTGAATACCTTGACACAATTTAGCCGTTAGACATTGCTCTTTGCGAAAATCAACATTTATTAACAGAACCGAGTTACTCGAGAGACAAAAACAGGCCTGGGTTACCCTTAGGGGGATTCCGCATGCGGGACGTTGGAAGTTTGCGTCTATGATCGGAGCTCAAATCTTATTTATTAAGATTTTTCTGAAAACAGCTTTGTTTAACGGCTTTTTATTATACAACAACTAAACTATTATTTATATATAACACAGTATGGAAATTTTGACAATCATTATTTTATCTATAGTAGGCGCAATAGCAGGATTTGCAACCGCATACTATATTGTTACCAATATTGTTCTCAAAAAGAAGAAGGAAGAGGCGATAAAGGAGGCAAACATAGAGGGAGAAAACATCAAAAAAGAGAAGATCTTTCAGGCTAAAGAGAAGTTCCTTCAACTTAAAAGTGAACATGAACAATACATTAACGAGAAATCAAATCAGATTCTCCAGAGTGAAAACAAGATAAAACAAAGAGAACTTATTCTTAATCAACAGAATACAGATCTTACAAGAAAGCAGGGAGAACTCGATAAAATTAGAGAAAACCTTAACAATCAGGTACAACTGGTAAATAAGAAAAGTGAAGAATACGATAAGCTGAAACAGCAGGTGATAGAAAAAATTGAAAATATTTCTGGAATGTCTGCCGATGAGGCAAAAGCTCAATTGGTTCAAACCATGAAAGATGAAGCAAGAACTCAGGCAATGTCCTATATAAACGATACTATGGATGAGGCTCGTCTTACTGCATCAAAAGAGGCAAAAAGAATTATTATAAATACTATTCAAAGAACTGCACCTGAAACTGCTATAGAGAATGCTGTAACAGTCTTCAATATAGAAAGTGATGAGATCAAGGGCAGAATTATTGGTAGAGAGGGTAGAAACATAAGAGCATTGGAAGCAGCTACAGGGGTAGAGATAGTTGTAGACGATACTCCGGATGCAATTCTACTTTCCGCATTCGATCCGGTAAGAAGAGAGGTTGCACGTCTTGCACTTCACCAACTTGTATCTGACGGACGTATACACCCAGCAAGAATAGAAGAGGTTGTAACCAAGGTTCAGAAACAATTGGAGGATGAAATTCTTGAGACAGGTAAAAGAACCTGTATAGATCTTGGAGTACATGGTTTGCACATTGAATTGGTAAAGCTGATTGGTAGAATGAAATATCGTTCATCATATGGTCAGAACCTACTTCAACACTCAAGAGAGGTTGCAAATATTTGTGCTACAATGGCATCTGAACTTGGCCTGAACCCGAAAGCAGCTAAAAGAGCCGGACTATTGCACGATATAGGTAAGGTCTCTGATGAAGATCCTGAATTGCCACATGCAATTCTTGGTATGAAACTCGCTGAAAAATATAAAGAGAAACCCGAAATTTGCAATGCAGTTGGCGCTCACCACGAGGAGGTTGAGATGATTTCACTAATATCTCCACTCGTACTTGTAGGTGATGCCATTTCTGGAGCACGCCCAGGTGCAAGAAGAGAGGTTATTGAATCATATATCAAGAGATTGAAAGATATGGAAAGTATCGCTCTCTCCTATCCTGGTGTAACTAAAACCTACGCCATTCAGGCAGGACGTGAATTAAGAGTAATTGTCGGAAGTGAACAGGTAAGCGATCAGGAGGCAGAAAGCCTTTCAGTTGACATTGCTAAGAAGATTCAGGATGAAATGGTTTATCCTGGACAGGTTAAAATAACTGTAATACGCGAAACACGTTCAGTTAGTTTTGCCAAATAGAGTTAAAATGTTGTTAGTCGCAAAAAATAGCGAGTAAACAACAGAGAGAGAAGATAAAATTAGGGCGACTGAAATTTCAGTCGCCCTAATTTTATCTTCTTCTTTATTCAAATATTCTCTATATCTGCTTAAAAGGATTCAATAAGAACGCTAACGACTACGCTGGCGTATCACCTCATAAAGAACAATTGCGGCTGAAGCAGAAACATTAAGAGATTCAATATCACCTATCATTGGAATTCTTACCTGCTCATCTGAAAGACCTCTCAGGGAATCAGATATTCCTTTCCCCTCTGATCCAAGAATAATAGCAATAGGATTATCAGAAAAATCAGCTTCAAAAAGCCTCTTGTCTACCTTTTCTGTAGAGGCAACTATCTTAAAATTCATTTGTTTAAGATAAAACAGAGCCATTTTAAGATTCGAAACCTTACATACATCTATTCTTAGTAAGGCACCGGCAGAGGCCTTAATTGCATCGGGATTAATTGCCGCGCCCCCCTTGGCCGGCAAAATAATAGAAGAAACACCCATACACTCAGCAGTTCTTGCAATAGCTCCAAGATTTCTAACATCAGTAACACCATCCAACAAAAGAACAATCGGATTATTTTTTTCTGAAGAATCAGATTGTGAAGCCTTTTTTATTGCTCTATCAATAGCCTCCTCCATAGGAACATAATCCACATTAGGTAGATATGCGACTACACCCTGATGCCTTCCCTTTGTAACTCTGTCGAGTCTTTCTGAGGGAACAAATTGAAAGGCTATCTTGTTTTGATCGAGCAGGGTAAGCAATTCGCGGAAAAGCTCCCCCTCAAGACCTTTTTTCAACAGAACCTTTTCTATTGCTTTTCCCGACTTTACAGCCTCGAGAACCGGATGCATCCCAAATAGATAATTTTGTTTTATACTCTCCGCGCTCTCAATATTCTCCATTAAATCTACGGGAGCTATCTTTTGGGTATTATCATCTAAATTTGAGCCGGTACTTTTCCAGCCAGATAACTCTTCTTTTGCAGCATCAGTGTCGTTATATGGAGTAGATTTTTTGTCAAAATCCCCCCTGAAAGGCTTTCTACCAGCTCCAAAAGAACCTCTATCGGTTTTTTTACCGTAATATCTTTTTTTGTCGTCTCTGTTGAAACTCATTATTTTTTGTATTTAAATAAATATAAAATCAAAAATCAAGTGTGCAAATATAGATTATTTTTAGTGAGAACTACTACATTTATTCGGCAAGAGTGCTCCACTCCTCCATAAGTGAATCGAGCTCTTTCTTGACAGCTGAATACTGTGCAGTAAGATTTTGAAGTTTAGAAATATCTGAAAGCAAATTTATCTCCGACTCCAACTCCTTTAATTCCTTTTCATGCTCAGAAATCTGTTGCTCACACCTTTGAAGTCTTTTCTGAGATCTGCTTTTTTCGCGATCACGCTCCTTCATCTCCTTATACGACGGCTGCTTGTCGGTATTATATCTGTTATCTTGCTTCGGCTGCGAATTAGAGTTTATATGTTGATTAGAATCAGATTGTAAAATCAATTTAGATTCTCTATCGGGCTTAATCTCTACCTGAACAGGAGTAATAATCCTCTCCGAACTCTCCTTACGTTCGAGATCTGAAAGATTTTCAAGCCTTTTACGTGCAAGAAAATCATTAATTCCTCCAAGGTGCTCTCTTACCCTACCCTCTTTAAATTCATAAACTTTATTAACCAGTCCCTCCAAAAAATCTCTGTCGTGAGAGACTATAACAAGAGTCCCGTCATATCTCTTAAGAGCCTGTTTCAAAATATCCTTGGAGAGTAAATCCATGTGGTTTGTCGGCTCATCGAGAGCCAGCAGATTATGAGGTTTTAGAATCAATTTTGCCATAGCGAGTCTTGCACGCTCACCACCGCTGAGGACAGCCACCTTTTTATCTATCTCCTCTCCTTTAAAGAGAAAGGCGGCAAGAATATCACGTAATTTTGTTCTTATATCTCCAACAGCTATCTTTTCCAAAGTACCCTCGACAGTATCATTCTTATCGAGAATATCCTCCTGATTCTGTGCATAATATCCCATATCCACATTGTAACCTTGCTTAGCTTCACCCGCCATAGTTCCAAGCTCGCCGGTAATAACTCTCATCAAAGTAGTTTTACCCTCCCCGTTACGCCCCACAAAGGCCACTTTCTCCCCCCTCTCAATTGTAAGATTTACATTGTTAATAATAACTTTCTTTCCATATCCTACTTTGAGCTCCTTTGCAAGAAACACCACCTGTCCGCTTCTTGGTGCAGGAGGAAACTTAAAAGTTAAAGCCGATTTATCCTCCATATCTATCTCTATCCTATCCAATTTATCGAGTTGTTTTATCCTCGACTGCACCTGATTACTCTTTGTTGCCTTATATCTAAAACGCTCAATAAACTCTTCGGTTTTTTCTATCATCTTTTGCTGATTCTCATAAGCCGCCCTCTGCTGCTCCATCCTCTCGGCTCTCAGCTCCTTATATTGTGAATAAGAGACTTTGTAATCATATATCTTACCAAGCATTATCTCAACAGTACGTCTTGTCACATTATCGAGGAATTTTCTGTCATGAGAGATAAGAACTATCGCTCCCTGAAAAGATTTAAGATACTCTTCAAACCACTGGATAGACTCTATATCGAGATGATTGGTAGGCTCATCGAGTAAAAGCACCTCAGGCTTACGTAAAAGTATTTTGGCCAGCTCAATACGCATATTCCACCCCTGACTGAAGGTAGCAGTCTGTCTAAGCAGTTCATCCCTCTTAAAACCAAGGCCCAATAATATCTTCTCAGCTTGAGTATTAGGCGGTTCCTCCTCCATAATTGCTAATGAATCGTTAATTTCGTTCAGCTTAACTATAAGATCTGAATACTCTTTACTTTCGTAATCCTTTCTAATCGAAAGTTCCTTATTGATTGAGTCTAACTGCTTATGCATCTCAAACAGTTCAGAAAAAGCCGTCAATGTCTCCTCAATAACAGTCTTCCCCTTAGGATGTTCCATTATCTGCGGCAAATAGCCCAATCTGATATTAGAAGGCATCATTATCTTGCCGGATGTGGGGGAATTAATTCCCACAATTAACTTTAAAAGAGTGGATTTTCCGGCACCATTCTTCCCTACAAGACCTATTCTATCATTATCGGAGATGTGAAAATTCACATCCGAAAAGAGATCGAAACCTCCAAAACTTACAGTTAAATTATTTATTGATATCACGACAAACTAATATACTTAATTCATATAATGCATACAGCGGCAAACCTACAGCCATAAGTGTAAATGGATCTCCGCTCGGAGTAATTACAGCTGCCACAATCATAAGAGCCACAAAGGCATGTTTTCGATAGTTTTTTAAAAAACTTCTCTTAAGTAGACCCAACCTATTAAGAATAGCAGCTACCGAAGGCATCTCAAATACAAGTCCCATTATAAGTATCATCCAAGTGAACATAGAGATATAGGACTGGAGCGAGATCTGATTTACCACATCCTGACTTACCTGATAAGTTCCTAAAAATCTGAGCGTAAGAGGAAAAATTAGATAATATCCGGCAAGTACCCCGACAAAAAACAATATAGCTGCAAAAGAGAAGGCCTTAACTACAGCACTCCTCTCATTATCATACAACGCCGGCCTGATAAAGAGCCATAATTGATATAGAATAAAAGGTGCAGCTATCACAAGAGCAAAATAAAAGGAGGTGCTTATGTGAATAAAAAACTGCGCAGTTAGCTCAATATTAATAAGATGGATTTTAAATGGTTCAAGGGCGGGAAGCCCGAGCATCAACAAAACCTTATCGATAGCTCTATAAAGGGCGAAATCGGATGTTGTTGGCGCAAAGACTATAGAGTTGAAAATAAAATCCCTTGCTGCAAAAATCACCGCCATTAAAACGGCAATCAATACAGCCGACCTAAAGAGTACCTTCCTGAGTTCGTCGAGGTGCTCCCAAAATGTCATTTCTTCCCTCTGTTCCGACAATTCAACTAAAGATTAATCTGCCTGCAGGCAACTATTTATTCTCCTCTTTCTTATCGCCCTCAGAAGGGTTCTTTTCATCCACGGAATTAATCTCTTCACTTATTCCGCTCATTCCATCCTTAAAACTTTTTACGCCTTTGCCTATTCCCTTCATAAGTTCAGGAATCTTTTTACCTCCAAAAAGGAGAAGAATAATAAGGGCGATAAGGATAACCTCACCTGCTCCAATGTTTCCAAATAGTAAATAATGATTCATACTGCTCTTTATTAATTGTTTTTGTTTAAATAATCCTCTATCCTATCCATAAAAATTTGAGGAGCCCTTGTAGGGCGTCTTGTATCTGAATGAATAAATCCAAGTACAACTTTCCCCTCACATAATAAATTCATCTCTACCTTATTATATATCTTTGTAAAGACGGTTATTCTCGCCATTGGCCTCTGTTCCACAGTAGTTACAATATGCAAAATATCTCCCATACGAGCTGGAAGTTTATAATTGCACTCAACAGAAACAACCGGCATCATTATACCTAACCTCTCAATCTCTACTATAGATATGCCAACATCCTGCAACCATTTATTGCGTCCACATTCGAAATATCTTACATAATTGGAATGGTGAACAATACCCATGAGATCCGTCTCATAATATCTTACCTCCAAATCCATTTCCGAGGTCACTATCATTACTCTCTCCTCCAGATTTTATCTATTACTACTCTAAATATAAATTCTTTATAACGCCATAGGGCTAACTTTTATTTGCAAGCTCCTCTTCTGAGAATGTATCTTCTTAATTCTCCCACCCAAAGTACAATCGATGTTCCTGCAATTATATATACCCAATCTATTGCACGAATAGGTTCTGTTCTGAAAAATTTTCCTCCCGTCTCTATAATAATAAACTGAAGAGCTACAATAAGCAAGGCAATAAGAATAAAATACTTATTTGCCGAGAGACTGGAAAAGGCAGATTTAGTTGAACTTAAACTCCGTGCATTAAACATGTTCCAGAACTGAAGCATAACAAATACAGTAAAGAAGAGCGACAATTCATAAGTAGAAATATTACCATCCCATTTAAACCATACAAGCAACGATATCAGTACTGCAAGAAAGATAAGACCCCAACTAAGTATTCCTCTAAACATACTCTTGGTAATAATAAAATCGTTTACACCTCTCGGCTTATTCTTCATCACCTCAGGATAAGAGGGTTCAGAAGCAAGTGCAAGAGCCGCAAATGTATCCATAATCAGATTTACCCAGAGCATCTGAGTTACCGTCAAAGGCAGTTCTATTCCTATAAAAGGTCCGGTAAGAGCTGTTACAAGAGCAACAAGATTGATTGTAAGCTGAAACCATATAAATTTTTGAATATTCAGGTATATAGATCTTCCCCATCTTACTGCAGTAGTAACACTGGAAAAAGAGTCGTCCAATAGAATTATATCACTTGCCTCCTTGGCAACAGCAGTACCTGAACCCATTGAGAGTCCTACATCAGCATAATTAAGAGCAGGAGCATCATTTGTTCCATCTCCCGTCACAGCCACAACCTGTCCTTGTTCCTGTAACAATCTAACTAATCGCATCTTATCGGTAGGTCTTGCACGAGACATAACCTTAATTTTCATTGCCGCCACAGCAGCCTCCTTGTCACTTAAATGTTCAAATTCAACTCCTGTAATATAATTCTCCTCATTATCGCCCTCCTGCCATAAACCTGCTTGTCGAGCTATCTCTACAGCGGTAGCAGAGGTATCTCCTGTAACAATCTTCACCCCTATACCGGCTCCAAGGCATTGGAGCATGGAGTCCTTAACATCCTCTCTGATAGGATCAGCTATTGCTACAAAACCTGTATACTTAAATTCAGCAGAGTTTATAATCTCCTCAATCGGCTTTTCAAAGTCCATAAGAGAAATCTCGGCAACGGCAAAGGCGATGCTTCTCATTCCCTTATCTTGATACCTCCTTACGTCGGGATCCTCTATTTTGCAAAAAGAGAAGATCATCTCAGGAGCACCTTTAATATAGAGAGATAATTTTACCGGATTGCCGGTATCGGCAAGAGTAGCCATATATTTTCTCTGTGTATTGAATAACAAACGCTGAACGATCTTGTATTGAGAACGAATAGCACTATACTCATAACTCTTACTATGAAGATAGAGTAATAATGCTCCTTCGGTTGGGTTCCCAAGAGGCTCCCATTCTCCCTCCTTTTCCTCAAGAAACGCAGTAGAATTCAATGAAACAGCCCTTGCAAAATTCTCATCAGGCTCAAATGAACAGTACTGAACTCTCATTCGGTTTTGTGTAAGTGTTCCTGTCTTATCTGTACAAATTACAGTAGTGGCTCCCATTGTCTCGCAAGCATGCATCTTACGCACTAAAGTATTACTTGCAGTCATCTTGCGCATACTGTAGGCAAGGCTTAATGTAACACTCATAGCCAATCCTTCCGGAACAGCTACAACAATTAGAGTAACTGCTATCATAAAGAAACTCAATAGAATGCTAAAATTATCGAGTGTGGGTGAAAGAGTTAAAATTCCTTTTATAAGATCTCTCACCGTAAGTGCAATAAAAGTAAGACCTGCAATGGCAAACCCAATTCTGCCTATTATTGTGCTTAATCTATTCAACTGCCTATTGAGAGGGGTCTCAGCGCCTGTAAGTTCACTTGCCTGACGGGCTGTCTTTCCTATCTCCGTAGAGTCTCCTACAGCACTAACCTCCATAATACCATCTCCCTCGGTAACATTTGTACCCCTATAAATAAAATTGGGAGAATAGGCCCCACTAAAGGAGTCTGCCTTTATATGAGTTTTTTTAGAGGGACGCGATTCACCATTAAGAGAGGATTCATCTACACTCATATCGGTAGATTCAAGGAGTTTACCATCTGCGGGAATTTCATCACCTTGCGCCAGTACCACTATATCTCCAACAACAATCTCTTTTTTTGATATGCGATGTACAGAGCCGGATCGATACACATTAACCGATGTACTATCATTTATGGTATTGAGAAGATCAAATTCTTTTCCTGCCTTATATTCATTAAAAAATGAGAGAAATGTAGCAAGAAGTACAGCTATAATTATTCCGAAACTCTCAGCCATTGATCCATGGAAATAGCCGGTAACCAATGAGAGTAATGTGGCAAATAATAGAAGCTTTATTATAGGATCATTGAACTTTCCAAAGAGCATTCTAACCCAACTTTCTCTCTTCGGCGGAGTAAGATTATTGGAACCGTACTCCAATCTGCTTTGATTTACTTGTTCTTCGTTAAGCCCTGAATATCTGTGCATAAAACAATTTTGTTATGTGTTATTGATTATACTATCTTTATACTTAATTTTAAAATACTATATAACAGTATTGTTACTAATTAACGTATATTATTAATTTTCAAAACTTTTGAGTCTATTATTAAGACTCTCTATTTTTTGCATTGCATCGCTTCTTTTTTTCTGCTCAACAGCAACCACATCGGCAGGAGCATTGTTTACGAACTTCTCATTTGAGAGTTTAGCATTCACTCCGGCGAGGAACTTAGTGAGGTGCTGAATTTCGGCATTAATTTTAGCTCTCTCCTCCTCTTCATCTATCAGACCTTTCAGCGGAACGAAAAACTCCGTAGTCCCAACAAGAAAATTAGCTCCCTCAATTGAGGAATCAAATGAAGCAAGAGTCTTAACAGAGGAGACATTAGCTAATTTTTCTATAACCGATGTCATTGAGTTATCATAGGGCTCCTTAGCATAAAGTTCGAGCGACTCCTTATTGGAGATTCCCTTCGACTGCCTAATATTGCGAATATTCATTACGGCCTGTGAAGCTATTTCAAAAGTATCCTCCATCTTCTGCGACCATTTTTGAGGTTGCGGCATCAATTGCAGCATAATTGTCTCTCCCTCCCTTCTCGGAGCAAGATTTTGCCATAACTCCTCCGTAATAAACGGCATATATGGATGCAACAATTTAAGAAGTGAGTCAAAAAAGCCCATCGTGGCATCATAACTCTTTTTATCTATTTTTGTATTGAATCCTGGTTTTATTATCTCGAGATACCATGCACAGAAATCATCCCAAAAAAGTTTATAAACTGTCATCAGGGAATCCGACAGCCTGAACTTCTCAAAATGATCGTCAATTAACTCTATAGTCTTTGAGAGTCTGTTGGAAAACCATTCCACAGCTACTTTGTTTTGTTCACTCTGTACAAGAGAGGCATCATATTCCCATCCTGATACTAATCTATAAGCATTCCATATTTTGTTGGCAAAATTACGTCCCTGCTCAACCTGACTGATGTCGAATAAAATATCATTCCCGGCAGAACTGCATAGTAACATTCCTACACGAACCCCATCGGCACCATACTCCTCCATCATTTTTATAGGATCAGGAGAGTTGCCGAGAGATTTCGACATCTTCCTACCCTTTTTATCGCGTACTATTCCTGTAAAATACACATTTCTAAAAGGTATCTTTCCTGAGAACTCAGTTCCCGCCATCACCATCCTTGCAACCCAGAAGAAAATAATTTCCGGGGCAGTGATCAAATCATTTGTCGGATAGTAATAGGCCAGTTCTTTATTCGGTTTTTTATCGGGGAATCCAGGTTTTTCAGGATCAAATACAGAGATCGGCCAAAGCCATGATGAAAACCAAGTATCAAGAACATCATCATCTTGTCTCAACTCTTCGCGCTTAATTCCGGGAGAGAGTTTTTTTGCCGCTTCAAACGCAGCATCAAGATTGGATTCAACAACATATTCTCCATCAGGAAGATAGTATGCCGGAATTCTATGCCCCCACCATAGTTGGCGCGATATGCACCAATCTCTTGCAGTCTCCATCCAGTGACGATAAGTATTTTTAAACTTTTCAGGAATCAATTTTATTTGATCGTTCTCTACGCATTTCCAAGAACGGTCTGCCAATTCATCCATCTTAAGAAACCACTGAAGAGAGAGTCTCGGCTCTATTACGGCATCTGTACGCTCAGAATGGCCTACAGGAGAGATATAATCCTCCTCCTTCTCCATTAATCCGGCATCCCAAAGCATCTTCACAATCTTCTTTCTCGCCTCAAAACGCTCCTCTCCAATTAATATAGTGGCCTTGTCGTTTAGTCTTCCATGTTCATCAATTATATCAATTACAGGAAGTTTATGGCGCAATCCTATCTCGTAATCGTTTATATCGTGAGCTGGAGTAACTTTAAGACATCCTGTTCCAAAATCCATAGTTACATAATCATCCTCAATAATTGGAATCTCCTTGTCGATTAGCGGAATCAGAATCTTCTTTCCCTTCAAGTAATGGTAGCGCTCATCGCTTGGATTAATGCAAACTGCAGCATCAGCCATGATTGTCTCCGGACGGGTGGTTGCAATAACAACATATTTATTACCTCTTTTTCCACCTTCAGAGAGATAATATCTTAAATAGTAGAGTTTTGATTTAGTCTCCTTATGTACAACCTCCTCATCACTTACTGCAGTCAAACCTACCGGATCCCAGTTTACCATTCTTACACCTCTATAAATTAAACCTTTTTTATAGAAATAGACAAAGGTGTTTATAACCGACCGGCTCAACGGTTCATCCATTGTAAATTTTGTTCTCTCCCAATCACATGAGGCTCCTAATTTTTTCAACTGCTCCAATATTATACCGCCGTGCTTCTCTTTCCATTCCCAAGCATGCTTCAAAAACTCCTCTCTGGTTAGAGAAGATTTATCAATACCCTCGGCCCTGAGTTTAGCAACTACCTTAGCCTCAGTAGCTATTGATGCATGATCTGTTCCTGGAACCCAACATGCATTTTTACCCTTCATTCGTGCACGTCTCACCAAAACATCCTGTATGGTATTATTAAGCATGTGTCCCATGTGAAGCACTCCGGTCACATTTGGTGGCGGAATTACTATTGTATAGGGCTCCTTCTCATTTGGTTCCGAATGAAAGAATTTATGATTCAACCAATAAGCATACCATTTATCCTCGGTACATTGCGGGTTATATTTAGCTGGAATATCCATAGATACTTTATATATATTGTTTACTTGTTTCAGAAATGAATTATCTATATTGTTAAATTTGCAAATTTAATTAAAATACATCTCTTGCGAAAAATTAATTGTACAACAGGACAATTGTTAGCAAAAGATTAACACTTATTCATTGATAGATTATAAAATTATTAAAATTTTATTCTTCCGAATATGAAAATCAAGTTTGTAGGTTGCCGTAAGTATATAACTAAGTGTATTATTTGGATGTGAATTTTGTTTTTATGTCAGTAATAGTGCCCTCCTTCTCGTACTTGTACAATTCCACAATATCCTTATCACAAGTCTTTATCACCGTGAAAATATGGGTAGCATCATTATAATCCTATACATCCTTGTTCTCATCCACCCACGTGCCATCATTTACAAACTATTTTTCTCCACTACAGGTTCCTTTTCTATTACCCAATATGAGACCTTCTGACTATTTCGGTAAAAGCTCAAGCATTAATGATTAGCCTGATACTTGCCATTATTTTGTTTCGTTTTGCGTTATAAACGCTTTATTAATAAGCCATTCAATGCCATTTCTCACTTTTTATTCGGTTATTCCAGAGATTTTCAGTAAGTTTGCACAATATTTGATATCCTATGTCAATTTATTCTACCATACAGCAGAGATTCATGAATCTCGTCAACTATTGCAAAAGCAGTAGTATTTATCTTAAAATAAACGAGTTACTCTGCAAAATCAAAAACAGTAGCATCGGGCTTAAAGTTGCAAACTTCATTAATACCTGCCTTAATAGCCGTATTGCAATTTATCTTGGCAATAAACTGCATCTCTTTATTCAATGGTATAAAGGGCAATTCAGGGGAGTTCCTATGTGGCGAAAAGTTTTAGCAGGCTTTATCTCCTGCTTTGTAGCCTTCCTTCTCTTTCTGGGTGCAGTAGATATTAATTTCCTATGGCTATTCGGTAAATCTCCGAGCATGCACTCAATAGCACATCCTACAATTAACGAATCTTCAATGTTATACAGCGAGGATGGAAAACTGCTCGGGAAGTATTTTAATCAGAACAGATCGGCCGTTACATATGAGGAGATAAGCCCTATCCTTATTAAATCTCTTGTTTATACAGAGGATGAACGTTTCTACCATCACATGGGAATTGATGTAAGAGGACTCTTCTCGGCAGCAAAAGATATTGCCAAAGGTAATGCGAGGGGTGCAAGTACTATTACTCAGCAACTTGTAAAGAATATGTTTCGCGTTAGGACAGAATACTCAACCGGACTGTTAGGGCTAATACCTGGTGTTAGACTCTTTACAATGAAGATGAAGGAGTGGATATCAGCCTTTAAAATTGAATGTTTGTTTACAAAGGAGGAGATTCTAACTATGTATCTGAATACCGTAGATTTCGGTTCAAATGCATATGGAATCAAAACAGCTTCACGTACCTATTTTAATACTACACCGGATAAATTAAACTACGAGCAAAGTGCAACACTTGTCGGGTTACTAAAGGCAACTACCACATACAATCCCCGTTCTAATCCTAAAAATAGCTTGAGAAGGAGAAATGTTGTGTTGTCAAATATGCTGAGTCACAAGGCAATTACACGTGCTCAGTTCGACTCTATAAGTAAGATTCCGATACATTTAAACTATTCTGTTGAGAGTAATTTTGACGGACAGGCTAAATATTTTCGCGAAGCAGTGGCAAAAGCTCTGCATAATTGGTGTAAACAGAATGGGTATGATTTATACACAGACGGTTTGAAGATCTATACTACTCTTGATTCTCGCCTCCAACAATATGCAGAAGAGGCCGCTATCAAGCAGATGAAAATTGTACAGAATAATTTTAATAATCACTGGGGGAATCAGGAGCCATGGCGAGATGAGCGAGGTGCAGTTATCCCCGATTTTATAGAAAAACTTGCAAAAAAGAGCGTATATTATAAAATGCTCGAAGATAAATACGAAGGCAATACAGATTCCATCTCATACTATATGAATAAGCCTCATAATGTTAAGGTATTTGATTATGCTGGAACCAAAGTATTGAATATAAGTACCATGGATTCTATTAGATACATGGAACACTTTATGCATTGCAGTTTTGTGGCGATGGAGCCTCAGACAGGATATGTAAAGGCTTGGGTCGGTGATATCAATTTTGATCATTGGAAATACGATAAAGTTACTTCACATCGTCAGCCTGGTTCAACATTCAAATTGTTTGTCTATACAGAGGCTATGAATCAAGGTCTTACTCCATACACTCGCCGCCAAGATAGCTATTTCTCAATGGAAGTGGAGGATCACGGAGAGATGAAGACTTGGGCTCCGCACAATGCAAATGGTCTCTTTACCGGAGCTAATCTCTCTCTTAAACGAGCTTTTGCCCAAAGTGTAAACACGATAGCTGCTAAATTAGGTGTAGAAGTAGGTATTGCCAATGTAATTAAAACGGCAAAGGCAATGGGTATTAATTCTCCTCTTCATAATGTTCCTGCTACAAGTCTCGGCAGTAGTGATGTTACATTGCTGGAGCTCGTTAATGCATATTGTACCGTAGTTAACGATGGAAAACACATCAAGCCTATTTTAGTTAGAAAAATAGTTGATAGAAATGGAAAGGTAATATATCAAGCAAACGAAAAACCTGTTCAAGCCATTTCATACAGATCGGCCTGGCTTATGCAACAACTTCTTCTCGCAGGAATGAGCGAGCCAGGTGGTACTTCTCAGGCTCTCTGGGGCTATGACATTCACAACTACAATACAAATTTCGGCGGGAAAACCGGAACATCATCAAATCACTCCGATGCATGGTATGTAGGATGCGCCAGAAATCTTGTCGGAGGAGCATGGGTCGGAGGAGAATATCGCTCCATCCATTTCCGTACCGGTCAGCTGGGACAAGGCAGCCGCACAGCCCTACCTATTTTCGCCTATTTTATGGAAAAGGTTCTGAAAAATCCGGATTTCATGCATTATCGCGGTAAGTACCCCGACAAACCTTTGCAAGATATTGGAAAATTGGAGGTTGTGCCTGATGATCCGATCGTAGATACAACCAATATCACCGATTCTCTCGACATCACTATTGATAGTCTCACCACTACTCTACCGGTTGATGTGGGTACCATAAACGACTAATATAATAACATTGAATAATGCTCTCCTGCACTCATGATTTTAGGTTTAAATTAAATTGAGTATATTTGCAGGTTTAATAATCATACATATAATCTATATGGAAGATAGCAACAAATTGAATATAGAGCTGGACAGCAACGTTGCCCAAGGCTCATACTCCAATCTCGCGATTATATCGCACTCTCCTAACGAATTTGTTATTGATTTTATCAGGGTATTGCCGGGAATGTCAAAAGCACAAGTAGGCAACAGAATAATTATGACACCTGAGAATACAAAGAGGCTGGTAATGGCCCTTCAAGATAATCTTGACAAGTTCGAGAATGAATTCGGTGAGATAACAATACATGACCAAGATAATAATAATCCAATTGCCTTTGGAATTTCTAATGCCAAGGCATAGTAATTAAAATTATGAACAAAAAGCTAAAAATCATTGTGCTGGCCAAGCAGGTTCCAGATACAAGGAATGTGGGAAAAGATGCCATGACTCCTGAAGGTACTGTAAATCGTGCTGCACTGCCGGCAATTTTTAATCCTGAAGATATGAACGCCCTTGAGTTGGCGCTAAGAATAAAAGATCTCTATCCCGATACAAAGATCTCTCTACTTACTATGGGTCCGGGCAGAGCTGCCGACATTATAAGAGAGGGTATGTTTAGAGGGGCTGATGATGGTATACTCTTGACTGATAGGAAATTTGCAGGAGCAGATACTCTTGCCACTTCTTACGCTCTTTCACAAGCAATAAAAAAAATATCGCCAGATATAATCATAGCAGGACGTCAGGCAATTGACGGAGATACCGCTCAGGTAGGCCCTCAAGTTGCAGAGAAACTAAACATTCCTCAAATTACCTATGCCGAGGAGATATTAAAACTCGACAATAATGGCGTAGAGGTAAAAAGACGCCTCGAAAGAGGTATAGAGATTGTCTCATCTCCTATGCCTGTTTTGATTACAGTTCATGCTACAGCTGCTCCATGCAGACCGAGAAATGCCAAGCAGTTAATGAAATATAAGTATGCAAGAACTATTTCGGAAGAGGCTAATATGCAGGATTGTCTCCTAAAATTAGCCGATCACCCCTATCTTCAGATTACAGAATGGGGCGTAAGTGATATTCAGGGCGACGAAACCAATTACGGAATGTCAGGCTCTCCTACAAAAGTTAAGAAAATCGAGAATATAGTATTTCAAGCTAAAGAGGCTAAAAAATATTCTGCTTCTGAAGAGGATATTGATTCTCTTATGACAGAACTTATTTCAAGCCACACAATAGGCTGATTTAACCGATAATATTAAAAAAGATGAACAACATAATAGTATTTTGCGAAACAGATAACGGCAAACTATGTGATATCAGCCTTGAATTGCTTACAAAGGCAAGAGGCCTTGCTAAAACATTAGGATGCGAAACTGAGGCTCTTCTAATAGGAAGCAACATTAAAGGTGTTGCAGAAGAGCTCTATCACTATGGTGCAGAAAGGGTCTATCTTGCAGATGATCCAAAACTTGAATTTTTCAGAACATTGCCATATGCAGCAATAGCCATATCACTATTTAAAGAGATTAAACCGCAGATAGCTCTATTTGGAGCAACCTCTGTGGGAAGAGACCTTGCACCAAGAATTTCCAGTGCACTGCACAGCGGACTTACTGCAGATTGTACAAGTCTCGAAATAGGAGACCATACAGATACAAAGGGTAATGAATGGAAAAATCTTCTCTACCAGATACGTCCGGCATTTGGTGGTAATATTATTGCAACCATTGTAAACCCGGAGCACAGACCACAGATGGCCACTGTAAGAGAGGGTGTAATGAAAAAAGAGGCTCTCTCCTCTCCTGTTAAAGGAGAGATTAAGAATATCGATGTTGCAAAGATTCTTATGGACAGCGATTTTGTGGTTTCAATAATAGAACGTCACATAGAGGAGAAGAAAATCGATATAAAAGGGTCACAGATAATTGTAGCTGGCGGATATGGTGTAGGAAGTAAAGAAAATTTCAAACTTATATTCGACCTTGCCAAAGTATTAGGTGCAGAGGTAGGTGCCTCAAGAGCTGCAGTAGATTCCGGTTTTGTTGAGCACGAAAGACAAATTGGACAGACCGGCGTAACAGTTAGGCCTAAACTCTTTATTTCAATAGGAATATCGGGACAAATACAACATACTGCAGGAATGGATCAGTCATCGATGATAATCTCTATCAACAGCGATCCTAATGCACCTATCCACAAACTCGCAGACTATTCAATTATAGGTGATTTAAATGAAGTAGTACCTAAGATGATTGCATCTTACAAAAAACACAGCAAATAATATGGCAAATTTTTATACAGATAATGGAGATCTGAAATTTCAATTCAGACATCCGCTGATGGAGAAGATAACAGGCCTCAAAGAGAATAATTACAGAGATTTCGGAAAATACGACTATGCCCCAGCAAACTTCCATGACACTATTGACTCTTACGATAAAGTAATGGAGATAATGGGTTGTATATGCGGCGATATTATTGCTGAGAATGCAGAATCTGTAGATCACGATGGTCCTATATGTAAAGACGGAGGTGTAACCTACGCAGAGGGAACTCAAAAAAATCAAGAAGCACTTACTAAAGCTGGATTATACGGAATGTCTCTTCCGAGAGAGTTCGGGGGATTGAATTTCAGTATGGTACCTTATGTTATGGCTGCCGAATTGGTTGCAAGAGCCGATGCCGGATTTGCAAACATTTGGGGATTACAGGATTGTGCAGAAACAATTCATGAATTTGCAAGTAAAGAGATTCAGGAAGAATTCCTTCACAGAATTCATAAGGGTGATACCTGCTCTATGGACCTTACTGAACCTGATGCAGGATCGGATCTCCAAGCTGCAATGTTAAAGGCAAGTTGGAACGAAGAGAAGGCTATGTGGATTCTCAATGGTGTAAAACGTTTTATTACAAACGGAGATGCACAGATAAAACTTGTACTCGCCCGCTCGGAAGAGGGAACTTCAGATGGTAGAGGACTCTCCTATTTTGTTTACGATAAATCATGGGGAGGTGTAACCGTTAGAAGAATTGAAAACAAATTGGGTATCAAGGGCTCTCCTACATGTGAACTTGTATTTAGAAATGCCCCTGCTAAATTAGTGGGTGAGAGAAAGCTCGGACTTATCAAATATGTTATGTCTCTAATGAATGGTGCCCGCCTTGGTGTAGGAGCCCAATCAGTGGGAATCTCCGAAGCCGCCTATAGAGAGGCATTAAAATATGCACAGGAAAGAGCTCAATTCGGTAAGAAAATTATTGAATTCCCTGCAGTATACGAGATTCTCGGAGTTATGAAGGCAAAATTACAGGCATCGAGAGCAATACTCTATGAAACTACAAGATTCGTAGATATTTACAAGGCTTATGAACTAATTATGCAAGAGCGTAAACTCACTCCGGAAGAGAGGCAGGAATACAAACAATACAGCAGATGGGCAGATATGTTCACTCCGGTACTTAAGATGATGTCAAGCGAATATTGTAACCAGAATGCTTATGATGCAATTCAAGTTCACGGAGGATCTGGTTTCATGAAGGAATATCCTGTAGAGCGTATCTACCGCGATGCAAGAATTACTACAATATATGAGGGAACCTCTCAATTACAGACTGTTGCTGCAATAAGATATGTAACAAACGGAGCCTACTTAGAAAAGATAAAGGAGTATGAAGCAATAGAGCTAAAGCCTGCATTCTCAGCTCTTAAACAGAAACTTATTGAGATGACAGCTCAATATGAGCAGGCTTGCTCAATGATGATAGGCAAAGAGAGTGAATATATAGATTTTAACGGAAGAAGATTGGTTGAAATGGCCGGACACATAATAATGTCCTACCTACTCTTGATAGACGCCTCTAATGATAATACCTATGAAAAATCCGCAAGGATATTTACTCAAAGGTCAGAATCATGGAATCAAGAGAGATACAACTTCATTTGTAACTCTACAGAAGAGGATCTTATTTCATATAAATAAATAACCGGACACAAATCATGGAGATAAACCTGATACTTTTTTCATCACCATTGCATGGCGAAATAAAGTTATCCCCAAAAAGGAGAGAGATTATTGAGCACTTCAAAAAATACGGGAATGTAAAAATATCAGATGAAAAATCGCTCGATTTTTCAAAAAAAAACTATGAGGAGGGTCTAAACATATTGTATATTTTAACGGGCGGCACAGAGGAGAGTTTTCTTAATAGATTCCCCCTTCTCAACCGCCCTATAATTATATTATCCGACAGTTATGATAATTCCCTTGCCGCTGCTTTAGAGATATGTACCTCTCTATTTAACAACCATATAGAGCATTACCATATTAATGCACCATTGATAATTGGCGACTCCTTTGTTAAAAAGTTGAATGACTCCATGACCATGTTTAAAAAGATAATGCATGGCCAAAAGGTGCTTTTCGGAATGAAAATCGGAATTCTCGGAGAATCATCACCATGGCTTATTGCATCAGGAATAAACAAAACAACTGTTCAAGAGGATTTCAAAATTAAGTTTATATCAATTCAGGTTGAAGAGTTAATAGAGGAATATAAGAGCTTCAGTAGAAACTATACTGAATCCAAAATAGATGAATTTGTGAAAGAGGTGGACAAAATGGTGGCCTTATATCACTCTCATCTTTCTGAAGGTAGAACTGAAGCCGACCTTAGAGAGGCAGTAATAATGTATTTTGCTATATACGATATCTGTAAAAAATATAAACTCGATGCTGTAACCATAAGGTGTTTCTCTCTTATTAATAGTTGTAAAACAACAGCTTGTTTAGCTCTTGCAATTTTAAATGATAAGGGCATTATCGCCGGTTGCGAAGGAGACATACCTGCTCTTTTATCAATGGCATCTGTTGCAAAATTGACAAAAGAGCCTTGCTTTATGGCTAATATCTCCTCAATTGATACAGATAATTACTCAATAGACCTCTCTCACTGCACTATTCCGCTTTCAATGACAAAAAAGTTCTCATTACCATCTCATTTTGAAAGTAGAAAAGGTATCGGTATAAATGGAATTGTACAGGAGGGAAACTATACACTATTTAAATTCAGCGGTATGAATATGGAACAATCCATTCTTTGCCCGGGCAGGGTTGTAAAATGCGACTACCTTAAAGAGAGATGCCGTACGCAAATAAGGTTTGTATTTGATAACAAAGAGGATTTCAATAAATTCTTAAACTGCCGAATTGCAAATCACGTAGTAATAAATAAAACAGTAGATATATAAAATCACAATGAAGCAGACCATAATCAATTATAAATAAATCTATCATTATGACAAATTATAAAGTAAAGCTTAAAGAGATAAAGGCAATGGCCTTTGATGTGGATGGTGTCTTTACAGATGGATGCATACTTACTTTAGATAACGGAGATTTACTAAGAATACAGAACGCAAAAGACGGGTTCGGTTTACGAATGGCTGTCCTCAAAAATTATCCTATAGCCATTATTACAGGAGCATATTCAGAATCAGTAAAAAAACGTTTTTTAGGCATTGGAATACCTGAAGAGAATATCTATATGAAAGCAAGAAACAAAGTGCCTGATTTTATCTCATTTTGCCGACAATATGGTTTAAAGCCATCGGAAGTAGCTTTCGTAGGAGATGATATTCCTGATATTCCGGTCCTTAAAATATGCGGGCTTGCCGTTTGTCCTTCGGATGCCGTAACCGAAGTTAAAGAGGTTTGTGATTATGTCTCATTATATAGTGGAGGCCATGGTTGTGTAAGAGATCTTGTTGAGCAGATACTTAAGATTCACAATGATTGGAATTTTGATGCCGAAGAGTATTCAACAAGCGCAGTCAATTATAATGTTGCAACACAAGATGCAGAAAAAGCTTCTAAAAAATAATATTATGATACTTGCCGAAAAACTAAAAGAGAAAAAAATCATTTTAGGTTCAGGATCGCCTAGAAGAAGGGAATTACTCTCAGGTACAGACCTCAAATTTGAAGTGAACTCCGATACATCATTCATTGAGAATCAGGAGGAGGGGCTAAAGCCTCTTGGAGTACCGGAATTTATGGCGGTTGGAAAATCACATGGTTTTCATAGAGAATTAAAAGAGAATGAAATTCTTCTTACGGCCGATACAATAGTAATATGCCCAAAGGTTAAGAGGGATAATTTAAAGATTGACAGACAAATATATATCGATTATGAGTTTAGAGAAAGTGAAATTAATTCTGGAATAATTCTCGGTAAACCGCAAAATAAAGAGGAAGCAATCCGGATGCTCTCCTTGCTAAGCGGCATAAGACATACTGTTGCCACAGGGGTTTGCATGAGAGATAATAACCAGGAGATTTCATTTACGGTTCTTTCACATGTCTGGTTCAAAGAATTAACGATTGAAGAGATTAACTACTATATAGATAACTATAATCCCTACGACAAAGCCGGTTCTTATGCCGTTCAAGAATGGATAGGCTTCACAGGGATCTCTCGTATAGATGGCTCCGTCTATAATGTGATGGGACTTCCTATACAGCGAGTATATCAGGAGCTGGAACGATTCGCTCAATAAAATCAAAACAGATCAATAAAAAAAAGGGGCCTTACGGTCCCTTTTTATTAAATATCCCTTGTTGGGTAATTATTTAGCAACAACAGTGCTATCAACTGTAGTAGCAGCTGTAGTATCAGCAGCTGGCTGAGCAACTTCTTCAGTAGTAGTTTCAGGAGCAACTGTCTCCTCTTCTGCAGGCTGGTTGTTACCGCAACTTGCAACAGCTAAACAAAGAGCTGCAGCGCAAGCAAAGAATAATACTTTTTTCATTTCTTTATAATTTTATTATTGGTTTGTAATTCTGGATACAAAAGTAAAACAATTCCATTAAGGTGGCTAACCTTTTCTCCTATAAAATAGTTAATTTTTTGTTAAAGTTTTAACTTATTAATTAACAATTAATTATATAAGCAATACAAATAAACGAATGAAAAATAATGTTACATTTTGTTAACAATTGCAATAATTAGAGAAAAAGAGGGCCAAATAATTTGACCCTCTTTTTCTGAATTTGATCTAATAAGAAAACATAATCAGACTAAATTATGCTCACTCTAATATCAACTATTTTTTTATCTCCTTTGCAAGTCTATCGGCCAGCAGAGGAATAATTTTATTTGCATCCCCTACTATTCCTAGGTCGGAAACCTGGAAAATTGGAGCGAATTTATCTTTATTTATGGCTATAATAAAGTCTGACTCCTCCATACCGGCAAGATGCTGGATAGCTCCGGATATACCGCAAGCAAGATAAAGGTTAGGACGAACAGTTTTACCGGTTTGACCTACCTGTCTATCGTGAGGCATAATGCCTGCATCAACCATAGCTCTTGATGAAGAGACCTCTGCCTTTGAGCCTAAAACCTCAGCAAGCTTTTCGAGTTTTGCAAAATTTTCTTTACAACCTATTCCTCTTCCTCCTGAGATAAGTATCTTAGCTTCAGTAATATCTATTTTACCTTTATCCTCCTTAACAGTCTTGAGTAATTTTACCTTAATTTTAGATTTATCGAATTTTGGCTCAAACGGAATGACTGTTCCCTTGCGAGAATCATCTCTGTCGCGTTTCTGCATAACTCCAGGGCGTACAGTAGACATTTGAGGTCTATGATCGGTACACATAATAGTAGCCATAAGGTTACCTCCGAAAGCAGGACGAGTCATCATAAGCTCATGAGTATCCTCTGAGATTTCCAATTTAGTACAATCGGCTGTCAACCCTGTTCCAAGTCTTGCAGCAAGTCTCGGACCGAGATCGCGTCCTATAGTGGTAGCACCGAAAAGTACAATACTCGGACGGAACGCTATTATCAATTGATAAATAGCTTGTGTGTACTCCTCTGTGAGATAATCTTTCATCAGAGGAGCATCCATACAGATAACTTCATCCGCACCGAATGCAATAAGATCTTTTGCTTTGTCAGCTATTTTATATCCGGGGAAAATTGCAACAACTTTCTCATTGAGGACATCAGCTAAATCCCTCGCCTTTCCAAGCAGTTCAATAGCCACAGGTTGAACAATGCCTTCGCGTTGTTCAATGAAAACATATACATTTTTATAATCTGCCTTGTTCATATTTTAAAAGTTTTGCAATTAAATAATAAATTTTTCTTTGAGTCTGCTTACAATTATGCCTACAGCCTCTTCTCCGTCAGCTTCAAATACTTGACCGGCAGTTTTCAAACCTTTAGCAAAAGCCTTGTTGACTCTCGTCGGAGAACCTTTAAGACCAAGTTGTGACTCCTCTACTTCAATTTTATCGGCAGTCCAAATCTCAACATCTCTCTTATAAGCTTCTACTATACCTGAAACAGACATATATCTTGCCTTATACGCAGAGGCCAAAACTGTTAACACAGCAGGTCCTTCTACCTCAAGCATTTGGTACCCCTCTTCTGTCTCCTTCTTAACCTCATACTTATTACCACTTTTATGCTCAAGACCAATTACATATGAAACCTGAGGAAGACCAAGATGCTCGGCCATTTCAGGTCCTACCTGAGCAGTATCACCATCAATTGCCTGACGTCCTGCAATTATAAGATCATACTTAAGAGTTCTGAGAGCACCGGCGAGCGCGTGAGATGTAGCAAGAGTATCAGCTCCTGCAAATTTCCTGTCTGTAAGCAGAATAGCTCTATCTGCTCCCATTGCAAAAGCCTCTCTCAATATAAGATCAGCCTGTGGAGGTCCCATTGTTATTACAGTAACATTCGCTCCAAGTTTGTCTTTAAGTTGCAAAGCCAACTCAAGTCCGCCTTTGTCGTCGGGGTTCATAATACTTGGAACTCCGTCTCTTATAAGTGTTCCTGTAACCGGATTTATTTTGATTTCGGTAGTATCCGGCACTTGTTTTATACAAACTATTATATTCATAATACAAATTTTTACTTAAATAAATTACCAGCTATGACCATTCTCTGAACTTCGGAAGTTCCCTCGTAAATCTCCGTAATTTTAGCATCACGCATCATCCTCTCTACCGGATACTCCCTTGTATAACCATATCCGCCATGGAACTGTACAGCCTTGGTAGTTACCTCCATTGCAGTCTCAGCAGCAAATAATTTGGCCATTGCAGCCTCATTTGAGAAACGTTGACCCTGGCCCTCCACAAATGCAGCCTTGCGTACAAGTAATCTCGCAGCCTCTACCTTAGTAACAAGGTCGGCCATCTGGAATTGTGTATTCTGGAATTTTGACAACGATTTGCCAAACTGTTTCCTCTCTTTAGTATACTTTACAGTCTCATCAATTGCACCTTGAGCAATTCCCAACGCCTGAGAAGCAATACCTATTCTCCCGCCATCGAGTGTCTGCATAGCAATTTTAAAGCCCTCTCCTATCTTGCCGAGAAGGTTTTCCTTGGGCACAATACAGTTTTCAAAAATCAGTTCGCAAGTAGCTGAACCACGAATACCCATTTTATGCTCCTTTTTACCGATAGAGAATCCAAGGAAAGTGCTCTCAACAATAAATGCAGAGATTCCTTTAGTACCCTGAGATTTATCTGTCATAGCCGCAATTACATATACATTAGCTTCTCCGGCATTTGTAATGAATATCTTACTGCCGTTAAGGACAAAATGATCACCCTCCAAAACAGCCATTGTCTGCTGTGCAGAAGCATCAGTGCCGGCATTCGGCTCTGTTAGTCCAAATGCACCGATCCACTCTCCGCTTGTAAGTTTAGGTAGATATTTTTTCTTTTGCTCCTCATTACCGAAATGCATAATAGGTGCAGCACAAAGGGAGGTATGAGCAGATAGAATAACTCCAGTTGTAGCACATACTCTCGAAAGTTCTTCTACAGCGATAGTATACATAATCTCATCGCCGCCAGCTCCACCATATTCCTTAGGGAAAGCTATTCCCATAAGGCCAAGTTTAGCCATCTTCTCTACAGTTTCTCTTGGGAATCTCTCTTGATCATCGACATCCGCAGCAAGAGGTTTTACCTCTTTTTCAGCAAATTCCCTTATCATTTGCTGAAACAACTGCTGTGTTTTTGTTAATTCAAAGTTCATATCAAAATTGTGGTTTTATTCCATTTTTTTAAGATTTGGGGAGATAATGAGTTGAGCCTCAGTAGCTGCTTGAACCTGCTCAACGGTAAATTCCGGATTGATCTCAACAAGTTCAACTCCTTTTGGAGTGATCTCCATTACACCCATTTCTGTGATTATCATATTTACCTGGCCCGGAGCAGTAAGAGGCAATCTGCACTTCTTAAGAATCTTCGGGTTACCTTTAGCAGTATGCTCCATTGTAAGAATAACTTTCTTTGCTCCTACAAGCAGATCCATTGCACCACCCATACCCGGAGTCTTTTTGCCGGGGATCATCCAATTTGCAAGATCTCCATGTTCATCAACCTCCAAAGCTCCAAGGAAGGTAACATTAACATGTCCACCTCTGATTATTGCAAAAGAGGTAGCAGAATCAAAAGCTGCAGCACCTGGTTCACAAGTGATAAACCCACCACCTGCATTAATAAGATGATTATCCTCTTTACCCTGCTCAGGAGCCGGTCCCATTCCCAACATACCGTTTTCGGTTTGCAGCGTAACTTTAACTCCTTTAGGAAGATAATTAGGAATAAGGGTAGGAAGTCCGATACCCAAATTTACAACATCACCATCGTGAAGTTCCTTCGCAGCTCTTTTGGCTATGAATTCTCTAATTTGTTCTTTTTCCATGATAATTATTTATTAGATTTATTATGTCTTTTAACGTATTCCTGAGCAATAAACGATGCTACATCATCGGCATAAGTATTCATGCCGAAACCTGCATCAAATCCAAGTTCCTTTGCCAACTCATGACTTACACGAGGGCCTCCGCATACAACTATCATCTTGTCTCTCAAATGCTCAGCCTCCATGAGTTCAACAAGTTCCGTCATGTTTTTAATATGAATATCCTTTTGAGTAACCGTTTGAGAGACAAGAATTGCATCGGCATTCAGCTCAATAGCCTTGGCTAAAAATTCCTCATTAGGAACCTGACTTCCTAAATTATGAGCCTCAATCATATCATAACGTTCCAATCCGTAATGACCGGCATACCCTTTCATATTCATAATAGCATCAATACCAACGGTGTGAGCATCTGTCCCGGTACTTGCTCCTACAACAATGAGCTTTCTTCCCACATTTTCCTTAATAAACTCATCAGTTGCCGGCATATCCATCACATTACTCTCAACCTTGGGAACATGAATGGTAGTATAGTCTATACTATTAGTAGCATTACCATAACAATTAAAAAAGGTAAATCCCGGTGTAAGTTCTTGATAAAATACTACCTGAGGATTTTCCATCCCCATTCCCTTAATGAACTGTTTTGCAGCCTCTACAGCTTCTGCCCCGCATGGAACAGGCAATGTAAAACTCAACTGCACCTTACCATCATTCATTGTATCACCGTAAGGTTTTATCTTTGTGAGATCTAAGGTTTTATCGAAATCCTTAGACTGCATAGAATATAATCCTGCACTCATATTACCTCTCTCCTTTCATTAAATTAATAAATGGATTAATATAGTTTGCCCCCTTTTCACAAACGCCTTCAAGACCTTTTCCTCCTGTTTTAGGTCTCTTGACATCTGCAAACATTCCCTTTTCAAGAGCATTAAACAGACCTTCGTTATTGATCTTGTCGAGTAACCCGATAGCATTATCAACAACCTCTTTAGCTCTGTTTTTTATGATACCATTCTCCTTAAACTCCACTTCATCTCCTATATCTTTCATATTATTAAAGATATAACGTGCGTTCTCAATAGAGAGAAACCTATCCGACATAAACGGAGTATGAATAGCCTCGGTAAGCATTCCAAGCAATTGAATACCTTGATGAGACCAAACACCAATCATATTAAATAAGGCATCCTGAACATGTCCTCTGAAGATATTCCCGGTCATGAACTTTGTAGGAGGCATATATTTGAGTGTGGCTTTAGGAAAAATTTCCCTCGTCATAATAGCCTGTGCCAATTCATATAAAAAGCCGTTCTTTAACTGAGGATCCATTTCAAAAGCATGTCCTAAACCCATTTGCTCCTCACGTAAACCGGCCATAAGTGCCAATTGCTCATTTATAAGATCAGAAGCAAGAACCGTATGAGCCTCCTCAAACGCATCCGCAGTAGTAAGATAATTATCCTCTCCAGTATTTATGATAACACCTGCAAAACCATTAATGATTCTTGAGAAATACTGGTCTACAAGAGTTCTCTGCATATTAATATCTCTAAAGAGAATACCATAAAGAGCATCATTAAGCATTACATCCAGTCCCTCAAAGGCTCCCATTATAGCAATCTCCGGCATACAAAGGCCTGAACAATAATTACATAATCTAATGTACCTGCCAACCTCTTCACCAACCTTATCAAGAGCCTCGCGCATAATGCGGAAATTCTCCTGAGTTGCAAAAGTACCTCCAAACCCCTCTGTAGTAGCTCCGAAAGGAACATAATCCAAAAGGCTCTGACCTGTAGTTCTAATAACTGCAATAATATCCGCCCCCTGTCTTGCCGCTGCTTGAGCCTGAACAACATCCTCATAAATGTTACCGGTAGCCACAATTACATAAATATATGGCTTTGGTCCCTCGCCGAGTGTCTCTAAATAGCGCTCTTTTTTGGCTCTCCTCACCCTAATTCGTTCTATACTTTCGTCAATTACAGGTTGCAATACTTTCAGCAGAGAATTTTTATCTGTAACCTCTATTCTTGTAAGATCTATCGTACCTTCAGCAACCCCTTCAGCAATTTTCTGGGGAGAAAGTCCGGTTTTAGCCATAGCATTACCTATGTAAAACATAACGCCCTGGTTTAAAACCCCTTTACTTTTTAGATCATCTACAACAACGTTGGGAAGTGGGACCTGATTACTATCAACCCCGTCTATTCCCATAAGCCTGCACAACGTCCTCTCAACAGCAACTGTCGTATAGGCCTCTACGAAAGACTGGACATCGCCGGCAATATTCCTTGCCAATGATTTTGCTTTGTCCACCTTCTTAAAATCCAGTCCTAATTTACTCTGCATATGGAAAAAAGTTTTTAATTTGTTATATAAAAATGTTTGTAAGTCTAATCTTTTAAATATTTTTCAGTAGCCGAGAGCCATTCGGAATCTACACCAAGAGTTCCGGCAATCTTTATGGCCTCATGAGGTACATCTCCTTTTTTAGCCTCTACCAATCTGTAATCCATCTTCCCATCAACAAAACCTATCACTCTCAATCGTTTGTAATTACCCTCATCGGCATTATAATGTGTTGAAACAATTACAGAGATCCGGTACCCCGACAAAGTATCCAACATACCCTGAACCAATGCACGGCCCTCAATCGGGTTAGTTGTTCTTGCCGGCTCATCTATCAAGGCAAGCAGGTTAATTCCCTCCCGCGCTGATTTAATAATCTCATTTACCGAGAGCATCTCTGCTGCAAATGAGGAGTAGCCGCCTGTTATATCCTGGCCATCCCCCATAGTCAGAGCTATCCCCTCTTTCAAAGCAATATTGCAACTCTTAGATGGTATCCCGAACCCAAACTGAAAGAGATACTGTGCAAGAGCACACATCATAAGTGTTACAGTTTTACCCCCCATATTTGCTCCGGTTATAATTACAGGCTCCTTCCCGAATTCAATATCAATAGGGGTAAAAACGCCCTCATCTCCACGTCTTCTCGCTCTCTCCTTAAGGAAACTTTCTACCTGAGGATGAAACAGACCTTTGTAAGAGGTCACTTCACCTATAGAAATAGATGGGAAGACCAATCTATGCTCCTCCATCTGCATAGCTTTTGCAATCAAAATATCAAGATCTCCCAAAGTCTCCAAAACAACTTGAAGAGCCGCTGCATATGGAGCAAGTTTTGCAGAGATATCTCCGCGTATCTTACATTCCAATAACTTCTCCTTAATTTCCAACTCCTGTCTCTCCTCTAATCTGCTCTTTTTAATTGTATCGCGCAATGCTCTTAACTCCTCAGAATACGAATCATAAAGATAAAAGGAACGAATCCTCATGCCATCAGGATCTAAAAGAGTAATAACCCCCTCCATATCCGGTATCGCGATACAAGCAGTTCCGGTAGAGAAAAGAATCTCTTTTACTGCCACAGAAAGCATAGCAAGCGCCTTTATCTCAAACAGTTCAATATCGTCCAAAACACCAGCCGCAGATAATCTTTTTATTGTTCCGGATACATCCTTCAAATCACAGAATTTGTGCAGAAGTGATTCTCTTTCAACATTATGCCCCGATTCAGAACCAAATTTACTCCTGATTTCTTTAAGTTTTGAATAGTACTCCTTAATCTCCTCCTCATTAATCATCATGAGACTATCGAGGAGCTTTTTTCTGGCGAATCCGGAGCAAATTCCCAAATTATCTATCATATACCTTAGACCGCACGGCGAATCAACAACAGATCTCAATCGGATCCTGCCAATAGAGATTCTCTGCTTAATCTCTGATTTATATGTCGCGGTACTAAATGTCATCTTAAATAGTTATTCTTTACTATATCATAAACAGGCAAGCCTATTGCCTCCTCCAATTTTCCACATAAAAGATCCGAATCCAGCACATATCCGTTTGGTGCCGTAGGATTAACACAAACTGCTATCAGTTTGCTTTTTCTCATCACCTCCAATACTCCACCCCTTCTCTTAAACAATCTCATAGATTGCTCGGAAACAAAAACTTTTGTAAAATCATCAACCACCAACGTAGTACCCCTTAGAAGAGGCGAATTGTTTAGTATGCTCAAGAAAGTATCTGTCAGAGCTCCTGCAACATATATGATTTTACATTTTTTTAGAAAATCTTCATTTATCTCTTTAAGAATTAACGAGGATTTCCTTGTTATATTAACTACCTCCCCCTCATCGCTCCTTCCCCAAATTCCATTATCCAACCCTTCAAACCCTTCAACTATTCTCTTGTCCGTCATAGCTGACGAAATAAGTTCTACAACATATTTGGTCTTATTTACCAAAGTATTCAATTCTGCAGAATAGGCTGCTCCAGTAGAGAGTATCATAGCTTGACTAACGGCCGGCGAGGCAAGACTCAATCGGTTTAAAGCACCATCAACTATCTTTAAATCAACCCCATACCTACCAATATCCTGCATCCATCTCTTCAGAGATTGCGTAGAAGAGGGCCCGGCCAATAAGATCTTCCCCTCTCTAATCACTCTTCCGGTTACAATCCTGCCCATAGAACTATTCTCTTCAGAGATATCGAGTAACTCTGCGCCCAATTTCCTACTTCTATAATATGCCTCAGCAGTAGAAAAAAGGAGACCTTCTCTCAAGGTGATCTCCGGCTTTACTCCCCTTGTAACCTGATCCTTCTCCTCCCCATCTATACCTATAGAGGTTACCGCCGCTCTATAATCCGGCGGCAACCTTCTAAGGAGATAATTAAGACATTCCGTTTTGCCCGTATTCTTATCGAGCCCCACAATAGAGAGACTGTTATAGTTCAGAATATCACGGACAAATGGCATATCATCTTTATTTTCTGTTACGAGCTCTTTTCTTTCTACTCAAATGTGCAGGCTCAATAGAGATACTCTTTTCAGTACCCTCCAACAATCCGGCAACACCTTCTGTAGGAAACTCTTTAGATTCGAGACATTTTTTGCAAGAACACTCCTCTTTATAGTCGAGCGGCTCTGTGTAAGTGGTAATTACACCTTCGAAGTTTCTTAAAATCACCTTTCCCGGAGATTGAGAAATAACATAATTAGGCATTACCGGTGTCTTTCCACCACCACCCGGAGCATCAACAACAAAGGTTGGAACTGCATATCCCGATGTATGTCCGCGCAAACCCTCAATAATCTCAATGCCTTTAGAAACAGGAGTCCTGAAATGCTCAAGTCCCATTGAAAGATCACATTGATAAATATAATAAGGTCTGACTCTTATCTTCACCAACTCGTGAACAAGTTTTTTCATTATGTAAAGACAATCATTTACACCTCTTAACAGTACAGATTGGTTGCCCAACGGAACACCTGCATCGGCAAGTCTTGCGCAAGCTGCAGCAGACTCAACCGTAACCTCCTGAGGGTGATTAAAATGTGTATTAAGCCAAATAGGATGATACTTTTTAAGCATATTTACAAGATCATCCGTTATTCTCTGAGGACACACAACCGGAGTTCTTGATCCAATTCTGATAATCTCAACATGAGGAATAGCTCTCAATTTTTTTATAATATACTCCAACCTCGCATCGCTAACCATTAGAGCGTCGCCGCCGGAAAGAAGAACATCTCTCACCTGAGGAGTATTTGCTATATACTCAATTGCCTTCTCAATATTATCGGAAGAGGTTTCACCATCCTTATGGCCTGCAAATCTTCTGCGGGTGCAGTGTCTGCAATACATAGAGCACATATCTGTAATAAGAAGAAGTACTCTATCGGGATACCTGTGTGTAAGACCCGGTACAGGGGAATCCTCATCTTCATGAAGAGGATCGAGCAAATCTGCATCGGCACGATGTGTCTCATTAATTGTAGGTATAGCCTGTCTTCTGATTGGATCATGAGGGTTATTCGGATCTATCAGAGAGATATAATAAGGAGTTATGGCCATTCTCAAAGTCTCAAGCGACTTTTTCACCCCTTCCTCCTCATCTTCAGTTAATTTTACATATTTCTTGAGGTCTTCTAAAGTCTCAATTCTGTTTTTTACCTGCCATTTCCAATCATTCCATTCGGTATCAGAAACATTTGGAAACAACACTTTTCTTCTGGATTCGTTCATATTATTTTACGTATAATTTTTCAAAAAGCTCTCTTATCGGTTTTGATTCACGGATAATATTAAGAGTAAGATTGGCATGACCCTTTGCAAAGCCGTTTCCGACAATAAGGTTTATATCCTTGCCTACTCCCTCAGCTCCCAAAGCAGCCTTAGTAAAACTGGTTGCCATTGAGAAAAAGTATACACATCCGCGTCCTTTTGTTACCAAAATGGAGGTCATCTCAGTAGAGGGTACATTTACATTGTTTACCGTGACATCACACCCTCTCCCCCCTGTAATTGCCATAACTTTGTGATAGACATCCATCACATTTGTAGCATCTGCAACAATAACATCTGTAGCAAGTCCCATCTCCTTTATTCTGTTTGCGTTTTCTGGAGAATACTCTACAACTATTACCTTTCCATATTGGCCAACATTTTTCATCGCCTGATAACAACACAAAATACCGGATTTACCACCACCTCCGATAATGCAGACAATTTCTCCTTCGGTAACAAGTCGATCTACCTGAGCCGGTGCTCCGGCAACATCCAATGCAGCAAGAGCCAATTTCTCCGGAATATCATCAGGAAGAACCGCAAAAAGTCCGCTTTCAAAAAGAATAGCCTGTGCCTCCACATCTACCTGATCCGAATCCGGAGAGAGATTGAGAATCTTCTCAATTTTCAAAGGTGTAAGTGAAAGCGATACCAATGTCGCAATTTTGTCTCCGGGTTTTATATTATGAATAGTCGGAAACATCGGTCCAATCTCCTTAACAGTACCGATAAGCATTCCACCGGAACCTGTAATAGGATTCTGCATTTTGCCCCTCTCCTTAACGATAGAGAGGATCAACTCCTTCATCTTCTCAGGATCGGCATTACATACATTCTTTATTTGAGTGAAACTAGCGGAATCTATATTTAGTGTCTTAACATCTATCAGAACCTCGTTATCATATATCGTCATGGTATTATCGAGTCTCTGAGCCGGCTGAGGTAAAGTACCCACAGGGGAAATAACCCTGTGAGTACCATAACGTTCACCCTTCTTATATTGTCTTTCAGACATACAGCAACTATTTATGCATACAACTCAGTAAACACCTTGCGTAGCTTCTCGCTTTCGCGTAGTTCCTGTAATGTGATCTCAGCATGGCCTTTTGTATAACCATTCCCGATGATCATAGTAACATCACTTCCCACACCTTCAGCACCTAAAGCTGCTTTCGTGAAACTTGTTGCCATTGAGAAGAAGTAAACGATACCGGTATTCTTTGTACAAAGAATTGAGGTCATTTCAGTATCAGTAATATTGACATTGTTTATAGTAACATCGCACATCTCGCCATTTGTCAACTCCTCAATCTTTTCGAGCACCGATACAGGCTGAGTAGCATTAGCAGAGAATACATAATCACAGAACCCGAGCTCCTGAAGTCTCTTAGTACTCTTTTCGCTATGACAAAGACCAATAACCTTTCCTGTAACACCGGCACGTTTCTTTGCCTCGTAGCAGCAAAGCATTCCTGATTTTCCACCGGCACCAATAATAAGAACAGTGTCACCCGGTTTAACAAGTTTTGCAGTCTGAGCAGGTGCACCTGCAACATCGAGTGCAGACAAAGCAAGTTTTTCAGGAAGGTCGGCAGGAATCTTAGCATAGATACCACTCTCAAAGAGAATAGCCTTTCCATCTATATCAACTTGATCGATATCGGGACGAATCTCTTTAATTTTATCTATTCTAAGAGGAGTAAGCGATAAAGATACTAATGTAGCAATTTTATCACCAACTTTAAGATCTGTTTTTCCGATAAGCGCATCACCTATTTTCTCAACTACACCAAGCAACATTCCACCTGACCCTGTCCATGGATTGCGGTGTTTTCCCTGTTTAGCAACTATATCCAACATAATTGCGGCAATTTTATTCTTATCGCCCTCCGCTCTCCTTGAAATTTCAGTAAATGAAGCAGAGTCTATATTCAAAGTCTTTACATCAATAAGGATTTCATCATCATAAATCTCATCCATATTGTTATCCAACTTATTTGCAGGCTGTGGAAGAACGCCAATCGGATCTATCACTCTGTGAATACCGTATTTGTTACCTTTTTTCATACTATAAACAATTAAATTATTTTAACATTAAATCATCTTTTCTTGAGGCTGAGTATCTCTCTTGCCTCTGCAGAAGTAGCTATAGGACGGCCAAGTTCCTTAGCCAATCTTACAACCTTTTCTACAAGTTCACCATTGGATTTAGCAAGGACACCTCGCTCAATGTAGAGATTATCCTCAAATCCTACCCTAACATTGCCTCCCATCACAATTGCAGGAGCAGCAAGGGTAAATGCATATCGGCCAATACCGGTTGCAGTCCATGTGGATCCGGAAGGAATCGCATTTACTAACCAGCAAAGATTTTGAACATTGGCAGGTGTACATCCGGGAACACCTAAAACAAAATTGAACTGCATTGGAGAACCGGGCACAAGCCCCTTCTTTGCCATAGTTAAAATTGTATCAAGATGCCCCATTTCAAAACACTCATACTCCGGCTTAATACTATTCTCAAGCATACGTTTGCCAAAAGCACGCATCATCGGCATAGTATTTTCAAACACATCATCACCGAAATTGCATGTGCCGCAATCAAGAGTCGCCATTTCTGGCATCAATTCTGTCGGTTGAAGTCTCTCCTCGGCTGTCATTCCTACGGCCCCTCCGGTAGAGGGAATAATTATTACATCGGGACAAACCACTCTTATCGCCTCTATACACTCCTTAAAACGTTTCTTACATTGTGTCGGAGCTCCGTTATCTTCGCGAACATGGAGATGAACAATAGCTGCACCGGCATCAACAGCCGATTTAGCCTCTCTTACTATCTCCTTAACAGTATAAGGAACGGCAGGATTCTGCTCTTTTGTAACCTCAGCGCCACAAATAGCAGCGGTTATTATTAATTTTTCCATATAAAAGAATTTACGGGAAGTACCCCGATATTATTTTCTCTGTGATTTTTTAGGAGTCACACATGTTCCGCTCGCTTTGCAAACAATAATCGGTTCCTCCAAAACATCTGCAGCCGAATCGGAAATGTCGGGACGAGGTACAATGACCTTTCTCGCCTCAAAGACCATTTTTCTTGAGGTATTACCCTCGGAAATTATCTCTCCGGTAGCCTCTATAAAATCGCCTGCATAAACAGGAGCCATAAATTCCACCATATCATATGCCTTAAACAACCCTTCATCACCATCACGTTGAATGAGTAATTCTGTTGCCACATCGCCAAAAAGTTGAAGCATCTTTGCTCCTTCAACCAAATTTCCACCGTAATGAGCATCATGACAACTCATTCTCATACGGATCATAGATTTATTCTTTTCCATAAAAAATATTATTTGCTATAAATGTAATTAACAAACATTGCCGGAGTATGAACACGTTCAGGAGCAATATCACCTACAGGGAGAACCTTTTCAGCCTCTACAATAACAATATCTGCAGCTGTTGCCATAAGCGGATTGAAATTTTGTGTAGTACCAACATAAACGAGATTTCCGGATTCATCTGCAATAGTAGCTCCTATCAAAGCTATATCTGCTTTGAGTGGTTTTTCTAAAAGATATTTCTTACCATCGACAGTAATCATCTCTTTACCCTTCTCAACAACAGTACCAAGTCCGGTTGTTGTAAGAACACCTCCAAGTCCTGCTCCCGCAGCACGTATTCTCTCAGCTAATGTACCTTGAGGAGAGAACTCAATATCAAGCTCTCCTGAATTCAACTGATCGCTGGTACTCGGATTTGTACCAATATGCGAAACAATAAGTTTTTTAACCTGTTTGTTGGTTATCAGCTGACCGTGAGCTACATTTGCATAAGCAGTATCATTGCAGATAAGAGTAAGATTTTTCACACCGCTCTTAGCCAATTCATCAAGAATTGATGTAGGGCTACCGGCGCCTAAAAAGCCACCGACCATTACTGTCATGCCGTCTTTAACCTTAGAGACAGCATCCTGTAAAGAGATTCTTTTATTCATATTGCTGTTTTTAGTAGTATTTGATAATATTTAAATAACTTGTAAAACACTCGCCAAGAGTGATAGAGTCCAACTCAACGGCGGATTGCAAATTTACATATTTCTAAAATGATTTCAAATAACAATAATGTTATAAAAAACGGAGCGGAAATTAAAAATTTATCCTAATAATATAATTTAAAAAAATAGTGCATTAATGAGGGCTTTTTAATAATTTTGTAAAAAAATAAAAAATATATGATTCCACTGATGAACTTACCTCTAATCTTTCAAGACCTGAAAACAGAATCTGTTCCAGAAAAGATTGATTCTCTTGTAAATAATCCATCTCAAGTTCTTACTCAATCCATAGATAAGGTCTCAAACATGTCTGTCCATGAGGTTATAACTTCTCTTATTCATAGTGGAATGGAGATAGGAATGAAGATCCTCGCGGCAATTATTATCTATTTTATAGGAGCATGGATCATCAGAAAAATTAAACATATTTTAAACAAGATATTGATAAAAAGAGAGGTCGACAAATCATTGGCCTCATTCCTTGTCAGCTTTATCACAATTTTCCTTACAATTATACTTATTGTAATGACTGTCGGAGCGCTCGGAGTGGATACAAGCTCATTTGTCGCACTTCTTGCCGGTTCAGGACTCGCTGTCGGAATGGCATTAAGCGGTACTCTCCAGAATTTTGCAGGTGGAATAATGATTCTATTATTCAAACCCTTTAAAATCGGAGATTATATAGATGCCCAAGGATATACCGGTACTGTCAAATCTATTGAGATGACCACTACTCATATTGCAACCGACGATAATAAGATTGTTGTTCTGCCAAACGGAGCCCTCTCAAACGGAACCATAAAAAACTTTTCAATATCAGGAACAAGAAGATGCGATTGGAAAATAGATATTGCATACGGGAACGATGTCTCAAAGGCAAAAGAGGAGCTTCTGAAGATTGTAAAAGCAAATAAGGAAATCATCAATGAACCGGCTATACCCTTTGCTGCACTTGCTTCAATGAATGAAAGCAGCATAAGTATAATATTACGGGCTTGGGTAAAAAGTCAGGACTATTATCTGATATACTACAGAGTTCTCGAAACAATATATGTCCAATTACCAAAATCTGGGATAGAATTTCCATATCCACAAATTGACGTACATTTGAAGAGAGAATAAAACGCAATATAATATTATAAAAAGATAAAAGTATGAAGTACGAAAAACTGATCATTGTAAAACAGGGACATATTTGTATAATCAGAATAAATAATCCTGATTCACTTAATGCCCTCAATTCTGCTATTCTCAACGAACTCGATATCGCCTTCACGGAGATTTCACATGACAACGAACTCTACTGTGTCATAATTATAGGAGAGGGACGTGCATTTGTTGCAGGTGCGGATATTTCCCAAATGAAAACAATGAATGCCATTGAAGGAAAAAGTTTTGGTGAACACGGAGCCGCAGTATTTAGAAAAATTGAACAACTCAATAAGCCGGTAATTGCAGCAATTAATGGCTTTGCGTTAGGAGGCGGTTGCGAACTAGCTATGTGTTGCGATATAAGGATTGCCTCTTCAAAAGCAAAATTCGGACAGCCGGAGGTTGGATTAGGTATTACACCGGGATTTTCTGGCACCCAGAGAATGCCAAGAATTGTCGGTTTAGGCAAAGCTAAAGAATTGATATACACAGCAGACATAATTGACGCAGCAGAGGCATTGCGTATTGGACTCGTTAATCTTGTAGTAGAACCTGAAGCTCTAATGGATGAGGCTTTGAAGATGGCCGGAAAAATTGCAGCAAAGGCTCCTATCGCAATTAGAAACAGTAAAGAGGCCATTAATACAGGTATGCAGACAGATATGGATTCTGCAATTGCAACAGAGGCAAATCTGTTCGGTTTGTGTTTCGCTAGTAAAGATCAGAAAGAGGGAATGAACGCCTTCTTTGAGAAACGTACTCCGTCATTTGAGAATAAATAAACATTTATAATTAAATAGAGTAAGAGATAAATTGATATAGAAAACTATTACTTAATACATAATTAAAAATTTTTTATCATGAAAATCGCAGTTATAGGTACAGGTACAATGGGCAATGGCATCGCTCAAACATTTGCTCAAGCTGGCCACAATGTACTCCTTAAAGGCCGCTCTGAGGCCTCTTTGGGAAAGGCTCACAAAGCCATTGAAAAGAGCCTGTCAAAAATGGTTGAAAAGGGAAAAATGGAGGCAGCACAAAAAGAGGCTATTATTTCCAAAATAAAGGATTCAATGGATTATAAGGATTGCGCTGATGCAGATCTTGTTATTGAAGTTATAGCAGAAGATATGGCCATAAAAAAAGAGATATTTCAGACTCTCGACAAAATATGCAAACCGGAGGCAATTCTTGCAACCAATACCTCTTCGCTCTCAATAACAGAGGTAGCAGCATGTACTTCAAGACCATGCCATGTAATTGGAATGCACTTCTTCAATCCTGTTCCAATGATGAAACTTGTAGAGGTAATTAAAGGACAATTGACCTCTCAAGAGATTCATGACAAGGTTGTTGAAATAGCAAAAGAGATTGGAAAAACCCCTGTAAGCGTAAATGAAGCACCCGGCTTTGTAGTAAACAGAATCTTGATACCTATGGTTAATGAAGGTATCGGAATACTTGCAGACGGAGTAGCTTCCGCTTCAGAAATTGATGAAGCAATGAAACTTGGTGCAAACCACCCTATGGGTCCATTGGCATTAGGAGACCTTATCGGACTTGATGTTTGCCTTGCCATTATGGAGGTTCTCTACAATGAGTTCGGTGACAGCAAATACCGTCCTCATCCGCTACTTAGAAAGATGGTAAGAGCGAATCTTCTCGGACGCAAGACCGGTAAAGGATTCTACGATTACAGCAAGTAGGCTACTTCATCTTAAAATGAAAATCGAGTAGAAGAAAACTAAAATTTAATTTTTTTCTACTCGATTTTATCTTATTACATTAACCTCTACTTAAGTTGAAAGATGATAGGGAATATAAAGGTAACAGGAACTGCTTTTCCATTTTGCTTTCCAGGAGTCCATTTAGGAGATGCAGAAACAACTCTTATTGCCTCTGCGTCGAGTTCTTTATTTACACCTTTAAGTATCTTCACATCACCTATAGAACCATCTTCAGCTATGGTAAATTTCAAGATCACTCTTCCGGAAATATTATTTCGCTTAGCAGATTCAGGATATGAGATATTTTCAAAAATCCACTTTACAAACGCATTCTGATCTCCATTCTGGAAGGTAGGCTTAACAGCCACCTCAGAATATCCTATAGCTTCCTGCTGCCCGGTTTTGGAGACCTCTGAAGAAGAGCTCTCCTGTTTTACCTCATCTGCAACAGTCTGCTCCTCAGGCACAATATTTTCTTTAATCTCTTTATTACTCTGATTACTCTTGCAACTTTGTGGTGCAAGAGAAAACATTGCTATCATAATAACAGCAAGAGGTAACGCATATAAAATGCGTAATGAACTTTTGTAAGAATTTGTTTTCATCATTTTTAGTCTTTTTTTAATTGATAAATAACTAAATCGATTGGCCGTAACAGGCATTATTATACCCATTTCGTAATCCAATAACAGCTGCGCATACTGTTTAGGATCTGCTCCGGAGACAATCATATTGGCATCCACCTCATATTCATGTAATTGTCGCAAAGATCTCCCTGCAAACCAAACAAGCGGATTAAACCAAAAAATACTCTTTGCAAACAACATAAAACAAAGATCTGCAGAGTGAATATATTTTTTATGAAGATATTCATGATCAATAATCAACAAAGCAGCCGGACAATCGGCAAATTGCTTATCAATTACAACTTTTCCAAAAATAGAAAAGGCCCCTCCTTTACAATCGGTGAATATTACCTCTCTACCACATAATACCCCCTTTTCTCCTTTGCGTATCATAAATATGCCTCTTAAAAGAGCATACATATTAATCAAAAACACAATAATCGCCCCGGTAATATAAAGAGAGAATATAACAGCTTGTATAATAATAATATTATTATTGGCCGCATATCTTATATTAGCTGCCATAGAGGAAGTCTTAAAATCATTTACAATTAACGAGGGTAGATAAGTTATAAAAACATTATAACTATCACTAACAGGGATATTAATAATAGGAATCAGCACAGATACCGGAAAGATCATTAAAAGAAAAAACCGTGATAATCTGAAAGAGATTTTTGTATGAAGCAGGAGCAGATACAAAAGATAAAATAGTGCAAAACAGATCTGCATCTCCATTATTTCCTTAAATATCAACATATTCCTCAGATTTTAAATTAAACTTAACGTTAACAAACTTATTTATAACTATTTTCATCCTTACTAAGCAGTTCTCTTGCACACTTCATCAATTCATCATACTGATTTTGATTGAGAGAACCCTTCTCAGCAAAACAAGAGATCATTTCGCGGGGGGAATCGTCAAAAAAAGTACTAAGAGTACTCTTTAGAACCATTTTTCTATATCTCTCTTTGGCCACAAGCGGGTAATATCTGTTTATTTTACCAAAAGAATCATGAGAAATAAAGCCTTTTTTTTCAAGAATTCTTACAACTGTAGAAATGGTTGGATAGGCAGGTCTCAACTCCTCAGGATAAGAGTCAACTATATCACCCAAGAAAGCCTCCTTTTTATCCCATATTATTTTCATTAATTCAAGTTCCGCATTTGTGAGTCTCCTCACCTCTTTGCTCTCTGTATTTTTCATAATCATTCAATTTAAAATTTAGAACAATAAATTTTATAGATACAAATGTATAATTATTTTTTTAATTATATATAAATATTTTTAATATTATAATTATAAATGCAAACATAATGCCATATATTATAGTGTAATGTATAATCCGAAGAATTTATATATAGCTATAAAAGACTGAAAGACAATCTATCAGATTATTGATAAACTAATAATAGAGAATATGTGATGGGGCAAAAATAGTTAATAGTGATAAGACTACTTAGAAATATTTTCTTTAGAAATTAACGGATTGGCATAAATACCAAGGAAAATCTTCTCAACATCGTCTTTATCATCCTCCACCGTAGATAATTTATACTTTGTGTAATTTTCGAATGATAACTTTTCCTCCTCTGTATACATACAAGAATACTTCTCACTATTATGTAAGAGATCGTAGGCGATATAGTTGTTTTTCCAAAGATGATAATTAGAGACAATCTTTTTATCCATTATCTCTCCGAGCAACTTGAATTTCTCATTTTTATCAGCAGAATTACTATTTGCCGCTAAATTTATCTCCTGAGTAGCAAGTGGCTGGTTAAACTGTATATGGATACCTCCTTTGAACTGCATTATACCGGTAAGTATACTATTGAGATCCTCGTGCCTTGTCTTAATGTATTTCTGCCGTTTGGAGATATGAAGCTCTATAGCTTTTAAAATATCACATGGTTCAAATTCGTAAGAGACGGTAACAGGCATAATGTTCAACTCCTCAAAATCTTTTAAGAAATCACCTGAGCCGGACATCGACAGCATCTTTAGCAATCCTTGCTCTGTTATATCCAAACCATCTTTTGTCCTACCATTCCTCTGTGCAATCCATATTGAACTCCTCCCTCCTGAAATATTATTTCTTATATAATTGGACAATCGTTGAGAGGTAAAATAAACCTCACGAGCGGAGGAACTCCTAATTACCTTTATCATCTTATTTGAACGGGTAATATCTTCAATAAAGGGGGAAGTTATCAGATTATCCCCAACAGATATCTCTGTTGTTGGTATTTTATTCTCGTGAAGTATTAATTGAATAATGGCAGAATCCAAAACAATATCACGATGATTGGAGATTAAAAGATATTTCTTTCCCTCTTCAAAATTATCAAGCCCGCCGAAAGACATCTCCTTTGCTGTATCAGCAATTATCTTGCGTACTATAAATGACATAACTTTTACTTGGAAGTCATTTACTGTATGGCAATTTAAAAGAATTTTCTTAAAAAACGCCTCATCCTTTCCGGGAAAAAGATAGGCAGAAATATTAGAAAAAAAACGATTAGACGAAATACGCTGCATTGCCTCGTTAATTTCATCGTCATTATAGGGCCTTATATCGTCATATTGTTTTATATCCATAATAATTGTTCATTTCGTGACAAAGTTACAAAATAAATAAACAATTAAGCAAAGATTATCTCACAAGAATGGGGCAACGGCATGTTAATAGGCTTTTCAATAAGCATTTTTATTAAGAAGCATTACTTTTTAAAGAGTAAAGAGCTGTCGCCGTAACTAAGAAATCTAAAACTATTTTCCAATGCATAATTGTATATCTCCCTCCATGACGGCCCTACAAAGGCAGCAATAAGCAATAATAACGTACTCTGAGGCTGATGGAAGTTAGTTACAAGAATATCAACTATCTTAAATTTATAGGAGGGAACTATTATAATGCCTGTTCTTGCAACAAGACTCTCACATTTTTTCTCTTCCATATAGTTTAGTATTGCTTCAATAGATTCCGATACAGAATAGGAATAGTCCTCATCATAGGGAGCCCATTGCGAAACAGCTCCAGGTTGGCCAGTTTTAATGATATTTATACCTATATAATATAGCGACTCCAAAGACCTCATAGAAGTTGTCCCTACAGCTATAATCTTCTTTTCAGGATCAGATTTATAACTCAAAAGAGCTGAAATAAAAGATTTGGTAATAGAAAATGGCTCCGTATGCATCTTATGTTCAGAAATGAACTCGCTTTTAACCGGCACAAATGTTCCCGCACCAACATGAAGACAAATATTATCACGTTTAATACCTTTATTTTCAATTTCAGCTAAAACATTATCGGTAAAGTGCAATCCCGCCGTAGGAGCAGCAACTGAGCCCTTTATTTTCGCATATAATGTCTGATAACGGATAATATCCAAAGCTTCAGTATCTCTTTTAAGATAGGGAGGAATAGGAATACGACCACAAATATCAAGAAGCTCTGAAAAAGAGATTCCTGTATCCCATATAAACCTAACAATAGAGCTATTATTCTCTTTTTTTTCTATAAGTTGAGCACGCAAATTAAGTGCGCATGCCTCTGAATGAGATTCGTCACACAAAAAATTGATCTCTCCCTCTTTCCATCTTTTAGCATTACCAATAACTGCATTCCAACTACATGAAGAGGTTGAGGCAAAAGCCACAGCATAATCCTCAGGAGAATGCGGTTCAAGGCAAAAAACCTCAATAATCGCTCCTGTAGGCTTTTTAAAGAGTAATCTTGCAGGAACAACCTTAGTATTATTAAAAACCATTAAAGAATCAGAAGGAAGATAGTTAATAATATTTTTAAAACTATCCTCTCTAATTGTATCGCAACTACTGATTAGTAATTTAGAATCATCTCTTTTTTCTAAAGGATATTTTGCAATCCTCTCTTCGGGTAAAATATATGTATAATCCCGTATCTTGATTTTAGGCCTCACAATCGTTTATTTTATGCAAAGGTATATAAATGTACATTAAAGAAGAAATCGTTTAAATTTGAATTTTGTTTACAAATGTAAATGACAAAAGTAAATTAAATGGTTGGCATTATGTAAACAATATTTAAGGTTGTTAAATGACTGTCACGGGTTGTGTACATAATTATTTAACAACCATAACTAATAATTATAATGAAAGCATCATCAAATTTATATTATTGATAATCTGTTATTTATATGCAGCAAATGAAAGTATATATTTAGATAATAACAAGGGTAAGTGAGGGTATGACGGCATAAAAGAGAATATTTAGCAAATTAGTTTGTACTTATCTTATTGTATTTCTGCTATTTAATATATATTACCTAATGTATAAGATAAGATGCTTTAAATAATAAGATAAGATTGATTATTAAGTTATTAGCAATAATATGCCAAAATGGCAATTTAATTGTATTTAATAATTTTTACAATTGTAAATAGTTTTTTGCTTAACTTTGTATATAAATGATTTTACAATTATGAATAACCGTTTACAGCTTATTTTGAAGCTTGAGAACCTCTCTCCTGCCCGACTGGCGGATATGATTGGAATACAACGTTCCGGTCTCTCTCATATTTTATCTGGAAGAAATAAACCGAGTTTTGAATTTATCAATAAACTGCTTCTGAAATTTCCTGATATAAATGCGGAATGGTTAATCACAGGAAAAGGCAAACCATTGAAAGAGTCCGACCCCCTCCTTCCGAATGAGAAAAAAAATAATGACTCTTTTCCTTCCGAGCAAAATGACTCTTTAGAGAGGGAAAAATCTGCTAAAAGAGAGGAAGGCTACATTAGGGACGATCTTCCGGAGGGAGATAATACGAATTTATTTAATTGCTCCAATAATACCGAGTCTGATTTTCCAGATCAGTTTGCTGTAAATGAGGAACATAACTTAGATAACGACGAAAATCAACTCCACAAGAATCAAATATTTGCAAGCAATCAGCCATTAATACACAAAAACAGAGGTGTAAAGAGGGTTATTATCTTCTACAACGATGGCTCTTTTGACGAATTTACACATGATAAAACAGAAAGGAGATAATACGAAAAAAGAGAGAAAGAGAAAAGGGAGTGCCAATATGTTAATAACTCTTTTATAAAATGCCGTATATTATTCTCTAAATAACTATTTTTGCAGTAAATGATGAATAATAGATATGTATAAAATACTGCGCTCAATTCTATTTTTGTTTACGGCAGAAAATGCCCATTATCTTACTGTCAAAATACTTGTCGTATTAAGGTATATTCCACTATCACAATACTTTCTTAAACTGATTTACGGCTATAATAATCCTATACTGGAGAGAGAGGTCTTCGGAATAACCTTTAAGAATCCTGTGGGGCTCGCTGCCGGATTTGATAAAAACGGAGATCTTTATAATGATATGGCAAAATTCGGTTTCAGTTTCGTAGAGATTGGATCTCTTACTCTGAATCCGCAACCTGGAAATCCTAAACCCAGAGCATTCAGACTCCTAAAGGATAACGCCATCATAAATAGGATGGGTATCAATAACAACGGAGTAAGGTATGCTGTAGAATATTTAAAAAACCACAAGCCTAATTGTATTATAGGAGGTAATTTAAGCAAGAATACAAATGTGTCGAACAGTAATGCACCAGGTAATTACGAAAAATCATTTGCCATTTTATATGATTTCGTAGACTACTTTACAATTAATGTCTCATGCCCAAATGTTAAGGATCTCACTAAGTTACAAGATATTGAAAATCTGTCGGAAATTATAGATAAACTGCTTGCTTTAAGAAGGTATTTCGACGATTACCGCCCTATTCTATTAAAACTCTCTCCCGATATTCCTGAGCAACATCTCGACGAGATAATAGATCTAATTCTGGTATCGGGATTAGATGGTGTAATAGCAACAAATAGTACCAGAAGCAGAGATGGACTGACCCTGCCGGCAGAGCAGCTAAATGCAATCGGAGATGGAGGATTAAGCGGTCAACCATTATATGAACGTAGTCTCAAGATGGTACAGTATATTAATAAAAAGGCAAATGGACAGCTTCCTATTATAGCTGTTGGGGGAATTATGACTCCTGAACAGGCCCAGGAGATGCTGGATGCAGGAGCCTCTCTTATTCAACTATATTCGGGACTAATATACAATGGTCCCGGACTTGTAAAAAAGATTAATAAGCACATTGCTGCAAATCTCGTAAAAAAGGCTAAGGCAAAAAGTGCTCAGAACAAGAATAATACACACGATAAAAAGAATATATAAATAACATAACTATGATTACAGCATCTATTTGCACAATAGGAGATGAAATTCTTATAGGACAGATAGTTGACACCAATTCATCCCATATAGCGCAAGCTCTCAATTCTATAGGCGTCAAGGTAAATAATATGATTTCAATCGGAGATAACGATAGCGAGATTAAAACAACTATCTCTAAATGTCTCTCTGAAAACAGTATAGTAATAATCACAGGAGGTCTCGGACCGACAAAAGACGATATCACAAAGAAAAGCATTGCAGAATTAACAGGTGCTAATAAATTTGTGCACAATGAAACCCAGTACGAAATCATTAAAAGGATTCTCACTGCAAGGGGTGTTGAGTTGAGCGATATTAATCGCAATCAAGCTATGGTGCCGGATAATTGCATTGTAATCCCAAATGAACGCGGCACTGCACCTATAATGGAATTTATAATACCTGAAGATAAATTCGGACACAAATCCATGCTCTTTTCACTTCCTGGAGTTCCATTTGAAGCAGAGGCTGCAATCCCCAATATATTAGAAGCTATTAAGAGAGAATTTACTCTCGATAATATTGTTCACCGCACTCTCTGCACCTTTGGAATTGCAGAATCCACTCTCTCTAAAATGATTGAGAAGTGGGAGGATGCACTTCCGGATAATGTACATTTAGCCTACCTACCTAATCCTATTTTAGGAGTACGCTTAAGACTTTCGATATATGGTACAGACGCGGCTAAAGGTGCGCTTATAATTGAGAATGAGATTGAAAAACTCAAAAATATTATTGGTGATGCAATATATGGCGAGGGTACTACTTCGTTGCAGGAGGTAATAGGTAATATTCTACTTTCCGAGAAAAAAACTGTTTCAACTGCCGAATCATGCACAGGAGGCTATATGGCATCACTTCTTACCTCTATTCCTGGAGCGTCGGGATACTTTATGGGTAGCGTTGTATCGTACGATAATAGGATAAAAAGAGGTGTATTAAAGGTCAAAAATGAGACTTTGGAAAGGTACGGCGCTGTTAGCAAAGAATGTGTGGAAGAGATGGCAATAGGTGTCAGAGAACTAATGGGTACCGATTATGCAGTTGCAACCTCAGGAATTGCAGGCCCTCTCGGAGGGAGCAAGGAGAAACCGGTCGGCACTATTTGGATGGCAGTAGCCGGTAAAAATTCCTTAGTATCAAAGACGATGGTATTTAAGGGTAGTCGCACAATTAATGTAGAGAGGTTTTCATCAAATGCCCTGAATCTTTTAAGACTTCAATTAAAAAAAGAACTATAATATTCTCAATATGAACCATAACATGAAACAGACCCACATTTGGAGAGGACAAATGCACTACTATCTCCTATTAACACTTTTATTTTTTATAGTAACCTCTATATCATCTTGCAAGAATATGAAACAATCGGCGGAAGAGAGCATAAAACAGCGCTTAGATTCACTCTTTACAGCGCGATACGCCATTAACGGCGATTCCTCAATGATTAGCGATTTCCCAGGCGGGGCAGTATTGGTAATGAAAGGAGATGAGATCATCTTCGATAAGGGCTATGGTATAGCCAACTACGAAAACGGTCATCGAATTGATGGCAATACATTTTTTAATATTGCTTCATGCTCCAAACAATTTACAGCTACAGCAATACTCAAACTTGCCCAGGAGGGAAAAATAAACATAGAAGATAATGTCTCTAAGTATTTTCCGGAATTTAAATCAGAGATATTTAAAAAGGTAAAAATCAAACATCTACTCTCCCACTCATCCGGAATACCTGATGAAAGGCCAAGAGATGACCGACATTTTATGCTGACTGCAACAGATATGCAATCAATTGAGTACCTTAAAAAACTCGACCATCTTAATTTTGAGCCCGGTACAGAATATGAATATATGAATCCAACCTTTCAAATTTTATATTCAATAATTGAGAAGGTAACCGGACAACCATTTGTAGAATATATGAGAAAGAGTATTTTTACACCGGCAGAAATGTCTTCTACCTTATATTTTGAGCCGGATGCAACTATTCCCAATATGGCACACGGATATGTTCCGGCCGATGAAAGCACCGACAAACAATCCTCTGACAGCGATCTTTCTCCTGAAGCTGCTGCCGCAAAAAAGGCACTGAACTCTACTTCGGAAAAAAAGATCTATACACCACATAAGGGTTTTCTCTCCTTCTCTGAATATGATTATGGAGAAGAGACTTTTTTCGCCACAAAGGCCGATGGAGGCATCTATACCTCTACTCACGAATTTGCAAAGTGGGAAAAAGCGTTGAGAGACAATAAAATAATCTCTAATGAAACTAAAGAGACCGCTCACTCTAAAATAAACAATATTTCCGGCAGTAAATATAGTTTATATCAAAACAGACCCGATACCTGGTATGGTTACGGATGGTTTGTGGAGGAGAGAGCAGGAATGCCTAAAAAGGTTTATCACACGGGTGACAACGGAGGATTCCAAATATACGCAGGCAGATTCCCCGATAAACAAATTTTAGTACTTGTTTTTGAGAACAGAAATGATAAGGATAGATGGAGCATGGTTCAAGAGATCGATTCTATTCTAAAGAAGGCTAATTGGTTAGAATAAAGCCAATAACTCTTTTAATACGAGCTAAAAAAAGCTATTTTTTATTAAAAATAGAGGAATTAGCTTGTGCTGTAGGCATAATGACCATATCATTTATATTCACATGAGGTGGACAATCAATCATAAAGATAATTGCATTGGCAATATCCTCTGCTTTTAAGGATTCATACCCTATATACACTTTTGAGGCACGCTCTTTATCTCCTTTAAAACGCACCTCAGAAAACTCGGTTTCAACAGCACCCGGACATATTTGAGAAACTCTTATATTATATGGTAGAAGATCTATTCGAGTTGACTTTGTAATGGCATCTACAGCATGCTTTGTGGCACAATAGACATTCCCGTTAGGATACACCTCCTTGCCGGCTATAGAACATAGATTAATAATATGACCTTTTTGATTATTTACCATATATGAGGAGATAATCCTTGTTACATACAATAGGCCTTTAACATTGGTATCTATCATTCTTTCCCAGTCGTCGAAGAGACCTTTATCTATCGGATTCAGCCCAACTGCAAGCCCGGCATTATTAACGAGCACATCTATTTTAGTCCAATTTTCTGGAAGATTCTTTAACTGTTTTTCTACCTCAGAGAGAGAACGTACATCAAAAATCAAAGGCAAGGTTTTAACACTATATTCCCTCTCTATTGACGATGCCAATGCAGTGAGTCTCGCTCCTCTTCTTCCCGTAATAATAAGATTATACCCTTTTGAGGCCAGTTTTAGAGCAACCGCTTCTCCTATTCCTGATGTTGCTCCTGTAATTAACGCTATTCTGCTATTCATAAAATTATAAATTAAAAATTAGTTATTTAGTCTTCAGATTTTCTACAGTTTTAAATACACGCATAAAATTCTCTCCGAGTATAAGCTTTATCTCATGAGTGTTAAAACCTCTATTTTGCATCTCCTTTGTAATAACGCCCATCTTACTGATATCTTCCAGCCCCTCAGGAGAGGTTTCAATGCCATCAAAATCAGATCCTATTCCCACATGCTCCGCCCCCACAAGTTTGACAGCATGTTCTATATGGTCCACAAGCACTTTATACGAAGGTCGCTTTAATGCAAACATTTTTTGACTCTTTTCTTTATAACTATCAATAACAGCTTTAGTTCTCGGATGTTTCCACAACTGTTTTTCGGCAATTTCAAACTCTTCTGCAAGAGGCCAAAACTTATTTGCATATTTATCATCAAGAAAGGCCGGATAAAAGTTGATTTGTATTACTCCTCCGGCAGCAGCCAGATCCACTATCATTTGATCCGTCATATTACGCGGCAGATTTGCCAAGGCTCTACAACAAGAATGGGTAGCAACTACAGGAGCTTTAGAATAGTTCAAAACATCATAAAAAGCATCGTCAGAGAGATGAGATACATCCACAATCATTCCAAGTCTATTCATCTCGGCAATAACTTTTCGCCCAAAAGGGCTTACACCGCCCCACCTCTTCTCCTTTGTTGCACAAGAATCACAAATCTGATTATTACCTGCATGTGTCAAGGTCATATATCTTACACCCATTTTGTAAAAGAGCCTGAGCAAACTGAGATCATTCTGAATAGGAGCTCCGTTTTCCATACCGAGATAGATTGCAATAATTCCCTGCTCCTTCAAAGCAAAACCTTGATCAACAGTAGTAGCAAGTGCAACCTTTTTTGGGTATTTCTCAATTATGTCATAGGTATGGGCAATAAGTTCCAATGCTCGACGCGTACTCTCATCTGGCATAATAGTGTTAGATGTATATATTGCAAAGAAGGAGGCATCTACCCCACCCTCTTTCATCCTATTAAAGTCAACATGGCCCTCCTTAGTTCTTAAGCCAATATCTATTCCTCTTACAAGACGTAATGGAGTATCACAATGAGAATCGAGGACAAATGCCTCATTATGTAGTCTTTCAGATGTTATCATAATAATACTTTAACTGTTTTACTCTTACTTTTATACTTTATATTTAATTAATTATCATTCATTAATTATTCAATTTCCGGTAATAACCTTACTCTCTTTTATTATTATTTTAGATTGTCTCTCTTCTCGTCACCCCTTTTTAATTTGGTTGCAATTCTCTGCTCATTTGATATAAAATATTTAAAACGCCACAAATATTCTCATATTTGAAGCGTTTTAAATATATCTATCCTGTTATTTACTACTTCATATAAGAGTATTTATAGGTAGTAGATGGAACGAGAGTCTCCTTAACCGCACGTGGAGTAACCCATCTCATTAGATTATACTCTCCACCTGCCTTATCATTTGTACCAGAAGCTCTTGAACCGCCAAATGGTTGCATTCCCACAACTGCACCGGTCGGCTTGTCGTTGACATAGAAATTACCTGCAGTATATCTCAACTCATCAGATATTTTTTGAACGGCAATTCTGTCCTGTCCGAAAACTGCCCCTGTAAGGCCATAAGGAGAGGTAGACTCGCATAGCTTAACAGCTTTATCAACCTCCTTATCGTCATATACATAAACAGTCAGCACCGGTCCAAATATCTCCTCTTCCATAGATTTAAAGTGAGGATTAGAGGTCTCAATAACTGTAGGTTCAACGAAATATCCCACTTTCTTATCACATTTTCCACCAACAACAACCTTTGCATCTTTTGCTTTCTTAGCAAAATCTATATAAGATTTAATATTGTCGAATGAAGTTTCGTCAATAACAGCATTGATAAAGTTATCGGGATCCATAACATCACCCATCTTTATCTCTGAGGCACGTCTCTTAATTCCTTTCAAAATTTCAGGCCATAAAGATTTAGGAGCATACATTCTTGAAGCTGCTGAACATTTTTGACCCTGGAATTCAAAGGCTCCGCAAAAAGCTGCATTAGCAACCTGATCGGCAACAGCCGATGGATGAACAAAGATATAATCCTTTCCTCCTGTCTCTCCAACCATTCGTGGGAAGGTCTTATATTTTGTTAAATTTTCACCTGCCTTCTGCCACAATGAATTAAAGGTTGCACTTGATCCTGTAAAGTGAATACCACCAAAATCAGGAGAATCAAGTACTATTTTTCCAATTAGTGAGCCTTTTCCGCAAAGGAAATTAACAACGCCGGCAGGTACTCCTGCCTCCATAAACGCCTTCATTACATAGTAGTTTGAGAGTAACGATGTAGTTGAAGATTTCCAAACTGTAGTATTACCCATCAGCACAGGAGTCATATTTAGATTGGAAGCAATTGATGTAAAATTAAATGGAGTCACTGCAAAGACAAAACCCTCCAAAGGCCTATATTCTATTGAATTGATCTGGCCCGGAGCACTCTTTGGCTGTACAGAATAAATTTTGCTTGCATAAGCCACATTATACCTTAAAAAATCGATAAGTTCACAGGCAGCATCAATCTCTGCTTGGTATATATTTTTACTTTGTCCGAGCATACATGCAGCATTAATGATAGCGCGATATTTTCCGGCAATAAGGTCCGCAGCCTTCAGGAGGATTGCAGCCCTTATTCTCCAATCTGTTTCTCCCCACTCCTTATGAGCCTTCATAGCCGCTTTGATTGCCATTTTTACCTCTTTCTCCCCGGCCTTATAATATTTTGCAAGAACATGTTTGTGATCATGAGGCATTACAACAGTACCTATATCATCTGTCTTTATCTCCTTGCCGTCAATTACAAGCGGAATGTCAATTACCATTTCGCTTTGTCTTTTTAATTCAGCCTCAATTGCAATTCTTTCAGGACTGCCTTTTAGATAAGTCTTTACCGGCTCATTAGCCGGAATAGGAAAACTAAATATCGAGTTATTCATAATGTTTGATTGTTTTATTATAATTTTTAACTTATTCTACAAATTTAATAATATTATCATTCCTTTATATTATTGAATAAAAATAATTTTTATTTTGCAACAAGATTGCAATACATGCGTCTTATAAGTGAAATCAGATATAAAAGGAATATGGAGCCTTACAAAATAGAAAAAATAGAAAAGTTATATGACACTTATTCTAAAAGACTGTATTTTACGAGTCTGAGAATCATCGGCAACGAATGTGAGGCTGAAGAGGTTGTGCAAGACACCTTTCTCAAATACTTTAATTGCCCCGACAAGGCAAAGATTCAGAATATAGAGAGTTGGTTGGTTAGCATCTGTGTAAGAGCATCAATAGATGTTGTCAGAAAGAGAAAAAGAGAAAAGGAGTTCATCAATGAGTACTCCGACGAAGAACTATCAAAGGAGAAAATGTTTGAACCGGAAACGCAGACAATATGTCGGGATACCAAGATGGGAATTGTAAAAAAAGCATTGATGTCCCTTCCTGACACACTTAGAATCATCTTATCGCTGCATCTTATAGAAGGATTTGATTATGAAGAGATAGTAAATATTACAGGACTTAATGGAAATACGATAAGAAGCAGGTATATGAGGGGGAGAGAAAAACTTGCAATAGAGTTAAAAACAATGATAAAAGAATTAAATAATTAATAAGAATTAGACTATATATAAGAGGAGGAAATACTAATGGAAGAGTTGGAAAAATATATTATTGAGAACCGTAAAAAGTTCAATATGGGCGAGATGCCGGAGGGGCATAAAGAGAGATTCTTAAATAAAATTGCATCAGCAGAGAGCCAGGAGGTGAGAGATATAAAAAGTCTTCATGACAATAAAAAGAGTCACAGCCTCTTCCTCAAGATAGCATTGCCGATAGCAGCCGTGCTGGTTATAGGCGCTTCTATTTTATTCTTTCACAAATCCGAGCCCTCTATAGAAGTCGTACCTCAAATGGAGATAGCCGAAATGAGGGAGATGGAGGAGTTGAAACAACAGATAGATCAACTTTCGAGGCAAAATGATACTATTACTCAAATACAGACGCGTAACGCCGTAAACAGCATAACATTTGAGGCTATTCCCATGAATCAACAGCTTCCAAAGGTAATTTCACCGGCAGAAAGGGCACGTATTCTAAAGAATTACTACAAGCAAAAGGTAGAAGGTCTTAAAAAGGTTAAGAGATTCCTGGCTGAACAATCTATTGATGAAAATGAATAATTAATTGAAAATATATAAATTAGAATAAATAAAATTTTAGAAACATGAAAACATTATTACTTACGGTGGCAACTATAATTGCCGCATTCAGTGGACTTTATGCCCAAAATACAATAACAAAGAATTACAAACTCAATAAAATAACAAGCATAAGCGCGGGATTCACATATGATATAAAAGTATCAAAAGGAAACTCAGACAAAGTTGTAATTACTGCACCGGAAAGGTATGCCAAATATATTAAGGTCTCCTTTTCATCCGGGCACTTAAAACTTTATTTTGATGATTCATTCGGAAACAGAAGATATGATCATAAATACAATGATGAGAAGATTTCTGTTACACTGGAGATGAGCAGAATAGATTATATTGATCTTTCAGGTGCCGCAAGATTCAGTAGTAATGATACTTTCATAACAAATGAATTAAAACTCGATCTCTCAGGAGCAGCCTCCATCAGGCCACTTAACATCTCCGGTAACTCATTAAAACTCGATTTATCCGGAGCTTCAAGCGCAACTCTCAATGGTAACTTCGACCTTATAAAGGGAGATATAAGCGGTGCTGCAAATATGTTATTAAATGTAAACTCAAAGGAGACCGACATTGAGATAAGCGGAGCTTCAAATCTTAAATACAACGGAGATGTAAAACGAAATATTACCCTCGATAACTCAGGGGCTTCCAGATCAACAGTTGTAGGAAACGGTTCACAGGTAATTATCTCCTGCTCAGGAGCCTCAAATGCAGATACAAGGGGGTTTAAAGCTATTGATGTTAATGTGGAGGTTAGCGGCGCATCACACGCGTCAGTTTATTCCTCAAAGAATTTAACAGTGGAAACAAGCGGATGCTCAAAAATCACCTATTATGGTAACCCTAACAATATTTATGATAAATCCGACAACAAAACCATTATCAACGGAGATAAATACAAAAAATAGTTCGTACTAAACTTTTAATATTTCAACTATATGAAGAGAGCATTATTGATTTTTCTTATTGCAGTATTAGCTGCATCAGGAATATACGCAAGCGATAAAACTAAGACAAAGGTCTTCAGATTCAACGATATCACCTCTATCTCAGCTGGTTACCTATACGAGATAAATGTAACAAAAGGCAACGGCGATAAAGTTGAAGTAATATACCCGGCCGAGATGGAAAAGTATCTCGATATCAACTCCCCTGAAGCCGGTACCCTTAAATTCTCAGTTATTAATCATAAGAATAAAAAAAATAGACGGAATAACAGTGAGCAGGAGGATAAGATAATTGTCTATATGAGTATGTCCACCATCAGGAAGATCACTCTCAGCGGCATATCAAAATTCAATAGCGATGACTCCTTTAAGACAAGTGACCTGGAGATAAAACTTAGCGGAATTTCCACCATCGGGAATCTGAGAATCTCCGGAGATAATCTTAAAATCAAATTGTCAGGGATTTCAAAAGGTAATATTCAAGGTACTTTTAATAATGTCGGCGTAGGGGTAAACGGTTCATCGCACTTCAATATGACAGGCAATGCAGACAATATAGAGGCTAATATTTCAGGTATATCAAAATTCACCTTGGACGGCAACGTCAAAGAGAAAAGCATTGTAAAAGTATCCGGTTCCTCAAAGGCTGAGCTGAAGGGCAATGGCTCATATATTTATACAAGTTGCTCAGGAGTTTCCAAAATTGATGCTGAATCTTTCCATGCTATAAAGGGAGAGGCATACGCCTTTGGCAACTCTAAAATTGAAATCTATACCTCGGATGAGATTACCTTAAAAGCCTCTCAACTTTGCAAAATAATCTACTACGGAACTCCTAAAGTACTGAATGATCTATCAGGAAAGAGGGCTCTAATAAAGGGAGATGATTAATTAGAACAGACACAAGTTAATATTATATTAAAAAATAAAAAGACAGACCTTCCTTTACGGAGCCTGTCTTTTGTGTTTGAATAATTATAGATTAATGATAACTTTGCATCGTTATGCAGAAAAAAAACTCATATATTATTGCGACTACAATACTGATTCTCTACATTGTAACACTGTTTTTCTGTTGCCTGTACGATTTTTCCGGGGTGAACTTGGATATTTCAAGTTATATTTTCGGCATAAGAATAGATCGTCTGATTCATGCAACAATGTTTTTTCCCTATCCCTTTATAGCATGGATCTTCTTTAACTTCAATGGAAATATCAAGATACTGAGGCAGTATCTCTTCTCTTCAATCATACTAAGCGGACTCTTTTTAGCTTCACTGGCTGAATCATCACAAGAAATACTTACAACATGGAGAGATTCAGATCCTTTCGATTTAGGAGCAAATATCAGCGGCATACTGATTGGCACATTAGTAGTATATCTGATACGAGATATGCTATTCAAACTATGTAATGCAATATTCAAACTATAGAGTATAAGAAATGGGCTGTAAACAAAATCGGGATCCGATAAAAACCGAATCCCGAATCATTTGTGATTATTCACTCATAGAAATTTACTTCAAAAGAGTGAAACTTCTCATGATAAATGTATGCAATTCCTTACCTTTTAGCATATTGTTTGACAGAAGAGCTAAATCGGTCATTTGCTTGAGCAATTCATCATCGTTGGCAAATTTTGCCATTGTCTCTTTACGTTGACCGGCGATTTCTTCCTCTTTTTTTAACAGATCACTCTTTTTATCTCTCTCCTCTACAGGTATTTCCTCCTCTTTCTTATCCTTGTTTTTATCGTTGAGATTCTTTAATGCATCCTTTACATTAAGCAACTCGGCATCGAGCTCCTTTAATACCTTATCGGTAACATTTGCCTTATTCTCCATTATCTTTTTAATCAGCGGACTTTCATAATTCATCGTAACAGTATATGAATCTGGCATTTCTCCATAAAAGTTCAATCCACCATTCAAAGAGGACATCTCTCTGTATCTGCGCATAAATTCGCTCTGCGTTATCAATATAGGAGCCGAATTGACTCCAAGATTCTCTACCTGAACATTATAATGAGCATTTTTAGGCATAATCGCCTCTATAGCATATGTTAAATCCTGCTCTTCATGCTCCTGCAACTCAGGTTTGTCCCTATTTTCCTTCTGAATAAGTGAATCTATACTATCGGCATCCACACGTGCAAATGTTGTCTCCTTAAGCTTTGATTCGAGTAAATTTACAAAGTGAGCATCTAATTGACTATCAAATACCAGGACTTGATAACCTCTATTCTTTGCCTCCTCAATATATGAGTATTGCGCCACAGGATCTGTAGTATATAGATAAACCACCTTTTTATTCTTGTCTGTCTGATCTTGCTCTACAAGAGCTCTGTACTCTTGATAATTAAAATATTTATTATCTGTAGTCTTTAAAAGTGCGAAATTTTGAGCCTTTTCATAGAATTTTTCATCAGTAAGCATTCCATACTCAATAAATAGCTTAAGATTGTCCCATTTAGCCTCATATGTAGCCTTATCCGTCTTATAAATCTCTTCAAGCCTATCTGCAACCTTTCTCGTAATATATGATGAGATTTTTTTTACGTTTGAATCTGCCTGCAAATAGCTCCTTGAAACATTAAGAGGAATATCTGGAGAATCAATAACACCATAAAGCAATGTAAGAAAATCAGGAACAATATTCTCTACAGAATCTGTTACAAACATCTGATTACTATAAAGTTGTATCTTATTCTTTGTAACATCCATCTTATCCTTAATCTTTGGGAAATATAGAATACCTGTTAAATTAAACGGATAATCTATATGAAGATGAATATAGAAGAGTGGATCCTCCTGCATAGGATACAATTTCCGATAGAAATTCATATAATCCTCCTCTTTTATCTCAGATGGAGTTTTAGTCCATAACGGATCGGTATCATTTATAATTTTATCCTGCCCTGTCTCTACATATTTACCCTCCTTCCACTCCTCCACTTTACCGAAAGCTATTGAAACAGGCATAAACTTACAGTATTTTGTAAGTAAAGAATCTACTTTTTGCTTAGTTGAAAACTCCTTAGACTCATCGTCGAGGTATAAAATAATCTCCGTTCCTCTCTCCTCCTTGTTAATCTCCTCCATGGCATACTCAGGAGAACCGTCGCATGACCATTTGACTCCCTTTGCACCCTCTTTCCACGATAATGTTCTTATTTCCACCTTTTTAGAGACCATAAAAGAGGAATAAAATCCTAAACCGAAATGGCCTATAATACTATTTAATTGATCTTTATACTTTTCCAGAAATTCACCTGCACTCGAAAAGGCAATTTGATTAATATATTTATCGACCTCCTCCTCGGTCATACCTATACCCCTATCTATCAAAGTAAGTGTATTAGCCTTCTCATCTACTTCAACCTTAATCGTTAAATCACCCAATTCTCCCTTAAAGTCTCCTACATTAGCAAGAGCCTTTAATTTTTGTGTGGCATCAACTGCATTTGCAACTAATTCTCTAAGAAAAATTTCATGATCAGAATACAAGAACTTTTTAATAACCGGGAAAATGTTCTCAGTAGTAACCCCTATTTGACCTTTTGCCATAATTATTATATTTTAGAATTATCGATATTTTAAACATCAAATATCTCGACAAATGATGTACCATTTTAATTATTTTAAAAATAGAAATAAAATTTCTGACTATTTGTCAGTTTAATCTGCATCCACGATTATAAACTTGCTCGAATTTACACCACAGACCCCACAATCCGTCGTTCCGTCGTCATAAATATATATACTTCCACATTTAGGACAGACCCCATATTTAGTAGTAAATTGAGAAGCATTAGAAAAATATTTATATGCATCACTAAATAATCTATAAGCACTCTGCTCGCTCTCCATATACATAAAATAGAGTTCTTTCATATACTCACTTCCAACATTATTTGCTTCATCTGAGAGAGAGAGAAAAAGATCATTAATCATAAAGCTCTGCATTTTCATACAAGAATTTAAATTCACACGAGATGTATTCATTGAGAAGATTAGAGGCTGTCCAACAAAATACTTCCGAATATTAGATATAGTATCATATTGAGAGAGAGAATACTCTTTACTAAGTTCTGCTTGTTTCTTTAGAGATAAATTATCTGAACGATCAAATGCACTAAAAGCATTTATAACTCCATTCTTATGAATTTGTTCCATAACAGAAGCTGCTTTAAAGAGAGCATTAATTGAGGGTAAAGAGTCCCTAAAAGCCTTAGCACCTGCAAGAGTATAATTAGATTGAGCAGCAGTAATCATCACATACGCCTGTCCCATACCCTGATACAGAGTTCTTTCTCTCGACTCATTGCCACTGCAACTAAAAAGACTAAAAAAAAGTGCAGCTAATGCAATTAATACTACAAACCAAAAAAAACCTTTCGAGTATTTCCAAATACCCTTAATATCCCTTTTTGCCTTAAATTCCTCTGAAGTAACATGCTCCTTCTTATTCAACTCATTTGTTTCCATAATATAGTATTTTGATAATTAACTAAAAACAGAGAACAAAAAGGAATGTTTAAAATCGTTTAGAATCAAAACAGAGCATCTGTAAAACTTTTTCAGAACTTTTAATAATTATATATTTGCAGTGTTTACTTATCTGAAAATATAAATTTACACACTTTTGGGGCGCTATCTAATTAAGCGGTTGCTTTTAGCGCAATACTATTCAAACGCGTCCAAAGAGATTTAAACAAAATATTTTGTCAATAGGTAGATATATTAATTATGTAGACCCTCATACGGATTTCCGGAACCACAATACCCCTATAGTGAGTGAGCGAGTGATATAATTTAAAACTCAATAGTATAATTCAGGCTTGGTACCAATGGGAATATATATATTTGTTTCCATTGGTTTTCGTCGTTATTATAGTAAAGACTGAAATGATTGTGTCTGTTCATGACATTATATATACCTACTTTCACAAGATGAGTAACCTTAGTCCTTTTGAATTTTGCATAGCATCCAATATCCAATCTTATATAATTTTTTAATCTCAAATTGTTAATGCCGCTATAATAATCCAAAATAACATCTTTTCCCCCAGGCATTTCTCCAATAAATGTTGCTGATTTTACACTCTCCATATTGCCGCTTTGGAAAGTAAATAGGAGGTTGGTTCCAAACTCTTTATGGCTTTTATTAATAAATAAATAATCAGCTGTTACATTTAAAATATGTGG
>CAYLGW010000010.1:0-68966 GCA_964383385.1 uncultured Muribaculaceae bacterium
GCAGTAGTTAGGAACTCCTTTCCGCAACCGACAAATATCAGAAGCGAAGATAAAACTACAAATATTAAACTATATTTTTTCATAATTCACTATCATTTAAAAAGTAATGTTAAGACCGAAAGATATGGTTCTAACCGGAGTATATGTGAAATCAGATGTACCACTGAAGGATTGCTGCGGATCCATACCCTTTCTCTTGCAAATAAGTCCCATATTGTCGCCAGAAGCATAAATTCTGACAGCATTGAAATTAACCTTTTCCAACCATCTCTTAGGTAATGAATAACCTATAGTTACATTCTTCAATGAAAGGTAACTTGCGTTTGTAAGCCATCTATCACTAGCAATAGACTGATTGGAATTGTTGTAATCTACTCTTGGAACATCTGTATTAGTATTTTCAGGAGTCCAACTATTCATTATATCTGCGCTCCAATGTACTCCTCGTGAACCTGCATGCATCAATGAAGCATAGTTGCTGTCATAGAATTTACCGCCCAACTGGTATGTAAGAAATACAGAAAGATCAAAGCCATAGAATTTCCAAGTACTTGTCAAACCACCATATACATCAGGAATCGCTGAACCGCAATAGTAGTAAGATGCTTTATTTCTATCATTTGTTGTTCCTCTCTCTCCTGTAGGATTGCCTTGAGCATCCGTAATATCATAATAATACAGAGCATCACCATTAGCCTTATCTACTCCGGCATAAGATCTTAACCAGAAATCATAGATAGAATGACCAACTGATAGTTTCTTTGTACCACTAATAATCTCTTGATATTTACCCTCCTCATCCTTAGGAAGTTTGGTTATCTTATTTTTATAGTGTGTTAGGTTGAAATCCAGACTCCATAAGAAGTGTTCTCCTCTCATTACATCGCCAGAAAGTTGAATCTCAATACCATTATTCTTCATTGTACCAATATTCTGCATTTTTGAACTGATACCAGATGATTGCGGAATAGGAACAGAGAACAATAGGTTTTCTGATTTACGCATAAAGTATTCTACTCCTCCGCGAACTCTATTGTTAAATAATGCAAACTCAACTCCTACGTTAAGGTTTTGATTCTTCTCCCATTTGAGATCCTCATTTGGAAGTTGTGAATACCAAGCACCATTTAATGTCCCATTATTCGTGTCATCGATTGAGAAGAGACTCTGATATCCGTAATAGGTACCAATAGCATCATTTCCCTGCTCTCCGTAAGAGACCTTAAGCTTAAGATCGTCTAACCATTTTACATTCTTCATGAAGTTCTCCTCTTTCATTCTCCAAGATGCTCCTACTGACCAGAAACCTCCCCATCTTGATGAACTTGAAAATCTTGATGAACCATCGTAACGATAAGAAGCTGATGCAAAATATTTATTAGCATAAGAGTAGTTCAACTGTCCGAAATAACCCTCAAGAGTGTATTCATCACTTGATGATGAAGAACCCTCAGCAATAGCTCCGGCTACCAACTCTGTTGATGTAATTTTGTAACCTGTTCTGGTTGCCCAAAGGTCACTGGTCTTAAGCTGATAGTTCTCATGACCAATCAATGCTGCAATATTATGATTGCCGAATGTTCTATTATACGACAATACCTGGTTGAAGGTATAAGATTTAGACTTGTAATACTCCTTTGTTGAACGCCCCTCAACTCCATCGGCATCTCCATACTTATTATTCTGATATGTTGTATAGTAAATATCATTAAGGTCTGTACTTGCTGTTACCTTGAAGCTAAAATACTTAAGAAATGATACTTCAGTTGCAACACGTGCAGAAATTTGATTACCCTTATTACTTCTCTCATCTAACGGCAAGGTAAGAATAAGGTTTGAATTCTGCGCATATGGACGTTTGTGACCTGCCCATGCATAGATATTTGATTTTCCACTATCACCAATATCATATTTTGGAGAGCCATCGGCAAGATAAAGAATCTCACCATTTGCATCTCTCTGATAGATAGGGAAGATAGGACCCATCATTCTACCATAGTAAAATGGATTTGTGGTATAAGTTCCTTCTGCAAGGAATCCCGATGTATTATGAGTCTTGCCTGATATACTTGCATCTACTTTAAACCACTTGTTAACTTTAGAGGAGAGACCTACACGACCGGTAAATCTGTCGTAGCCCGACCATCTTACAAAGCCCTTCTCATTAAGATATCCTGCAGAAGCATAATATGTAGTATTGTCACTACCACCGCTTACTGAAATAGAATAGTCCTGACGAAGACCGGTACGTGACAAAGCATCATTCCAGTCATCTTGATAAAGCAATTTTGCACTTGAATTAAGTTTTCCATCTGTTCCTACAAGAGCTGTACCGTCAACATTATAAGGGTTATATCCCTTAAATACTGTAGGTACGAGATTTTTACTTGCATATGCAGCGGCACTGGTTGATGACATTCCACCTGCTCTCATAGCATAGTTCTTTGTTGCTTCCCACTGTTTCTCTACCCATTGATCAGTTGAAACTCTGTTGTACTCAGGAATTGCTCTTGAGGTAAGACCATAGTTAATCTTTGCGGATACAGTTGATTTACCAACTTTACCCTTCTTGGTAGTAATCATTATGACACCGTTTGCTCCACGAGCTCCATAAAGTGCAGATGCGGTTGCATCCTTTAATACAGAGATATTCTCAATATCCTCAGAAGGAATTGAGTTAAGGTCTCCATCATATGGAGCACCATCCACTACATATAGAGGAGTGCTTGATGCATTAACAGAGCCAATACCACGAATACGAATAGAAGACTTTGAACCAGGCTGTCCTGAACCTCCTGTTACTTGTACTCCGGCAACTGTTCCTTCGAGAGCCTTGGAGACATTAGCAACTTTAAGGTTCTCTAATTTATCCTGTTTTACAGTAGCAGCAGATCCCGTAAAAGCCTTCTTAGTTGTTGTTCCGTATGCTACTACAAGAACATCATCCAAATTCACAGCATCTGAAGAGAGAGTAATGTTAATTTTACTCCTCCCATTTACGGGTACTTTGATTGTAGTATAACCTACAAAGGTCACCTCGAATACGGCCGTACCAGGCACGGTAATTGAATATTCTCCAACATCATTTGTTGAAGTACCATTATTGGTGCCAACAACCTTTACATAGGCATACGGAATCGGTTCTCCTGTTGCCGCATCGGTTACGACACCACTAACCTTTATGTTCTGTGCAGAGATAGACCCTGCAAAAAGCAAAAGGAAAAGACTTACAAAAAATAGTTTAATTTTCATAAGATTGAAATTAAGTTAATATTATTAAGTTACACGTAGGTTTAAATTTTGCATAAATAAAAGGTTCGTATTTTATACAATGGAGCTCAATCACTTAAATAGCAATTAAAATGAGCTTGTAAGTCAGCTCTGTAATGACTATGAAATTAAGAATAGCCAAAATTGCTTGGTCAATAAAAATAGTTTTCTCCATTATTATTTCGTTAGGTAAAAGCTACAACTTTGTAGGTACGATTTATAAGGTTCAATACAAAAATATAATTTTATTTTTATATATGCAACAATTTAAAAAAAATAATGACCTTATTAATAGAGGTTAAAGAAGAGTAATAACAAACTCTACTTCATCTTGGTAGATAAAAGTAGGCCAAAGAGGTGATAACAAAAAAACTCTCTGCCACAGCTACAGCAGAGAGTTTGTACTATATTTATCCGATCAACTTAACTTCTTAAAGATCTATCTTATGAATAGATTCGGACATTATATTGCAACATGCAAGCTCCTTTATAACATTGCCGGTCTCTCCTGTTGTATAAAATTGATATTTGATTGTATCTGGCTTCCGTTTAACATATTCCGCATAGGCATCCTGCACACTATTCACCACGGAAGTGGACTGTTTTTGTTCGCATATTCTTTTATGCTCCAAAATTTCCGCTGTATGTTTTGCCACAGCCGGAGCAGGATTCACAATAGTTACACTATCTCCGGCAATATGCTTTATCTGATCTATTAGAAAAGGATAATGCGTACATCCCAGTACTATATGGTCGGCCTTTTGTTCTATCATGGGAATAATATAACGCCTTAGCAAGGTCTCTCCCCTATCAGAATCTATCTCACCCGATTCAACCAGCTCAACAAGACCATCCCCTGCCTGCTCCAGAACTTTGGTCTCTGCTGCATACTTATGTAATGTTCTATGATACAACTCTCCTTTTAAAGTTCCATGAGTTGCAAGCACCCCGACAACACCTGTTTTAGAATTCAATACGGCCGGTTTAAGCGCAGGCTCCATGCCTACAAAAGGGATGCTGTAACTGTTTCTCAAATAATCTATTGCAGCGGCCGTAACAGTATTGCATGCCACTACTATCAATTCGCATCCTTTATCTATAAGAAAATCAACTATTTTGGTAACACGCGATATTATCTCCTCCCTAGTTTTTCTGCCATAAGGACAATACGCAGAATCCCCAAAATAAATAATCTCCTCGTCCGGAAGAATTTTCACAATTTCATTCCACACAGAAAGGCCTCCGACTCCTGAATCAAAAACTCCAATCATTTCACAAAATATTAATCAACATTATATTTTAAAACAATGTAAATGCAACATTCAAGCCTGCTGTTACAATTGAAACCATACTCATCAATTTAATAAGTATATTCAAAGAGGGTCCTGATGTATCCTTAAACGGATCACCAACAGTATCCCCAACCACTGTAGCTTTGTGAGCATCACTACCCTTTCCACCATAATTACCCTCCTCAATAAATTTTTTGGCATTATCCCATGCTCCTCCCGTATTGGCCATAAAGACAGCGAGAACGAATCCGGAACCGAGACCGCCAGCAAGTAATCCCATTACTCCCGGTACCCCGATAATTAATCCGATTAGAATCGGAACTACAATTGCCAACAGAGAGGGAAACAGCATCTCACGCTGAGCTCCTTTTGTAGAGATCTCTACACACTTTGCATAATCAGGTCTTGCTGTCCCCTGCAGAATACCCTTAATCTCACGAAATTGCCTTCTCACCTCTTCGACCATCTTCTGTGCCGCACGTCCCACTGCATTCATGGTCAGCCCGCAGAAAAGGAATGACATCATTGAGCCTATAAAGATACCTATCAATACCTTAGGATTCATGAGGTTAATCTGATAAAAATCCATAAAATCAGGAATTGTGGCAGTCTCTACCGTAACCTCTCTCACCTGATCCGCCATCCCCGGTATTGGAATGCTTATAATTGTTTGACCTACATGTACCAGTGCCACCTTTATCTCCTCGATATATGATGCAAGCAGCGCAAGCGCAGTTAGAGCAGCAGATCCTATCGCAAATCCTTTACCCGTTGCAGCTGTAGTATTGCCAAGAGCATCCAGAATATCCGTTCTCTTTCTGACTTCCGGATCCAACTTACTCATCTCCGCATTTCCGCCTGCGTTATCGGCAATAGGCCCGTAAGCATCAGTTGCAAGTGTTATTCCTAAAGTAGAAAGCATACCTACAGCCGCAATACCTATCCCATAAAGGCCCAAACTCAAATTTCTTGCACTGAGCATATCGGTAACGGAAAAATTAATGGCACAAAGAAAGGCGAGTGCAATTGCAATCGCTATTGTGATCACAGGAATTGCCGTTGAGATCATTCCCACTCCCATCCCCTGGATAATAACAGTAGCCGGACCGGTTGTTGAAGCCCCGGCAATCTTTTTAGTTGGTTTATATGAATGAGAGGTGTAATATTCGGTACTCTGACCTATTATTATACCGGCGGCAAGACCGCTTATTACCGAGAAGGAGAGACCTACCCAGTTCTCTATATCGAGAGTATACAGTATTATAAATGTAAAGATTGCAATTAAGAATGAACTCACGTTAACACCAACGCTTAATGAGCGCAGAAGTTGCTTCATACCGGCACCCTCCTTAGTCTTTACAAGAAATATTCCTATGATGGAAAGAAGTATCCCGACAGCGGCAATAAGCATAGGGGCAAAAACAGCTTTTAACTGAAGATCTGTATCGTATATAAAGGCAGAGGCTCCTAAGGCTGCAGTAGCAAGGATAGAACCACAATACGACTCATAAAGATCAGCTCCCATACCGGCTACATCACCCACATTATCACCCACATTATCAGCTATTGTAGCAGGATTTCTTGGGTCGTCCTCCGGTATTCCGGCCTCGACTTTACCAACAAGATCCGCACCGACATCTGCCGCCTTTGTATAAATACCACCTCCTACACGTGCAAACAGTGCCTGAGTAGAGGCCCCCATACCAAAAGTAAGCATCGTCGTGGTAATAACTGTAAGTCTCTGAGCACCTGTAGTATCTACAAAATAATTAAGAATCAGGTACCATATTGAAATATCGAGCAGTCCGAGTCCTACCACCACAAGACCCATAACGGCTCCGGAGCGAAATGCAAGTTTCAGCCCCCCATTTAACGATACTCTGGCGGCATTAGCTGTTCTGGCACTTGCATAAGTAGCTGTTTTCATGCCTATAAATCCTGCAAGTCCGCTAAAAAACCCTCCAGTGAGAAATGCAAACGGTACCCAAGAATTCTGGATATGAAATCCGTACGCAAGAAGGGCAAAAAAGGCGCAAATAACCATGAATACAATAAATACGACTTTGTACTGCTGTTTAAGATACGCCATAGCTCCTTTTCTTACATGTAATGCAATCTCTTTCATTACATCTGTCCCCTCGCTCTCTTTCATCATTCTTTTAAAGAAGAACCATGCGACGCCAAGGGCAAGCAACGATGCCAAAGGGACAAAATAAAACAAATTTGATAAGTTCATTGTTTTTTGTTAGTTAAATTGGTTATTTGAAATTACTTGAAATTCAATAATATAGCTCTCTTTGTTTGAACAAAACAATAGTGAAAGGAGTAAGACGGGTAATGAAAGCAAAATTTTCTTCATATAATTATAGGTATAATAGAAAAGAGTTCTCGTTCCATTTGAATGAGTAAAAATAGTTAAAAATGAGCCGCTCTCAAAATTCAAGAGAAAAAAAAGACAAAAATTAACCTATATTTAATAGAGCAGTCACCTTTCTACTAATAGGTATATATAAGTTAAAAGTTAAATTTTTGTAAACATAAGTAACTACTCTTATATTTTTTCCCACTCTTATTATTTACACCATATTCTCAGTTTATGGTATAATTATTAAAGAAATATTTGCAAAATGATAAAAATTTATTAAAAAAACATTTGATTTTACAAAACCAATTTTTAACTTTGAGTGATATAGATTTTTAGTACATTAAACATTTGATATAATATTGCTATTTTTGAATTGTATAATTTAAATAAAAGACCTTTAAACTTGTACCTAAAGAACCTACATGTAACTAAATAATATTAACTTAATTTCAATCTTATGAAAATTAAACTTTTGATGGCAGTCCTTTTCCTTGGCCTGACGAATATGCTATTCGCTCAGAACATATCGGTTAAAGGTACTGTAAAAGATGCGGCTAATAATGAGCCGCTAGTCGGAGCTTATGTTCAAGTTAAAGGCATGAACACCGGCACTATGACAGACTCTGATGGTGTTTTTACCATCAAATGCCCTCAAAATGCTGTTTTGGTTTTTTCCTACATAGGATATGCCGGGACAGAAGTTCCAGTTAACAACAGAAGTGCTATTGAGGTTTCACTTCGTTCATCAAATGTTCTTGACGAGGTTGTCATTACCGCAATGGGTATGACACGCTCACAGAAATCTGTAGGATATGCAACATCCACAGTTAAGGCAGATGACCTTACAATGGCAAAATCATCTTCACTTATGAGCGGTATCCAAGGTAAAGTAGCCGGTGTTGCCGTATCTACTCAAGGAGGTACAGGTTCATCCCAAAAAGTTATTGTACGTGGTTATTCATCCTTCTCAAACAACAACCCTTTGTATGTAGTTGATGGTATTCCAATGAGCAACAATTTTTCAGGATCAGACTCTTTCAGCGATTCTGTTGACTTTGGTAACGGAGCTAATGACGTTAACCCCGATGATGTTGAAAGTATGACAATCCTTAAAGGTGCTTCTGCTACTGCACTTTACGGATCACGCGCTGCCAATGGTGTAATTATGATCACCACAAAACGCGCAAAAGAGAATAAACTTATTGTAAACTACGATGGTTCATTCATGGGATCTAACGTGCTAAGAGTACCTCAGGGACAAGATCTCTTCGGAGAGGGATGGCCTTATTGGGATCCTGCAGAGAATGGTTCATGGGGACCTAAACTTGATGGTAGAATGCATGCTTGGGGTGCATGGGCAACCTCCGATTATGGAGATGTTCCTGCAGGATACCAGGTAATGCAGAAACCTTACTCATTTGTAAAGGATAATATCCGCAAATTCTATACAACCGGATATGATATTTCAAATAATATTTCCGTTACAGCAGGTAATCAAGATCTTGGAATGGTATTCTCTTATGGTAACACCACCTCTCAGGGAGTTTTACCTAATAAGTGCGATACCTACGATAGAAATACAATCTCTTTCCGCGGAAATGCAAAATACAAGAACTTTACTATCGATGGTAATATCAACTACGTTAGAAAGGATGTATCAAAACCTTCAGCAGGTCAGGGAAATGATGGTGCATCAATGTTCCAGGAGGTTCTCCAATATGGTGCAGACGTCTCTTTCAAAGATATGAAGGACTACACAAATCCTAATTTTGATCCGGATCATTTCTACACATTCTATGCTGAGAACCCTTATTGGGTTGTAGATAACAACAAGAATAAATACCAGGATGATAGAATCTACGGTAAAATTGATTTAGGTTACAAGATTATAGAAGGTCTTACAGCTCAGGCTCGCCTTGGTGGTGACTTTACCAATTCAAGAATGAAACGTTGGAATGAGAAACATGACTATTCTCCTGATTCATGGAGTTATGCCGGCAGTAAAAATTCTCTTCCTGGCACTTATAGCGAACAATACTCTAAGAACGAGGAGTTGGATGCTACCTTTATGTTAAAGGCAGATTATAAACTCGGAGAAGATATCTCTTTGGGCGGCGTTGTAGGTTACAACGTAAACCAACGTACTTACCAATACCTATACTCTTATCTTTATGGTTTGAACAGCCCGGGTTGGTTCAGTCTTGAGAATGGTGCAGATAAACCTCAGACTACCTCTTATTCACAAAGAAGAAGATTGATGGGTATCTTCGCACAGGCTGATTTTAGCTATAAAAACTATTTGTTCCTTACTGCTACCGCACGTAATGACTGGTCATCTACTCTTCCTATTAATAAGAATTCATTCTTCTATTGGGGAGTAAACAGTGCCTTTGTAGTTACAGATGCATTGGATCTTAAGAATTCTCCTATCTCCTTTATGAAGCTCAGATTAGCTTACGGTAAAACCGGTAACGATGCCCCTATTTACAGGACATCAGCTTCATTCATCCCTACGCAGGTAGGTCTCGGATTCGGTAGCGTTTATCTCCCTATGGGTGGTGTACCGGGTCTTACAGAGAGCAATGTTATTCCTAATAAAGAGCTTAAACCGGAGATCACTACAGAGTGGGAAATCGGTCTTACTGCAAACTTCCTGAATAACAGAATCTCTTTTGATGGCGCATACTACAACAAGAATACTAAGGATCAGATTATTTCTGCAGCAGTTGCCCCTGAAACAGGATACTCTACAAGAACCCGTAACGTTGGTAAGATTGAGAACCAAGGTATTGAGATTATGTTAAGCGGCTCACCTGTAAAGAGCAACGATTGGCAGTGGGAATTGGGCGTTACATTTACAAAGAACTGGTCTAAGGTTAAAAAACTTTGGGACGATGTAACAACCTACACACTTGCAAGTGCATATCAAGTCTCTTATATTGCTGAGGTTGGTAAACCACTCGGACAATTCCAAGTTCCTGCAGTTCTTAAGGATGACCAGGGTAGAACAGTTGTTACCTCTGCAGGTCTTCCTCAAATTGATAACTCTAAGAAAGAGACAATAGGTACTTCAAATCCAAAATTCCAGGTAGGTTTCACTACAAAGATTTCTTGGAAAGATCTTTCACTTTCAGCTGTTGTTGATTGGAGAAATGGTGGATACTTCTATTGCTATACTGCACAGTTGTATAGTTTCTCAGGTAATGCTACTCCTACAGTTTATAACGACCGTCAACCTTTCATAGTTCCTAACTCAGTTAAGGTTGTGAATGGACAATATGTTGAAAACGATATTCCAGTCAGACGTGCCAACACTTATCAATATTACAATAATGCTTCTAACTATTCTTACTACAAGAATTGGATTCTAAAGAAGGATTATGTTAAACTTCGCGAGTTGGTTCTTTCATACAACCTTCCTAAGTCACTTTGCGCAAAAATCGGCTTTATTAAAGGTATTACAGTAAGTGCAATTGGAAGAAACCTCTTCATGTGGACTCCTGAAGAGAATAACTATGTTGATCCAGAGGCTTCTAACTATGGTAACGACCTTACATCAGAATTTGGTGAGTTTGCATCTGCACCTACAACCAGAACATTCGGCGGTAGTTTAAAAATCACCTTCTAACTTTTAATTTAACAGAATATGAAAAATATAATTAAAAAATATCTTTCTCTGTCTCTTGCAGCAATCTTACTTTGCTCATGCGACGGTTTTATGGATATCAATACCAACCCTAACTACCCTGCGGATGCAGATGTTAATATGCTGCTTCCTTCAGCAGAGATCGCAGTTGCCGGTATAGTTGGTGGCGATATGGAACTTGTTGGAGGCTTATGGAGTCAACATTACACTCAAAATGCTTCTGCTAACCAGTACAACACTACCGTTTCTTATACATTGAGTAATACCTCATATTCAAGATTCTGGTCAATTCCTTATACCTTTGCATTGCCCGACTTGAATAATATAGTTAAAAAGGCTACCGAAAAGAAACTCGATAACTATTATATGGCAGCAGAGATTATGTCTTGCTTTACCTATCACATGCTTTCAAGCTGGTACGAAGATATTCCATATACCGAATCACTTCAGGGAGAGGGTAATCTCTATCCTGCATACGATAAAGGAAGCGCAGTTAATGATGCTCTCATTACCAGAGTTTCAACAGCTGTCTCTAAACTTGCATCTGCAAAGACATCAAGCATGTTGATGACCTCAGACGATATGGTATTCGGCGGAAATATGGATAAATGGGCACAGTTCGGTACAACTCTTAAACTGAAGTTAATGATGCGTAATTTTGATAAATACAAAAACGATATCATGTCATTATTAACAGCTGGCGGATTCCTGACCTCTGATGCCGGTATCTTCTCATTTACTGATAAAGAGAATGGTTCAAATCCTCTATATGAAAATGATAGAAGAAAATTGAACACCAAGAATAACATTGCAGCTTGCGCTACTTTGGTAAATTTCCTACAGGCTAACAATGACCCTCGTATCACAGTTATCTATGATGAGAATGCAAATGGTGGATATTTCGGACTTAACGCAGGTGACAGACCAGCTACAAGTGTCATTCCTGCAGGAAAAATTTCTAAAGCTAAATTGGAAGCTACAGACGGAGTATATTTTTTGTCTGTTGTTGAATCCAACTTCCTTCAAGCAGAGGCTTGGGCACGTTTAGGTGATGGAGCAAAAGCAAAAGCAGCATACGATAAAGCTGTTGGATTTGCATTTGACAGATGGGGCCTTTCTGCAGATAGTTTCATAGCTGCCAACGGTGCATATGCTTTTGATGCAACTTCAACAGATAAAATGTTAAAGTGTATCCTTACTCAGAAATGGGTTGCTGCAGCACGCTGCCAGGCTTGGGACAGCTACTTCGATATTACAAGAACAGGTATTCCGGCACTTGGAAGCAAACTTCCTACAGATGCGGGCTATGTATTGGGAGAATTAAGCCCAGTAGTTGATTCCTCTCTTCCTGCAAATGAGTTCCCTAAGAGAATGATCTATCCTAAAACCTCTTCAGATAATAATCCTAATGCACCAACAGCTGTTAGCATAACAACTAAACAGTGGTGGCAGAAATAATAAACTTAAAAATATTTAAAGAGATGAAAAAATTTGTTAAATATATAATGATAGCGTGCTTAGCTATAGTTGGCGTTTCTTCTTGCGAGACTTATGGCGACGACTATAAACAAGAGTTCTCACCTATCTTCCCATTATGTGGAGAATGGAAAGCTGCCATCACAGATGTAGCAGCCGGCACCACAGTAAACAGTGTTATATATACCTATGATACTGCAGATAAATCCGCTACTCAAATGTGGTTGTGGATTAATGTCAGCAAATATGGCACAAAATGTAAACTTACCTGTGATGTAAAAGCATCTACCTTCTCCGGAAGCGGTGCAGCTAATACACTCTTAGGCGGTACAAATAATGTTTCTGATGGAAAAGTTGTTGTGAATGGTGCAGATACTCCTAGCGGGTATAAGGCAGACTCTATTGAGATGACTTATTACTCATCACTTACACAAAAAACCTACAAGATAAAAGGTTTCAGAAGAACCGGATGGCCTGAAGATGAATAATCTTTAGTTTATCTAATCAATTGAGGGTGGCTGAAAGGTCACCCTCTTTTATTTAAGTCTGTCTATGCTGATCTCAAAAAATAGTTAGTTAAGGAGTCAAATAGTTCATATTTGACCTCAAATTAAAGATTAAATCGATGAGATTAGCAGTTATTTCTATTTTTATAATTTATTATTCTTTATGTATATTTGCATAGACAAACTTTACTATTTATCAGAAGTTGAGTTGGTAATGAAAAACTTTAAATAATGAGATCATCTAAAACTTACAAAGAGATACAGCGCACTCTATTAATACTCCTCTCCCTAATATTCTTATTTCCAACTACACTTATATGCAGAGATATTGAAGGAGCTATAGAAATAGCAAAAGGCAAAGATTTGAATAATAGAAAGCAGATAGTCGAAAATTTGTTCAATATTGGAGTAGACAAGAGCCTCGCGAAATTAAGAAAAAAATGTATCTCACAATTAAAATACGATCTAACTTTTTATATTCCACAAAACAAAGATTCGGCGCTACACGGCTTCTCAAAAATAATATTCAATCTCGACAACTATAATTTTGGGCATGATCTCGCCATTGATTTTAAAACAACCTCTAAAACTGATGTAGGGAGAATCTCAGTAAACGGCAGAATAATTAAGGTCCTCTTACTAAACGAACATCTGATAATTCCGCAAAAGAATTTAAAAAATGGTAAGAACATTATTACTGTTCATTTCACAACCAACACCTCCTCTTTAAATAGAAGAGAAGATTTCCTATACACTCTGCTCGTCCCGGATAGAGCGAGAACACTATTCCCCTGCTTTGAGCAACCCGATTTAAAGGCAAACTATTCCCTAACTCTCTCTCTACCCGAAGAGTGGGAAGCTATCGGCAATTCAAAAATTAAAAAGGAATTCGCCGGAATAGCCGAAGAACTCGGGGAAAAGATTCAAAATAGTAATAGGAATAGATACAAGAGTGTAAAGTTCCAAGAGACGGAGCCATTGAGCACCTATCTTTTCTCTTTTATAGCCGGGAAATTTAATAAATCAATCCAATACTCAACAGACAGCACTATTTCTGTAAAGTCAATTACAATCTATCACAGATCGGTTGAAGAGAGGGAGTTGAATCAAATTCCAACTATTGCAAAGGAGGTTTTTGACGCATTAAAATGGATGGAAGATTATACCGGAGTTAAATATGCCTTTTCTAAATATGATCTTATCCTCCTGCCAGGATTTCAGTTTGGAGGCATGGAGCACACTGGAGCTACACTTTATAATGACAATCAGCTCTTTTTGCAGGCCAATTCTACAATCGAGCAGAGGGTGAGAAGGACTCAACTGATTGCACATGAAACCGCTCACATGTGGTTCGGAGATTTGGTAACAATGTCTGACTTTAGCGAGGTATGGGTAAAAGAGGTCTTTGCAAATTTCTTCGCAAATCTGATTGTGAGGCCAACTCACAAAGAGATAAATTATGCGCTTAATGATCTCTCTTTTTACAAAAGCGCCTATAGAGAGGACCGTACAACCGGAGCGAATCCTATTGAACAGAATTTAGACAACATAAAATACGCGGGCCTTATTTACGGAGATATTATCTATAATAAATCACCCATCGCCATCTCTCTTCTGTACAATCTTATTGGTAGTGAGAAATTCAGGGAATCGCTACACAACTATCTTTTAAAGTTTAAATACAGTAATGCCTCTTGGGAAGAGATTATTTCTATTTTTAAAGAGAATAGTAAATCCAATGAAAAACAGATTATTGAGTGGAATAAGAGGTGGATTCTCCAAGCAGGAATGCCTGTGGCAAAGATATCCAACCCGATATACGATTCCGGAGAAAGAAACGTTTGTTATGATTTAAATGGTATTCAGAGACTTAAAACAGATACATTGGAACAGGCCGGGAAGAGATATATTATTCCGAACTGCGATGCAAAGTTTTACGGAAAAATTACTCTCGATTCCACCTCCATAGCAATTATCTCGGAAAACCTCTACTCCGGCAGAAAGCCTTTCGATGCTCCCGAGGCAAGGATGGCCTCGCTTATGATGTTTTATGAAAACTACCTGAATAAAAATATAGATGCGGCTTTTTATGCAAAAATCATATCGGGATACCTATATAAAGAGAAAAACCTGCAAATTTTTCCCTCTCTGCTCTCATATCTTTCAACTTTAGCATATAAAGAGGGTGAAAAAAAGATGAGTACGGGAGAGAATATTTACGAATATATAGAAAATTCCCTTGAGCATTTTTTACAAAAATGCGATAATGAGCAACTTGCAACACATACATTCAGAACACTTTACCCTCTATACAAACAGAAAGCCCATATTGATACGCTCTTCTCAATATGGAAGAATATGCACTCCTCCTACAAAATAAAATTAAACGAGAGCGATTACAGAGGAATCGCTTATAATCTTGGAATGAAAATTTCTGCATTGGGATACAGGCCGGAAAACAGCACCGGTACAACGGAGGATATTATTAAACAATTAATAGATTTTCAAACTACAAGAATAAAGAACCCCGACAAAATAGCTGAATTTAAGTTCGTCTCTCAAGCACTCACTTTTAACAAGGCCGTACGCGACTCACTATTTAATACATTGCTTAAAGCAGAGAATAGAAAACCGGAACCATGGGCGCTAAGTCTCCTCTCTCTTCTTAATCACCCGCTACGAGAAAAAGAATCAATAAAATATATTATGCCCGCTTTAGATCTGTTAGAAGAGGTACAGCGTACCGGAGATATTTTTATGCCGAAAAACTGGATCTCCTCACTTCTTTCTTCGCACCATTCAGAAGAGGCTATACTCATTGTAGACAAGTTTTTAGAGAAAAGGAGAGACCTTCCCACTCTTCTAAAAAACAAAATATTGTTTATACGATATTATATGTAATTACTTAATCTATTGACCTTTATATATTAATTTAAATGTTCACCTTTTTAATTTCTATTGCACTACTCATCACAGGCTATTTTACCTACGGAAAATACCTCGAAAAGGTTATTGGAATTGACATAAACAGACCTACTCCGGCAAAATCTTTAGCTGACGGTATAGATTATAAAGAGATGAAAACGTGGCGTGTTTATGTTATTCAATTTTTGAATATAGCCGGATTAGGCCCAATCTTCGGAGCAATTATGGGAGCCGCCTACGGGCCGATTGCCTATTTATGGATTGTACTTGGATGTGTCTTTATGGGAGCGGCCTTCGACTACACGGTTGGGATGCTTTCGGTACAAAACGACGGGAAAAGTCTAAACTGGATAATTGGCAAATATTTAGGAAAAAATATAGCAAAGGTAATGGTGATTCTCTTGTCGTGGCTACTGCTCGCAGCAGGCTCCTCTTTCGTCATAGGTCCCGCAGCATTGCTGCAAAACATTACCGGATGGGATTTCAAAATTTGGCTGTACATTATTTTTGCCTACTATATGTGTGCTACTCTATTACCGATTGATAAAATTATAGGCAAAATTTACCCGTTCTTTGGTGCAATCCTTATTTTAATGGCCATTTTTATTATCTTCATGCTAATCTACAATTGGTATTCTGGAGAGGTACAACTTATTGAGTTGACGCCTTCTACATTCAAAAATTATAAAAGCAACGCAAACGAATATATGCTTATACCTATGCTATTCATAGTCATCTCTTGTGGTGCAATATCGGGGTTTCACGCAACCCAATCTCCAATGATGGCAAGATGTATAGGGAATGAATCTCATGGCAGAAAAATATTTTATGGAGCCATGATTACCGAGGGAATTATAGCTTGCATCTGGGCCACCGCAGCAATGGCCTTGTTTAACGGGCCGGAAGGGCTGAATGCCGCTGCAGACGGAACACTGACCGACAGCTCCTCTATGCTGAGTGCAAAGGGAAACCTTATTGCATTAGAGGGTAAACGCATGGACCCTGCATCAATCGCAAATACAATATGTATCAGTTGGTTTGGCAAATTCGGAGCCATATTGACACTACTCGGAATTGTTATTTGCCCTATCACATCAGGTGATACCGCCTTCAGGAGCATGAGACTAATTGTCGCCGATGCATTCAAATATCCGCAAAAAAGCATAAAGAACAGGATTATAGTCTCTATCCCTCTCTTTTTGATTGCATATGCCCTCTGCAATATCCAATTTGATATAATATGGACCTACCTTGGAATAGGTAATCAGTTGATAGCCGCCATAAGTCTATGGGCATGTTCTGTTTACTTTGTAATTTCACATAAGAATCATTGGCTGATGTCCATTCCTGCAACCTTTATAACCTATATATGCACCTGCTATTTTCTAATAGCTCCAAATGCCAACGGAGGGCTCAATTTGCAGCCGATAATAGGTTATATAGCCGGAGGTGTAGTTGCTGCAATAATACTTACACTATTTTTAGTATACACTCAAAATAGAAGAAAAAGAACCCCTTTATAAGATAATTATCTACTATTTTAGCAAACTATACGCCTTTGTTCCCTTGATGCCAATATATCCGTAGTAGTTTGAGACGATTTCGCCTGTGACAACAATGGCGGCTCCTATCAGATCTGGATTTTCTACAAGATTTATTGCATCCCTTATTGGTCCCGAAGGTAATTCAACAGCAAAACAATTAGCTCTCTGACGCTCGTTTTTTCCGCCAGCTATGACAATATTTGTCTTGGATGAAAACGGAGGGCCTATTCTTATTGTATTAGCAGTAGCATCTCCTCCTATTATATAGCCGAACACCATTATATTCTTCTCTCCTACATGCTGTTTGGCATTGATTACAGTATAAGCACCGGCAGGTATTTTAAGTCCGGCATTAAAATTATCGGTAATCCATATCCTTGAGGTATCTATCTCAATTTTAAATGAAGAAGAGAGATTTCCTCCCGCTACAGAATAGGATAAATTACATGAGAGCATCTGAGCGGCGAGCAGTTCACGTTCCATTAAAACAGTGTCTACACCATTTCTTGAGCAGGATACCTTCATAAGCCCAGGCAAAAGATAGGCATACCTCTCTTCTCCATAGGCATAAAGAATTGAACCATTATCATTCATAAGCTTCACTCCTGAACCGCGGAATTCATCAATAAAACTTTTTGAGAAGAGCAGTTTAATGCCTGCATTTAATTGCCGGCATATGAATTCAACAGCTGTAATATTATCTTCCGACACGTCAATTGTTTGATTGTCACCAAAAAGAGGTTTATCAAATTCCGGAATGGAGAAGTTAGATGAACGTATTTTAATGTCATACGAGCCGGCAACTACTATCATTTCAGAGGGCCTCTCTCCATACAAACCTTCGTATATCTTAGCTCCTCCGGTTGAATAAACCGAGAGTAAAAATTTGTTAGTATCCAATTGAAGCGAAGCCGCAGCCTTTACCGCTTTTTTTTGGATTTCCGATATTATTGCAGAATTAATTTTAAAAGAGATCACCCCCCCTCCCGTATTCTCTCTTATTTTAAGTGAATCACAGGAGACTGCAAGTAAAGCAACAGCTAACCACACATAAATCCTTTTCATTGTCATACTTTTATTTTCCCGACCATTCGCTTTAGGAAGTTAGACAAAAATAGAGCATATTAAAAAATAACTCTCTCTTTACGTAAAAATTTAATATTATTAACTTTTATATATTTTTTTATTAAATTTGTTACCACTAAATTTAACTAATAACAATTATGTATACTATTTCAGAGCACCCCATACTGCCTATTCCTGCAGAAGAAAAAGAGGAATTTACATTTGAAGGAGATAAAGTTGCCGGCCAGAAAGGCAGTACAATAGCTGCGGCACTTCACAGAGCCGGTTATATTGTTCATAATCATAGTTTAAAGGGTAGAAACAGAACATTGCAATGCGGTATAGGAAAGTGCGGAGCATGCGAGATGATGGTAGACGGAAGGGTTGCAAGAATCTGTATTACTAAGGTAGATGGAGTAAAAATAGTAGAGCGCATTAAGGATAAGGAGGAGGATAAACTCAATATACTCAAAGAGTATAAAGAGAGAAGGCATAAAGCAAAGAGGAGATCATATAAGACCACGGTAGCCATAATCGGTGCCGGGCCCTCTGGCCTCGCAGTAAGAGAGGAACTGAATAAAGCAGGTATAGATAATATAGTGATTGACAATAACTCCACTATAGGCGGACAATTTAATATGCAGACTCATCAATTCTTCTTTTTTGAAAAGGAGAAGATATTCGGCGGATTGAGGGGCTTTGATATTGCAAAAAAACTCGCCGGCGATAATACTGATGGTATTTTTCTTGATTCTGTAGTTTGGGATATTCTTGATGGGAAGAGACTTGCAGTAAAAAATATAGCTACTAATGAGGTGTTTTATATAGTGGCGGATCAACTTGTTATTGCGACAGGCGCTGTCCCGTTCATGCCTCCCTTTAAAAATGACGATGTCCCGGGTGTTTATACCGCTGCCGTAGTTCAGAAAATGATGAACAGAGAGTTGACTTTGCTTGGAAAAAAGATACTAACTATAGGCGCCGGAAATATTGGATACCTGACCTCTTATCAGGCTATGCAGGCAGGGGCCACTATACGCGCCATTGTAGAGGCTGCTCCAAATGAGGGCGGTTTTCCGGTACAGGCCAATAGAATTAAACGTTTAGGTATCCCAATTATTACTTCTCACATACTTTTGGAAGCAATTCCGAATGCAGATAGAACAGGAGTAAAGGGAGCTATAATTGCAAAATGTGAAAATTTCAAACCTGTCAAGGGGACAGAACAGGTAATTTCCGACATAGATTGTATCAATATTTGCACAGGTCTTACTCCAGATAATCAACTCTTCACAAAAGGTAAAGAGATCTTTGGCCGCGCCTGCTATGGAGTGGGTGATGCAGAGAGAATTGGAGAAGGCACTACAGCTGTATTAAGAGGAAAACAATGTGCTTACCAGATAATGGATGAAATAGGCATAAGATATAACTACGATGAGTTTTTGAGAATCTCAAAAGAGTATATAGATTCGAGACAAAAACCTGTCAGGATACTTGACAGCCCGATTATGCCCTCTCCGGCAAGAGCTGCGGCAAAACCTTTTGCTGTAGCAAATTGTCTATACGGATTTGCTTGTAACCCTTGTACTTTCTCCTGTAAACAAGGTGCTATTACAAAGGCAAGTACCTCCTCTGTGCCTATTATTAATTACGACAAATGTATAGGTTGCATGGAGTGTGTATACCAGTGCCCAGGGCTTGCAATTTTCGGATATAATCTTGGTAAAAAGCAGGTATTCCTGCCTGTTGAATATAAAGTTCATGAGGGGGACGAGGTAGTATTGGTAAACGACTTTGGAGAAAAGTTAGGAACCGGTGTAATTGAAAAATTACTGGTAAAAGCCAATAAGACAAATGTAGCGAGAGTAAATGCAGAGAGATTCAAAGGCGATCTCACAGAGGTAAAAGGATTTGTAGAGAAAGAGATGTTTCCTCATAAACTTTCCATAAAAGATTCTGAGATAAAGTGCTGCAGCGAAAAGAGTCCCGCTGAGGGAGTAAAGGCGGATGCTATTTATGTTTGTCATTGTGAAGATGTTACAGAAGAGACTTTAGTCAAAATGATAGGTCAGAGGAGGTCCATCACCGCCGATGAACTTAAGCATGTGACAAGAATAGGTATGGGACCTTGCCGCGGAAAGAGATGTTTACAAAGAGCTAAACAGGTACTTGCAAAACATGGAATTGAGGTTAAGGGAGAATATACTCCGCGCGGTCCAATGGCAAATCTTGTCAATCTCGGAGAGGTTGCAGATGCTACAGGAATTACAGATAATTTTATAATAAATAAAAAGAATGCTACCGAAGAGGTTAGAAAGGTCGATGCTCTTGTAGCCGGAGGCGGTATGGCAGGTTCGGCTCTCTTTAGATATCTTGCAGAGGAGGGACTCAAACCTGTATTGATTAATTATGAGGCGGGCAGTTCATGGAGATGTATTGCCGGCGGACGTCCAGCATTCAGTCTTCCCGCTCTCGCCGATTTAGGCAACAAAAACCACGAAATTTTCAAAAAACTTGCAAAGAGTATAAATATAGATTATCATCCTACTAATTATGTGAATTTTGTTCATGATGATCAAACTTACAGACAATTGGATGCTTCACGCGCCTGGTCTAACGCCTATATGGTAGATCGTAAGGAGTTCCAAAAGGAGGTATCACCTCTTTTCAACCCTAATCTAAAACTTTATTCTCATGCTCTTATTTCAAAAGATTGCTGGCAGGCCTCTCCAGGAAAGACAATCAATGCAGTAAGAAATATTGCAATCTCCAATGGCGGCACGCTAATAGAGCAGGCAGAGCTTATTGAGGTAAAGAAAAACGGGAAAGAGTATGAGGCATTGGTTAAACATAACGGCAAGTATATTTTATTTAAAACTCCTATATTTATAAATTCATTGGGTGCCAATGCCGGCACTTTTGCCTCACAATTAGGTCTTGAAACCGGTTTATTCCCTGTAAAACATCAGGCTTTCATCACAAAACGATTGCCATTAATGGGAAAGAACGGCGCTTGTGTAGATATGTTAATCGACCGCAGACGTTATAAAGGATTCTCAGCAGTTTATGGACAACAGTTCACTGACACAGGCCAAATTATAGGATGTGCATCACCTGCTATAGATGCACCGATGGTACTTCAAAATCTTAAATACAATACACTTGATTTTCTCGAAATTGTCTCCGAAGTCTTCACCGATTGGTTCCCTTGCCTTAAAGGTGTAGGATTCCAGGCAACTTGGTGTGGATATTACACAGAACCACGATATATTGTAGATCCGGATGCCGGTTTGTTTGTAGGAATGAGAGGTCATGGCTTTATGCTTTCTCAATATATAGCAAAACTTTATGTGGATTATTTGAATGGAAGAAAGGTACCTGATTACTTTAAAGAGATGGCTTTAACAGGAAAGGGGCTCAGTGAGCAAGCTTTCAAATAATCTTAAAGAGGTTTAAAACAGGGTAAAATTTCACGAGGCCTGTTCCCTTCAGATCGGGACAGGCCTCGCTACTTAACCTAAACTTAAACTATGAAAAACTTCGTTTAAGTATATAACAACATTTGTGCCATAAATTTTATATATATCAAAAAGCGCACTAATTTTCTATTAAAATACGAATTTTCGCAAATTTTAGTAATAGAGTTTTTTCTCCACATTCATAAAATCTTACAATAGCCTTCATCTCTGTTCCACTCCCCTCAAGGGATAATATGACACCCTTCCCGAATCTTTCGTGTTCTATATTCTGCCCAACTTTCATCTTTGAAGGAGAATCGGCAACGAAATTTGAATCGCGCGGCTGACGTGGTACGGATTGCTGCGTATGGGAGATAGGTTTAAATCTTTCCGCCACAGGTACAGAGCGGCGAAAGCTCTCTTTAATAGCAGAAGAGGTATTGCCAGGTAAGGAGGCCTTGGTAAGGAGATTATCCTCCTCAATAGGATTGGAAATATATCGTTTGTCAATTTCCTTTATAAAACGGCTCGGAGAGTTATTTACATGAGTGCCCCATCTCATTCTCGAATGAGAAAAGGAGAATTTTACAAATTTCTCCGCCCTTGTCATTGCTACATAAAACAGACGTCTCTCCTCCTCTATTTCACCTTCAGAAGAGTTGGAATTGAGAGATGGAAATAGATTTTCCTCCATGCCGGCCACATATACAAAGGGAAATTCGAGACCCTTTGAGGAGTGGACTGTCATTAATGAAATCTTGTCAGTATCCTCCTCTCCACCCTTTGTATCGAGGTCGCTGATAAGAGAAACATTTTGCAGATAGAGATCCATAGAGATAAGCGTACCTGAATTTTCCTGCAGACCATCCTGTTGATTTGCGCTGAGAGAGGAATTTTCAATCGCCTCTATTTTAGCCTCTTCTGAAGAGTCAGACATCAAGAGCTCGTTTTCAGCTTCACCCTCCTCTACAAACTCCTTTATACTATTATATAATTCCTCCGCATTTTCAACTTTGCTTTGGCCCTCAAGAGAGGTATCCTGTTTCAGAAAAGCCGATATACCAAAGCATTTATCTATTTCCAAGGCCATTTCATAGGCATTCATTAGAGAGATATTCTCTCTTAATTTTTCTATAGAGCCTACAAAACTCCTTATCTTCATCACAACGGCTGGTTTTAGTCCGTATTTAGCATAGTCTTCATTTACAATAACTTCGCTCAATGAAAGTTCTTTATCACGCGCCCACTCCTTAACTCGTCCAATAGAGGTATCTCCAATCCCGCGAGCAGGAAAATTGATTACTCTCAAGAAAGATTCGTCATCTTTAATATTCATTACCAACCTGAAGTAAGCAAGGAGATCCTTTACCTCCGCTCTGTCGTAAAATGAGTGGCCCGCAAAAATTTTGTATGGAAGATTTTTCCTCCGCAATGCCTCCTCTATAACACGACTCTGAGCATTTGTCCTATACAAAATTGCAAAATCACCATATGACGCCTTCTCTTTATATACTGTATCAATAATGGAAGAGGCTATCATAAAACCCTCCTCCTGCTCTGTAAAGGCCTTTATGAGTTCTATTGGTTCCCCCTTTTCATGTTCTGAAAAACAGTTCTTTTTAAGCTGCATTTTATTAATGTTTATCAAAGAATTTGCAGCTTCTACAATCGTCCGTGTACTTCTATAGTTCTGTTCCAACTTATACTCTTTTGCCTCCGGAAAATCCTTCTTAAAATTTAAGATATTCTCTATTCTGGCACCACGAAATGAGTAGATGCTCTGTGCATCATCTCCTACAACGGTTATATTTTTGTGCTCGGAACACAATTTCTTTAAAATCAGGTACTGCGATAAATTAGTATCTTGAAACTCATCTACAAGAATATAATTAAACCTCTCTCTTATTCTCTCAAGTGCATCGGGAAAATCACGGAAAAGGATATTTGCATAGAGAAGGAGATCGTCGAAATCCATTGCGCCGGCCTGTCTGCACCGCTTATAATAGAGTGAATAAATTTCATGCACTCTTGGCTTATTTGCAGCTGCATCGCTCTGCTGAAGCGTTGAACTTGCCGAATAAGCCGCTGCAGTAACAAGATTATTCTTTGCCTTAGAAATTCTGGAGTGAACCTCGTTCGGTTTATAGATCTTATCATCCAACTGCAACTCCTTAATGCAGGATTTAATTAAACTTCTGCTGTCGGAGGTATCATAAATTGTAAACGATTTGGGGAATCCGATAAGTTCTGCCTCTTCTCTTAGAAATCTTGCAAAAATAGAGTGAAATGTACCCATCCAAAGCCTATAGGCATCTCTTGCACCTACAACCTTCCCGATTCTCTCCTTCATCTCCCTTGAAGCCTTGTTGGTAAAGGTAAGCGCAAGTATCTTATCCGGCCGCGTTCCATGCCCTATAATATTTGCAATTTTACATGTAAGAACACGCGTCTTTCCCGAGCCTGCACCGGCAATAATCAATGACGGACCATCAATATTACCAACAGCTTCATTCTGAGCACTATTCAATCCTTCGAAAATCTGAGATATTGCATTTTCCATAATGCTGCAAAGCTACATATCAAAAAAAAGAAAACAAATCCATTTTAGAATATTTATATTAGATTTTGTTGTGTATATTTGCGCAAAATTTTTTGGATAATGTTAGAACATATTCTACTAAACAGAGGTTTGGACATCCCTATTCAAGGAGTGGCTGAACTAACTGTACATAAGACTATCGCTCCAGAAATTATCGCAATGAAACCGACCGATTTTAAAGGTGTCGTACCTAAACTAATTGTAAAAGAAGGTGATACCATAAAGGCAGGTTCTATCATATTCGTTGACAAAAAGCACCCTGAAATCGGATTCGCTTCGCCTTGCAGCGGAACTGTTGAATCTATTATTCGCGGTGAAAAGCGCAAGTTACTGGAGGTTCGCATAAAGGCGGACAAAACTACCGATTACATTAATTTTCAAGTTCCTGATCTTTTTAAGGCTACTAAAAATGATGTAATAAAGTTGCTTCTCGAAAGTGGTCTTTGGGCCACAATAAAACAAAGACCCTATGGTATAATCGCCAATCCGGCAGATACACCAAAGGAGATCTTTATTTCCGGATTCAATAGCGCACCTCTTGCATCCGATCTCAATTACATTTTGAAGGATGATATACCTTTAATGCAGACAGCAATCGATGAATTGAAAAAACTCACGTCCGGCTCAATTCACATCGGACTCAATTCAAATGATTATGCCGCCTCTCCTCTTTACAAATTGAAGGGTGCGACTCATCATGTCTTTTACGGTCCACATCCGGCAGGTAATGTAGGGATTCAGATTCATCACGTATCACCGATAAAAAAGGGAGAAATAGTTTGGACTATAAATGCTATTGATCTTACCGCTATCGGGAAACTATTCCAAAAAGGGATCTACGATCTATCGAGAACTATTGCTATTGCAGGCCCGAGAGTAAAGAGACCTTGCTACGTAAAATCTCTTCCGGGAATGCCTGTCAAAGAGATTCTTGATATAGTAGAGACAAAGGAGACAGAGCTTTACGGCCAGCAAGTCGGACTACGCTATATCAGCGGAGATCTTCTTACGGGAGAGAGAATCTCTGAGGAGGGATTCCTCGGTTTCTATGATAATCTTATCACGGTACTTTCGGAAGGTAATTATTATGAACTTGTCGGATGGGCGAAACCATTCCGTACAAAGAAATTCAGTCTTTCGCACTCCTATTTCTCATGGATGCTCCCTAAAAAGAGATATAACACCGATACCAATATGAACGGAGGCCACAGAGCCTTTGTTGTGACGGGGGTTTATGAAAAGGTTCTTCCTATGGATATCTATCCTGTATATCTGCTTAAAGCTATTCTGGCCGAAGATATAGACAAAATGGAGAATCTCGGTATCTATGAGGTGATAGAAGAGGATATGGCACTTTGCGAATATGTCTGCCCGTCTAAAATAGATGTGCAAGATATTATCTCAAAGGGTATTGATATTATGATTAAAGAAATGGCATAAAGAAGTAGCTATGAACAATATATTAAAATTTGTAGAAAAGATGAAGCCTTCCTTTGAAAAGGGGGGTAAGTTTTGGTATCTGCACTCTACTTTTGACGCTTTCAGCACCTTCCTTTTTGTACCTAAAACGGTTACTTCTAAGGGAGCGCATATTAGAGACAGCATAGATCTAAAGAGAGTAATGAGCGTTGTAGTTATTGCTCTTATGCCTACTTTAGCATTCGGCATATGGAATGTTGGCGACCAGCACTCCATCGCTTTTGGTCTAAATATGGCATTTTGGGGAAAGGTATGGTATGGATTTCTTAAAGTTCTCCCATTAATCCTTGTCTCTTACATTGTAGGATTGGGAATCGAGTTTATTTCGGCACAAATACGCGGGCATGAGGTTAACGAAGGTTATCTTGTTACAGGTATGCTTATTCCGCTAATTATGCCTATAGATGTTCCTCTTTGGATTCTCGCCCTTTCAATTATCTTCGCAGTTGTAATCGGTAAAGAGGTATTCGGAGGCACAGGAATGAATGTATGGAACCCCGCATTGCTTGCAAGAGCATTCGTGTTTTTTGCATATCCTTCTCATATCTCCGGAGATAAAGTTTGGATTGCAGGGTTACAAAAAGAGGCAACAAACATTGTAGATGGATTCTCCGGAGCGACACCACTCGCTCAGGCTTCTGCCGGTACCCCGACACCTGATTTTCTTCAGATGTTCATCGGAAATATTCCCGGATCAATTGGAGAGACATCAACTATAGCCATACTTATTGGTGCAGCTATTCTGATATATACAGGAATAGCAAGTTGGAAAATAATGCTCTCTTGCGTGGCCGGTGCTTTATGTATCGGGTTACTCGCAAACGGGCTTGCCGCTCCAGATACTTATTCCGCATTCCCAGCATGGAATCATCTTGTAATGGGTGGTTTTGCGTTCGGAGCGGTTTATATGGCTACCGATCCCGTAACATCTTCTCAAACTGAGACAGGCAAATGGATATACGGGTTCCTTGTCGGTGCTCTGGCTATTACCATACGACTATTCAATCCCGGATATGCAGAGGGAATGATGCTCGCTATTTTACTTATGAATACTCTTGCTCCGTTGATCGACCACTACGTAGTTGAAGCCAACATAAAGAGAAGAACTAAAAAGGTTGCAATTGAAAAATAACAATGAGTATGGATACAAATAAAAATTTATACACAGTAATATATGCAACAGTACTGGTTGTACTGGTTGCAGCAATTCTTGCCTTTGTAGCCTCCTCTTTGAAGAGTAAACAGCAAAAGAATATCGACATTGAGAAACAAATGAGTCTGCTTAAAGCAGTTGGCCTTGCTGAAGAGGCTGAAGCTCAGGCCGACAAAACTACCTACATAGAGAATGAATTTGCAAAATATATGACCTCCTCTCTCCTGGTTAATTATAAGGGAGAGGCCTCTGAAGAGATAAAATCAGATGCATCCGATAAGGAGGGCATAGTAAAGAGCCCGGCATTCAAAATAGATTTAAAGGCTCAATATGACCTTATGAAAGAGATTGCGGCAGCACCAGAAGAGCAAAAAGAGGCTTTGAGGGCGAAGTTGCAACTTCCTGTATTTGAGTGTACTTTACCGAGCGGAGAAAAGTTGTATCTCTTCTCATGCTATGGGGCAGGTCTTTGGGGACCTATTTGGGGATATGTCGCAGTAAATGATGATTTCAACACAGTATATGGTGCATCATTCGGACATAAGAGCGAAACTCCAGGTCTCGGAGCTGAAATATCGACAGATAAATTCGGGCAACAATTTGCAAAAAAACAACTCTTCGACAACTCTACCTTTACCTCAATCAACATTATGAAAGGTGGCGCTACGCCTGGAAGTCTTCATGAAGTTGATGCAATTTCCGGAGGCACAATAACAAGCAAATCACTCGATGCAACAATTAAAAATTGGTTGGAATTTTACCTTCCATATATTGAAAAATGCAAAAAGGCTGCTGCAGAGGCTAAAATTATGCAAGAGCAGGCTATATCTGCTCAGGCAGATAGTCTTGGTGTGAATAACTCGGTAGACAGTCTAACAATTAAATAGTTACGGCAATGGATAAAAAGATATTTACAAATCCCATTTTTAATACCAACCCTATTACGGTATTGGTATTGGGTATATGTTCGGCTTTGGCCGTAACGGTAAAACTGGAGTCCGCTATCGTAATGGCACTTTCCGTTACAATAGTAACAGGATTCTCAAGTTTTATGATCTCTATAATAAGAAACTCTATCCCAAACAGAATAAGAATCATTGTTCAACTTGTGATTGTAGCAATGTTTGTTATTTTGGTCGACCAGTTGCTTAAAGCATACGCCTATGATGTAAGCAAACAACTATCGGTATATGTAGGACTTATTATTACAAACTGTATAATAATGGGAAGAATTGAGGCTTATGCGCTCGGTAATAAACCAATACCATCACTTATCGACGGTCTGGCTAACGGACTCGGATACGGGATGATTCTGGTTGTCCTCGCCTTTATCAGAGAGTTGTTCGGTTCGGGTTCTATTATGGGCTATTCGGTAATTCCGGCAAGCTGGTATGTGAAGAACGGCGGATTCTATGAGAACAACGGGCTTTTCATTCTCCCCCCAATGGCACTCATAATTTTGGGAATCATAATATGGATACAGCGTAGTATACAAAAAGATTTACAGGATAATAAATAACACACCCTATTATGCAAGATTTAATAAGTTTATTCGTTAAGTCGATCTTTGTCGACAATATGATATTCGCCTTCTTTTTAGGAATGTGTTCTTTCCTGGCAGTATCAAAAAGTGTAAAAACAGCTTCTGGGCTTGGTGTCGCAGTTATATTTGTAATTGGTGTTACCATGCCTATCAACTATCTGTTAAATAAATACATTCTTTCTGCCGGTTCCCTGGCCTGGATGGGTCCGGAATATGCAGAAATAGATCTCAGCTTTTTAAGTTTTATAGTTTTCATTGCGGTAATAGCATCAATCGTCCAAATTGTAGAAATGGTCGTTGAAAAATATTCTCCATCGCTTTATGCCTCTTTGGGAATATTTCTTCCTTTGATTGCGGTAAACTGCGCAGTACTCGGATGTTCTCTCTTTATGCAGGAGAGAGGGTATGCCTCTTGTGCAGAAGCTACTGTATTCGGACTCGGTTCCGGATTCGGATGGTTCTTTGCAATTATATCGCTTGCTGCTATAAGAGAAAAACTTTCGTATTCAAATGTCCCGGCTCCTCTCAAGGGTTTGGGAATAACATTCATAATTACAGGCCTTATGGGCATTGCCTTTATGAGTTTTATGGGTATTAAATTGTAAGGGGGGTCTATAATGAATATTGAATTAATACAATTAATAATAATTTCGGTAATTGCCTTTGCGGTACTTACCCTTATACTGGTCGGACTACTATTGTATGCCAAGACCAAACTCACGCCCGGAGGGAGCGTTAAGATTAGCATAAACTCCGGTGAAAAAGAACTTGAAGTGGCTCCTGGCTCCTCTTTACTTGCAACACTCAGCAATGAAAAGATTTTCCTCCCCTCTGCCTGCGGTGGCGGCGGAAGTTGCGGAATGTGTAAATGCCGCGTTATTAATGGCGGTGGAGAGATTTTACCAACTGAGGTAGGCTTCTTCTCTCGTAAACAGATACAAAATAATTGGCGTCTCGGTTGCCAGGTTAAAGTCAGAGAGAATCTCGATATCATAATTCCTGAAGAGGTTCTCGGCATTAAGAAATGGGAATGCGAAGTTATAAGCAATCGTAATGTCGCAACATTTATTAAGGAGTTTATTGTAAAACTACCAGAGGGTGAACATCTTAATTTCCGTTCAGGAGGATATATCCAGATAGATATTCCAACATGTGAAGTAGATTTCAAGAATATAGAGGTAGAACAGGCATATCGCGAAGATTGGGATAAGATGAAGATATTCGACCTCAAGATGAAAAATACTGCTCCAACATTCAGAGCCTATTCAATGGCTAACCATCCGGCTGAGGGCAATATCATTATGTTGAATATACGTATAGCTACTCCTCCAATGGATAGAGAGACACATACCTTCTTGCCTGTAAATCCGGGTGTATGTTCATCATATATCTTCTCACGCAAACCAGGCGATAAAGTTACTATTTCTGGACCTTATGGTGAATTCTTCATCCCGGAGAATGCTCCTGCAGATCAGGAATTCATCTTTGTCGGTGGTGGTGCAGGTATGGCTCCTATGAGATCTCATATAATGCATCTATTTAAGACAGAAAAGACCGGTAGAAAAGTTAATTTCTTCTATGGTGCAAGAAGCCTTAAAGAGGCCTTCTATCTCGAAGATTTCCACGGAATTGAAAAAGATTTCCCTAATTTCAAATTCCATCTTGCACTCGACAGACCTGATCCTGTAGCAGATGCGGCAGGGGTGAAATATATTCCGGGTTTTGTTCATAACGTTCTCTTTGAAACATATCTTAAGAATCACGAGGCACCTGAAGATATCATATATCTAATGTGCGGACCTCCTATGATGACTCAATCGGTTGTCAATATGCTCGATAATTTGGGTGTTCCACCGGAGAATATTTTGTACGATAATTTCGGATCATAATTACGAACTGTTTCGTAACAATATAAATGAGCTCTCAGAGTTTGACAAAAACTTTTAGAGCTCATTTTTTATAGCATCGGTGTGCTTATAAATATAGAGTAGGCCTACCGGTATATAATAATATACTTATGGTTATTGATTAAAACTGATCTCTGCAATAACAGGATTATGATCGCTAAATGGTTTAGGTTGACTGAAATATCTCACAAAGTGCAGAGAAGGGGAGGCGAAAATGTAATCAATCCTCAATGCCTTTTTAAGGCCATTAAAAGTGTACATATAACCAATTCCTGAGGTTATGAAGCCATCTGTAAGAGTATCTGCAAAGGTCTTGTAAATATAGGAAGATGGGGTGTCGTTAAAGTCTCCGCAAAGAATGACATTGTATGGGGATTTTAAAATTTCGGATTTAATAGCCTTTGCTTGAACACGTCTAATACTGTCACTTATAATAAGATTTCTCGACAAGACATCTGCAAGTGAGATAGTATTGAGATTCTCGCCGCGCTGTTCCGCCGCCCCGATAGTCGAGCGCACCGGGCTTACTCCCGTACTCTCAAAATGGGTAGTGAAGAGTCGTATAATCTGATTATTGGCAATGTGATTATTGGATTTAAGACTGTCTAACACAAATCTGTAAAGACTGTCACTGGCCCTTTTGTAGGTTAGAGCATATAAACTGTCGGTGATTGTTCCTTTATCCGAATCATAATTAACCCAATCATTAATTTTTCTTCTAAAATTATCATAAAGGAGCGTCGTATCTTTGAGAAGATCGGCCTTAATGTAGCCGTAATTGGAGAATTTATATTGATGGTAAGAAACATCCATTATTGGAAATTTACTAAAAAGAGCCACGTCAAAGTTCCCTTGAAGGTTTTTGGGGATAAAACTATATGGATAATCGGAAAGTTTTGCCTTAATACTATCCTCTCCATAATCCCATGACTGATTATACTCTTGGAAACAGATGATATCTATATTCATCTCTTTGAGATAGGAGACAGTACCTTTAAAAATAGGTTTAAAATCCTCTGCACCAAACCGACCGGCATTTAAAGTGGCAATTCTCGTATTATAGTAACTAACTTTTTTATATAGGGAGTTCTCTTCAATTGGCTCGCCGCTACGATAAATGGTCCCTAAATAGTCATAATTTGAAATGACTGCAAGAACTGAAACAAGAAAAAACCAACGTCTTCTGATTAGCCAGTATATCGCCACAATAAGATTGATTATCAATAGTACAGGAAGCATCAGAGCTCCTATTGAAAAGATTCCTGACGGAAAATAAGGATTAAATTTGCCGGCTATTACCGTAAAAATCGCCAAAATAAGAGTCAACGCAAATGAAATCCAGTATAAAAGATATAAAGTAGCTTTTTTGCCCATAACAGTTTATTTTTATATTGTTCATCAATAGAGGCAACCCCCAGTAAGTCATTATTTGCTCATCTTAGCCTCATTTCGATTCATCTTCATGCTACATCCCAGTTCATTTTCAGGGCAGAAATAACTGCTCATTAAATTCACAAGAGACAGATGAGTTTATAGAGTACAAAATTATTAAAAAGAACTGTTTTATTTTTATCTTTGTAAAAAATATTTAAAAATGGATTACAATACACAGCGGGATAAATTGTTGATGCCGGAATATGGAAGGCACGTGCAGGAAATGATAAGGTACATTATGAGTATCCCCGATAAAGAGAAGAGAAACGAGCAGATTCAAGCCGTAGTAGCAGTTATGGGAACGCTTAATCCGCAATTGAGAGATATAAATGACTTTAAACACAAATTGTGGGATCACGTGCAGATAATTTCAGATTTCGCAATAGATATAGATTCTCCCTATCCGATTCCTACAAAGGAGACTCTTTCTACAAAACCAAGTGCGATTCCGGTTCAAAAAGAGCCTGTTAAATCTACCTGCTACGGCAGGAACATTCAAAATATGATAAACGTAATTGCCGAGCGGCAAGATGATGAGGTTAAGAACTATATGATAAAGACTATCGCATCATATATGAAGCAGCAATATCTAATATGGAATAAGGACTCGGTTACCGAAGAGACTATTTTTCACGATATTTTCCTACTTTCAGATGGTAGAATTACTGTTCCGGCAGACATCCATATAGGTATGGGAGTGAACGATAACCCTAATCATTCAAGAAATTCTCAAAGCGGACAACGTAACAATAATAATAACCGCAGAAACAACAACAAAGGAAAAATGAACAACAAACGTTGGAATAAGAATAAATGATGAGTACTTCCGGCAAAATTAGTAAACAAAAAAGGTCGCAAAAAGACAAAATACAAGAACAAGCAGAAACTGAACTTCCAAAGAGGTGGGATGGTATGCGCCTTATATCGGGCCTATTTGCTCTTGCTATAGCTGTATATACCTTTATCTCTCTCTCCTCCTATCTTTTTACGTGGGCTGAGGATCAAAGTATGATACAATCCGATCTCCTTTTTTCCACTCATACAGATGTTTCAAATCAAGGAGGAAAAGTCGGCTTAGTATGGGCTAATTTTTTGGTTACAAGATTGTTCGGATTAGGAGCCTTTATTATTCCATTCTTTTTCCTTGGAGTGTCGCTGTTCTGCCTAAGATTAAAAAGAGTAAAGTTGACAAAACTCCTCTTTATCTCTCTATTCGGATGTATTATAATTTCAATTGCTTTCTCATTTATCTTTTCATTTACCAAATTTGACGCCCTGTTCGGAGGTGGAGCAGGAGGATCATATGGTCATTTCATAAATGAATGGCTTATCTCAATGATAGGTATTTCGGGGGCAACAGCAATAGTTGTTATCGCAACATTAATCTGGCTTATCAGCATAAATTCGGGATTTGTAGCAAAATTCTTCCGTTGGGTTGCCAGATTAAAAACCCCAAAAGAAAAGAAGATTTCTGCAGAAGTTGAAACAGAGAACGATAGTGCAGATATCAACGGAAAGGTAACAGATTCTGATAATCTTGCAATTGCAAATACCTCACCCTCAGATGCTATATCGGCAGAGGGGGCTGAGATACCGGATCAATCACAACCTTATGAATTTGATAATCCGGATGATACTGAACAGCCCGCCACAAATGAGAATGAAACTGAACCAGAATTTGAAATAATACCCTCCGGGAATCAGATACATCTGAGTGATGAGGATAATTCGGAGGAATCAGATGAAGAGATTCTTTCTGAAAAGCAGGAGGAAAAAGAGGATGACAACTTTCTTGATACTCTCACAGAGGAGGAACAAAACGCCTTATTCGACCCCAGGTTGGATCTCTCCTCTTACCAAGCTCCTCCTATTAATTTGCTCGAAGAGTACCGCGACAAATGGTTCGAAGTCTCCAGAGATGAGTTAGAGAAAAATAATAGGCAGATTGTAAGAACATTAAACAACTATAAAATAGGTGTTTCAAAGATCTCGGCAAGAATAGGACCTACTGTTACACTATATGAAATCGTACCTGCACCGGGTGTAAGGGTATCACAAATAAAGAGACTCGAGGAGGATATACAGCTCTCTCTTGCTGCAAGAGGAGTGCGCGTAGTTACTCTCGTAGGGACAAATGCGATAGGAATTGAGGTTGCCAATGAGAAGCCAAGTACTGTCTCTATGCGTTCAGCTCTTGAAGACCCTAAATTCAAGGAGGCAAAGTACGACCTTCCTGTTGCAATTGGAAAGACTATTACAAATGAGGTCTATTCATTCGATCTTGCAAAGATGCCCCACCTTCTTGTAGCAGGAGCTACCGGACAAGGTAAATCTGTGGGACTTAATGCAATATTGGCCTCATTACTATACAGAAAACATCCATCGGAGCTTAAACTCGTACTCGTAGATCCCAAAAAGGTTGAGTTGTCGCTGTACTCAAAACTCGAAAAACATTTTCTCGCTCAACTTCCCGATGCAGAAGATGCAGTGATTACAGATACTCAGAAAGTTATCTATACGCTTAAATCTCTTTGCAAGGAGATGGACAGTAGATACGATCTTCTTAAAATGGCCAATGTCAGAAATATTAAGGAGTATAATGAAAAATTCCTTCAAAGAAAACTAAACCCTCAAAAAGGGCACAGATATCTGCCATATATTGTTGTTGTAATTGACGAGTTCTCAGATATGATTATGACCGCCGGACGAGAGATTGAAGAGCCTATTGCAAGGCTTGCACAACTCGCACGCGCTATTGGAATACATCTTGTAATTGCAACGCAAAGGCCTACTACCTCTGTCATCACAGGTAATATTAAGGCCAACTTCCCGGCTCGTATTGCATTTATGGTCCGCTCAAGCATAGATTCAAGAACAATTTTGGACGAGGTAGGTGCAAACCAGTTGATTGGTAGAGGAGATATGCTTATCTCCAACGGAAATGAATTGACACGAGTTCAATGTGCCTTTATAGATACAAAAGAGGTTGAAAATATTGTAGATTTCATAAGCAGCCAAAGAGGTTATTCAAGTCCTTATCTTCTTCCTGAATATGATGGAGAAGAGAGTGATAGTAATGGTCCAAGCGTTGGAGCCGTCGACCTGAACAGAAGAGACCCTCTGTTTGAAGATGCTGCAAAACTTATTGTTATTCATCAACAAGGATCTACCTCCTTAATACAGAGAAAGATGAACCTCGGATACAATAGAGCGGGCAGAATAATGGATCAATTGGAGGTAGCGGGAATAGTAGGCCCTTTCGAAGGCAGCAAGGCACGACAGGTGCTTGTCACAGATCTTACCGATTTAGATGCCCGTCTTGCCAATCTTAAAGAGATCTACGGCTAAATATTTTTATGGAAGATGAGATTAGTCTCAATTTTATACCGAATAATTCTATTATCACTGACAGGACTCCTTTCGGTGCCTCTTCTCTCTTTTGCCCAACAGAAAGCCGCTAATGCTACCTCAATAATGGAGCAAATAAGCGAAAATTTAAAAGGAGGTTCCGAATGTAGTTTCAAGATAAATTCCTACAATAAAAATGGAACCCTGCTCCTTTCAGAGAGAGGAGTTGCTGTTATATATGGAGAGAAATTCTCCGTAACTATTAATAACGGTACAAAAACCGTTTCGGACGGCAAGTCTCAATGGTTTTATAATGGAGCTAATAATGAAATCATAATTGGGGAGGCATCGTCTGGGGGCAACCCGGTCGATAATCCCTTTGCACTCTTCTCCAATCCGGCTTTATTCTACAAGATTGATTACGGGAAGAGGCAGGGAGAGCTCCGGGAGATTGTACTTTCTCCAAGGAAAGAGAAGAGATACAGCAAAATAAAGCTATTTCTCAATAATAATTCTCCGGAGAGGATCTCAATAGAGGCCTCCAATGGAAATAGATACAATATAGAACTCTCGAGATTAGTAAAAAGGACAAACCTCCCCGAGAAGATGTTTGTCCTTAATCCTAAAGAGTATAAAGGAGCAGTCGTTACCGATCTGCGCTAAGTTGCAACTCCCCTACCGCTCTACCCAACTCATTTGCCGCAATTGCAAGATCACACTCTGCGTTAATATAACCCGCACAAGCATCGTTAAATGAACGCCTTGCAATAATTACCTCAAGAAGCGAAGATTCTCCCTTTGTGTATCCGAATATTTTATTTTTAACTATTTCTTCCGCATCGATAAGCATCTTGCCTTTATATCTTTGAAAAACATCAAGAGAAGCAGCATAGTTTATGAGAGCAACTCTTACCTCCTGTCTAACCTGCAAATAAGCCGCCTCATAGGCCTTTTCGGCCTGCTTTTGCTGAAATTGTGCGGCTCGTACCTCACCCCTGTTAGCTGAGGAGAGTTTTATCGGGAGAGTTAAACCTACTGTAAACCCATTATAGGATGGAGCCGGAGCAATGGTATTCCTCACCTCATTATTATGAGAGATCCCGGCACTAAGACCGAGCTCTATTGAACGATTTGCCTTAATTAAACGTAAATTATTATTAGACAGCTCTTTCGCATAAAAAGCAGCCAGCAAATCCGCTCTGTTTTTTTCCGCCTCATCCAATAGCGCCTCCTCCGATACTCCGGCATATTTTCCCGCTCCGATTATAAGAGGAGTTAAATTCGTATCTATCTCATACATAGAAGAAGAGCCGGACTCCTCTCCCATATAGAGATATAATGCAGAGAGGGCTCTCTCATAAGAGCCTTTGCCGCGGAGAAAATCGTTATACCCGGCATCGGCTTCGAGCCCCGATTGTATTGCATCCGTACGTGTAATCTCGCCCGACGCAAATCTGAGACTATCGGCAAAGGCCATCATGCGAATCTGTTTATAAGAAGAGAGAGCCAGATTAAATAGTCTCTTCAGACGTACAGCCTCTACGAATGCGTTTGAGGCATCCGCAAGAAGAGTTACAAAATAGTTTCGGGTATTCTCCTCCGTTATCTTTTTTTCACTTCCTGCCACCTTTATTCTTGCCGTACGAACACCTCCTACATAAAAGGAGTACTCCAACCCGGCCTCATAGCTTTTACCCATCTTCTTACTATTATCCTGATTATCGGCATATGAGAAAGAGAGTTGCGGATTATTCAGCGCTCGTGCAGCCTGAAGATTGGCCGAGGCTATCTCAACATTATACTTCTCCGCCATACCGGCAATATTCCCATTGGTCACTCTCATTAAATAGTCAGAGCAGGTTAGTTTGCCCGCATGGCTTTGAGCAGATAGAGCCCTACATGAAAACATTATTATGAAAAAGGCCATACAGAAAAATATATTATTTATCCTCTTCATTACTATATCTTTTAAAATATTCATTCTTTTATAGTTCTTATTTATAATATATTAAATACTAAATTTAGCTGTCAGATTCCCTGCAAATCTCCTTACTCTCTTTGATATTTTCCTCAACTTCACCTCCCCCGACTAACTCACTACACTCATCTCTGCGTTCAAGCATATAATATGCGGCAGGCAAAATATAAAGAGTTATCGCAGTTGAAAAAAGAAGTCCATAAACAATAACAGTTGCAAGAGGTCTCTGCACGTCGGAACCTATTCCGGTAGAGAGAGAGGCGGGTAAAAGACCGAGAACCGCCACTGTAGCAGTCATAAGAATAGGACGAAGCCTATGAGATGCTCCCTCAACAACTGCATCGACCAACTTCTTACCTCTCTTTCTAAGAACATTGATATGTGAGACCATAATAACTCCATTCTGGATTGAAAGCCCAAACAAAGCTATAAAACCCACAGCAGAGGAGACATTAAAGGACATCCCGCGAATATTCAACGCCAACATTCCACCTAAAAGCGAAAGAGGCAAGAGGAAAATAAGCAATCCCGCCTGTCTGAACTTTCCGAAAGCTCCAAATAGTAACAAAAACATAATTGCAAGTACAAAGGGCACTATAACCGCCAGACGGGAATAGGCTCTTTTCTGATTCTCAAATTGGCCATCCCAACGAATTTGATTCTTCGTATGATCATACGAAATCTCTCTCGATATCTTTCCGTGAGCCTCATCAAGAAAGGAGGTAAGATCTCTGCCTCTCAAATTGAGACGCACTGTAAGATGCCTTTTATTCATCTCTCGCGCAATAGTGCTTGCTCCCACACTTGTCTTTATCTCCGCCACTGCGGAAAGAGGAATCTTTGCCCCTGAACCTGAGGTTAGCATAAGAGCGCCTATCTTCTCCGGAGTATTTCTTGAAAGTTCACTGTAGCGGCAAATAACATCATACACCTTCTCCCCGATAAAGACCTGAGAAACAGCCTTCCCTCCTATTGCAACCTCAATCAGTTCAGCCACATCAGAAACATTAAGACCATATTGAGCTATCTTATCTCTGTCGGCCACAATCTGAAGCTGAGGGAGCGGAGGTTCCTGATCTATAATAACATCCGCTGCACCTTTTATTCCATTCACCACCTTTACCACCTCTTCCGCTATTCTCCTTGTCTCAGAGAGCTCCTCTCCGTATATTTTAACTGCAAGATCGCTGTGCGAGCCGGCTATCTGATCCATAACCATATCTATGATCGGTTGTGAAAAACCAACATGATAACCCGGCATCGTCTCAATCACAGAAGCCATATCATTTATAAGGTCATTCTTTGTGACTCCTCTCTTCCACTTCTTATATGGTTTCAATCCAACAGAACACTCGATATGCGAGGCGGTAAATGGTTCCACCCCCTCATCATCCCTCCCGGTTTGTGTCATTACATAAGTTACCTCGTCGAATTTCTTTAATTTACTGCGAAGAACGTCGCTCATTTCAGCAGCCTTCTCCAGAGATATACCCGGAGGTGTTTGAACCTGTATCCAGATTCCACCCTCGTCGAGCACGGGAAGAAAATCCTTACCCACAGTAATAGAGAGCGCAATTACAGCCGCTAAAATAAGAGCCACCGGTAAAAAGATCTTTTTAGGTACCGCGACAATTTTTGCAGTTTGTCTTCTATAAATAGCTCCTGCTTTCTCGAGCCATCTGTTACGATAAACCTTTTGAGGAGAGCGATAGATTGCATAGGCAAGACCAGGAATAAGTATAAGTGCAACAGCCAGTGCCCCCAAGAGAGCATAACCTACTGTAAATGCCATTGGAGTAAAGAGTTTTTTCTCTATTCTCTCAAAAGCAAAGAGCGGCATATAAGCCGTAATTATTATGACTGTAGAGAAAAAAATAGGTTTTCCAACCTCAATAATTCTCTTTACAACGGTTTTTTCCTCAAGAACAATAGATGGATCCTCCTCCCTTTTCTTCAATATCATCTCTGTCATCACAATAGCGCCATCCACAAGAATACCAAAATCTATAGCACCTAATGAGAGCAGATTCGCCGGAATAGCTGTAAGATGCATCAAAATGAAGGCAATAAGCAGTGAGAGCGGAATGGTAATGGCAACCAAAAGCGCACTTCGCCAACTACCGAGAAAGATAATAAGGACGGAGATTACAAGCAACATCCCAAAAAAAAGCGTATGTGAAACAGTATTAAGTGTCGTATTAACCAACATTGTACGATCCATAAAGGGATATATCTCCACACCCGAAGGCAGAATCTCCTTATTGAGTTCCTCAACACTTTTATGAACCTGCTTTAATACCTCAGACGGATTCTGGTACCTCAGTATCTGAATAATACCCTCTACACCATCTTTATACTCCGTTTTATCATCATTAAAGCCAAGCACTCCCTTTCTCTCCAAATTGCCATATTTAAGTGTACCCACGTCGCTGAGATAGATAGGAACACCTGCTACAGTCTTCACTACAATATTTCCCATATCATTCAAGTCTCTGATAAGACCTACTCCTCTTACCACATAGCTCAAATCACCTCTTGTAATCATACTGCCACCAGCATTGGAATTATTCCGCTCAATTGATCCGGTAACTTCGGAGAGCGACAAATCATATTTATTGAGTCTCTGCGGATCTATTTCAACTTGAAACTGCGTAGTTACTCCTCCGTAATTTGTTACATCCGCCACCCCTGTAATCTGCTTTAAACGCGGAATAATCACCCACTTATTCAAATCAGTCATCTCTCTGAGAGAATGATTTGAACTTCTTACAATATATCTATAGACCTCCCCGGTTGGAGAGGTAAGTGGATTAAGCCCCGGCGAGGCATTATAAGGAAGTTCAACATCATCTATACGCTCCCGTACCCTTTGTCTCGCCCAATAATCGTCAACTCCATCATCAAAAACAAGAATAATCGTAGATAACCCGAACGTATTCTTGCTTCTCATTATGTGTAGAGAGGGAATACCATTTAAAGCACGTTCAAGGGGAATAGTTATTTGCTGTTCTACCTCCTCGGCCGCAAGACCGGGAACCTGAGTCACCACCTGTACTGTTACATCGGCAATATCGGGGTACGCATCAATTGCAAGTTTGCCCCATGCGTAGACGCCAAAGGCAGCCACAACGCAAAAGATTGTCGCCATTAACCATCTGCGACGAACCAAAAGTGTAAATAGCCTCTCCATTACTGAATCTCGGTTAAAAAGAGACCACCCTCAACAACAATCTCCTCTCCCGTAGAGAGGCCGCCTAACAGATGTGATTTGCCTCCCTTAATACTCTCCACGTCGACATTCCTTCTTACAAACACACCGGGACCGCTCTTAACAAAGAGATATGAAGAATTTTCAGACTGAAAGAGAGCAGAAGAGGGAAGAATTATAGCCTTTACTGGAGCATTCATAAAATGGACAGCGGTAAACATTCCCGGTTTAAGATCTCGCTCTGAATTATCGCACTCAACCAGAACCGGCACAGAACGCGTCTGCTCATCAACAAGATCGCCAATATGATATATCTTACCCCATATTACCTTACCGGGCTTGGCATCGGTATAGATCTCCACTTTATCTCCCTTGTGAATAACCCCGATATACCTCTCCTTTATAAGAGCCTCAACCCATACTTTACCAAGGTCAGCAATAGTAGCCAATGGTTCAGCCTCCTCCTTCACATACTCGCCGACAGTCACATTATACTGAACAATCTCACCGGAGATTGGAGAGGGGATCTTCATAGACTCACCCATAGAGAGGTGTGATGCATCCATATTGTAGACCTTAAGATCTGCAACAGCTTGCTGCAACTCCTTTGCAGCGTTTTCGGCCTGCAAAGAGGCCTCATCTAATTCTCTCTGCGAAGCTATTCCCCCGGCAAAAAGAGCTCTCTTCCTTTCGTAATTTTTCTGTGCCATCTCACTACTTCTCAATGCCTGAAAATAGTTTTTAGAGGCCTCATAAAATTCAGAGGAGGCATATTCAACAAGGGTTTGTCCGGCACGTACTTTTTGCCCCAATCTGACTGTGGAGGCTGTTACTCTACCAGGATATGGAGGAGCTATCTTAGCTATCTTTCCAGATATAGCCCTGACTGTACCCACTGTTCTGAACTCAGGAGAAAAATCCTCCTCAACCGCAATCGTCGTCTTAATTTTGGAGATGATCGCGGAGTTATTTGGCAATTTTATCGTATCGCCATAGAGACGTTTAGCACTATCCGATCCGTTATTATTGCCGGATTTACAGGAAATAATGCATAATATTATAATCAAAAAAACTATCCCTTTCTTCATCTTTATATAATTTATAGTACCCAACACCTCTCCGGTCATTAAGATTTACTTATGACAAGCATTCGTTCTCCTATAAGTCTGCTCTATAACTATATACAAGCAGAAATTTATATTAAATAAATTACGAAAACAGACCGAAAACAGACCGAAAATACCCCTAAGTACAGGTGGTCGGGACTTTGTTGTAAAAAAAACTCTTTAAATTAACTTAAATGTGATACGGGAAGAGCCCGGAGGGAGTAGTTGAAACCATTTTGCTGGACTATTGCAAAATCGTCCGCATGAGAGACAATCAGGAGAGTATAGTCCGATATGCCGAAAGAAAAGAGTTGGATGCCGGAACCGGTTGTCTGAAAGTTGTTAAGTTGAGAGATAAGGGTTACATTATTGGCAGTATGCCCGCCTGAACGTGAATTATGGTGCGAATCGGCATGAAAATGCGAGTGCACTATTGTAACCCCATTAATAATATGCGTATGCTCAAAGAGAGTCACATTAGAATAATAGGCGACAAAAAGCAGCAGAAACAAAGCTGCAATTCCCCTTCGTGACTTTAAAATTAGACGCATACCAAATATTTTTCGCAAAGTTATAACTTTTTAAGAGAGTACAAAAGTTGATAAGTATGTTGATAAAATTTGGTATACCCACAAAAAAGAGAGGTATTACTTCATAAATTTGCAACGCAACGGTTCCGGAAACGGATCAAAAGGGAATCGGGTGAAAATCCCGGACAGTTCCCGCTGCTGTAAGTTCCGCCAATTGAAGGTCTCTCTTATTATTTAAGATTCAAGACCTTAATCAAAAGGAGAATGGGCATTCTTGCCACTGGAAAACCGGGAAGGCGCCCTTAGGAATAAGTCAGAAGACCTGCCACTGCATATTTTTTTAGGCTTCGGATGAAAAGCCGGGAAAAAAGCGAATTGTCGCCCTCTCTTCCTACAATCATTCTCGGCCATACATATTTAACAAACTATTTGCTATTATGAACAGCACTGGATTTACAATTGCCAAACGCGACGGTAAACGCGAAAACTTTTCGCTCGAAAAGATAAAAAATGCCATCAGAAAAGCATTCCTTTCTGTCGGGAGCATAGCTACCGAAGAGGAGTTGACTCTTATTCTCTCAAGGATAAGAGTTGTAAACAATATGACAGTTGAAGAGATTCAGAATCAGGTAGAGATAGCCTTAATGGCTGAAAGATATTTTACAGTGGCAAAATCCTATATGTTATACCGTCAGAGTCACATGGAGGAGAGAGAGGTCAGAGACAGGCTCGATTTTCTGGTTAACTACTGCGACGCACAAAATGCCGCAACAGGCAGTAAATTCGATGCAAACGCCAACGTAGACCATAAAAATATAGCCACACTTATTGGAGAACTGCCTAAGCAGAGTTTTATTAAACTTAACCGCAGATTACTAACAGACAGACTCAAAGAGATGTACGGTAAAGAGTTATCGGACAAATACCTTTATCTTTTAAATAATCATTTTATCTATAAAAATGATGAAACAAGCCTCGCAAACTATTGTGCCAGTATAACTATGTATCCGTGGCTGTTAAGTGGCACTATCTCGGTAGGAGGTAATTCAACAAGACCCACCAACCTCAAATCTTTTTGCGGCGGTTTTGTCAATCTTGTCTTCATAGTATCGAGTATGCTCAGCGGAGCTTGTGCTACGCCTGAATTCCTTATGTATATGAACTATTTCATAGAGTTGGAATATGGGGAGGACTATTTTGAGAACTCCGACAAGATTGTCGATTTATCAAAAAAGCATAGAAGCATCGATAAAATCATAACCGATTGCTTTGAACAAATCGTCTACTCCATCAATCAACCAACAGGAGCACGAAATTTCCAGGCCGTCTTCTGGAATATAGCCTACTACGATAAATACTACTTCCAAAGTCTGTTTGGAGAGTTCCGCTTTCCAGATGGCTCCGCACCACATTGGGAATCGCTGTCGTGGTTACAAAAAAGGTTTATGAAGTGGTTTAATAAAGAACGTACAAAAACTCTTCTGACATTCCCCGTAGAGACTATGGCCCTTCTTACAGAGAATAACGATGTAAAGGATCTGGAATGGGGCGATTTTACGGCACAGATGTATTCGGAGGGACACTCGTTTTTTACCTATATAAGCGACAATGCCGATTCACTGTCGAGCTGCTGCCGCCTGAGAAACGAGATACAAGACAATGGATTCAGTTACACTCTCGGAGCAGGGGGTGTCTCTACCGGCTCAAAGAGCGTGCTTACCATTAACCTCAACAGGTGCATTCAGTTTGCTGTTAAGAGTGGACAATCTTATCTCAACTCTCTTAAAGAGATAATAGATCTGGCGCACAAGGTACAGTTGGGCTATAACGAGAATCTTCGCGAATTATGCAACAAAAAGATGCTTCCACTATTTGATGCCGGATATATTAATATGAGACGCCAATACCTCACTATCGGGATCAACGGGTTAGTAGAAGCTGCGGAGTTTCTCGGCATTACAATAAACGACAACCCAGAATACACCTCATTTGTACAAAATGTGCTGGGCCTGATTGAGTATTATAATAAAAAATATAGAAGTTCCGATGTATTGTTTAATTGCGAAATGATTCCGGCAGAAAATGTAGGTGTAAAACACGCAAAATGGGATAAGGAGGAGGGATACGAGGTTAGACGCGATTGCTATAATAGCTATTTTTATATTGTTGAAGACCAGTCTCTTAATATTTTAGACAAATTCCGTCTGCACGGAGCAAAATATATTGAGCATCTCACCGGCGGATCGGCATTACATCTTAATCTGGAAGAACATCTTTCACAAAAACAATATCGGCAACTGCTTAAAGTAGCCGCAACTGAAGGATGCAACTACTTTACTTTCAATATTCCCAATACTATCTGCAATGATTGCGGAGAGATCGATAAACGCTATTTGCACGAATGTCCGGTCTGTCACAGTAAAAATATAGATTACATGACAAGAATCATAGGCTATATGAAACGTATAAGCAGCTTCTCAGTTGCAAGACAAAAAGAGGCGGCCGAAAGATTTTACCATAATGACCACGGGTATGAGAGCGTAGTCTCTCCGGAACAGACTATTTATTCAAATGAGAGATGCTGAAAATATTTAATTACGATATTGTCTGCCAGGAGATACCTGACGAGATAACACTCGCCTTTAATATTACTGGATGTCCTAACTGCTGTCCAGGATGTCACAGCCCATGGTTGCAACAAGATATAGGAGCTGTTCTCACCGAAAAGTTACTTTGCGAGATTATCGATAAATATAAAAGCGGCATTACATGCGTTTGCTTTATGGGAGGAGATGGCGAGCCGGAGGAGGTCTTGCGGCTCGCCGCTATTATAAGAGACAAATACCGCAATCTTAAAACAGGATGGTATTCAGGAAATGATTCGGTTTACCTGCATGATGGTGAAGATTTTACATATAAGAAGAGTCATAAACCAAAAGATAATTTAACGGCAGAAAATTATGAGGATGACTCAAAACCCCTTAGAATTAGAATAGAGAGACTGTCGGAATACCTTAATTACATTAAAACAGGAAGCTATATAGAAAAGGCAGGTGGGCTACGCTCACTCCATACCAACCAAAAACTCTATAAAATCGCAGAGAATTTTACACTAACTCGTGTACAATTTGATAAAGATTCCACAACAATCTCCCAAAGTAATATGGTTTTATAATTGTTTTTTCTAAATAATCCTCACCTTTGCAGCACAAAAATCGATAGAAGTAGTTAATAATAGAGAGGTTATAATATTTAAATGAATAGAAAATATAAAATTTTCATTTTGGTATTCACTGCATCAATTGCAGCATTCGGACCCTTCTTAACCGATTTTTATCTGCCGGCACTGCCTCAACTCGGTCTCTTCTTTAAGACCTCCCCTTCAATGGTTCAACTGACCATAACTGTAAGTCTGATAGGTCTTGCTGCGGGTCAACTATTTATTGGCCCGTTGTCAGATAAATACGGCCGTAAAAAACCACTATTAATCTCATTACTACTCTATATTGTCTCCACAGCAGGTTGCTTATTTTCGACCGGTATAGAGTTCTTCCTGTTTTTCCGTTTGGTACAAGGATTAGCCGGAGCAGGAGGAATAGTTATCTCCCGTTCAATTGCAACAGATTTATATAGTGGAAAAGAATTGGCAAGGTTTTTCTCAATGCTGAGCGCTGTACAATCATTAGCACCAATATGCGCCCCCATTCTCGGCGGAATAATAATCTCATCTACTGAATGGCAGGGCGTATTTTGGATACTTCTCGCCATTGGAGTATTATTAATGCTTTCATGTCTAAAATTCAGAGAATCAATTGAAAAAAGATCAGAACATACTATTGTAAAGGTATTTGAAAGCTATATACCTGTACTAAAAAATAAAACTTTCAGACGCATTGTGGCAATACAGGCTATCTCCATGGGTGTAATGTTCGCCTACATTGCCTCTTCCCCATTTATTTTTCAACAACTATACGGCCTCTCCCCAATAGCATTCAGTCTCTGTTTTGCAATCAATGCTCTTGGAATAATGCTCGGCAGCCTCTTTGCCCTAAAATTTAAAAATGTTAAACAAGCCCTAAGAACCGGTGTAATATCATTTTTCAGCGCTACAACCATCACATGCGCAACACTTATATTTAAAGCGAACTTTATTTCCATTGAAATTTCACTACTTTTCTCTCTCTTTTTTTTAGGAATGATTCTGCCCACCTCAACAACATTGGCAATGGAACCTGTCAAAAAAAATTCAGGAATAGCCTCCGCTATTTTAGGCTTTACCGCCTTTCTTGCAGGAGGAATATCTTCTCCGCTTGCCGGAATAGGAAATATGATGATTTCAACCTCGGCAGTAATGTTTATCTGCGCTCTTATTGCCTTAGTGCTGACCTTATTCTCCTGGCATTCGGCAACAGACTGTTGCAGCGATTCCCTAAATTCTTAACAAACCCAAGAGCAAAGCCACCATATACAAGCAAAAGATATCCCGTAGGAGCCCCTGGCAATACAAGTTGCTCCTTGGCGAGGAATTTCAGAGCCTCAACCCTACTTACCTCCAAAATCAGATAAGAAAAACCATATCTCTCTTTTAAGTACCCCGACAAAAGAGAGCGACAAGATGAAAGAGCAAGATCGGCATATGGTACAATATCTTTTCCTTTAAGAGTCGCCACTGCGGTACCTGAACTTAGAACCCTGAGCGATTTGCCAATTTGGCCAACTTCTCCGGCAATTGCGGAGGGATAAAGTTTCATAAGTTCACCTCTTCTCTCCTCAACCCATCCGGCATACTCCATAGGACTCTTGCGTCCGCCCTTCGCAAAACCTCTAAGTTTCTCCTTATCTCTTCCTCTTCCCATATTGCCTCGAGAACTACAGCTCCTATCACCGTCAGCCTTGCGTACAACCGCAAAATATTGTCCCTCGCCCTCAACAAGAGGGGGAACAAACTGATAACCGCCGGCTGATAGCTTTATAACCCCATTAGAAGAGAGTTTTTCAAAGGGTGAATCCTGTAAGACAATCTCCTCCCCGCCAAGTTTATCTATAATAAAGCCAAGGTTGTCGGAGTTCTCGAAACGATTAAAAGTACAGGTAGAGTAGATAAGAATTCCTCCCGGTTTTAAAGAGGGCCAAATATCACTCAAAATTCTTTTCTGCCGTGCCGCACACAAAGCTACATTCTCCTCACTCCACTCCTTTACCGCCTCTCTGCTCTTACTGAACATTCCCTCACCTGAACAGGGCGCATCTACAAGCACAATATCAAAAAAAGAGTGCAATCCCTTAAAATCTGAGGGATCATTATTGGTAACAATCACATTAGGATCTCCCCACTTAGCCATATTCTCTGCAAGCACAGCTGCACGACCTCCGATAACCTCATTTGAGACAAGCAAAGAACCTTCAGCAGCTTCTCTCATAAGGTCAGAAAGAATTGTGGATTTACCCCCGGGAGCAGCACATAAATCGAGTACGTAGATCGGTTTTGAGAGAGAAATCAAAGGTTCTTCTCCATCAGATGGAGAAGAGGCCACAATTCGTTGCCACACCGATTCCATAAACATGCAGGAGGCATCCTGCACATAATATGCACCCGAATTAAACAACGGATCAAAGGTAAATTCCGGTCTTGTTTTAAGGTAAAAAGCCCCCTCCGACCATGGAACAGGTTTTAAAAGATTTTCCCCGAATATCCGCTCCGCAGCAGCATTATACTCTAAAGAGGATTTCGCCCTGTTTAATCTAATGCTCGTTATCTCTCGCACGTCGGGAGAGAGAAGAAGCCCAAATAATCTTTCAGAGACCTCCGCACCCAAAGAGCATTCAGCCATTAATTTAAAAGCATCAGGAACAACCATACTACTTAATATTTTCGAACAGATATGAACAACTGCCTGCACCCCATAATCCGTATCTCTTAAATTGCACTGTCAGTCGACTCATAAAATCGTCGTAATCCTTTAACTTTCCGTCACTCCAATAATTTTCAGCTATTGCCGACATACGCGGGAATAGTGCATAATCGACCGCCTTATCATCCGGAAAATACTCAGTCCACATACACCCTTGCCCACCAATCACATTCTCCTTTACACTCTGCGACAATGTATCCGGCAAGGGCTCAAATCCATAAACCTCCTTAAGCATCACAGTTCGCTGCCTATGAGAAAGTCTCTTTTCATCAGGCCTCTGCTTATAATTCAGATAACTATATTTACCTGGGGCCAAAATAGTTTTATTGCCTGCAGCTGCAGCCTTATAACCATTATTCTCATTTCTCCAGGCCATAACAGCAGCTCCGCTCGGAACGCCGGTATCTACAATCTCATCCCATCCTATAGGAATACGTCCGCGTTTAAGCACAATAGAGGAGACATACTCCGTGAAATATCTCTGTAAACCTTTAACGTCTCCTAATTTATTGTCGCTAATAAAACGCATTGTAACCGAATCTGCCTCCCACCATTTATGCGCACATTCATCAGCTCCTATATGAATATATCTCCCGGGAAAAAGATCTATAAGCTCATTAAAAACAGCATCAAGAAATTCAAAAACTTGCTTGCGAGGAGCCAAAACATTATTCTCTCTATTATATATTCCCCATGTTATAGCCGGTTTTACAACTCTGCCCGGTTCCGTTCCAAAATCGGGATGCGCAGCAAGAATTGCCATAGCATGTCCGGGTACATCTATCTCAGGAACAATCGTTATATATCTATCTGCTGCATAAGCTATTATCTCCTTCAACTGCTCTATTGTATAATACCCTCCGTACCTTGTAGAGTCAACTCCGGTACCAGGAAAAATGCCGATAATAGTTGCCTCCCTATAAGCTCCGTAAAGATTAAGTTCGGGATGCTTTCTGCTCTCCATCCTCCAACCTTGATCATCAGTCAAATGAAGATGAAAAAAGTTCATCTTATGAAGTGCAAGATAATTTAAATATTTTTTTATATAATCGACTGGGAATATATGTCTTACAACATCAAGATGCATACCTCTGTAGCAAAATCGAGGCTCATCCTCAACAATAGCGCATGGAATAGTCAAACTCTTACCAACCATCTTTCCCGCCCCTTTAGGAAGACTCTTTAAGAGCTCAACGGGAAAGAGCTGTATCAAAGTCTGCACTCCGTAAAAGAGTCCCTCCTCATTATATCCCTCAACTACAACGCCCTCTCTGGTCACCTTCAAACTATAAGCCCCCTCTTTTTTTGAAGAGTCATCTGAAATTACAAGCCTTATACTATTTGATTCACTGCAAGCCCCCGGTTTAATCTTTAATCCGTAATGCTCCATCAGATATTCGGAAAGAAACGAAGCTGATTTCCGGCTCCTCTCATCCATACTTATAAGCACCGTCTTCTTATTCAATAGAAAATATCCATCATTAACAGAAAGATGGAGAGGTTTAGGTATTATTGAAACGCCCTCTTCTGCATGGAGGGCGGTCAAAGCATTAAATGCAAGCAACATAAATAAAAAGGCTTTTATTCTGGCCATTTAACTGTACATTTTTGAAATCTCCTCGGGATCCATATCAGGAGGTACCTTACCTTCAAAGGCAACAGAAAGCCCATCGGTAATCTTATCAACAAGTTCCTGCATCTTACCGCCGATAAGCGTCTTCATCATAAAATTAAGTTCCGCATCGAGCTCAAGATGAAAATCAGTTACCGCGACATCTGTGGCATCAAAAAATAAAATCAATCTGAATTTAAAAGGGGAATTACCAAACTGTTCGTATATAACAGAAGAGAAGGGCTCTCTTTCAACAATCTTAAGTCCCATTGAAAAGCCCTGAAAAGTTCCTTCCAATGTATCCTCGGTAGTTTTCACACCCTTTCGTTTCTCTTGGGGCAGATGCTTAACAATATTATTCATGTCGGAAAAAATACTGTATAATGCATGTGCAGGCGCTTTAACCTGAATCACTTTGCCTTTAACCTGTGTGTTACCCATAAACTATCTATAAAGAATTAAATAATCTTATGCTCAGACTCACAAAGACATTCCGAACTCTCTTTCCCCCACATCTCCGGATTTATTCTCCATTGTCTTAGAACATCGAGTTCCTCCTTCTTAATATATTTCTCATTAACGGCTTCATCCAACAGGGCCTCATAATGGCTGAGAGTATACAATAAAACATTTGCCTTCTCAAAGGCCGTAACCGATTTTATGAAATTATAACTAAATATGGCAACCATCCCCTGCACTATAGCTCCGCTCTTTAAAAGACAATCTACCGCCGATAAACTACTCTGACCGGTAGAGATGAGGTCCTCTATCACCAGCACTTTCGATTTATCAGGCAAATCTCCCTCTATTTGCGCATTCAGCCCGTGATCCTTCGGCTTAGGCCTTACATAAACAAATGGCTTTCCCAAAGCCTCAGCAACGAGTACTCCATAGGCTATCGCACCTGTTGCAACCCCGGCCACTACATCAATCTCCTTAAAATTTGTGTTTATTAGTTTTATAAAAGCATCTATAACTATCTTACGGGCCTCTGGATAAGAAAGAATTTTCCTATTGTCACAATATATAGGTGATTTCCAGCCCGATGCCCATGTAAAAGGTTTATCTGTATTTAATTTGACAGCTTTATATTTTAAAAGTTGCGCTGCTATAATTTTTTCAATTTCCATAATAGAATGTATCTTTGTAGCAAAGATAATAAAAACCTGACATATTTAATGTATAATATTTACTTCGGGAAACGTTGCATAACCCTCTGCACTCCCGACGAGAAAATAATAAAGGATCCCAATGCGGTAATTCTTAGAACAGACAATAAATATAATTACTCCCAAATTATTGAAATATTGGAGAGTTCTCCCGCAATAAGACATCTCATGATTTATACCGAAAGTGAAATTGACTCTGAGTTCAATAGGTTAAGAGCTCTCTTTAAAGAGATTAATGCCGGAGGTGGAGTTATCGAGAATGAAAATAAAGAATTTTTACTCATCTTCAGAGATGAGATGTGGGACCTGCCTAAAGGCAAACAGGAACCCGATGAAGAGATCTCTAAAACAGCACTAAGAGAGGTTGAAGAGGAGTGTGGAATCAGTGGAATGGATCTTGAGAAGTTATTATGTATCACTCGCCATTGTTATAAGTTGAATGGGACATTCATCCTCAAACACACATGGTGGTACCAAATGAAATATCATAAAAATACCGCTCCAATACCACAAAAAGAGGAGAATATCACAAAGACGGAATGGGTAAAAATTGAACAGCTCCCTAATTATCTCAAAGAGACTTACCCCTCTATAAAAGAGGTATTCAACTCAATAATATCTCACTGATTTAACTGTCGGCAGTACTCTTTCCGTATCTGATCCCTAATAAGGGAGAGGCCGATTTATACAGGCCGCTGATTATTTGACCTTTGGAATAGTAAAACTGAAAGTGGAACCTTTCCCGTATTCCGATTCAAAGTTAAAGGTACCACAGTTCTTTGTAACGAAATCCTTAACGAGCAGTAATCCCAAACCGGACCCCTCCTCATTAGCTGTACCGAATGTGGTGAAATGTGTAGCCATATTAAAGAGTTTTGACTTATCCTCCTCCTTAATACCTGTCCCGCAATCCTTTACACTTACTATTGCAAAATCCTGATCCTCACTTAAATTCACATCTATACGGCCACCATCATGACTGAATTTGATAGCATTGCTTAACAAATTGCGTAAAACAGTCTTTATCATATCTATATCCATCCTTACCTGGATACTTCCACCATGATGAAACTCCAGATTGAGTCTCTTTATCTGCGCCACCAACTTAAAAGTATCAACAGTATCTGCCAATATCTCTACAATATCGGTATTCTGATAGACTACATTCATCTTACCAACCTGACTTTTTGTCCATTTGAGCAAATTATCCAAAAGACTGAAGGTATTCTCTATAGTCTGATTGGCTACGTTTAAAAAATCATATAATTCTTCACCTATTTTCTCTTTTTTAAGATTCATTGTCAGCATATTAAGAACCATCTTAACGGAGCCTATAGGTGAACGTAAATCGTGAGCGATAACAGAATAAAGCCTATCTCTACCTAAAATTGTATTCCTTAGCTCCTCTGTCTGACTCGTAATAATTCTCTTTGCAGAGACCAGATACAATTGATGAGAAATCCTTATCAAGAGCTCCTCTTTATTAAAAGGTTTTGAGATAAAATCACTTCCACCGCTTTTAAAACCATCTACAATATCCGATGAAGAATTTAGAGCTGTAAGATAAATTATAGGCGTTTCGGAAAATTCCGCATACTCCGGCTCCTCCCTTATCTTTTTTCCTACCTCATATCCACTCATTCCCGGCATCATCACATCCAAAAGTATCAAATCCGGCTTCTCCTTTACCAAAGCCGCTAAAGCTGAGTTTCCATCATTTGCCATAGCAATATTATAGCCCTCCCTAACAAGAAGAGACTTTAGCAGAATGACATTGGACATAACGTCATCCACTATCAATAATTTAAAATCTTTAGCAACGATCTCTAAACTCATATATATAAATATATATTACAACTTTAATAAATTCTTAAAATATTCAATAGTGTTTAGCAGTCCCTTTTCCAAGGGAACAGAGGGATTATAATCAATCAACCTCCTTGCAAGGGTAATATCCGGACGTCGCATCTTTGGATCATCATTCGGTAACGGAAGAGTAACTATTTTAGATTTAGAATCGGTTAATTTTATAATAATATTAGCCAGGTCCATAACAGAAATCTCATGCGGATTACCTAAATTAACCGGACCGGAAAAATCATCTTCAGTCGCCATTACCTTTATCATCCCCTCAATAAGATCATCCACATACTGAAAACTTCTTGTGTGAGATCCATCTCCATAAATTGTAATCTCCTCGTTTCTGAGAGCCTGCGTTATAAAATTAGAAATAACCCTGCCATCGTTACGATTCATATTGGGCCCATACGTATTAAAAATCCTTATAATCTTTATTTTAACTCCATGCATTTTGTAATAATCTTTACATAGAGTCTCGGCAACTCTCTTTCCCTCATCATAACATGAGCGCTCCCCTATGGGATTTACATTTCCCCAATAACTCTCCCTCTGAGGATTTTCGGTCGGATCTCCATAAACCTCACTTGTTGAGGCCTGCATAATCTTAGCCTTAACCTCTTTTGCTAAACCGAGCATATTTATAATTCCAAGAACCGACGTTTTTGTTGTCTTTATAGGATTATATTGGTAATGAATCGGTGAAGCAGGACAAGCTAAATTGAATATCTCATCAACCTCGGCAAAAAAGGGATTAATAACATCATGACGTACAAGTTCAAATTTCGGATTATGCCAGAGTTCTCTTACATTATCCTTTGTTCCTGTAAAATAGTTATCAAGACAAATAACATCATGCCCATCAGCAACAAGCCGTCTGCAAAGATGGGAACCAACAAAACCGGCACCTCCTGTGACAAGAATTCTCTTTGACATATTTTAAGTTAACAGTAAATTTTGGCAAATTTAATAAAAATATTACAATTTTGTATTGTAATATACTCTAAATTTCACAAGAATACATTATTTATGCTCTTTTAGCCTTCTCCCATACACCATTCCCCTTACGTTTGATAAGGTACAACGCTCCCGCATATACATTAATATTCATAAATATAAAATAATAAGCCACATATGGCAGTTTCTTTTTAATACCCAATTTTGAAAAAAGCCATCCTGCACCACCGATAATGTAAAACAATAGCTGCAAAAAAAGTATCAGAGTATAGAGTATTTGTGCAGAGTGGCAAACAACGATAATATTAGTCAGCAACATCAATGGCAGCATAACGGGTGCCAAAGTCCAGCGCAGAACTCTGTGGGAGAGGTACTGAAATGAGAGTATTCCATATCTGAAAAAATTCAAAAGTCTCCGTAAACGCCATACAGACTGAAGGCCACCTGCAGAGATTCTTCTCTTTCGCTTAGCCTCCTCATGCATATCGGCAGAGGTGCCCTCAACAGCATAAGCATTTGAGCAGTAAGCAATTTTATAACCTTTTGATGCAATATTCATAGAGAGCATAAAATCATCGAGCAAAGTATCATCGGAAAGTTGCTCAAACAAGATGGTTCTTACTGCAAATAATTCTCCGGCTGCTCCAACCGCTGTATATAACCTATAATCCAAGGATTTAAGAAAGGATTCATACCTCCAGTAGAGACCCTCTTCGGCCACAGCGCCAGCTTCGGACTCTCCGCCCTGTACCCTTTTTTCTCCCGCCACACAGCCAACTTTAGGATCGGTAAACTCCAACACAATATTCATTATCGACTCGGGATTAAGCATTGTATTGGCATCAGTAAATATTACCAGAGGGGATTTTACAAAAGAGATACCCCTGTTAAATGCAGCAGCCTTGCCCATTCTCTCCGGTCTATGCTCTACTTTTATGGCAGGTAACTTACCATCCGCCTCCACCTCCCTCAATATGGCAATTGAGCCATCCGTAGTCCCGTCCGTGACAAAGAGAAGAGTAAGTTTATCCGAGGGATAATCAAGTGCACGGCAATTATCTATCTTCTTACGAATTACACTCTCCTCATTGTATGAGGCTATAAAGAGAGTCACCTCCGGCAACTCCTCTATGTTTGGCATAATTTTACTCTTAGGCTTACATAGGCTCTCCTTCACTTTTACAAGCAGCATAACCAGTAGACCATATCCGATATATGTATAAAAAAGAATAAATAATGCACACCAGAATATTACCTTAAGAGTTATCATAACTACTATTTAATTAAAAATCATTTAAAACCCATCTGCCTTTCTCTATAAAAAATCTATTTACCTATCTCCTCCACTACCTTTTTCATCTGAACATCCCATGAAAGTACACTCTCAATAGTGCCACGAATTTGTAAAGGTGTCATCTTTAACGAATCATAAAAATTCAGTATTCTCCCTATATCTATCGGTGAATCATCAGCAGGGGCCTTAAGGATATAGGGCATCTCTTCAAAATCATCATCAATTTCAGAATAAATAAAGGGAATGCCTCGTGCTGCATACTCCCTCACCTTCAGGGATTTTAATTTTGTAATTCCGCTCCTATGCCGCCCTAAACTCGCTATTCCAAAATCAGCTCTCTCAAAGGCCTCATCGAGCTCCTCCCCATAAAGATTCCCGTAAAAAATAACCTTATCCTCCAATCCCCTCTCCTTAACAAGCGCTTTTAATTGCTCAAATTCTACTCCATAACCCTTACCTACAACATGAAAAAAAACCTCTCTCATTGGCTTATCGCTCTCTCCGTCCGATTTCTCAATTTGCTCATTACTATAATTACAGTTATTAGCAGAGATGTCTGAACAGAGCTTATAGTACTCCGACATTCCCTCTATAACTCTATCCAGACCATGCCAAAAATGGATTTCAGCAACACTTAACAAGTTTATAGAGGTGGAACTATCATTAATCCTGCTCTTTAATTTAATATTGTTGAAATCTATCGCATTAGAGAGATTAATTGTCTTACAACCGAAGATCCTTTTATGGTCAGAAAAGGTGACAATCCTGTGTAAAAGCACACCCATCCTACGCCTAAACAATTTATCAATTACAAGCATGAGATTATTCACATAACCGGCCCCCTTAAACTGTCCCTCATAAGGATAGGTCGGAATCTCAAGGTCCGAGACTACTCCTGCTTTTCTTAATTTCAGTAACATTCTGTTTAAAAACAGATTGGCATTATGTGCCCCTCTTATGTAGAGATATTCTATCTCATTATCTCTAATATATTTTACAATATCTCTAAAATCATAACGTCTACGCAACTTTGCAATAATCCCGTGTCCATAATTTTTAATTATCTCACCATCAACCATCCGCAACTGGTCTCCATTTGCGGCAAAGGACATATGACAAAGCCTCATATCCAAGCCGTTTCTTTTAAAAGCCTCATGCTGGTATAACACCTTCTTGCATATCCCGTTATAAGGATTTAATTCATAAAAATATAAAAATAAAGCCTTCATACCTAACCTTTTTTAATCAATCCGTTCTTCATCTTTTTTACAATCTCTATAAGATCATATTCACCAGTAAACTGGAGATATGGAAGTGCGACAATACAAAAAATAAGACTCTTAATAATAAATGAAAAGAGCAGTCCGCTCTCCTCTAAAAGAAGTGAAGTTGGCCACATAACTGCCGCAAGGCAAAAAGAGAAGAGAAAAGCTCTTGCAATAATCCTCACAACACTCATAACACTTCTTTTTAAAACCGCATAATAAAGCAGCCAATAGGCCTGAAAAAAGTTTAAGATAAATGTTATTACAATACAGGCTGCAATAGCCTCAAGAGAATTGAATACAAGCAGACCTATCAATATTCCGGCAATATTGAGGAGTGTGGAGAGAAGCCCGCTTATAAAGAGATATTTGGTAGAATTAGCCGCCTGAAAGATAGGACCGGTAGTAGAGACAAGCATCTGGAAACCCACAGAAATAGAGAAGATTCTGAATGGCATGACCGATAATTCCCATTGCTGTCCAAATATAATAAGCATCAACTCTCTTGCGTTAAAAAAAAGGAAGACCGACAAAGGGAATCCTATTATGGCAAGTAGTTTAACAACCTTTGAATATGATTTCTCAAGTTTTTCAAAATCATCCTGAAAATCAGACAAAATTGGATGCAAAACAGGAGAAATAACAAAAGTTAGATTTTGTAAAGGAAGCATCATCATCCTATATGATTTTTCATAATACCCGAGCAATTGCGCCGACATATATTTGCCAATCAACAATTTATCTAAATTTCTTGAAAAATAGAGAAAAATATTGAAGAGAAACTGGTAGGAGGAGTAGGAGAAGATTTTACGCAGAGGTTCTATTGAAAAGTTCAATCTCATCTTCATCGGATACTGAAACATATTTATTATAAAAATAGCTACCGCCGACAAGATAGGATTCACAAGCAATGAATAAATACCCGCACCAGAGAGGGCTGCCACCACCGCAACAAGGCCTGTAAAAAATTGAACTGCAAAGGATCTGCCTGCTATAAAGCCAAATCTTTTCTCCTTGTAAAGCAACGCATTAGGCACAATATTCCAGGCCGTAAATAGTAATTGAAGAGTTAACAAATGGCACAACTCAACCAAATTGGTATCTGAGTAAAATGAGGCAATTGGAGCCGATGAGAGATAAAAGATAAGAGAAAGAAAAATTCCGAGCCAGATTGTAAAACTGAATATGCTCTGTATATCTGGCTTCGTAAGCTCTCGCTTCTGAATAATAGCCGGAGCTATACCAATATCGCAAAAAATAGAGAAAAAAGCTATAATGACAGTTACAATAGCAACAGTACCAAAATCTTGCGGAGAGAGTATGCGCCCAAGTATACCGGCCACCACTAATTGCACAATAATACCTGAGTATTTTGCAATGGCCGTATAAAACACGCCGGAGACAAATTGTTCTTTAAATGAGGGCATCTTTGTCACTATTTCACCATATTTGAATTTTCATCTTTGTAATGCTTCTTGCCGGTAAATAAACCGCCAAGACCTTTAACCGCTTTTATTGCTCTTGATTTAAAATTATCTGCTAAAGAACCCTCCTGACTTAGAGTACCATATCCGGTAACAACTCTTGCCCTGCCACATCTTAAAAAAATAATTTTCCCGTATTGTTTAAGCCCAAGAGCCAAAGAACCATCCTCTCCACGCTTTATATCAGTCCTTATCCCCACCTTTTTAGCCAGCTCTATTTTAAAAGCAAATACCATCCCGCGTACAACAAGTTCAGGCCTTTTAAAATATTGCAACGACAAATAACAATCTCTCAATAACTCATATATCATCATACCTGTTTTTGAATGTACTCCGTCATCAATATAACTCCACAACGCCGTAACACCAACATTATCCCTCTTCATAAGAGAAGAGAGCATTGTCTCGATATATTTTGGAGGATACAACGTATCACCATCAATATTAATATAGTAGTCCCCTTCTGCATGCTCAACTCCGCATCTCAAAGACCAGCCGGGACTACGTCTTTTCTCTGAAAAGTAGTTTACACCGCACCTTTCAAATATCTCCGCAGTTTTGTCGGAAGAATCATTATCAACTCCAATAATTGTAATCGGGTAACTGCAAATAGATTCACTTACACTCCAAAGAGAGGCAAGAAGACGCTTCTCCTCATTATAACCTCTCACACAGACAGTGGCTATCGGTTGCTTACTCTCCAGTGCAGCCAAATTACCCTTCACCTCATCACAAATTTTACTCATTCCGGGATCAAACGGTTTATCATAAACCTGTAAATATTTGGAGTACCACTTCATATTATAATAAAAAATTAATATTCAATTATAAATCCGAAAAAATTAATAAAACTCAGTAATTACTTTACTGTATGCTCAGTATGAATAAATGTCTTATTAGCATTCTTCATTCTGAATAGATTACAGAACATAAGTACAGCCAGCCATGGCGCACATTTTATAGCCTTTTTAAATCTCTTATCGACAATATAATCCGGCAATGCAAAAGCAAGGGCAAAGAGAAGAATCAGAAATAATGCCCACCATTTTATTGAATAGGCCGGAGCAAGAATTGTTAGAACCGCAGAGAGACATCCGAGTACCCCGACAAGTATAACTCTTGGAAGCAACATCCATTGGAAAATTCTACTGCAATAGTCCCAATTCCCTATTTTGATGGCATGTGGCAAATCTTTTATAGCTACCTTTAATATCTCCGCCTGAGCGGCCATCCATCTTCTTCTTTGAGCATAGAACGAAGCCGATTTACTTATCTTCTCATCATACACAAAAGTATTCTCAAGATAATCCGTAAAGATACCCTCCATTAGTAGAAGCCTTTCAAACTCCTTATCCTCCCCTGCTGAATCAGTATTGAAAACATTTTTTGAGAACCATTTATATTTAAATGCCATTCCCGAACCGATAAGAGCTGCCGACAAACCAACCTTAACCGGAGCCTTCCTGAATAGAGAATTATTGATCTCCTCACTTGCAGCATCGAGCACAGATATACCGGCACTCCGGTTTTTGGCAACTCTATGTGCCTGGATAGATTCCATACCATTATCGAAGGCGTCCCAAATATCCTGCAGAAAATTCTGATCGACAATATTGTCGGAGTCCAAAATAACAGCTATATCATATCTCTCTTTCTCAGAATAGTCGCTGTTTAAATTATTAATTGCATACTTTAGAGCATTGGATTTTGAACTCCTTTCGAATTGTGGTGTAAATAATATTATTGGCTTAAGAAAAAGCATTTTATTGGTCTCCTCACACATATGATCCGATATTACCACAACCTCATAAAAATTCTTGTCAACAGTTTGATTAAGAATAGAGTCGACAGTCTTTTCAATTACAGAATCATCTCCATACGCCGGTATCAAGACAACCGTTTTAAATTTTGACTCCGTCTTAGGATATTTCCGGCATTTTTTTCTGAACGAATGACAGGCAAAATAGAATATATACGCAACCTGAATAAGGAGAAGCGTAAAAAATACGAGATCTATTATCTCCAATGTTAATTTTATACCATCCATATAGAATACAAATCTTATATAAAATCAGAACAACTTTTTCAAAGGTAACACTAAAAACGTTTCCACGAGCTAAAAACCTTTCTATCTGCAAAGATAAAAGCACTTGCACCATTAATAGCTGCAGCAGCAAGCCTGAATCTCCCCTTTACAATAGAGAGGAATATTTGTTTAGGTATAGCTACCGCCAACTGATAAACAACACTTAAAACCGAAAGAGGAAACTTTCGATTTCTAATGGCATATATCAACCTATTTCTCACCATAAATCTTATTTTTAAGGGAGAGGCTGCTCCTACAGTCATACTCTCCTTATGATAGACCGAACAGGCCGGATCATACCACACTTCATAACCGGCACTCTTTATGGATTCGCACCAGTCAAACTCCTCATAATAGAGAAAAAACAACTCCGGCATCATTCCGGCCTTCTCAAGAGCCTCACGTTTTATCATCATTGCTGCACCATGCAAAAAGGCTGTTTTTCCGGCACTATTATACTGCCCATTATCCTTCTCTCCACTACCTATACCTCTGTTTCTCAAAGAGATCAATGACAAAGGTGTATAACCTGCATATTGAATTGTATCGGGATAATAATAAAAGAGTATTTTCGGCGATACAGCTCCTATAGTAGGAGAACTATCGAGCCTTTGAACAAGTTTAAGCAATGAGTCATCCTTTATCTCGGTATCATTATTTATCAATAGAATATTTCTTCCTACAGCCCTCTCAATACCTAAATTGTTACCCCCGGCAAAGCCTAAATTTTTAGAACTTCTAATAACTGTTATATCGGGATACCGCCGCATTATTTCGGAGGCTTCATCTGCTGAAGAACCATTATCGACTACAATAACCGGACATTTTTGCAGATCCAAATATCTCTTTAACGAATCGAGCAACTTAACAGTACACTCAATTCCGTTGTAGTTCACGGTAACTATTGATATCTCTCTATTATTGTCTGACATATTCTTATCTTACAGGGAGAATAAACTGCCAACACCAATTAGGCAGACTGTAAATTTTACCCTTAATATTAATGCTGTAACTATTACCTTGCGAATCACGCAAATTACCACGAGGCCCAAAAATACGTCCACTTTTCATCTTCTCCCCATTCACTGCATATCGCACCTGCGTACCAGAAACCTTATCGTTGCAATATAAGATTACACTTTCCGGCTCGAGTTGAACCCTGCGTAAAATATCAACACCGGATTTATTCAAGACGGAAAATCCATAATTATCGACCTTACTTATTGCTATCGTATCAAATACAAGAGGAGCAGCAGGTACCTTAAAGGCTATACGTATGACTGTATCGTTACATGCATTGCACGAACTCGGATATAGAGATACATCCTCCGCTTCACCCCGTAAAAGCCTTTGAGCAGCCAAAGCAGCTATAGCTCCGAAACGTTTCTGAGAAACGCCATCCAAATGAATATAATTATCTACATAATTATAAGGATAGAGAGGCCCGCTCGGTATAAAATTATTATCATTGATAACCAACTCCAACTGAGATTGAGGCACTTCCATTTCATGCATAGAAAAGGAGTAGTTATTGAAGGTTTTGGCTAATGTAATACAATTCGCCTGATAGCAGATAAATTTAACCTCCTCTTTTTGTCCTGTGATTTTCTTTATATCATTGCTCATATCAGACCTCAACACCAAAAGTTTTGCCTTGTAGGTTGCTCCTCCGCCATTTGTAATATCGCTTTCACCCTGCATCCAGCACACAGCAGGTACCCTAAATTTCACTCCTTGTTTAGATGCTTTTTTATAAGCACACTTTATCTCTTTTAGAAATTTATTATAGGGTTGGCTCCCCTTTTTAAGTCCATCTATCTGTGTAGCTCCGCGCCCGCCGGGAAAGATACAAATTGCACTCCCCTTATCAATCATATCATTATCTATCATATACTCAGCCATACCATAAGATGAGATTTCAAAAGATCTTTTTTTATAGCCAATTAACCTCTTAATCCTCTGCTTTAACCAAGTATCTGCAAAATACCCGAACTTGGTATCAAGATTCTGAGTAAGTATGCGTCCTCCATAAGACTGCAACTCATTATTATCAGAAACACGTTCAGCACTCTCGGCAAGAGCATGACTTTGACCATATACCGGGAAAGCAAGAATCTCTTTATACTCTCTTTTTTGACCACATCCGCATAAGAGGAGCGCCAATGCTACACAAATAACTAACACTCTTCTCATTTAATATACTGTTTTAAAATTTTACTGATATAACTCGAATACTTTCTTGCCCCCACATCATTAAAATGGCCTACATCAGAATACAGCTCCGGATGATCCCTAAAGCCCTCAACATTATAACAATCTATAAAGGTCATCCCAAATTTATCTGCCAAATGCTGCGGTAATTGATGGAAGCAGGTATCTTTAAGATTTGGATACAACGCAGGAGACTCAAGCAGGAATAACTTAATATTATGTTCCCTACACTTCTGAGCAAATTTCTTAAAATAATAGTATCTCCTTGGATCCATTTTATATGGAAAAGTTTCCACCTCCTTAGAAGTTATTGCAGTATCTACAATAGCATCAAGCCTATAGTACCCCTTGGAGTGCTCGTCTGTCCTCTTAAAAATATTACCGGAAATTAATCTCGGGAGTTCGCTATTATATCTGTATATGCGTGAAATAAGAAATTTATAGTAAAAGCCTCCCTCTTTCAAGACCTCATCACAACCCTCGCTTACTCCTATAAATGGTCCGAGAGAGCCTACACGCTCCCACCCGGTAAAGGGAACATTATAATAATTTGAGGGATGAAACTCAAAACAAATATATTCGGGAGAATAACGTTCTAAAATATTACTCAAAAAGCCATACTGAAAATAGATATTTCTCATTCCCCACAAACCGGCATTAAACACACTCTTATTTAAAGAGTCGCTGATGATCTCAGGAATGTAAGAATGGTGACATCTCGAACTTCCCATAAACAGTATGGAATCATCAGCCCTATATATAACATCACACATCTTCGCCGCATCTACTGTAGTAGTCCTCTTAAAAAGATAATGCAACACGCTCCCCGCAATAAAATCTATGGCGAAGAAGAGAAGCGCAATTATTACTATGCTTTTTATCAATCTCTTTATCATAATCTCTAAAATTGAAAATAGATGAACTGATTCCCATCAAAAACGCCGAACATTACTATTATGGCAATTAAAATGGCTATGGAGAGGTATTTCACCGATTGTCTTCTCGAATACAATAAAGATTGCTTGCCACGGTATTCCTCATAATAATCCTTTAGGAATAAAATGAAAAGACAAAAGAGGCCATTAGCTAAAGTATTGACGTCTACAAATAAAGGCCCCCAAAAAGTAAATATTTTCTCTATTACAATGCAACTGTCACTTACCGTCACATTCTCATTTATACCGAATATTTGAGAAAAAGCGAACATTATAAAGACAATTGTGCAACACACAAGCGTCCACCACCACTTACCAATGAGAGAAAAACGCTTTTCCATTTTGACCCGCGATTTATTAGTAGCTGCATCCAGGCAGAGGAAAACCCCCTGAATAAGTCCCCATATAATAAAACCGAAAGTAGCGCCGTGCCATATTCCACTTATAAAAAAAGTAAGCATCAGGGCGGTAAATATGCCATATATTCTCCAATTTCTCAATTTAAAAGAGAGCGGAGTATAAATATAATCGGTCAACCACTTTATAAGCGAAATATGCCACCTTCTCCAGAACTCCGACATTGATGTGGCAAAGAAGGGTCTCTTGAAGTTTTGTATTACCTCTATTCCGATACATTTAGCCGTACCTATCGCCATTAGGGAGTAGCCTCCCAAGTCTGCATACACCTGGAAGGGATATAATGCTGTTGCAAAGGCGAGGGATGCTCCGTTATGGTTTGGAATATTGTTATAAATTGCATCCACATAAATTCCGAGTCTATCCGCTACGCATAATTTCATAAAATAACCCCATAAAATATACTTGAACCCACCGGCTAAATCCTCATAAGTACTGTTCTTAAGAGTTTTAAATTGAGGTAACATATTATGAGCCCGCTCTATAGGGCCAGAGAGAATAATCGGGAAAAAAGAGAGGAACAAAGAGGTAGAACAGAGATTATTTTCACACTCTATCTCTTCGTTGTACACATCCACAAGATAGCCGATTGCCATAAAGGTATAGAAAGAGATACCTACAGGCAATAAGAGCGAGAACTGCGGAACTCTTCCCGATAGATTTACACTTCCCAGTAATGAATTGAGCAACCCGACAATGAAATCATAATATTTATAAAAGAAGAGCGGAGAAAGCACGAGAATTATTGAGACCAAGAGGGCCGATTCTCTCTTTCGATCCTCCTTGATTCCAGAGATAATCTTTCCTCCAAAAAAGGTGCATAATGAGACACAGAAAAGGATAATTGCAAAAACAGGCTGCAGATTAAGATAAAATAAGTAGCTTACTATCAGCAAATAAAACACCTTCCACCTATTAGGAATAATATTATAAATAATTATTACTATAGGCAAAAACAATAAAAATGAGAGAGAAGTAAAGGTCATTGCTGCTCAAGTTTGGACTTAATAGTTTGAATAAGGTCTCCTACATTCTTCATTTTATTCAAATCTTTAAGCTTGAACTTTATTCCAAACTCCTTTTCAACGGCCGTTACCATCAGCATATGAGTAAGGGAGTCCCATCTATCAACATCATTAGCGGACATAGACTCTTTTAAGACAAGTTCATCATCCATAAAAACTTCATGAAAGATGTTTGTAAGTTTGCCAATTATAAGTTCATTTTCCATAATAATATTTTAAATACGTGTAAATAATAACTTTCTATCTATTTTCCCATTCTTATTTAATGGGAATTTTTCCATAAAAATTAGTTTAGCCGGCATCATAGAAGAGTGCAATGTCTCTGAAAGCCTGTCAAGTACCTCTTTCTGAGGAATAGGATGATGTTCAATAAACATTGCAAGCTCTGTCATTTGAGAAGAATCAGTATAAGGAATCACAATAACATTCATCCCCAGAAGAGTCTGAGCCCTGTATTCAACCTCTCCTATTTCTATTCTCAATCCTCCCCTAACTTTGATTTGAGAATCCTTTCTCCCGACAAACATAATGTCGTTCTCCTTATCTATAAAGCAAATATCGCCCGTTTTATAGTATTTTTTACCTCCATGATAAAAAAAGGAACGGGCATTCAACTCCTCATCATTAACATAACCTTCGGTCAGTTGGTCTCCACAAAGGCACAATTCGCCCTGTTCCCCTCCTCTCACCTCCTCATTATTATCTCCAACTATCAAGGTTTCCACACCATTTAATGGTTTTCCAATAGACAATGTGCCATTGTAAGCCTTATTATCTCTCTCCGAATATTTATAATAAGTGCACCACACGGTCGCTTCAGTAGGGCCATAGTAGTTCTCAATTGACGCATTAGGCACACATTTCTGCCAATCCGGCAATATATCAACAGGTAATTTTTCTCCAATAACGTAACAATATCTCAAAGAGGGAACATTAATCTCATCAAAATAGGGTTTAAGTGAGAGTATAGTTGACGGGCCAATCATTGCCACAGTAATATTCTGTTCTTCAAATAAATCATAAATATAAAGATACTTAATCACCTCTCCCGGAACAGTATAGCAACAAGCTCCCGTCATCATAGGCAGTAGATAAGCAATTACAGAAAGATCGAATGTTAAATCATTACACTGCAATATTTTATCCTCATTTGAAAATTCATATCCAACCGATTCAAAGGCGCAAAACAGAGACAAAAGATTCTTTCTGGTTATAGGAACAGCCTTCGGTATTCCTGTACTGCCTGATGTAAAGATAACATAGGCCTTCTGCAAATCATCTACACCTTCACAATATTTAATGTTTCCCGTTGTAACATACTCACTCTCCGAAGTATGTATTACGTTATCACACAATGTAGAAAATCTATTTACTGAAGAGGAATCAAGTATAGTATCAATATTAAGAATATTCAGCATCTGCCCCGCCCTCTGCAATGGTTCAGAGATATTTATAGGCATATAAGCCCTGCCTCTAACCCATAACGCGATAATTGAGGCGTAAGTGGTAAGGTCATTGTTGGCCACAAGAGCAACTATCTGAGATTTACCTCCGCGACTTTCTAAAAGAGTCGAGACGGATTCTATTTCGGCAAGAAATTGAGAATAGGTATACCCTACGCCCCCAATATAAAAGGCATTCCGCTCCGAATTAGCTCTCGAGCAATTAATAATCCTATCCAATATGCAACTATAAAAAGAATTCTCCATAAATTTTAATCTAATATAGCTTTCAATTTGATTCTATCTATTTTATCGCTTGAATTGAGCGGAAAGAGAGGCACAAAAATATATTTGGAAGGCACCATATAGGAGGGCATTTTGCCTCTAAGATATTCTTCAAGAGGATTTGTATCAAACTGATCACTTTCTACAAACAAAGCAAGTTGAGTTAAAGAGGCTTCATTGTCGAAAGCCATAGCAACAACATTTATATTAGAAAGAAAAGCTCTTGCATGAAACTCTATTTCACCCAATTCAACCCTGAATCCCTGTATTTTAGCTTGATTATCTATTCTTCCTGAATACATTATATCACCCTCATCATCAACAAAACAGAGATCACCTGTTCTGTAAAATCTTCTACTTTTCCCTGCCACCTCTTTAAAAATAAACGCAGATTTATCTCTCTCCGGATTCTCCCAATATCCGGCAGTTATCTGACCTCCGGATAGGCACAATTCGCCTTTTACACCCCTTTCCACTTCATTAAAGTTATCGTCAACAATAATGGCCTCAACATTTGCCATCGGTTTGCCGATAGATAACATTCCGTTCAGAGTTTTGTTCTCTCCCTCTCCCCGTAATTTATAGTATGTGCAGTATATTGTCGCCTCTGTAGGACCATAGAAATCATATACTTGAATATGGCCTGCCTGTTTAAGCCACTCTTCAACCAAAGCGAGCGGAGAGGCTTCGGCCGTAAGAATTACTGTTTTCAGAGTCGAAAAATCCAGCTCTTCGAAGTAAGGTTTCAAATATCTTAGCATAGAGGGAGCCATTGCCCCGAATGTTATCTTTTCATCCTCTATCATAGAGGCCACAACAATATATTTGATATTTCCCGGCTGTACCGTATAGACACAGGCTCCAACTGTAAGGCCAGACAAAAAGGACTGTACCGAGACATCAAATGTAAGGTCAAAACACTGGAGGCATCGGTCGTTCTCATCTATTTTTATTCCGGTCTTCCAAAATGAGTCCATAAAAGAGCCCACATTACCCCTTGTTATCATAACTCCCTTAGGCTTTCCCGTACTTCCCGATGTAAAGAGAATATAGGCCAGATTGGTATCGGGGTACTCCTTTATCTCGCCAAATGGTACAACTTTATCTCCCTCTTTAAAAGAGGGGTCGATAATATTACTACTCTTGTATCTTGTCTGTACGGATGAATCAACTATCTCCTTAAGTCCAACCTGGTTAATAATCTCCATACACCTATCCAAAGGCTGGTTAGGATGTAACGGGACATAACATTTACCCTCGAACCATAATGCAAGTATGGAGGCGTATGTCGCAAAATCATCATTTACAACCAACCCGACTTTTTGAGAATCAATACCCCTCAAAATAGCTCTGATATGGGATACAACTTCCTTTAATTGAGCATAGCTGTATCTCTCCCCGGAGAGACAAAATGCATCTCGCCGCGAGAATTTATCCATATTCTCTGAAATGGGACCGACTATATATTTAAAAAAATCTGTCATCTCTATTTACCAATAAGTTGTTGTTGTTCTTTATGTAACTCTCTATCGAGTCTCTGTGAGGAACACAAAATAGCCACAAAGGTAAAGAGGATTACTCCATTAGGAAACTGGAGCATAATCTCATTACCCCACGCATTCACAAGCACACCACACAAGACTCCGACAATCATTATATCTACTCCGCGCAAATAAGGATCCTTTATCTTAAATGTTGTTATGTAACAACCATAAATGACAATAGTTATTAGCATAGTTAAAAATAGGGTAAGACCCACTATTCCGGTCTCTATCCTAAGTCTTACATATTGCGAATCGGTGGCAATATATGAGATAGGACCATGCGGATGCAATAATATAGCATTTGGCCCAACTACTCCTACGCCTATACCGAATGGCTTGTCTTCCAAATATTTAAATATAATTTTCTGATTATTCTTTCTTACCAGATATGATGCATCCTCGCTTGCGGAGAAATTTGTACGCATTCTTCTTATATACTGATTATTGTTCCCGACAGTGGTAAACTTAAGAAAAGCAATGGCCACAATCATAGTAATACCGCCAATTGTTATTATTTTTATTCTCTTGGATAAAGCGATTATAACACTTATTCCTACAATCGGAACTGCCATTGAACTCCTTGTCCCGGAGAACAAAACTGCAATAAAGGAGAAAAAGGCAACTATCACATAAAAAATCTTTATGGACCTCTTTGGTTCATATAAAAGTGCTGATATGTACACCACAACAGAGATCCCCATACATGTACCGAAATTGGCGGCATCGGTAAAAATTGAGAAATATCTGATTCCGGAATAGATAATATGAGTTCTCGCCTTGCCGAGTACATAAAGTTGGTATTTCTCGGTGAGATCAAAGCCTATATATTTCTGCCAAAAGGCCTTAGCTACTCCTATCAAAGTCAAAATCGCCAAAGTGAACAACAATACTCTTACTGCTTTGATATCTGTAACAACAAGAGGAACATATAAGGCAATGAAGAATATATATACTGCTATCCACCTCACTGATTGATACCAGATATCTATTGTAGCACCACGCGAATTAAATAGCAATAAGAAGCAATAGAGCAACCAAATGAAGGAGAGAATAGTAAAGATATTAATAGAGTTGCGCAACCTGATATTATTATACAACAATGACTGAAAAATAATTACGGCCATAAAAGAAAGAAGAAGACCATCAAAAATAATTCCCGGCTTAAAAGAGTCGCTATAATAGGATAATCTTGTGAAAAAATAAGTAGCTATATAAATTACCAGTGCATATATTTTAGGCTTGTCAATAACAAAAATGGTAAAAAAGAGAACAAACGGCAATACACAAAAGAGAGCACCCGCAACAACCCCGTAAAATAAAGTCACATACAGAAAGCCCAACACACCCGCTATCAGTATAAGGTTTGTAACGAGTGGACTCCTCTCCCCGTATATCGCTTTAAAACCGGTCTGCATACCACATTATTTCATCGATAACCCAAAATGTAACAATCTATACAATAATTTTCTAAAGGAGGTATACGGCGGAAGCATCCCCGTAAACACCTCAATTACATCTCGATTTACTTTAGTAAGGCAAATTGGTACAAATTTGTCGACAGACTTTTCAACAATACTTCCATATAGCATTTGATCCGTCTCGCTCCATACACGTATACTCCTTGTAAAGAATAAATTCA
>CAYLGW010000011.1:0-60804 GCA_964383385.1 uncultured Muribaculaceae bacterium
GAATTTTGGGAGTAGGACGTAAAAAAATCACTGATGCCGAGTTTCGCGCAAAGATAGCCGAGGGGCTGCCGCAATTTGTAGCAAAAAATGAGTATGATACAGCCGAGGCTCAGAATTTTCTTCCGCACATCTCCTATCAAAGTCTCGATACAGCGGTAGCTGCAGATTATATTGGCTTATCTGCGCGACTTCAGGAGTTATCGGGAGAGATGTCATGTGATGCTAACTATCTATACTATTTTGCAGTACCTCCTTTTATCTATTCACAAATCGCCTATAATCTACGCGAAGCAAATCTAACCTGCAACAACGGGGGTTGGAAGCGAGTTATAGTGGAAAAGCCTTTCGGACGAGATTTGGAAAGTGCGCAACAGCTTAATACCGATTTACTCAACTGTTTCGATGAAAGCCAGATCTACCGTATCGATCATTATCTCGGAAAAGAGACAGTACAAAATATTCTTGTTACACGTTTTTCCAACACTGTTTTTGAACCCTTATGGAATAGGAATTATATTGAATATGTAGAGATTACCTCTGCAGAATCTCTTGGCGTAGGCTCTCGCGCCGGATACTATGAAACTGCCGGCGCTCTGCGTGACATGTTGCAGAATCATCTGCTGCAACTGCTTGGCATTGTGGCAATGGAACCTCCCGTAGCAGCAGATTCAACCTCTATACGTAACGAAATGGTAAAAGTATTTCAATCGTTGCGCCCAATAAACAGCAATGAGGTTGCCCAATATGTAATAAGAGGCCAATATACTGCATCACATATTAAAGGAGTACCTCAAATAGGGTATCGCGACGAAGAAGGGGTAAGCCCTACATCCGAGACAGAGACCTTTGTAGCAATGAAATGCTTTGTGGACAACTGGAGATGGAGCGGTGTTCCATTCTATATCCGCACAGGTAAACGCTTGCCTACCCGTGTGACCGAGGTCGTAATTCATTTCAAAGAGAATCCACACAGGATATTCTCACATAACAAAGCAATAGAATCTGACCGCAACCAACTTATAATACGTATTCAACCGGATGAAGGACTAATGCTTAAATTCGGAATGAAGGTGCCCGGGTCAGGTTTCCGGGTAGAGAGAGTGAATATGGATTTCCGCTACTCTTCCCTTTCCGACAATCACATTCCCGATGCCTATGAGCGCCTATTGTGCGACTGCATGGCCGGTGACGCCACTTTGTTCCAAAGAGGAGATGCGGTAAATCTCACATGGGCATATGTCCAGCCCGTAATTGATGCATGGAAAGAGAACGGCAAATGCCCTCTCTTCGGCTACGGTGCAGGTTCCTGGGGACCGGAGCAATCAGACAAATTCATAGCCGGGGAGGGATATGCATGGCGATATCCATGCAAGAATCTCGCTGACGACGGACACTACTGCGAACTATAACAGAAAACCTCTCAACTTTGCTTACGATAAGTAAGGATGGCTGCCGTACCAAGCAGAAAGGCAAATGAAACAAGTGCGGCAAATTGCGGCAAAAGATCCACAAAGCCGCTGCCACGCTGATATACACCACGCATAATCTCTATAAAATAGCGCGGCGGCATAAATGCCGACATCCATTGTGCCCACTCAGGCATAGAACGTACCGGAGTGAATAACCCGTTCATTAAATTAAATATCAAGATAAAAAAGAACATAACCAGCATTGATTGCTGCATTGTCTGAGAATAGTTGGAGATAATTAGTCCAAAACTCGATATTCCCAAAATAAACAAGATTGTTCCTGAATAAATAACAACAAAACTGCCGGCAGGCAGGTAATCATATATAAGCCAACTAAGTAGAAAACAGATAGTCAACACAACCAGCCCAATCACCCAATAAGGAATCAACTTAGCTAATATAAATTCAAATTTTCCGACAGGCGTAACATTTATCTGCTCAATCGTACCATGCTCCTTTTCACTCACAATATTCAGAGCCGGCAAAAAACCGCACATCATTATAATCAAAACCGCAACCAGAGCCGGAATCATAAATTGCCTATAATTAAGGGTAGGATTATACAAATTAAGTACAGAAAGCGAGGCCTGCCGCAAATTATCACCTCTCTCCGAAAAAAGATCGGAATTAAATTGACCTATAACCTGCGCCATATAGTTTCCTCCCAATAACCCTTTTGTTCCATTAACAGCATTTACAGCCACAAAAAGCGTACATTTCTCTCCTCCCCCAATCTTACGACTGAACTCCTGCGGAATGGATAGTATCAGATCTACGCGACCATCTTGCATCTCTCGCACCGCATCATCATAATTACCGGTAATTGTAACCAAATTAAAATACTCAGAAGCCGAGATCTTATCACACAAACGCGAAGAGAACGGAGAACAATTCCTATCTACTACCGCGACACTTAAACCTTTAATATCCAAAGTAGCTACCCATGGCATAACTATCATTATCATGATGGGAAAAACAATAGCCATCCGAGGTAAAAAAGTATTCCTTCTAAACTGCTTAAACTCCTTCTCTATTAAAAAACTCAATCTCATTGTATTCTGTTTTTAAAATTTAAAAGAGCAACCGATACAAGCATAATTGTAAAACCAGCCAAAATACTCAACTCCGCAGCAACATATCGCAGCGATACCCCTTCCAACATAAGTTTGCGCATAGCCGAAATATACCAGCGAGCAGGAACAATATAGGAAAGCCACTGAAAGAAGAGCGGTGCACTCTCAATCGGGAAAAGCATTCCTGAAAGCATAAGGATAGGCAACATCAGTAACATAGCAGAACAGAGCATTGTAGCCATTTGTGTCTTTACAAGAGTAGAAATCAATAACCCCAGGGCAAGTGAAAGCAGAATATAAACAACAGAGATAAGACCTATCCAAAAGAGACTACCGGAGATTGGAACTGCCAGAACATAATGGGAAAGTAGCAGAATTACCGCCAGATTAACACAAGAGAGCACAAAATAGGGAACCATCTTTGCAATAATAATTGTAATAGGTTTCACGGGAGAGACAAGCAACACCTCCATCGTACCCATCTCCTTCTCACGAACAATGGAGACCGAAGTCATCATGGCACAAATAATAATCATTATAAGCCCCATTATTCCCGGGACAAAATTATAAGCACTCTCCATACGAGGATTATAGCATAACCTTAAATCCATCTCAATATTTGATCCTACTGCCATATTCGGATATTTCTCCGAAAAATAAGAGGTAAGAATAGTCCTTAGATACATCTGCTCGGTAACAGCAGTATTAGGATTGGAGGCATCTACAACCATCTGCACGCCAGGCTCTCCCTCCGCAATACGCCGATCAAAATCGGCAGGCAGATGCAATATCATATCGGTAGCTCCGGAACGCATCATCTCTATTGCCTCATTGGAAGAGGTAACCATCTTTAAAACCGTAAAATAAGGATTAACATCTATCTTCTCAACTATCTCTCGTACACTCTCTGCGGGCCGTTGGGCAACAACTACCAAATTAATATTACGAACCTCAACAGAGATGGCAAATCCAAATAAAATAATCTGGACCATAGGCATTCCTAATAATATAAGCATCGTTCGCTTATCTCTCAAAATATGGAAAAACTCCTTTTTAATAAATTGAATTGTACGAGCCATTATTCTGTACGTTTTGCTCCTCTACAGAGCGTATAAAAAACATCCTCCATGGAACGAGCCGAAAAACGGCGTCTCAACTCAACAGGAGAGTCCAGCGCCTCGATACGGCCATCCACCATAATTGAAACCCTGTCGCAATACTCAGCCTCATCCATATAGTGAGTAGTAACAAACACTGTAATACCGCTATCTGCCGCACGAAAAATCAGCTCCCAAAAATCTCGACGAGTAACAGGATCAACTCCCCCTGTCGGCTCATCAAGAAAAACGATATTCGGTCTGTGAAAAACAGCAACAGAAAAGGCAAGTTTCTGCTTCCAACCAAGAGGTAATCTTCCGACAATCGTATTACGTTCAGCCTCAAAATTAAGTTCAGCAAGAGTTTGATCAGTACGTGAACGAATAATTTTACTCTCTACTCCATAGATTCCAGCAAACAGCCTAATGTTTTCTGCTACAGTAAGATCGTCGTAGAGCGAAAACCTCTGGCTCATATAACCAATTGAACGCTTAATCTGTTCTGTATGAGTAAGAATGTCATAACCGGCCACTTTACCCCCTCCCTCAGTGGGTTTGCTCAACCCGCATAAAATACGCATAGCCGTACTTTTACCGGCTCCGTTGGCTCCCAGAAAACCAAAAATCTCACCTCGTCCAACATCAAACGTAATATGGTCTACCGCTGTAAAGCCTCCGAATCGCTTGGTAAGATTCATTACCTCTATTACCCTCTCTGACTTCATTTCATATAAAGTTTTAGATAACAATCTTCTATAGACGGAGTAACCCGAGATATTTCAACATTCTCATAACCTTTTATCTTAAGAGACTCCATAAGAGTTGACAAATCTACCTGCTTATCGGTTGTAAAATGATGTGTTTCACCAAATGAGTAACAATTATTAACCCCCTCCGCAGCACGTAAATCCACAAGTAATTGATGCATACGCTCCCCTTTTACGGCAAATAAAGTCTCTCCGAATGAGGCAATTGTCTGAGCAGGAGTTGCAGTATTCAACATCTTTCCAGAGTGCATAAAAGCCATCCTGTCGCACCTACCCGCCTCATCCATATAGGGAGTAGAAACCACTATCGTAATACCGCGCTCACGCAATCTCCCAAGCATTTGCCATAACTCCACCCGCGATACCGGATCTATACCCGTAGTAGGCTCATCAAGTAAAAGCACCTTCGGATTATGAATCAGAGCGCAACACAAAGCCAACTTCTGCTTCATACCTCCCGATAAGCGAGCGGCACGCCGCCTGCGAAACGGCTCAATAGTAGAATATATCTCCTCTATCAAATATCTGTTACTCTCGAACGTAGTACCAAATACAGAGGAAAAAAAGCGCAAATTCTCCTCAACGGTTAAATCGCCGTACAAAGAGAATCTACCGGGCATATATCCTATAAGACACCGCACCAACCTAAAATCTTTAACGGTATCTAATCCGGTAATCTTTACCTCTCCGGAATCGGGAGTAATTAAAGAGGCCAAAATACGCATTAAAGTACTCTTACCTGATCCATCAGCCCCTATTAGGCCGAACAACTCCCCCTCAGCTACAGTAAAAGTCACCTCACAAAGAGCCTTTATAGCCCCGTAAGCCTTACTAACGCCATTAACCTCAACACTATACATAACTATCTGAATTTTACCTCACCGTAAGTTCCTATCTTTATTCTTCCGTCATTACGAACAGCAACCTTAAAAGCATACACCATATCGGCCCTATCATTAACCGTTTGAATATTCTTTGGAGTAAATTCGCTTTGCTGCGCAACCCAAGTAATACATCCATCATACAAATGCTGAGCATGGCCGCCAAACTGAGCAATAACCTTAACGCTATCGCCTATCTTAATATCGGCTAATTGCTCCGATGTAATATAAGCACGCAAATAGATCTTGTGTAAATCAGCTACACGAAATAATGGACGTCCCACGCTCGCCAACTCTCCCGCTTGCGCATACTTTGCCAAGATAGTCCCGGCCACAGGTGAACTAATTCTGCACTTAGAAAGACGATCATCAAGTTGAGCAATCTGCATCTCGATTGCCGATTCCTGGGCACTAATACTCCTACTACTATTACCGAGAGTAGAACGCTGCGCAGAAAGTTGTCCTTCAAGCACCTTGATATATGAATTAATATCATCGAGTTGCTTTGTTGTTGCAGCTCCGGAGCGCAATAAATTCTCCGTACGAAGACGCTCCGCTAATTGTTTCTTCAACTGCTCCTCTGTTGCAGCAATTTGCTTCCCAATATCGGGACGCATAACAGTTAATGATCGCACGCTATTTATCAATTGGCTCTTTGAAAGTGATAATTGAACTGAATCTATGGCCCCTATCTGCCGATTGGCTGCTACTGTATCTCCCTCCTCAACATCGAGCGATAAAATACGCCCGGCAACCTCTGAGGAGACAGTAACTTCAGTAGCTTCAAACGTACCTGTTGCATCTGGTGTCGCGGTATTTGAGCAACTTGCCACTATAATTGCAAGCATAAGAAAAAAACTCTCACGTTTCATACTATTAAAGGATTATTATATTACTTATTAATTTAGCGATTTACAATATACTTAAGATCATAAATAATTTTCAACAACTCTATTCTATGCATCTCTCTGTTCATACGCGCATCACTCTCAGAGGTAATTTCACGTAATAGATCGGTCGACTCCGCAACACCATTTATCAACTTACTCTCATATGCACGGCGTACAGATTCGCGAAGAGAAATAATCCGATTATCCTCTGCCAACTCCTTACGCAAACTCTCAACCGTACGCTCATTTTCGGTACTTTGCAGATGCGTATTAAATAAAAAAGTCTCTCGTTGCACGTCAAGACGGTTTCGTGCAAGATCTATCATCTTCAACCTATTACGCTTTGTATAATACGCCCCAAAATGCCACTGTATTTTTAACCCGGCAATGTAGTTCCATGTAAAACTATTATCCGACATATCTTTAAAAAGATTCAATCCGGGATTACCATAAAAACCTTGTACGGATAGACCAATATTGGGACGTACCGAAGCACGCACCAAAGCCGCTTGAGCAGCATATTGTTCCTCCATGCGCGCCATATAATCAAGTTCTGGACGTCTATTATCGGAAAGATCTGTTACACTATCGCACGGAGTCACAAGTTGAGTAATGGTTTCCCCCGAAAAAATCGACAACAAGAGAAGATAACTATTAAGGGCCGCCTCTATCCGAATACGTTGCTGGCATGCAGCACGTAGATCGGCCTCAATTGCATCTACATTATATTGCATAGCAGTTCCGTTAGCTACATAATTTTTGATGCGGATTAAATTACTCTGCAGAAGTTCCTTCTTCAATTGATTCTGTTTACACTGAGCCTCGGCCAGCAAAGCACCAAAAAAGAGAGCATTAACCCGGCTTCGCACAGCATACATTGTAACTGCAGTAGAGGCACGCTCTACCGCCCCGCCGGCCTCAGCCGACCGCTTTGCCGCACGTGAAGTACCTCCATCCCAAATAGTCTGAGTCAACTCAAGAACAGCCCTATACTGATCCTTATTAAGCCCCTTAAGATCGACTCCCATTGAGTTATAAGCCTTAACAAATTCTTCGGGAAAAGTTGCAACATCTGATTGATAAGAGGCCTGCAGAGAGAGGGAAAGCTGTGGTAACCAAGAGCGTGCCACATTCGACAAGGAGAAGTCGGTAGTCTTTTCAATCAATCCGTAATCACGTATAAGAGGATAATTTTTCTCGGCTAATTTCTGGCATTCATCAATAGTTGTCTGCCCGTTAACCTCAATAATAACAATAAAAAACAATAATATGAGAAGAACTCTTTTCATTTTGCATTTTCGGGATTTAATCTATATAATAGTGTCTGAACATTTTCGGCACGACGAGCCGCAAGCATCTCTTTCTCGCTTCCATACATAGGAAGAAGCATTTCGGTTGCAATAGGATACATAATAAATAAAAAGAGATTCAGTGAAACCGCGTCAAGAATCAAATCTATGGCCTTCACCCGGCATATCTCTCCCCGAATTGCAGCAGCATCGAGCTCTTCTTGAATAGTTTGCAATACCTTACTAAGCGCTGAACAAATAGTATCTTTAAACTTTTGTAAACGCTTAGGGTTTGTAATAATCTCATTAATGACAAAACGCGGCAACGACGGATTAGATGCCAGAAAATCAAAATGAGACTCAACTCCTCTTTTTATACGCTCCTTTATAGGAAGTTGCGTATCAAAAAAAGAAGACATGACCGATTTGGCCAACAACTGCACCTTTTGCTCATAAATTTTATTAAAAATATTCTCCTTTGTACGAAAATAATAGTGTAACATTGCATGAGTCACACCGGCAGCTGCAGCAATATGAGTTGTTTTTACCGCAGCAAAACCCTTCTCCAGAAACTCTTTTTCAGCAGCCAAAAGAATTGCCTGTTCACTTGTTTTCCCCTCTTTCATAACGTATTATAATTAACATTTATGTTTAACATTGTTGTTAAACACTGCTGCAAATATAATTAAAAAATCATATATCAAATACTTTTGTTAAAAAAATAGGGTAATAGTATTTAGAATACTCTATAGTGTAAAAGGATCAAAAATGAATCGTTTTATCAACCATTAAAAATTATAAGAGTATGAAACCGAAAATATTAATTATCGCTGCGGTTATATCTTTATCATATTTCTGCCTCGGCATGAATAATTCTCATGCACAAAACACCCCGGATACCTATGTTACAATCAACGGTACGGTAAAGGATAATAACACTAAAAAGAACTTGGGTTACATAAATGTAACGGCAAAAGGGAAAAAAATTGCAACAATCACAAATGGCGATGGTTATTTCAGTCTTAAAATCGACAAAGAACTGCTCTCAAAAAAGGCACAAGAGATTGTAGTATCTGGATTAGGCTATAAAAACACCAAAGTCATTGTAGAGATTCCTCAAAATGAAACCCTTATAGTTTATCTTAAACCAGAGCAAAACTTACTGAGCGAAATAACTATTTACCCCTCAGAACCAAAACTTCTAATACAAAAGGCACTTGAAAAGGTGGTCGAAAACTATTCGGACAAACCTCTACAACTCACAGGCTTTTACAGAGAAACAGCAGAAAAGAGACATAAATATATCTCTCTATCAGAAGCAATATTTGATTCCTACAAAAGTAGCTACGCAAACTCAACATCAGAGGATAGAATACGAATTTTAAAGGGTAGAAAACTAATCAGCCCTAAAATTGAAGATACTCTTGCAGTGAAACTTTTAGGAGGACCATCGCTCTTTATCTATCTCGACGCCGTAAAAAACAGAGAGAGCATACTCTCGGAGGAGTTGCTGAACGATTACAACTTTGCTATGGAGGAGCAGACTGCTATAAATGAACGGCCGCAATACGTTATTTCTTTCCGCCCCAAATTAAATTTGACCGAAAAGGAGGAATATTTTGGCAAACTATTCATAGACAAGGAGCTGCTTGCTTTTTCAAGAATAGAATATTCGCTTTCAATGGAAGATCTCTCAAAGGCGACAAGAGTAATGTTATTTAAAAAACCTGCCGGCCTACGTTTCAAACCTCAAGAGATGTCTTTTGTAATCTCTTATATATATGAGGAGGGGAAAAGCTACCTGAACTATATCAGAAGCAACATCCGTTTCAAATGCGATTGGAAAAGAAGGCTCTTCTCAACCAACTATAGTATGACTACAGAGATGATTGTAACAAGCCGCACGGAGAATAATGTAACCAAGATAAACAATAAGGAGGCCTTTGGAGACAAGGAGATATTCTATGACAAAGTAGCCTACTTTAAAGACCTCGATTTCTGGAGACAATATAACATAATTGAGCCAACAGAATCGCTTGAGACGGCAATTAAAAAACTTGTCAAACACTCCAAATAAGAGTTAAATTATTAAATATCCGACTGAAATAGTAGAAATAAAAATATGATTATTATATTTGATTTTAGATCCCCCAACAAAGCATACCAAGTATAACTATATGAGTACCTATATGTTAATAACAGACATATTATTGTTTAATAAGATTAAGGAAGGCGATATAAAAGCATTTGAAACCCTTTTTAAGCGCTTTTATTCGCCTCTTTGTCTGTATTGTGCAAGCATAACAGGTGAATATGGGGCGGCAGAGGAGATTATAGAGGAGTTGTTTTACAAACTCTGGAAAGAGAGAGAGAGAATAAGAATCACCTTTTCCATAAAGAGTTATTTATATGGTGCTGCTAAATTTGAGGCATTTAACTACTTGCGACACAATCACATAAAAGAACAATATGCAAAATCTAATCTGTCACACGATAGCCTCTCCCATGATAACCCCCACGAAAAGATGGAATATGGAGAGTTAACACAGATTATTAACAGAACGCTCAATAAACTTCCGGCCCGTAGATTAAAAATATTCAATATGCACCGAATCGAGGGCAAAAAATATTCGGAAATAGCTGCTAACCTCTCTATCTCCATTAAAACTGTAGAGGCAGAGATGACCAAGACCTTAAAATTTTTAAAAAATGAAGTTGAACAATACTCACACGGATCATGACTAAAGAGAAGCTGAATAGTACAAACAAAGCAGATAAAGCCTGGAATAAACTCTATGACAGATTATATTCCGAAAATCTGATACCCGATGATAGCCGCCAACTAAAAAGAGGGTCAAAGCTACCACCTGCACTATTTTGGAGCGCAGCAACAATTATAATTTTGGCTGGAATTGCAATAATGTATCTAAAAAATTCAGGAGGAGAAAAGAGAGAAACACTTATCAGCCAAACAAATAATGAAACAGCATCGCTGGTAAAGATACTCGAAGATGGTTCAACAGTATATATTGCACAAAGAGCCGCATTAGAATACCCCGTACACTTTAAAACCGAGATGCGCTCCGTATCGCTTAAGGGTGAGGCCTTTTTTGATATCTCAAAGAACCCCGACAGACCATTTATTATAGAGACCGAATCGGTAAAGGTTGAGGTAATAGGCACCTCGTTTAATATAAAAAGCACTGTTCCGACACAATTCGAACTCGCCGTCCGAGAGGGACGTGTCAGAATTACTCTAAAAAAGAATGGCAGAGAGCAAATTCTCTCAAAAAATGAAACAGCTATACTCTCTGATTCCGGCTTTGATATAAAGTATAAAAATTGTGATTCACTCCTCTTTAAATACACCTCCAATTTTAAATTCAAAGATGAATCACTTAAAAACATTATTAACGTAATAAAGAGATTACACCCCGAAATCACCATTGAGACATCAGGTGAGGCGGAAAGTAGAAAATTAACAGTAGCCTTTGCCAACAATGAACCAGAAGAGATGATCTCTCTTATCTCTCAAGCCCTGAACCTAAACTCCTACCGTAACGGGAATAAATTTATAATAAAGTAAAACGCAATATGTTTACGCCTAAAAGGAGTTTTAACCACCTCCTTATATTGATCTTTTTATGCGCGAATTTATCTTTAACGGCGCAACAGCCCGACCTTTTATGCAAAAAGATACAATTGCAGGGCGGAAGGCAAACCGTATATTCTCTGCTCAACTCAATCTCCGACGCCTCGGGATTAATGTTCATATACGACAGCAAGCTTGTAGATAACAATAAGAAAATCAAGATTTCAAGGGGTGAACGTACAGTAAAAGAGGCAATATTGGAGACTCTCGAAAACCAGAATTTTGAAATTAAAATAATTGGAAGGCATCTTTTAATCTGCAAAGCCGAAAACAAAAAGGAATTTGCGGAGAGAGAGCCTCTAATCCGACATCATATTATACATGGATTATTAGTTGAAAAAACAGGCGGGGAGCCTCTCTCCTTTTGCAGTATAGACCTATTCAACTCCTCAATCGCCACAATTTCCAACTTGAACGGACAATTTGAATTAAAAATCCCTGATTCTCTTCTAACCAGACCAATAATTATCAATCATATAGGATTTAAACAAAAGAGTATCCCTGCAAACATCCTCTCCGAAGAGTATAACACCATAGTGCTTGAGCCGCAAAACATAGATCTTAAGGAGGTTGTAATAAGAGAGGCGGATCCTAAGGAGACACTTCTTAATCTGCTCAACCGGCGTAATAATAACTACATTAATACCCCGGCATACTACACAACCTACTACCGAGAAGGCGTAGAATATAAAAACACTCTTAAAAATTTTACTGAAGCTGTATTTAAAATATATAAAGCCCCCCAGGAAAGCCCCTTTTCCAACGATCAGGTAAAGTTATTGAGGAAGCGGACTATTAAGAATGTTGAGCTGAAAGATACAATAGACGCAAAGATATTGGCAGGCATAAACGCCTGTCTGCAATTAGATATTGTTAAACAGTTACCGGACTACCTGCTAAGTCTAAACAATCTCTATAAATACAGCTCGGCAAGGTCTGAATATATAGACAGCAGCATTATAGATGTTATTAAGTTTGAACCCGCCAAAGAGAATAGAGAATCTCTGTACCGGGGAATTTTGTACATCGACAAACAAAGCGGTGCTCTACTGAAAGCCAATATCGAGTTATTTCCTAATAATATAGATAAGGCTACAGAATCGTTTGTTGCCAAACAGGGAAAAGTATTAAAAATAGTTCCGGAAAAGATAACTTATGAGATAACCTACCGGCTATGGAATAAGAGGTATCACGTGAGTCATATACGTGGCGACCTTCTATTCAAAGTAAAAAAACGGAGGAAATGGTTTAACTCCTCACTATTACATTCATGGTTCGAAATGCTAACCTGCAAAATAGAGACATCTGAGGTAACTAAGTTCAAACACAAGGAGTTGATAGAAACCTATTCGGTCTTTTCAGAGGAGAATAAAAATAGAGAAGAGGAGGCTTTCTGGGGAACATTAAATATAATTCCAAGGGAAGAGGAACTAAATAAAAATATAAACTCAATCAGCTCAATTATTGAAAAGACCATTAGAAAGTAGATTTTCCTGATCGGCAAGCAGTTCCTTCACAAAATGCAGATCTCCGCACAATCTCGGTACCTTATTTTGCCCTCCAACTTTATTGCGGACAACAAGCCAATTATAGAATGTACCTTTAGGCACCGCAATAAGCTGCAACTGCTCCATAGTAGCATTATTCCGCCTTTTAGCCTCATAATCGGAGTTAACATTTATCACTTGATTATCGAGATCCCGAGCGAAGGAGTCAATATCATATGGTCTTACTCCGAACTCAATAACCCATACATGCTTCCCCTTTGAGAATCTTTCTGCACTACCTGCAATGCTACCCTCACCGGCAGTATCATTCATAAAAAGCGGCGCAACAGTAAAATCCGAAACAGTGCAATTATGAATCTTGCAGGCTTGAGAAAGAGCCTTTTCCGCATTGCTAATCATCAACTCCTCTCCAAAAGCATTAATAAACAATTGAGTACGCCCAATAACTTTTATGCGATGAGGATAAAGAGAGACAAAACGTATGCAATCCCCTATTAAATAACGCCATAACCCATTAACGGAACTAATAACAAGCGCGTAATCCACCCCCGCCGAAACCTCATCCAAAGTAAGCAAAGCCAACGACTTCCCCGATATAATATCGTTAAGCCTCTCCAGAGGAGCAAACTCATAGAAAACCCCGTTACCTACAGTAAGCAACATTCCATCCACATTCAGATCATCCTGAAAAGAAAAATAGCCCTCAGAGGCATTATAGTTTTCGAGATAGTGCATCCCTTCAGATGGAAATAGGGTTTTATAGAGATCGCGATAAGGCTCAAAACCTATTCCGCCATGCATAAACAACTCTATATCTGGCCAAATCTCAACAATGTTACTCTTCTTGTTATAATCGAGTAACTTATTCATAAGCATAAGATTCCAACTCGGGACTCCGGAAAAATTTGTAATATTTTTATCTGAACATTCGCGGCATATAGCCTCAATTTTCTTGGAAAAATCGCTCATTAAGGCACTCTTTCTACACGGCGCCCTAAATAGTTCGGCAATAAAGGGAGAATTCTGCAAAAGAATAGCGGAAAGGTCTCCCGTCATAGTAGCAAAATCTGCCTCTACACTTCCGCCGAGGGTTAGTGCCTTACCACTAAAAATTTTAGTCTCCCGATAACTATTTACATACCAGGCAAGCATCCTCTTGAATCCACCAAAATGGGTAATTCTTAAAGAATCGGGGGTTACAGGAATATACTTACTCTTACCTGAACTTGTGCCGCTCGATTTTGCAAACCACTTTGTCTTCTGATTCCACAGCACATTCTGCTCTCCCTCACGCATTCTCTTTATATACGGCTCTATAGCATTATAATCCCTTACCGGCACATTTTGTTGAAACCTGCGTATCTGCCTTGTAATCTCAGCATTGTAATCTCCGCTCTTGCAGGGGATGCGCATAAACCCATGCTCACGGCCGAAAGCAGTCTCTGCTCCACCTGCCATAAGAGTTGCAAAGCCTCTCCTTTGAAAAGAGATAGGATCGGATTTAGACTCCTCTATCTCCTTAAGATAACCGGAGTTGCACCTTAAAAAAAAATTATTTAAGAATCTATGCATACTATTTCACCCTACAAGATAAGACCGATAATAACCGGCATAACTATCCAATGTCGAATCTCTTGTATACCTGTGTTTTATCAGGAAGTTCCTTACAGAAAGAATCTATCTCCTGCCTTGGAACTTCACAAAGATCCAGCATAATCAGTCCATCTACACAAAAATTAAAACTCGGATCAACATTATAATCAAGAATCCTACAATTTATCTTCAGATATTTTTTCAATAGTGTAGGAAGACGATACTTACTATTACTGAGTTTGTAAATGAATTTATCGAACTTCTCTATAGAATCCATCTTATTTTTTAGCAGATACTCCACATCCACCTTATTAAAATCGGGTTTAAAGGGAGTAATAGGAGAAACCATACCGTGAAATCTATTTTCGGAATGTCTCTTTCTCAGATAGTAAATCATCACGCTCCTGTAAAACGGCGGATACCAGGAACTTATACTTACAGGTCCAATAAGATATTTGACACGAGGATATTTCATTACAGAATAAAACAATCCCTTTATCAAAAGCATCAAAGGCAGAGCCTCTTTTTGAAAAGCGGGAGACACAAAGGATCTACCAAGCTCCATGGTTCTTTCCAAATGCGGAAGGAAATCGCTTTTATACCTAAAGAGCGTATTGCTATATATACCGTTAACACCATGCTGCTCTAAAATTTCACTTATAATACCGAGACGATATGCACCTACAAGGCATTTCTGCTCTTTATCCCACACAAATAGGTGTTTATAATAATGATCATAATCGTCGAGGTCTATCTCCTTACCCGTTCCCTCTCCTACCGCTCTGAAAGATTCCTCTCTTCTTATTCCAATCTCATTTATAATGTTCGGAATATCTGAGTAACTCGACAAATAGCAGGCATATTGTCCCACCTCGAACAACATGTCATCTCTCCGCAAATTCAATTCATTAACAAGAATAGCACTCTCTATTGGCTTGCTAATTTCAACATCGGAAGTTCCGTTTCCGGTATTTGTAAAGGGGATAAACTTAGACCATTTTACGGCATCTCCGCTTACGCCCTCTTCATCTATACTTACTACCGGACATTGGTTCTCTATATTAGCCTCAAGGGCATAGGTTCGATTCCATAGATAAGAACCCAAATCCGACAACGATGTAAAATCCTCTAATTCGCTTACGGGAATTGGCTTTCCTACTCTGAGGGCCACGGTTTTGTTCTTTTTATTTGATAACTCATGCGGAAGCCGTACCGTTCTTAACATCGGATGAATCTTACCGAGAAAATGAAATATAGCCGAATTCTGCCCTCCGAAAAAGAGAGGAACAACAGGTACACCGCTATTGCGTATCAACTTAACAACAGAGATCTGCCAAGGAATATCCTTAACAACCTTCTCTTTATTTACATTTGAAGAGACCTCACCGGAAGGGAATAATCCGAGAGCGCCTCCGCACCTCAGATGTTCCTTTGCCATCTTTAAACCACCGAGACTGCTTTTCAAGCCCGGCTTATCTGTAAAGGGATTTACCGGAAAAAAATTATCAGAAAGATTAGGAATATAAGAGAGCATGAAATTGGTAAGAATTTTAATATCGGGCCTAATTTTACCAAGAATGCTCAACATTATCATCCCGTCTATCGCTCCGTAGGGATGATTAGAGACAACAATAAAGGGCCCCTCTTTTGGCAAATACTCCAGCTCCTGCTCCTTATAATCACATTTAACATTTAAATAATTGATAAGTTCGTCAGCGAATTCTATACCCTGATAATCAGATATATGTGAATAAATATTATTAATTTTATCAAACCCGGTTACTTTCATCGCCACCGCAGCTACAACATTTCCAAGCAAGCCGTGCATCTTAATGGCACTCTTAACCTGAGCCTTATTGATTACTTCATTACTCATATATAGAGGTACTAAACCTGCCACAAAGATATAAAAAAATCATCATCATCTTTTTCTTTTTAACTTTGCACCAATGTACAACTCATTTTTATTGCGATACTGAGAATCAGAGATGGATCTAACTGAAAAAGTAAAAATTTTACCCAACCAACCGGGAGTATACCGCTTTCTCAACAGCGAGGGGAAGATAATCTATATCGGGAAGGCTAAAAACCTTAAAAAAAGAGTATCACAGTATTTTGTGACACCGGAACGGCTGAACGCCAAAACAAGGGTACTTGTCTCTAAGATTGCAGAGATGGAACACACTGTGGTTGAGAGCGAAGAGGATGCCTTTCTTCTGGAGAACAACCTTATTAAACAGTATCAGCCAAAATACAATATTCTTCTAAAGGACGACAAAAGTTACCCGTGGATCTGTATTAAAAAAGAAGCATTTCCAAGAGTCTTTATTACTCGCAGATATATTAAGGACGGCTCGCTCTATTTTGGCCCGTATAGTTCTGCACTCCATGCACACCATCTTATAGCTCTAATTCACTCTCTATTCCCGCTTCGCACCTGCAATCTTGCTCTCTCAAAAGAGAGTATAAAGGGGGAAAAATTCAAACCCTGCCTAAACTTTCATATTAAAAAGTGCACTGCACCATGTATCGGAAAGATTAGCGAAGAGGAGTACAATATGCAGATAGAGAACATTGAGCACCTCCTGAACGGCAAGACGGGAGAGTTAATCCGCCGCATCAAGACAAAGATGAAAGAGGCATCGGAGCAGATGAAATTCGAAGAGGCTCAATTATATAAGGAACAGTTTGAAGCACTCAATACCTATTATAGTAAATCTCTAATTGTGAATCCGGAGATAAAGAATATAGATGTCTTCTCCATAGTATTTGAAAAAAGTTATGCCTTCGGAAATTTTATGCGTATTAACAACGGCTGCATAACCTCGAGCCTCAATCTCGAATTCAAAATGAATATTGAGGAGGAGCAGGCAGATATGTTAAGCCATTTCATAACCGAAATCTATGATCTGCTACAAAATAGCTCTGTAAAACCAACAGCGCGTAAAACCATAAACGACAGCGCTTTAAATAATAAATATACTCTTAATAAGGAACAAGGCCTGCCTGCCCCGGAAATTATCGTCCCTTTCCTTCCGAGTTCCGGATTAACAAAGAGTAACCTTCACGTCCCACTCAGAGGCGATAAACTCAGTCTGCTGCAACTCAGCCTGAAAAATGCAAACGCCTTTAAATTTCAGAAACTCAAGCAAGAGGAGATAAAAGACCCCGACACAAACACACCGGGTAAGATAATAAACAGGGCCGTAATAGCTCTGCAGGATTCCTTGCACCTTAAGAATTTACCTCTCCATATAGAGTGTTTCGATAACTCAAATACACAGGGAACAAATCCCGTAGGATCTTGCGTTGTATTTAAAAACGGAAGACCAAGTAAAAGAGAGTACCGACATTATAATATTAAAACTGTTATAGGAGCTAATGATTTCGCCTCCATGATAGAGACTGTAACGAGACGCTACTCCAGGCTTGTTGAAGAAAATAAGCCTCTTCCGCAATTAGTGCTGGTTGATGGCGGTCGCGGTCAACTAAATAGCGCATATCAGGCTCTCTCTGATCTTGGCCTCGAAAAGACTATCGAGCTTGCCGGCATTGCGAAAAGATTGGAAGAGATATTGTTGCCCGGAGATCCGGTGTCGAATTTTTTAGATAAAAATTCTCCCGCCCTTAAATTGTTAATGCAATTGAGAGACGAGGCACACAGATTCGGAATTACGCATCATAGAAGCAAGAGAACAAAGGCTCAAACCCTCTCCGAACTGAGCCTGATACCGGGAATAGGAGAGGCTACGGAGCAAAAACTTCTGAGACAATATAAAAGTCTAAAAAGGATAAAAGAAACTCCGCTCGATGAACTTGTTGCATTTGCGGGAAGAAGGATTGCTCTCGCACTGAAAACCCACTTCAATCTTTAGAAGTTCCGCGTCGCAGCTTTGTGCCAAACACAATAGCCGTTAATTGAATTTGCAAGATAGAAAAGCCACATTCCCACCATTAAAGCGGCGTGCGGCTGACCATTATATAAGAGATAGACCCACATAATGGTACTTACCACATTCACAATAATCCACAAAATCCACTGCTCCAGAAACATCTTAACCATAAGATATTGTGCTATAATGGCAAGCACTGTTGTTGTCGCATCTTTATAGGGTTGCGGGTCGCCGGTCCAACGATCAAGAATAAATCCGGTTACCACAACCAAGATAAAACAGCCGATAAAGAGATAACTACGTTGCCTCACAGTCATTTTTCTGGACTTAACCAAAGAACTCTCCTCTTTGGAATTCTCTCCACTCTTCTCCGTATGCTTTATCCAACCGAACCAGCCGATAAACTGCATGGGTAAATAGTAAAAGGCATTCAATACCGCATCACCATAAATTTTTGATTTATATGATATTATTGCATACAATGTTACATTTATAAGACCAAAAAGATAATTGGCCATACTTCTCTTGGCAACCAGCACTACACACAAAACCCCGGAAACACCGGCGACCGTCCCAATTATGTCGATATCCTGCATAAGAAAGGAATACACAACATTCAAAGCTATAATCCCCACAATAAGAAACCAATCAAAAAGAGAAAGAGTGCTCCAACTAAAAAACTTCATTTTAAAAGAGTTTATGAATTAATAAATATTAGATATAATTATCACTTTGTAAGAGAGATATTAAAGAGTAATGCAAAATGGTTTTTGCTATTCTTATACAACGGATCATATTTTAGTCGGGCATAACGGAACCCTATACTCATGGGAGCTCCTATCCTAAAAAAATGCCCGTCTACAAGAAAATCGGAACCGAATGAGTAAAGGTTTCCGGTAATATTTCCGCTGTTTTCTACTCTTCTTTTCTTATATCTTCCATAATCGGCAAACGGAATAAGCTGTACTCTTTGTAGATAGGCAAAAAAACCAAGATCTATATCATTAAGATAAAGCGGTAAAGCATAACTTACCCCGATATTGCTCAAATGATCTGCAGTAATATCATTATCGTACCCCGGAGGCATATTAATCAAATTCTTTATATAATAGGTACGCCCCTCGGTAAACTGTCTCTGATACTCAGCAGTAACCTTTATGCCATGAGTAGAGAAGAGACCGGGCAAATAAAAATATGCTTTTATGGAGGCCAGAGGACTATAAAAGTTAAATCCTGAGGGAGAGAGAGAAGATCTCGCAATGATGCCTGCTCCATATCTTGGATAAACAGCCGCCTTTGCCACAGGACGCATCACATACCCCTGTAAAATAAATCTTAACTGGTCATATTGAATGTACTTGTCACCACTGTAAAATAGATTATTCTCTAATTTATAAGAGATTTGAGGAATAATTCCTCTTTGCCAGCCATGAGAATCAAAGGTAAGAGGAAGATAACTCCTCAACTCCGCTTCAAGGTAAGGAGAGGAGATCTTATTGCGATTCTGATGTAGAATTTTACCATAACTATCGTATTTAAAGGAGGTCTTATAACGTTGCTCGTTATTAAGATCTGCACTTAACTCTATCACGGGATAAAAACCGGAATAGGTAAATTTAAAATGACCGGCATGAACCCCCTTATCATTACTACCCCCCTCTCTATATGAGTAACCGAGCATAGTAATAGCTGTTCCCAAAGTATTTTGAGAATAAATTGTTCCTCCAATACCCACCACCTCATAAAAATTATCATAACTCATCTGTGATAATTTATCTACATTATAATATACGGGTGCCCAAGAATGAATTCTAAACAGATTAGATAGCTTATTGTATGGCCTTGAGGAGGGCATCTCAACAGAGTCGCAGTCGGTATTCCCGATAGCTTTAATCTGCTCCGATAAACTCTCCGCAATGGGGTAATTTGGCCTTGTAACAACTTTGTTAGCCATTAAAACAGATTTGTTACAATAATATTCTTCGCAAAAATCCGCCTTTTTAATAGTAACAATATTGTTACTATTAATACCGGGCTCTATACAAAACAGCCTCCCATTGACCGCAAGCGGCATATTTAATCCAAATTTGTGTTTTGTTATCTTATAGACTCCAGAGCGGGCAATATCATAACAGTAGAGGTTATCTATACCGCCGGCATCGGCGGTAAAATACAACTTAGGAGAATGGCCATGAGAGTTGTCACAGATTAGGTCTCTTATATTTGCTCTCTGCGGAGCAATAATAGAAGACCATTCCCCTCCATAAATGGCTCTTGAATAGAGACCGATGCCTGCATCAGTAATAACTGTTGCATATAAAATACCCCTACTTAAGTCACAATCCACAGCTTGACCATCGGAAGGTGCCGGTACGGACAAAATTTGCGCCCCGTCTGAACTTCTGAGCAGAACAACGGAAGAGCCTCCTTTAATATAATACTCAGAGACTACAACAGTATCGCCGGTCGCACTTAAAGAGGGGTTATTATAAGATTTATTACGAGAGAGCTTCGCTATTCGCCCAGAATCAACATCATAACTAAAAAGAGTATTAAAACTTCTATGCCCCCATCTTATATCATTAATAGTCTCACACCAGAACAATTTACCATTGCCATACTGCAATCGCCCCACAAGTGCGGAGGAAAAGGGACGAATTGTCTCCTCTATTGATTTGTTATCGCCATAATATAGAACTCTGACAAGCACAGAGGGCTTATTGTATGAGCTTTTAACAGCATATAAAGTATCTGGATAGCCTCTGCCGGAGAGGGCCGAAGCCGTAATTGAAGTATACCGGGTAAAATAATCGCTTCTACTCTTTGTCGCGGTACCTGAGACAATCTTTAATTCAGAATCGGAAGGTTTTTCATCAATCAACTCCTCTCTCCACAATTTTGTCATAAGAGAATCTGTCTCTACCATAAGCTTGCGTGGCATAAACCCGACAACTCTCTTATACACATAGTCCTTGTTATCCACAATATAAAACCACTTCACAATTTTAGTTAAAATATCACCGGCAAGGGCATAATTACCGGTTTTATATCTTGCCGTACTTAAAAGCATATATCCTAAAGCATAATGGTCCGGCGTATAATATTTTAAAGAACCGAAACGCCAACTATTCCAACTTCTATAATCCCCGCTTAAAAAGGAAAGCCTATAATAAGAAAGAAATGAGGCACTTCTGCCTCTACCACTTTGTGAAAGTTCCGTTTCAGCCACAACAGCATCGCCCTCCATAAACCACTTGGAGGGATAAAGAGCTACTCCTATACCGGGAGACTGCTGACCGATTATCAGACTGAGAGGCTTAAAGACCCCCTTTGTAAAATGCTCCACCTGCCCAACGTGGCGGCTCTCGTGCAACACAAGTTGTTCCTCCCAATTTTGCGAATAAGTATTATTAGCTGAAGGTTGTGTATAAAGTTCCATTCGCTTTGGTGTCCATACTACCAAACCATTACTGCGAGCTGAATAGGGGTGTAAAACAACCGGAACAGGGGCAGGATCAATCTTAAGTCCGGCAAGCACCGACCTCCTATTCTTTTCAAGAAGAAAATAGTACCTTTTTGCCAGCGAATCTATCTCTTGCGGATATATTACAGAATAGTGCGATCCCTTTATTATACGCCATTTTACAGAGGCCGGGTCCTCGCCGGTAGTGTAAAATTGAGCGAACGAATCCAAAGATACAAACAGACATCCTACGGCAATTAAAGCAAATAATATTCGTTTTAGCATAACACAATTATTAATGCGAATTTAATAAATACTTTAATACTTCAATTTTATAAATTATATTTGTGCGACAATTTAACTCTATTCCGAATTGATGGACATAGCATTCAAAATTCTTACCCTTCTGGGTTCGCTTGGTCTTTTTTTATATGGAATGACCATAATGAGTGAAGCCCTGCAAAAGGTCGCCGGCGACAAACTAAGAAATTTCCTCGCCTCTATGGCCTCAAATTCTTTTAAAAGAATATTTACCGGCCTCTCAATAACGGCTATTATTCAATCCTCCAGCGCTACTACCGTAATGGTTGTAAGTTTCGTCAATGCAGGACTATTAACACTCACGCAATCCGTAGGTGTAATCATGGGAGCAAATATCGGAACAACCTTTAATGCGTGGGTAATCTCACTGCTCGGATTTAAGGCAGATATAGCAACCTTGGCAATCCCGCTTGTCGGATTCGGATTTGCCTTCATAATGTGCAAAGCAAAACGAAAAAAATCTATAGGAGAGTTAATAATTGGCTTTGCAATACTCTTCATAGGACTTAGCTTTCTAAAAAATTCGGTACCTAATTTAGAAGAAACTCCTGAAGCTCTTGCCTTTATTAGAAAATGGACAAGCTACGGCTTTTTGTCCGTCCTAATTTTCGTAGGAGTAGGAACTGTCCTTACTATTATTCTACAGGCATCGAGCGCTACAATGGCCCTTACCCTTGTAATGTGCAATAACGGATGGATACCATTTGAACTTGGAGCGGCAATGGTATTGGGAGAGAATATCGGAACCACCATTACAGCAAATATAGCCGCCTCAGTTGCAAACACCTCCGCCAAACGCGCGGCCAGAGCCCATACGGTATTCAATCTCTTTGGCGTAGTATGGGTATTACTGCTTTACCACCCCTTCCTATACATAGTATCAAAGGTTATAATGTCTCTCGGGTGCTCTAATCCGCTTCTTCCAGGCGCAGACGGAACCTCTGTCCTCTACTCCATCTCTATGGTGCATACAATGTTTAATATATGTAACACTCTTATACTTGTATGGTTCACGCCACAAATAGTCAAAATTGTAACATGGTGGGTAAAGAGTCCTAAAGAAGAGGAGGTCTTCAGACTGCAGTTTATTCAAGGTGGAATGTTAAGCACGGCAGAACTTTCGTTGGGACAGGCAAAAGGGGAGATTATCCATTTTGCTCAGTTGTGCAATAAACAGTACGACTATGCAAAAGAGGCACTAAATATAACCGACCCGGAGAAATTTGACGACCTCTTCAAAAAAATGGAACATTACGAGCAAATAACCGACAGAATAGAATATGAAATTGGAAAATACCTCAATAGTATTGGCGAAGGCGAGATTAGTGAAGAGAGCGGACGTAGATTACAAGCTATGTACAAAATAATCAGCGAACTCGAAAGTATTGGAGACTCCGGCTACAATCTTGCACGCATAATGCAGAGAGTACGCCTGCAAAACAGACAGTTCGATTCGGGTATGATAAAGAAGCTGAATTATATGATGGGATTGCTCGACAAAGGATTTGAGGTAATGAACACCAATCTTAATATAGGTTATACAAAAATACAGGATATTTCCAATGCTCAAGATGTTGAGCAAGAGATAAACGACTACAGAACGAACCTTAAAGAGGAACATCTCCTCAATCTCGAAAACAACACTTACAGCTATCAGACAGGTGTTTACTACATGGATTACATCTCCGAATGCGAGCACGTAGGAGACTTTATGATTAACATCTCGGAAGCCATTATTGAGATAAAATAACCGATATATATCCGCCTTAGAGCACAAATTAATTTATAAAAAAGCAAATAATGAGCAATAATACCATAAAATTATCTACAAAACGATTAGGCATTGCCTTAATTACTCTTCTATTTATCTCCCTCTCTTCATCTGCAATTTCAGGAAAAGAGAAGAAGAAATCATCTATTATACCGCAGACAGATTCTGCAAAAATAGTCCAAGCAACTTGGGAGACACAGAAAGTAGCAGGAAGCACCTCTTTTAAACAGTGCAGATTCTCAGATAGTTCGCTCTTTAATTCCAATCAGATAATTTCAATTATTGTACTAAATGATGGTGGTCTGGCCGGAGCTAAAAAAGCATCTACACCAAAAAAAGCCAGAAGAGTAGTTGAGATTGTAGCAGCCAAGGAGCGCGCAACAACCTCTTTTCTTGCAAAGGCCAATGAGGGTATTGCTGCGGTAAACGGCTCTTTTTTCGACATGGATACAACAAGAAATGCCTCAGTAACCTATTTGAGAATAGATGGCAAAGTACTCTCCCAAAATAAATACGATAAAAACGGAATTGAGCAATTTATTGCAAAGGGAGATGATTCCACTCTATTTAAACGCAAATTTTTTCATGAAGCTGCAATCGCTACCAAAAATGGTAAATTATTTATTCTTAAGGCAGGAGAGAAATTAAACTGGGAAAATTCTGTAGAGGCAGATGATATGCTTTGCACCGGTCCGCTCTTAATGATAGACGGCCAAGAGGTTCAATTGGAAAAGACTCCGTTCAATACCAATCGTCATAATAGAACAGGCATAGCTGTAACAAAAAACGGCACATTAATGCTTATTACCGTAGATGGTCGTACAAAAGAGGCTAACGGGATGAGCCTTAAGGAATTTGCATCAATAGGTAGATGGCTTGGAGCTTACGATATGGTTAACCTCGATGGTGGCGGCTCCACAAGTATGTTTATTGTCAACCGCGGAATAGTAAACTACCCCTCCGACAACCATCTTTTTGATCACTCCGGTGAACGCAGTGTTGCAAATGCGGTAATAATTCGTTTTAATAAATAATTATCATTAATAACTATTGATACTGAGTGGCTTCAGCTTAATATAGTTAGTGGAGTTCCTAATGTAGGTACTCTTGCTCCCTCTACAAAATTCATTTGTATTGCGATTCTCTCTTTGTTGATTGGTTTGTTTGTGGTTTATTATTAATGATAATGCAGGTGTAATATTTATTTTTTAATCAGCAATAAGAACCAAAAAAAATAGGATAGCAAGAATGCTACCCTATTTCTTATTCTTTGCAAAGGTTACTTTATGAGTTTGTAACTCTCTCGAGCCATTTAACCATTGCCAGCATTATTGCCATTGATATTAGGCATACAACGAGAAATACTGTCCAGCATTGCCAGATAGGCATTCTGTTATACATTACAGGCCCAATCCAGATTAGAAGGTTTCCTAAAGCTGTTGCACCCAACCAAAGTCCTTGACAAAGGCCCTGAAGGTGTTTTGGAGCAACCTTAGAGACAAACGACAATCCGAGAGGGGAGATAAACAACTCTGCAACGGTAAGGAAGAAATAGAGTACAATAAGAACCCATGGCCCTGCGAACAAACTTTGTTTTGCGGAATCGGTCATATTTACGAAATCTGTTCCCGAAGGGTAATTCTGAATTAGAGAGTAAACAGTAAGGAATAGGTAAGCAAGACCTGCGATACCCATACCTATTGCAATTTTCTTTGGAGTAGAGATCTCCTTGCCCTTCTTTGTAAGTGCCCCGAACAATATCATAATTAGTGGGGTAAGTACAATTACAAAGTAAGGATTAACAGCCTGCCATATTTCAGGGGCAATTTGGGTTGTATTCACAAAGTCTCTTGCAAAAAGCGAAAGAGATTGACCATTCTGATGGAATGAGAACCAGAAAAAGACAGCTATTCCCAATACCGCAAACAAAGCATATATTCTCTGCTTAATCTCTTTAGCCATCTGTGTTCTCTCCTCCAGAGTGTAGTTCTCTGTGGTTTTTTCAGCCTTTTTACCAGGGGTAGGGAATCTCTTTCTGCATGCTGCGAATATTACCAGCGACAATAACATTGCAACAACAGAGGCAATGAATGAGTAGTGAATACCTGTGTTGAAGACATCGAGGTACTGTGAGCAGAAGGAGGTTAGATCAGCTGATACTGTTCCGCCTACTTTTACTACAAGCTCGTTGAGGTTTGTCATCTTGTCGGTACCCATATCTGCTCCATCTTTAAGATATTGGTGACAGAGAGCCGGGATATTGGCATTATACAAAAAGCCGTGAACCTTAAGCCACCAGCTTCTAAGCAAAGGAGCTATAAATGGTGCTATAAGACCTCCGATATTAATAAATACATAAAAGATTTGGAATCCGGAATCACGTTTGCTCCTAGCAATTTTTAGAGCTTCGGGTCCCTCCTTTTCAGCCTCTTTTTCCAGGTTATCGTACATTTGTCCGACTATTGCCTGCAAGTTACCTTTGAACAGACCGTTACCGAATGCGATAAAGAAGAGGGCGAAGCAGGTAAGAGGCAGTAGCCAGTTGATATTTTGTTCTGTTGACAAAATTGGAACGGAGAGAACAATATAACCGATAGCCATTACTACAAGGCCGCTCATAATTGTAGCTTTATAGTTTTGAGTACGGTCGGCAATAATACCTCCCACAAGGCTTAGTACATAAATACCGGCATAAAACATAGAATAAATAACTCCGCCGGTCTCTTCGCTAAGACCAAATTTTGAGCATAGGAACAGAAGCAGGACGGCATTCATAATGTAGTAGCCGAATCGTTCCCCCATGTTACTCAAAGCGGCAGCAATGAGTCCTTTAGGGTGTCCGTTCTTGTTTGAACGCAACATATACATAGCAGCCAAAATCAAAATGATTACCGCCACTGTAATAGTCATCACCATAGTGTATTGAATTTTAAGTTTAAAAATATAATTTAGTTTGAGGATCAAAGTAATACTTCGATATCTTGACAAAGATATAAAAAAACTTTAAAAATTTGGAAGAAATGAATATCTTTAATGCTTAATTTAAATTTTCAGATTATGTTTAACGGACAACCAAAAGGTTTATATGTATTAGCGCTTGCCAATACCGGGGAGCGTTTCGGATACTATACAATGCTGGCGATTTTCACTCTGTTTTTACAAGCGTCGTTCGGCTTCTCATTCAAAATTACCTCCCAACTTTTTGCCGGGTTTTTAGCACTCGTCTATTTTTTACCCCTTTTCGGCGGTATTCTGGCCGATAAGGCGGGATATGGTAAAATGGTTACAATAGGAATTGTTGTAATGTTTTTGGGTTACCTGGCTCTTGCAATTCCTATGGGGACCGGTTCAACAGCTGTTGCAGCAATGATAGGCTCACTCGTTCTTATTGCGATGGGCACCGGCCTTTTTAAAGGCAATCTTCAAGTGTTGATCGGGAATCTGTACGACGATCCAAAATATAGTGCCAAAAGAGATACTGCTTTCAGTATTTTTTATATGGCAATTAATATAGGGGCTCTTTTTGCACCTACCGCGGCTACTGCAATCACAAATTGGTTTCTTGCCAAATCCGGCCTAACATATGTAGCTGAGATTCCTGCACTTGCTCATCAATTTCTCGATGGAACAATCTCTGCGGAGGGATCGGCTACCTTTGCTACTTTGGCGCAAGCTCAGGGTTTTGCTGTTGATCAGTTACAACAGTTCGCAACTACCTATATAGATAAACTTTCCATAGCTTATCACTATGGATTCGGTGTTGCCTGTGTCTCTTTAATTTTCTCAATGTTGATATACTATCTTTTCAGAAGAACATTTAAGCATGCCGATAAAACCCAGAAACAAGTTGCCGCAGAGCATAAGGAGAATATAGTGGAGCTTACCCCTCAGCAGACAAAGCAGCGTATTACCGCGCTTATGCTTGTTTTTGCAGTGGTTATATTTTTCTGGATGGCATTTCATCAAAACGGGCTTACTCTTACCTGGTTTGCACGCGATTATACAGCTCATGCAGCAGAGGGAGTTACTCGAATCGGTTTTGATGTATGGAATCTTGTTCTTATTATTTTTGTTGTATTCGGCATTTTCTCTCTTTTTCAATCAGAAAAGGCAAAGGGAAAATTTATCTCCGGAATTGTGGTTGTTCTTGCGATTGCAGGTTTAATTTTAAAATACAATTTACTCGGGAATACCACTATTAATATACTCCCTCAAATTTTCCAGCAGTTTAATCCCTTCTTTGTAATTGCTCTTACTCCTGTTTCACTTGCAATATTCGGGGCACTCGCTAAAAAGGGGAAAGAGCCTTCGGCTCCGCGCAAAATAGGAATAGGAATGTTCATAGCAGCTGTCGGATTCCTTATTATGGCGGTTAGTTCATTAGGACTTCCTACTCCTGATGCATTAGCAAAAAGCGGTATGGAGGGTTCACAGTTAGTCTCTCCTAATGTGCTTATTTCCACCTATCTTATCCTTACGTTTGCAGAACTTTGTCTCTCTCCTATGGGAATTTCATTTGTCTCTAAGGTTGCTCCTCCAAAGTATAAGGGAGCAATGATGGGAATGTGGTTTGTTGCAACGGCGGCCGGAAATTATCTTGTTTCGGTTATTGGTTTGTTATGGGGTGGCATGCAGTTGTGGATGGTATGGAGCGTTCTTATTGTGCTTTGTTTAATCTCCGCAATTTTCATTTTCTCAATAATGAGGAAACTTGAGCAGGCAACAGCATAGTTGATTGGCGCTCTAAAGCTGCTGCTTAAATATAGTGGCGCGTTTAGTGTAGTTTTCCGGCCAAGTAATTCATGCGAGGGATTTAGGTTTAACAGGCGATCTTTCTCTTTATGGTCGCTTGTTTTTTATATTTCATCTTGTGGGAGCGCCAATGCAATTTCCTGTTTGCTGGTTGCCGGTAGCGGAGTTCAGCTCTTGCTGAAGAGGAATATTTCTGCGGAAAAGGTAATGCAGATGGTTCTACAAGGAAGTTAATGCAGATGGGTTCTACAGGGGGTGTTAGAGGGAGATGGTTCTTGAGAGATAATCTATTATGGGTTGCGGGAACGGAGCATCTTTTATCAGAACCACTTTATCTTTATTGAGCAGATAAAAACTCGGGATTGCCCTTATTCCGTATAAAGAATTATCTCTAAGAATATACTTGTGGTCATAGGCGTAAATCCACTCTGCAGGATATTTTACATGATTTTTACGCCACAAATCCAGCTGGTTATCTATATAAATTGCCAATATCTTCAACTTACCGTTTTTTACCATTTCGGTAATTATATTGCTCTGCTTTAGGGACTGAAGCATCTTGGCACAGGCCTGACAATCCGGATTATTGAAGAATATTATTGTATAATCCGCCAAAATTGAATATAGGGAACTTTTTGATTCGGTTGTCGGGGTAATGAAAGTATAGGTAAAATTAGCCGCCTTACTTCCTGTCCTGTTTTTTTTTGCCAACTGCAACTGGTACTCATACTGCATTTTATCTACATCCGACAAAGATTTTAACTTAAGAATAGCCTCCAGTGCCGGAATATATAACTCCTCGTTAAGCAGAGGAGAATTAGGATCGTACAAATATTTTTCACTTAATTTCAGTAAGTTAAGCAATAGGGTCTTATCCCCGGTGAGATATAATGAATCCGCAGAGGCAAATAAGCTCTTCTCAATATTATCGCAAGCATGAAGATCTCCTGTTATATTCTGTAAAACAGCCATTTCGCCCACATAATCTACATATGCTCTCTCTAATCCTACAGAATCTATAGCTGCACGCCTCTGATTCTTTATATATTTATCCCAAAAGAGAGTCAAGTAGTACCTCGACATCTCAGCGCGGTCGCTCATCATTTGCGGAATTTCCGGATATGGGAAAACCTTTGCAGCCTCATCGTTCTCTAATGATTTGTCGATGAGCTCTGTCTCCGGTTTTTTATTTGAATTGTTATTACCGCACCCGACAAAAAGTAGTGAAAAGAGTAGGAGGCCGAGGCTGCATATAATTATAAATAACTTATTCATTGTAATATCCCAAAATAAGGGTTAAAAGTTTTGCCTTAAAAATGGCTTAAATAAATGTTTTTCGCCTCAAAAATAGGAAAAAAAGCAGTTGAATGGTTATAGTAAAGAGAACAATTTTCAGTGTCATCGGTAATATACTCCATTCTCCTTGCGAACTATTCATAAGCGCTTGCATTGCAAAGCTCATATTGACTATTGAGAAAATATTGGGAACAAAAAACAATATCGCCATCTGAATAGAAGAAGATTTCTTAGTCTCCGCATATGAAAGCCCCACTTTAGCATAACCTAAATATTTCTTTCTCTCCTCCTGAGTACTATAATAAAATTTAAAAAACAACATACAGCCGGCACATACATAAAAAACAATTACGAAATAGAAACTCAGCAGTAAATAAAACCTTCTGGAGAGATAATATATATAAGTTGTCATATCGGCATTCATTATACTTACACCCTCCTCATTATATGTCCAATTCAAAAGAGCCTTGCCCAAATTCTTTTTAGTTTTATACCCGAACAAGGTGATAGAGATCTTTTTCTCATCACCGGAAAATCTCTCTGCAACGGAGTCTTCAATAGCATAGATATCTCCTCTAAAAAAATAGAATTTATTTAATCTATTTAACAGTTCTCCTCCCTGCCCGCTTAAATTTAAAGTCTCCTTACCGCGGAAATCTAATTTAGAAACAAGAGTGTCTGGAATCAACAGGGGCAACTCGGATCTTTTAATAAATGTTTTTCCTCTTCTCGATAATGAATCTGACTTTTTATAAAACAGTTGGCAACTCTTCTTAGAATAAGAGAGATTAAAATCACTAAGAACCTTCTCGACGGGCTTAATTGAGGCCGAAGAACTTTCCTGTGATCCGTAAGAGATAGCTATTGTGGGATATTCTGCGGGCATAGGAAATATAACTGTATTAATCTCAACAGAAACTATATTCATAACAGCAGTAAAACCGGTTAGGCCTATAGACATTAGTAAGGTAATAAGGAACAACATTACCGAGAAGTTATTAATCCTGTACTTAAGGTCGGAAATCCATAATAAATTAATACCTCGATAATAAAACCCCTTTCTGTTAGAGAGTACTCCTAAAACCCACGGCAACAACTGCCTATAAAAAAGAAACATACCCGCCATGACAAGCAGAAGGACAGGTAATATCCTCTCATACAGAGTTTTATTATCTGATGTATATGCAAGCCAATAGGCCGTCGCTAAGAGAAAAAAAGATAGCATGGAGAGCCAAATATTCGGCCGCTTCATTTTTTGCGATTCCCTTTCAAACAATAAGATCTTTTTAATCTCAAGCTTACTAAGAACAACCGAAGAGATAATTTGTATAACAATAAACGCACCCGTGAAAATTAATAAAACAGCAGCTATAGCATACCCCGGAAAATACATCTTCATCTGCTCAATATCAAGTACTTTTGAAAAGAGCATAAATATAAATTTTGCAAACAACAGCGAAACACCTATCCCGCATATAGTTCCTCCGAAAAAGGCCGTGAAAGATTCCCAAAAATGCAATGCATATAATTGCCTACGCCTCATCCCAAGTATTTTAAACAGGGCATAGTCGCGGCTCCGGTTTCTTATAAAATTATATTCGGAGTAGGTTATAAAAACAAATAAAAACAGCCCGATCATCACATTTACAGCGGTCACCGCCTTCATAAAGGTAGCTGTAAAAGAATTCATGGGAATGTCGGGGTGCTTAATTAAAAACAGCGACATAGAAAGAGCCGATGCCGAAAGCATCGTAGCAAGAAAATACTCTCTATATGAATGAGTATTCCCCTTTATGTTATCTATAATGACCTTACTTAGTTTCATCTTAAAATTTGTACAATTAAATAATTCTCGATGCCGTTTTATAAGAGTATCACTTTGTACTCATAAAGGAGAGAAGATGAAGAATCTGCTCAAAAAACTGTTCTCGGCTCTCTCCCCGTTCAATCATATTGTACAACTTGCCGTCACGAATGAAAATAATTCTTTTACAATAACTTGCAGACTCAGGATTGTGCGTTACCATCATAGTTGTAACTCCCACTTGCTCATTAATAGAGGCAAATAGACGCATTACAGCTCCGGCATTTTTACTGTCGAGATTCCCGGTAGGTTCATCTGCAAGTAGCAATTGGGGAGAGTTAAAGAGTGCTCGTCCAATAGCGGTCCTCTGTGCCTCTCCTCCGGAGATTTCATAAGGCCTTTTATCCAGAATTTCTGAAATATTGAGAATTTTTGCAACCTCCTTTAATCTCTTCTCCATAGTCTCCTCTCTCCCCTTATCCAATATCATTGGGAGCATAATATTCTCCCTGACAGAGAGAGAATCAATAAGATTAAAATCCTGAAAAACAATTCCGAGTTCCCTCCTACGGAACGATGCAAGACTATCAGATGTAAGAGAGGAGACCTCTGTCCCATTAATTGAGATAGAACCCGATGTGGGCTTGTCAATTGTAGAGATAAGATTTAGCAAGGTGGTCTTGCCGCTCCCTGACGGCCCCATTATTCCAATAAAATCCCCCTGCTCAACCGAGAGATTTATTCCATCCAAGGCCTTGACAACATTATTGCTGCCAAAATACTTTGTAAGATCTTTTATTTCCAAAAGCATAATATGAATTTTTTACAAAGGTAAAGCCTCTCTTCCTCCTCAATCATATGCGTGTCTTACACTTCTCTTACAAAACTGTAAGTTTTATAGTCCGGAATGGCAGATCGCCTCTGCATTGTAACTATTCTTCTTGCCCAACTGCAAGTTTAACAGAGAAGACTGAACCTTTACCCTCAACACTTGAGACCGAAAGAGAGTAGTTTAATTTGTTACAAATTGTCTTCACCAAATAGAGACCTATGCCGGTAGACTCGCCCTGTTTACGTCCGTTTTCTCCTGTAAAAAAGAGATCGAAAACTCGGTTTAAATCGCCTTTTGGTATCCCGATGCCAAAATCCTCTACACTAAGTATTATTGTATTCTCCTCTTTAATGGAGTAAAGTCTGACTCTCCCTCCGCTTAAAGAGTACTTAATTGCATTTGTAAGGAGTTGAAAAAGGATAAAATAGATCCATTTCTTATCGGTCATTAAAACAAGATCGTTCGGTATCTCAACCTCCGGAAAGAGATTCCTTCTGATAAAATAACGCTTAAGACCATTTATTACCGACACAGCTAAATCATAAATATTTACCGGCTCAACTCTGAAATCATTTACAAAATCGGTGGCCCTTGCGTAATTTAAGGCTGTATTAACACCATCGAGAATTTTGTCAGCCTCTGCCTGAATCTGAAAAAACTTCTCCTGAATCTCCTCAGTCCGAACCTGCGATGAACTCGCACGATTATCCTCTGCCGTAATTGTCTTTGAACCGACAGGTGCAGCTATATCTTCCTGAGTAATTGAATGTATAACAGACAAAGGTGTCTTAATGTAATGTACCCAGCGATTAATAAAGATAAGGTGATCATTATACCATTTCTCATAATCGGCAACACGTCTTTTCTCTCCGCTTATAACACTGTCTAAGGTATAAATAACACTCTCCTCCATTGAACCTTTCTCTGTAAGCCGCCTGTACATAGCTTTACGGCGGTTATACATAAAAATTAAAAATAGAAAAATGAAAAAAACCGAGAGTAGAATAAAATAGAGAATTCCCGTAATAGCTGTAAAGCCATCAATATAATAGTACAACAAAATAAAAACCGTAAAATTTATTACATAAAGAAGAGTAAAGCCACCAAACTCTCTATATAAACCCTTTAAAGCCTTCATAATATAAATTTAAACCTGTTCTTTTTATCTATTCTCTCTCATGAACTTCTTACCGACAAAAATCTGCAGTCACTACTATAGTTCAAGAGTATAGCCCAATCCGCGAATGGTATGCAGCACATCATCAAGCCCTATCTCCTTTAACTTTGCTCTTAATCTTGCAATATTTACGCTCAATGTGTTCTCATCAACAAAAGACTTATCGTCCCAGACCTTTTCCGTAAGAATATCTCTCTTAACAACATTCGGAGACTTCTCCACTAAAGTCCACATTATACTCATCTCCTTTGGGGAGAGCATAGTTGAATTGTCGAGGTACTTCATGGTCATCTTGGAAAGATCTAACTCTATACCGTTTTTGATGAGGAGAGAGTTATTCCGTTCGGCATAATATTCTCCGAACGTACGCCTTATATGACTTCTTATTTTAGCCATTACCACCTCGTTATCAAATGGTTTACAAATATAATCGTCCGCTCCGTTTTCAAGTGCGAGCACCTGATCCGAGCCGGCATCTCGTGCAGATATCATGATTATAGGGGAGATGGTATAGCTGCGTATTTTTCTACACCAGTAAAAACCGTTAAAATAAGGAAGATTAATATCCAGAAGAATAATATGAGGAGAAAGGGGGATAATATCATTAATAGGATTCTGCAAATCGCGCACTATAAAACCCTCCATTCCGTCTCTTTCCACAAGAGATTTGAGCCCGTGAGCTAACTGCTCCTCATCCTCTATAATCAGCACCTTGTATTTCATACTATTAAAAGATTTTAATCTGTAACCTCTCCAATCAATTAATAAAGGTAGTGTAAAATGGTAAATAAAAAAAGATGGTGCCGTAAGCAACCATCTTTTTGTTGAGATACCAGGATTCGAACCTGGACAGACAGAACCAAAATCTGTAGTGCTACCATTACACCATATCTCAAAATTAGAGGTGCAAATGTATGAAGAATTTTTTAATTGTAAAAATTAAACGAACCATGAGTCTATCATAGTTATAACATCTTTGCCATAAATCACAAAGAGAATCACCCATAAAGCAAAGCGTATAGCCTTACCAAAAAGCATGAATAGTGCAGATTTAACAAACTTTACTCTATAAAAACCCAATCCCAAAGCAAAAATATCGCCCACAAACGGAGCCCAACTCATAAAAGCTATCATCGCCCCGTATCGCTCTATCTTATGCTTCTGCCGCTCAAGTTTCTCCCTGGAGACTCTCAACCACTTTTCTATCCATTCCCATTTACCAATATAACCAAGCCAATATGAGGTAAGACCACCAAGCCAATTCCCTGTTGTGGCAATAAAAAAAGAGACAACGGGATTTGCCCCGGCCATTAGTATCCCGATAATCAGAAACTCAGAACTGAACGGTATTATTGTAGCCGCCAGAAAAGTGCCTATAAACAGGCCAATATAACCCCACTCTCCAAGAATTTCCATTAGTATTTACTCTCTTTAATAGACTCCTCAATTTTAGAAACAAGCTTAGAGAACTTTTCTTGATTATATCCCATTTCCATATAGGTTATAACACCCTCCGGATTAACAACAAAATTTCTCGGACAACCTCCGTCGCTAAATAGCCTCATTACTTTTCCTGTTGGATCGCAACATAACTCAAAATTAGCCCCGGAGCGTTTATTGAATAGTTTAGCCTCCTCCTGTGTCTGGCCGGCTCCTATCGCAAGAAAGACAAATTTATTACTCTCATAGATCTCCAGTATCTCCTTACTGACTTTGCCCAACTCCCTCATACAAGGATTACACGTTATAATCCAAAAATTTACCACAACTGTTTTTCCACGTAAATCCCTAATATTTATCCTCTTTCCGCTCTCAGTAATTACGGTAAAATCTGGAACGGTATCGCCAGGGGTAACATACCAGATGGTCTCTGAATACGCAACCGCTTTTCCTCCCAAATAGAGAGTGTCGCGATCAATTTTTTTTGGCACCTTCATCTGGGCCTCCAAAGGCACACTGCAAAGGAGAGAAAAAAGAGAGACCAAAATCAAATAAATTTTTCTCATTATCTTTTATCTCTAAAAAAATCTGTAACAATAGCTGAACACTCCTCTTTAAGAGGGCCAGATATAACCTCGGTTTTAGGATGCAACAAAGAGGGCGAAAAGAGCGAATAACCACGTTTTGGGTCTGGAGCCCCATAAACAAGTCTCTTAAGCTGGGCCCAACCCAATGCCGCTGCACACATCGGGCAAGGCTCTATTGTTACATACAGTGTACACATATCGAGATATTTCCCTCCCAAATAAGCTGCGGCCATAGTTATAGCCTGCATCTCAGCATGAGCGGTTGGGTCACGTAATCTCTCCGTAAGATTATGTGCGCGCGCTATTATCCTATTGTCTACCGCTACAACAGCTCCTATCGGAACCTCATGATCATCGAGGGCAGCCAGTGCCTCCCTCAGCGCCTCTCTCATAAACCATTCATGATCTTTTTGAATAAATTGCAACTCACTCATCTTACACTATTTATTATTAATAATCCCCTCCGGTGCCTCCTCTCCTCTTTATACAATTTTTTACAAACTTAAATAAAATCCCGAGACTACCCTCTTTAAAGCTAATGTATTTATCATATTTATCTCAAAATTTACGATTCTCGCTCTTCCTCATTTATTAGAGCGGACTCACCATCAAAATGCCATTTTGTCATACTTTTGTCTCCCGAAATCATTTGGCATCTATTTTGTCTGAATTTTTAGCACTGCAGTTATTCTCTACACAGCAATAATTGCAGAGGTGAAGAGTTGAAGATAAAAACAAAACAATAATTTAAAAATTTAATATTATGAACGTTAAACCATTAGCAGACAGAGTTCTTATTGAACCTAAAGAGGCTGAGACAAAAACAGCCAGCGGATTGTTTATTCCGGACACAGCAAAAGAGAAACCACAAGAGGGTAAAGTGCTTGCGGTAGGATCTGGTAAAAAGGATGAACCTATGGAGTTAAAGGCAGGAGATAAGGTTCTATATGGTAAATATGCAGGAACCGAGATCACTGTAGATGGTAAAAGTTATATGATAATGCGTCAGAGCGATGTTCTCGCCGTTATAAAATAATGTCGAGGTACTAAGAAAAAACATTACGCAGTTATTAATGCCGGACATACCGACAAAATATCAAGAATGAATAAAAAATAAATATTATGGCAAAAGAGATTAAGTTTAATACCGAGGCACGCAATCTTATTAAAGAGGGTGCGGATGCTCTTGCAAATGCAGTAAAGGTAACATTAGGCCCAAAAGGACGCAATGTTGTTTTAGATAAGAAATTTGGTGCACCTCAAATTACAAAGGACGGTGTAACTGTTGCAAAGGAGATTGAGTTGGAAGATAGATTCCAAAATATGGGAGCACAAATGGTTAAAGAGGTTGCCTCTAAGACTAACGATCAGGCCGGTGATGGTACAACCACTGCTACTGTGCTTGCCCAATCTATTATTAACGTAGGTCTTAAGAATGTTACGGCAGGTGCAAATCCTATGGACCTGAAACGTGGAATAGATAAGGCTGTGGAGATTGTTGTAAAATCACTTAAGGAGCAGAGTAAATCTGTGGGCAACGATTATTCAAAAATTGAACAGGTTGGCACAATATCAGCCAATAACGATGCCTTTATCGGAAAACTTATTGCTGATGCAATGAGTAAAGTGAAGAAAGAGGGTGTTATTACTGTTGAAGAGGCAAAGGGTACCGATACCGAGGTAAAGGTAGTTGAAGGAATGCAATTTGACAGAGGTTATATTTCACCTTATTTCATGACCAATCCGGATAAAATGGAGGCTGTTCTGGATCAGCCTAAGATTCTTATCACAGATAAGAAGATCTCCTCTATGAAGGATCTTCTCCCTATTCTCGAACCTATTGCAAGAGAGGGTAAATCTCTTTTAATTATTGCAGAAGATGTAGATGGTGAGGCTCTTACCACATTGGTTGTAAACCGCTTACGTGGAACCATAAAAGTAGCTGCTGTTAAGGCTCCCGGTTTCGGAGATCGTAGGAAAGAGATGCTGCAAGATATTGCTACCCTTACAGGGGGCGTCGTAGTCTCTGAAGAGAGAGGCTTTACATTGGAAAATACCACTCCTGAGATGCTCGGTAGCGCAGATAAAGTAACCATCGACAAAGAGAATACTACAATTGTAAATGGTGCCGGAGATAAAAAAGCAATTGAGGAGAGAGTTGCTCAGATTAAGAAACAGATAGAAACCACTACCAGTGATTATGATCGTGAGAAACTCCAGGAGCGTCTTGCAAAATTATCAGGCGGGGTTGCCGTAATTTATGTTGGTGCAGCATCTGAGGTTGAACTCAAAGAGAAGAAAGACAGAGTGGAAGATGCTTTGAGTGCAACACGTGCAGCAGTAGAAGAGGGTATTGTCCCTGGTGGCGGTGTTGCATATATTCGTGCTGAATCTGCTTTAAAGAAAGTTAAGGCCGATAATGATGACGAACAGACAGGTATTAATATTATCAATCGCGCTATTGAAGAGCCTCTCAGAATTATCTGCGCTAATGCAGGTGTTGAGGGTAGTGTTGTTATTCAAAAGATAAAAGAGGGTAAAGGGGATTTCGGCTATAATGCCCGCACAGACAAATATGAAAATCTATATGCAGCTGGTGTTATTGATCCTACAAAAGTTACCAGAATCGCTCTTCAGAATGCAGCTTCAGTTGCAGGGATGTTACTTACTACAGAGTGTGTAATTGCAGATAAGAAGGAGGAAAATCCTGTACCTGCAGCAATGCCTCCAATGGGTGGCGGAATGATGTAATAAATTTTTGAGATTAAATATTCATAAAAGGGTGATTGTCTAACCGGCAATCACCCTTTTTTGATCTTCTCTTTTACCCTAAATTAGGCTATTCTCTCACCTTTGTGGGAGGAATAAAGAAATTTATATTAAATTTGAAAAGTGGGTGCACAATATGGAACGGGACTTGCTGTAAGTTTAAAAGAGAGGGTAGAGACTCTATTGCAGACGAGAGCCCTTGCCTATATAACAGAAGAGAACTGATCTTATTGCGCAACGGAAAAGGTAAAATATTAGATGGCTAATGGAGCTAATAAAATAATTGTTCAACTTAAAATTTTAAGATATGCTACAAACAGGAGATAAAGCCCCCTATTTTGAGGGCGTAGATCAGGATGGAAATATTCTTAAATTGACGGATCTTATAAAGGAGAGTCAATTAGTATTGTACTTTTACCCGAAAGACAGCACGCCTGGATGTACAGCAGAGGCCTGTGATTTAAGAGATAATTATAATAGATTTATTGAAAAGGGGTATAAAATTGTTGGCGTGAGCAAGGATTCTCAAAAATCTCATATGAAGTTTGCCGAAAAATTTTCATTGCCTTTCCCTCTTATTACAGACCCTCAAGCTACAATAATTAAGGCCTACGAAAGTTGGGGAGTTAAAAAATTCATGGGAAAAGAGTCAACGGGGACACTGCGTAAAACCTTTATTATCAATAAAAACGGCATTATAGAGGATATAATAGAAAAGGTGGATACCAAAGCACCCACCAAACAAATTATCGGTTAATAAAATTATCCCACCAGCCAAACAAGAAGATGATTCTCGAATATTTCATATTCGAGCTCAAACTCCTCCTCTTCACCATCTCGGCTTGTGAAGGTAGCCTCAATCCGCCCCTCCTCATGAGGATTGAATTTTTCAACCTCCATCTGCTTGGCGAAGTCCACCCCATGCTGGCTCATTCTCTTATAGATAGCCTCCTTGGCGCACCAATATATGGCAAGTTGAATATTACGATTTTCATCAGTAAGATCCCCTGTCTCTTCGGGTGAAAGAGCCTTTTTCTCAACGGCCGAAAAATCGCGATCGAGAGATTCAATATCTATTCCTACATCCTCCGTAGGATGAAGAATAATGGCAACGAACCTGCCTGTATGTGTAATACTGATATGTGTAGGATTGTTTTGAATAAAAGGACTCCCATTGTCGTGATGTCCTAAATAAACCTTATCATTAAAAACAGTATTCAGCAATGCCCTTACAGCCAATTTTTCTCTCCTTCTTGCCCCGCTTTTTGTAATATAAAGTTCCTCAAGCTCATCATTGGGAATAGAAATAATACTCAAAAGCTCCTCTTCACTCTCTATTACTTCCCAGACGGCAATTTCAGCTCCGTTTTCCAATTCATTTCTTAAAAAAAGTCCCATAAATATCTCTCTGTTTATATATTTTTCTAAATTATTACCCTCTCTCTTATCTCTCCTTGCCGGGTTCTTTATCGCTCTCATCAACAATCTCTCCAACAATCTCCTCTAAAATATCCTCAAGTGTCACTATCCCGTCTGTGCCTCCGTATTCATCTACTACAACAGCAAGGTGCATCTTTTTCTCTCTGAACTCCTCCAGAAGATCATTAATTTTCTTACTTTCCGGCACAAAATAGGCCTCCCTAATATGATGCCTCCAATTGAACTTTGAATTGGTGGTAAGCAAATAGGGCAACATATCTTTAATATAAAGAAAACCTTTTATCTCATCTAATGAATCCTTATAAACTGGTAATCTGGAAAAACCGCACGTGGTAGCAATCTCTATTACCTCTTCGTTTGTATTATCCAATTCTATTGCAACAACATCAACTCTCGGTTTCATTATTTTTTTAACATCCGTTACAGGTAACCTGACAATTCCTTTCAGCATCTCTTTTTCCTGATTTGAGGTCGGCTCGGCTATATCTACAGCCTTTGAAAGTTCATCAAGTGTAAAATCTACCCTCATCGGCAAATTATCAGTAACACGGCTGGCAAAACGGTTCATCAAATAGTTAAACGGCCTCGTAAATGGACGTGCGAACCATAAAGGAGCACTCATAAATTTGGCAAACCTAACAGGCATATGAGTTGCAAGAAGTTTTGGGAACACCTCTCCAAAGAGAACAAGAATAAAGGTTACAATAACGGTATTTACAAGAAACTCAACAAGAGGATAGGTCGAAAAATCAAAAGCCTTCTCGAGCATCATTGAGGAGATAAGCACAATCAGAATATTCACAAAATTATTAATCTGCAAAATTGAGCCGAGAAGATAATTTGGCATAGAGAGCAGATGCATAATACGTTTGCTCGGTTTATCATCATCACATTTTATACTGTCGAGTTGCTTTGGAGATAATGAAAAAAAAGCGGTTTCACTTCCGGAAACAAGTGCAGAACAAACCAAAAGGAGGATCAGAGCGATCCCCGGATAAAGAAATTCGATTAATAAACTACTGGGAGGTTCCAAAATTCTATCACATATTGGTTTATAATGCAAATATAATTAATTTTCTAATATTTAAAATTTCGTAAATAATATGAAGCTAATAAATAAAATTAGATAAGATGTTTATAATAAGAGGCATTAAACTAATGCCTCTTATTATAAACAAGTTACAGCAATATATATAATATCTGCTCAGCCAGAAATGAAATGGATAAATAGGTCACTTTTTAGAGCTTCTCTTTTATTTACGAAATTCGCGTAGAGAAAGAGCCCTTACGCAACTACTCCGCAAGCCATTTATTGACTATCTCAATTGCCCTTTTATTATCGGCCTCAGGAAGAGTATAAATTCTTGCGCTATGGCTACCATTAGGGTCTACAAATAGATGCATGGTCTCTCTGCCCTTGCCCTCCTTCTTTAATTTTTCATTTTCTACAGGAGGAACAGGCATTACAGCACTCCAAGGATCATATTCGCCATAAATAAAGAGCATTTTTGCATCTGTTGTCTTCAAAAAGTTATTAACCTTATTGTATAAAAATTTGCTGAATTCAAATTTCTGATTCTGCGGCAACATTATTCTATGTAAATAGCCCTTTGCTGATTTAATTGTCAAGAGTCCTTTGAATGGCTTTACATCGTAACCATAGTAACCAAGTTCTCGTGCAGCCTGAACATAAAAAGGAGAGGAATCTTTACCCTCTGAGAAATAATCCGGCCCGCTAATACTCAGCAACACATTCAACATTTGATCATCTGTAGCTGTTTTTGTATCAGGCAACTTTGCAGGATTCCTGCCCCACTGCCAGAATGCAAAGGAAAATTCCAGAACACAATAGTCATATACCTCATTAAATGGGATCTTGAATGTTAGATTTGCCTTCTCTGCATACTTTGCCAACTTTGGCTCAATTGTAGCTCTTCTTTTTAAAAGCTCCGTCTGAAAGTTTTTAATAATAGCACGATCTTCTGCTGTCCCGCAAAAGTTTGCAATAAAAGGCTCGTGCCTCCCATCTTCAACCCCCTTACAAAGAGGACCAACATAAGGCATTGTGATATCCACATCATTAGGATAAAATGCTCTGTAGAACATAGCGGTTTGGCCACCTTTACTTATACCGGAAGCAATCCACTTGCCGGGAAAGATATTTTTGAAGGCCTCAACAACATTATGAAGATCTGCGGCTGCCTGAGTGGCATTCATATAGTCCCAATTCAAATTTTCATCGGTAATAGTTGAATCGTCCTGTCTGAATGGCGTAGACTTGGCAAAGTATCTATGCTCTACAAAGACCATATTGGTATTGAAAATTCGTGAGGGCTCGTCGCGGTAGTTGGCACTATATGCATAATTTGCAGTATATCCCTCAGTTACAAGCTCCGATGGCCTATCAAATCCGGCTAACCCAACAATAACTCTCTGTTTGAATGTTCCTTTAGAGGGATCTTTATGATCTATTAGCTGGGTTATACACATAGAATATTTCTCCTTGAATGGAAGAGTCATTTTTGTTCCAATGGGTTCACTCTTGAAATCGGTAATGATAAAGCCCTTCTCATTTAGCGCACATATCTTTGTAGCTAATTCCGATTGAGCAGAGGGAGCTACGGTTTGTTCTTGGGCAAAAGAATAGGTTGAGACCGAAATAGAGAGTACCGGCAGTAAGGCCAGAATCACTAATCGAGTAAAGTATTTTTTAATCATGATTCTATAATAGTTTTTTGAAGTTATTAAAAGTTGCATTACCAATGAGGAATTAAATGCTAATATTCTACAGGTATTACTGCAAAAAGAGAGGCAGAAATCAGTGTAAAAAATAACATTCAATTAACCTATGTAAAGATATAAAGGAATCGCAACAATCAAAAAATAATTACCGAAAGAGCAGAGATAATTAAATAAAAAGGAAGAGACATAAATATAAGCCAACTCTTGAGCAACAGATAACCGACCAAAAATTACTACCTTTGCAAAGCAAACCTTTGTTCAGCAAACTAAGCTGCAATTTAAGTAGCCCCAAGTTGCACCCGCCGCAGGAGCACTATTTACTTGTTCAGATAATGACGCCTGAAACTCCAAGGCTTGCATGAAAGTTGCATTTTGCATCTTTTAAACAAGTTTAATATTAAATATATTCAAATAATCCGATGAAAAATTTTGTTGAAGAACTAAAATGGAGAGGCATGATCCATTCAATTATGCCCGGGACAGAAGAACAACTTATGAAAGAGCCTACAGCCGCCTATGTCGGCATAGACCCCACCGCTGATTCCCTTCACATAGGTCATCTTGTAAGTGTAATGATACTTAAGCATTTCCAAAATTGCGGACATAAACCAATAGCTCTAATCGGAGGAGCAACCGGAATGATAGGAGATCCTTCTATGAAGAGTCAGGAGAGAAATCTGCTCGATGAGAAGACACTTAGACATAATCAGGAAGCAATAAAAGCTCAACTTGCAAGATTTTTGGATTTCGACTCAAAAGAAGCTAATGCCGCCATGTTGGTAAATAATTACGATTGGATGAAGAATTTTTCTTTTCTCGAATTTATAAGGGATATCGGAAAACATATCACGGTAAACTATATGATGAGTAAAGATTCTGTAAAACAAAGGCTCAGCGGTGAAAATCGCGAGGGAATGTCCTTTACGGAATTTTCATACCAACTGGTTCAAGGATACGATTACCTCTATCTCTATCAACACCAAAATTGTAAACTTCAGATGGGAGGTAGCGATCAATGGGGAAATATTACAACGGGAGCGGAACTAATTAGAAGAAAATTGGGCGCAGAGGCTTATGCCCTTACTTGCCCGCTTATTACAAAGGCGGATGGTAAAAAATTCGGCAAAACAGAGAAAGGAAATATTTGGCTCAACGCAGATTACACATCGCCGTACACATTCTACCAATTCTGGCTTAATGTAAGTGACGAAGATGCGGAACGTTACATAAAGATCTTTACAATGCTTACAAAAGAGGAGATAGAGGCCGCTGCGGAGGAGCACAAAAAAGAACCGCATTTGAGAACTCTACAAAAGCTGCTTGCAAAGGAGATTACAATTATGGTTCATGGTAAGCAGGAATACGACAATGCTGTTGAGGCATCGGGAATACTATTCGGAAACTCAACCTCTGATGCTCTTAGGAGACTCGACGAAAAAACTTTCCTTGCCGTCTTTGACGGTGTTCCACAGTTCAACCTTTCCAAAACTAAATTGGGGGGAAACATCATAGATCTTTTGGCAGTTGAGACCTCTGTTTTCCAATCGAAAGGAGAGTGTAGAAAGATGATTCAGGCTAATGGTCTTAGTATTAATAAAGATAAGTTTTCAGATATAAATGGGATTCTCAATAGCGGCAATCTTATAGAGGGGAAATATATTCTTGTTCAAAAGGGCAAAAAGAATTACTATATACTCAATTTCAATTAATCTTATATTCAATATTTACTATTATGAAGAGGAAAGAGATAAGAAATGAAAACGGAGAGAGCACAAGGCAACTTAAGATTGCCCGCGAGCTGCAAAGGCATTTGGCCGAACTCATAAGAGGAAGAGGAATGGCCCCTTATGATGGGGCAATGATAACTGTAAGTGAAGTGAGAGTAAGCCCCGATTTTTCTTTTGCAAAGGTATTTGTCAGCATCTTTCCCTCCGAAAAGGGAGAAAAGGTGCTCGAAATACTAAAGGAGCAGACAAAATCAATTAGAGGAGAACTTGGACATATTGTGGCAAAACAACTGAGAATTGTTCCGGAGATAGTCTTTTTTCCGGATAACTCGCTTGATTATGCAGAGCACATAGACGAATTGTTAAAGAAGGGCAACATTCCATCCACAGACAACAACTAAATTTTAGGACAGACACAGCAACATTTAAGGCAACAATAAATGAATCTGCCTTTTTACATAGCCAAAAGGTACCTGTTTGCGAAGAAATCGCATAATGTAATAAACATCATCTCTGCTATCAGCGCAACAGGGATTGGATTGGGTTGCATGGCCCTCATTATAATCCTCTCCGTTTATAACGGATTCGATACCCTCATAAAATCGCTTTACGATACCTATCAGCCCGACTATATTATTACCCCGGCTAAAGGAAAAACATTTACAGCAGATAGTTCTACCTTGGAGATTATTAAGAACATCGACAATAGGTTGAAAATTTGCCCCGTAATAGAGGAGAATGTATTTGCCACATATGGAGGGAATGAGGCTATTGCAAAAATTCAAGGAGTAGATTCCGCTTTTCTTAAGACCAGTAAACTGTCGAGGTACTTAATAGAGGGTGAATTCAACACAGGCGAGGGTGAGATTGCAGGCGCAGTAGTCAGCAGAAACCTTGCGATGGAGCTTGGAATACGGACAAGATTTCTTGCTCCGCTCGATCTCTATTTCCCCGACAGAAACGCAGAAATTTCCCTCGTTGACCCTACCTCTTCTCTGAATAATATAGCATTTTATCCCACAGGTATACTGAATCTCGAAAAAAGCTACGACAATAATTCCGTAATTGTTTCACTGAATAGGGCAGCTGAACTTCTCGGCTATGCCCCTGAAGAGATTACAGCCCTTTATCTCTATTTAGATAGTTCCGCCTTTGCTCAAAACAATAAATCTCTTGCTCATAGTATAACGAATTCCCTACTGGGGAAGAACTTATCCGGCTCACTTGCTCCGGACTTATTGGTAAAAGATCGTTTTATGCAGAACGAGACGCTCTATAAGATGATGAGAGCGGAGAAATTTGCAGTGTATATGATTCTTCTCTTTGTAATTATAATTGTCTCCTTTAATATATTCGGTTCGCTCTCAATGCTGATGATAGAGAAGAGAAAGGATATTGGGATACTTAAGAGCATGGGAGCCGGCAGAAAACTAATCAATCGAATCTTTATCCTACAGGGAACCTTAATCTCTGCAACAGGTGCACTTTGCGGCGTTATTATTGGAACTCTCCTTGCTTATATGCAGGCAAAATACCACACTTTACCAATGCCCGGCAACTTTATTATTGATTATTATCCTGTGGAAATACAAATTACCGATATTTTGATAACCTTTTTTGGAGTAGTAGTTGTTGGTTATCTTATTGCAAATGTGCCTATTAAATTCTTTAAGAAAAATTTTTGAACTTTTTTTGATTTTTTTTTAAAATAAATGCAACGAAAACATAACCTCCTGCATCTTTATATCGTAGGTTTAGGTTTTAGTACAAAAAAAGGGTACCCTTACGTAGCAGAAAGGATGCCCTTTTTTATTTTTTTACCCTCCAGTAAATTTTTCTTCACCTACTATTCTTGGAGCAGATTGAAAAATAGGTGGAGCATCTTTTATAATTGTAAGATATTGTTCACTCTCTTCTAAAAATACCATAAACAGCCGAGCCGCTGCCGCTCATTGAGGCATAAACCGCCCCATCATTATATAAGTTTTTCTTATATGTCTCAATCTCAGGTATTTTAGCAAAAACAGTCTCCTCAAAATCATTTACCAAAAAATCCCTCCAGCTCTCCACAGGCCTATTAAGGAGCTCTGGTAGAGCAAGCCTATCTTCACCATTACTACTTTGAGAGCGTTTATCGCGAGGTATGATGCCTTTATATGCCTCGGCTGTGGAGACAAAATAGGGAGGAAAAACCACCTTTATTTTATAATTTATAAGTACCCCGACCTCTACAGGCGATAATATCTCCCCCCTTCCTGAACCAAGCATCGGTCTGTTATAAATAAAAAAGGGACAATCACTTCCAAGTTGAGCAGCATAAAGAGCGAGAACATCATTTGAAAGCTCGAGCTTGAAAAGCTCATTCAGCGCCTTTAATGTGAAGGCTGCATCGGAAGAACCACCCCCCATGCCGGCTCCAGAAGGAATATTTTTATGAAGATAAATACCGACAGGCGGAATATCAAAATCTCTTTTTAAAAGATTATATGCCTGAACACAAAGATTATCACTCGGTTCCGAGTCAATAGGTATCCCGTATAACTCCATAACCGTTCCTCTCTCGGCGCGATTACCGGTAAGAGGAACTATCTCAAGAATATCGAACAAAGAGACCGGATAAAAGACCGTCTCAAGAGAGTGAAAACCATCGGGGCGTCTATTCAACACCCTGAGGCCTAAATTAATTTTTGCATTAGGATATACAATCATAGCACTCTATAGGAAGCGGTCAAATACTCCCCATACTCCAATTAACCGCATTTTGAATAGCCGCAACTCTTACAGACAAGGCATCCCTCTTGATAAACAAGCTCCTTTGAACCGCATTTAGCGCAAGTTCTACCGGTATCGTCTTTTGTCCCATCTGGAATATAGCTCTTTAAAGCTCTTTCAACCCCGTTTTTCCATGTATTTATGGTCTCGCTATCCAATTGAAGCCCGTTAATAAGGTTGAGAACATCCACAATAGGCATACCATTTCTAAGGACTCCCGATATAAATTTAGCATAGTTCCAGAACTCCTTATTAAACATATGTGAAATACCTCCTACGGTATTTGTATAGCCATACTTATCTACATATTGGAAATCATATCTGCTCTTGCCGTTATTAATATCCTTCTCCTTAATAATAAAACCTTTATCAACCGATTTAGGAATATTACGGCTATCCTCCTCAACAAGACCGGTAAATACCTCATAAGGGACACCATTAAATTTGCCCACTAAAGCAATCCAATGATCCTTTCCGTTCATAAAACGGACCACGTCGGCTTCCAATGATTTAGGACGTACTTTAGGTTTAAGGACCTCTTTATTCTCCTCTTTGCGTGCCACAAGAACACCGGGACGACACCCGTCGCGATAAACAGTAACACCTTTACAACCACACTCCCATGCTGTTTTATATACCTCAGCTACTAACTCTTCGCTAATAGAATTAGGTAGATTTACCGTTACGCTTATTGAATGATCCACCCACTTTTGTATACTGCCCTGCATCTTTACCTTTGCCACCCAATCTATATCGGCAGAGGTAGCCTTATAATAAGGAGAAGATTTAACAAGCTTATCGAGTTCCTCCACAGGCATCTTAACAACCTGATCACGCTTGTGCCCTTTTACCTCGCACCATGTAAGGAATTTATGATGGAAAACATAATACTCTTCCCAGCAATCTCCCACATCATCTTTAAATGAGATAACCACATTCTTATCATTAGGGTTTACCTTCCTCCTCCTTACATAATAGGGTAAAAAGACAGGCTCTATACCGGAGGTGGTCTGAGTCATAATACTTGTTGTCCCGGTAGGAGCGATGGTTAAAAGAGAGATATTCCTTCTGCCATACTTAGTCATCTCCTCATATAGATCCGAATCGGCCTCTTTAAGCCTTATAATCATAGGATTCTTGGTCTCTCTCTTTGCGTCATAAACAGGAAATGCGCCGCGCTCTTTTGCCAAACATACAGAAGACCTGTAGGCCTCAACGGCAAGCGTTTTTTGCACCTCAACAGCAAAATCTATCGCCTTATCCGAACCATAAGTAATTCCAAGTGCGGCCAACATATCTCCCTCTGCGGTTATACCCAGACCGGTACGTCGACCCCCTTGCGATTTTTTCATTATTTTTTTCCAAAGATCGAGCTCTGTTCTCTTCACATCAAACTCTTCAGGATCTCTCTCTATCTTGCGAATTATAGCCTCTATCTTCTCCATCTCAAGATCTATCAGATCATCCATAAGACGCATAGCCTTTGCTACATGCTCTTTAAAGAGGGCCATATTAAACTCGGCCTTATCGGTAAATGGACGCTCTACATACGAATATAAATTAATAGCTATCAAACGGCACGAATCATAAGGACACAATGGAATTTCGCCGCATGGATTAGTGCTCACCGTTTTGTAACCTAAATCTGCATAACAATCCGGAATAGACTCTTTTATAACGGTATCCCAGAAAAGAACACCGGGCTCGGCCGATTTCCATGCATTATGGATTATCTTTTTCCAAAGATTCTCGGCGTTTATCATCTTAACCACCTTAGGACTCTTTGACTCAATAGGATATTGCTGTTTATACTCCTTCCCAGAGAGGGCGGCCTTCATAAACTCGTCGTCCAATTTTACCGAGACATTAGCCCCTGTAACTTTACCCTGCTGAAGTTTTGCATTAATAAAATCCTCTGCGTCGGGGTGCTTAATGGAGATTGAGAGCATGAGAGCCCCTCTTCTTCCATCCTGTGCCACCTCGCGTGTAGAATTAGAATAACGCTCCATAAAAGGAACAACTCCTGTAGAGGTAAGAGCACTGTTTAATACTGCACTTCCGGCTGGCCTAATGTGCGAAAGATCATGTCCGACTCCTCCCCTACGTTTCATAAGCTGAACCTGCTCTTCGTCTATCTTGAGTATTCCGCCGTATGAGTCGGCAGGCTTATCATTTCCTATAACAAAGCAATTCGATAAAGAGGCAATTTGGTGATCATTACCTATACCTGTCATAGGTCCTCCCTGAGGAATAACATATTTAAAATCGCTCAGCAAGTCAAATATCTCCTCCTCATTCATAGGGTTAGGATATCCAGCCTCAACCTCTGCAAATTTTTTTGCAAGCCTTCTATGCATATCATCCGGCGATTTTTCGTATAAATTACCGAATGAATCCTTCATGGCGTATTTATTAATCCATACAGACGCAGCAAGTTCGTCTCCCCTAAAATACTTTATACTCTCATCGAGAGCCTCTTGATAGGTATAAGTTGTCATACGTATATAGTTTATCTTTATATAGTGCAGCAAATATCTGTCTAAAATATGCCAAACGGCAAATAGACAAATAAAATTAAATATATCTTTGATTTTCAGAACAGTTATTCTTTAAAATGTCCGGAATAGGCTGCTCTGTTCGGTTGGCAAGTTAATAAAATATGACCCCTTTTAATTAGGGCAAAAAAAATACTTATCAACAAAAAAATAACAATTGTTCAAAAGAGCTTAACAACAATGCTTACTGCAATCATCGCATCTGGTAAACTCTCCGCGTAACCTTCTTTCGACTAAATCAGATAGACGTTCTCTCAAACCATCGTTTATGATCTTAGTAAGAACAGCATGCGCAAAAGCCTGCTGCTGTAATAGTTTAGCCTCATGAAGGGAGATCCCTCTCGATCTCATATAAAATAACTCATCCTGATCAAGGCTGCCGACTGTCGCCCCGTGGGAACATTTTACATCATCTGCATAAATAACAAGATGCGGCTGTGTAAATGCCTTTGCCTCCTTGGAGACCAAAAGGTTATTGTTAGCTTGATATGCCTCGGTCTTTTGAGAGTCCTTTGCAACAAGTATCTTGCCGCTGAATCTTGTAACTGATTTATCGTCGAGAATTCCCTTAAATAGCTGCAGACTCCTACATTCAGGAGAATTATGATTAAGCTCCACTTGTGTAGAGACCTTTTGCTCTCTATCTGTAAGATATAAACCATTAAGTTCACAATCGGCATCTTTGCCATTGAGATTAACCTCAATGTTATTAGAAATATCTCCGCCGTGCAATGTTATTAAATTAAGACGCAGTACGGCTCCGGCAGCCATATTTACCTTAAAAAAGGTCTTATGAGAGGAGTTGTTATGCTCATTTTGCATCACAACAAGATCTAAAAAGGCATTCTCCTGCAATGTAACAGGAATCTCCTCCTCCATAATAAAAGCTGTTTCGCTCATAGTATGCGAACAAAGAAGCACCTGGGCCCTGGCATTCTTCTCAATAAAGAACTCCGACACATAATTAAGAGCCTCCGGTCCTCGTTTTCTTACATATATAACTTGGATCATCCTCTCTTCAACCACCCCTCTGTTAAGATGAAGTGAAAATCCCCCCTCCTTTCCAGCGAAAGAATTATTACCCTGCACCTTGCCGTCAATAACAAAAACCTGTTGAGTATTCTCCAACGGCACTCTGCACTTAAAACCGGCATTAGTGTCCGGTGCATATATATAATTTTCTGTCATTTTGCTCAACTATTTAATTATTCTTCTCCTTTAATCAGCCAATCATATCCTCTCTTCTCCACCGCAAGAGCAAGCTCCTTACCCTCTGTACGGATTATTCTTCCTCTGTAAAGCACATGAATGACATCTGGAACAATATAGTCCAACAATCTTTGATAGTGCGTAATAACAAGAGTGGCATTTGTCGGCTTCTTTAATTTATTAACTCCGGTGGCAACTATTCTAAGGGCGTCAACATCTAAACCGCTATCGGTTTCATCTAAAATTGCAAGACGCGGATCCAGCATTGCCATCTGAAAAATCTCATTTCTTTTCTTCTCTCCGCCTGAAAACCCAACATTCACTCCCCTCGAAGAAAAAGCCGGGTCCATCTCCACAATAGCCATCTTCTCACGCATGAGTTTAAGATACTCAGCAGCAGTAAGTGCAGGAAGCCCGGCCTGCTTCCTATGCTCATTCACAGCTGTCTTCATAAAGTTCACATTTGTAACTCCCGGTATCTCTATCGGATATTGGAATCCGAGAAACATACCTGCCCATGATCTCTCCTCCGGAGTCATTTCTAAAAGATTATGACCAAGAAATGTAACTGACCCCTCCGTAACCTTGTAACTCTCCTTTCCGGCAAGAACTGCTGCAAGCGTACTCTTACCCGACCCGTTAGGTCCCATTATTGCGTGAACTTCACCCTCATTAATTGTAAGATTAATTCCTCTTAATATCTCTTTTTCATTTATCTGCGCATGCAGATTCTTTATTTCAATTATATTATTCATACAGTTTGTACTATTAAAATTCATATTATTATCTGCTTATAGTGAATATTTTAATCTAACCTGGTCAATCACATCTTTTTTTTCCACATAAAAAAGCCTATGATGGCCAAAACAAAGTATACGGCACATATAAACGGCATAAATGCAAGACCAACCGAAAGGTACAAGAGAACATTTGTCGCATTCACTACAATCCATAAAGCCCAGCAATCTATCTTTTTCTGAGCAGAGAGAAATTGAGCAGATAACATTGTTACCGTTACAAAGGCATCCGTAAATGGTTGCTGTGCCTCATAAAAATAGTCGGGTAACAACAGATTAATCTTACTTAAGAAAAAGCCCCAGATGATTGTAAATATAACTATTACAGCAGCTAAAATAGCACGATATCTCCAATTGAGAATCGTAACTTTCAACTCCTCTTTTTTATCCTTCTCATTCTGTTTAGGGTGTGTCCACCTATAATGTCCGAAAAGAGTTATTGCCAAAGAGATCGGTTGCAACATCATGCTGGAATAAAGGTGTTTCTGTAGAAACATCATAAATAAAAGAGTAAGGTATAAATAACTTACCCAAAAATTTAACACTTTACCTCTTACGGCAAGAAACACAGAAGAAAGGCCGCTCAAAAGAGCAATCAACTCCAGGAGGCTCAGACCTTGCCCCCAAATAGTAAAAATTATATTATCTATGCTGAACATATATATCGAGAGACTTAATATTAACCTACCGTGCCCTCAAGAGAGACCTGAAGCAACTTTTGCGCCTCAACTGCAAATTCCATCGGCAATTGATTCAACACCTCACGCGCATAACCATTCACAATGAGGCCTACAGCATCCTCCTCCTTAATACCCCGTTGCCTGCAATAAAACAGCTGATCATCTCCAATCTTTGAAGTAGTAGCTTCATGTTCAACAATCGCCGTCTCGTTTTCGCTCTCTATATAGGGGAAAGTATGCGCACCGCACTTATCGCCAAGCAGCAAACTATCACATTGAGAATGATTTCTTGCATTCTCGGCATTAGGCAGTATCCTCACAAGACCTCTATAGCTATTTTCACTAAACCCGGCGGAGATACCTTTACTCACTATTCTGCTCCTCGTATTCTTGCCAATATGAATCATTTTGGTTCCGGTATCGGCCTGCTGGTAATTATTGGTGACGGCAACCGAATAAAACTCTGAGAGAGAGTTATCGCCTTTGAGAATAGTACTCGGATATTTCCAAGTAATAGCAGAACCTGTCTCTACCTGAGCCCAAAACAGCTTTGAGTTGTTCCCCTTACATATTCCTCTCTTTGTTACAAAGTTATAGATACCACCTTTACCGTTCTTATCGCCCGGATACCAATTCTGTACAGTAGAATACTTTACCTCTGCATCCTGCATTACAATTATCTCAACAATAGCGGCATGCAGCTGGCTCTCATCTCTCTGAGGAGCGGTACAACCCTCAAGATAACTTACATAAGAGCCTTCGTCAGCAATAATAAGAGTCCTTTCGAACTGGCCTGTTCCCTTGGCATTTATCCTAAAATAGCTAGAGAGCTCCATTGGGCATTTTATGCCTTTTGGAATATAGCAGAAAGAGCCATCACTAAAGACTGCTGAATTAAGTGCAGCAAAAAAATTATCTCCAATAGGCACCACTGAAGCAAGATATTTTTTTACCAAATCGGGGTAATCCTTTATCGCCTCAGAAATGGAACAGAAGATAACTCCCTTCTCAGCAAGAGTCTCTCTAAAGGTAGTCTTTACAGAAACTGAATCAAATACAGCATCTACAGCAACTCCGGCGAGCACATTTCTCTCATGAAGCGGAATACCGAGTTTATCGAATGTTGCCTCAAGTTCCGGATCTATTTCTCGCCTCTCTTTGGGAGGTTTTGGCGCTGCATAATAGATAATATCGTTAAAATCTATCTGTGGAATCTTCAGATGCGCCCAAGAGGGCATTTTCATTCTCTTCCACTTAGCAAAGGCTTTAAGCCTGAAATCGGTCATCCATTCAGGTTCATCCTTTTTTTTAGAGATAGTGCGCACAATTTCTTCGTTTAAACCTTTAGGTATAAACTCCTGTTCAATATTTGAAACAAAACCTTGCCTGTATTCAGACCCGGTAATATCTTTTATTATTTCATTATTTTCGCTCATATGGCACAAAGTTAATTCATTTTAAATATTTTTGCAGAAAAAAGGGGTTATGACAAAAGAAAAAATAAAAGACAATAAACGTGCCGCTATAAGTTCAATTGGTAAAAATGAGGTGATGGCGAGATTATTTAAAGATACCGGCTATAATAACCGCAACAGCTTCCTCTCTTTAAGTACCCTCGACAACGATCTCTCTACCCATGGCGCCCCAAAAAATAAAAACTTATCAAGTACAAACTGTCGGTATGTCACTACGTCTGTCATGATACTTGAGGGTATTGATTTTAATCTCACTTATACCCCCTTAAAGCATTTGGGCTATAAATCAGCATTACTTGCAATAGGAGCTCTCTATGCTAAATTTTACACTCCAGCGGGGATGATTTTCAATATAGGACTTTCCCAAAAGTTTTGCTATGAAGAGATTGCTGAGTTTTGGACCGGAGTAATAGCGGCTGCAAAAGAGCACAAAATTGAGCAGATTGGATTAGAACTAAATGCCTCTATCACAGGGATGGCAATCGGAATTACAGCTACCGGACGGCAGAGAGAGGAGTTTATTTCCAAACTGCCTTCCAACAAAAAAAATAGTCTTATCTGCATTACAGGTAATATCGGCGGAGCATATATGGGACTGCATATACTTGAGCGCGAAAGAGTTGCTTTTGAAAAAATTCCATCATCGGAATTTGCCAAATACAAGCAGCCCGATTTGAGCAAATATAAATTTATCCTCTCTCAATATCTAAGCCCTCATATAGAGGCCGGAATCATAGAACAATTTAAAGAGGCCGGTATATTACCCTCGTCGGGATACTTCATAACTAAGGGACTCGCTAATACAATCAAACAATTATGCATAGATAGCGGGCTTGGCGCAAAAATTTTTCTCGAAAAGATCCCGATAGCGGCACCTACATTCGAAATTGCGGAAGAGATTGGTATAGATGCCGCCACAGCTGCGTTAAATGGCGGTGATGATTATAAATTCCTCTTTGTTATACCATTGGAACAACACGAGTCTCTCCAAAAAGAGTTTCCGGCATACGATATTATCGGACATCTCTGCTCTCCGTCCGATGGTATGCAGCTCATTACTCCTGATGGAGCAGCTCTGGAACTGAAGTCGGGTTTTTAAATTCGTAATGTAGTCTTCAAAAGCCGGAAAATCTTGAGCGCAGATAACTCTGTTTTCTGCCCCATTGGTACTACTTGCCGTCTCTATGATTACATTGTATTTACAACCTCAACACTATAGTTTAGACCCTCTCTTATAAGATAATCGAGGAGATCGTTATTAACATCTACGGCGTATTTTTTAGAGAAGAAATCTACCGACAATTTATTCTTTTTGTCGAGAATCTTCAGATTTAATAACTTCTTTCCTTTGTTGGCTTTAATCATCTTTATCAACTCCTTTCTAAACTCTTTGGTAATCTTCTCCACAGGAATATCAACCGTAAAGGAACGAATAAACTCCTCCTTTGTATTGGCCAATAAAGTCATCTTCTTTATCCTCAACCTACATCCGGCAGCTTTTTCATTTCCTGAGTTATTAGACTGAGACTCCATCTTCTGTTTTGCAGAAATAAAATCGGGTTGCAATACAACCTTCATATACACAGCCATTCCATTTTCGAGAAAAGGAAGGCACGCCTCATACTCTTTACCATATAGTCTGAAGGAAATTGTTCCGGAAAAATCCTCAAGAGAAAAATCGGCATAGGGTTTGCCGCTGCTTCGAGAAATTTTTTTATCCACATTACATATAAGCCCGGAAAGATAAAAAGTAGCCCCCATCAAATCTCCGTTCGAAGAGGCCTCCTTCTCTTTCTCCTTAATGGTTATATTATCACAAGTGGTAAAATTATCAATTTCAAACCTATATGAATCCAATGGATGTGCAGAAATATACATACCCACAAGTTCCTTTTCCTTTTTCAAAAACTCCAACTTATTATACTCCCCGGCAACAGGAATCTCAGGTGGAGTTGGCTTAAAAGCAAGATCCACATCTCCGAAAAGGGAGTTGGTTGAATTCAAAAAATCATTTGCCAAACGGGAACCATAACGGCAAAGAGTATCTATAAACAACTCCTCTTTTGAGTTAGAAAGAAAGAACTGATCTCGCCTTATATTACCAAAGGAATCAAAAGCCCCGGCATAAGCCAATGACTCAATTGTCTTCCTATTAATCCCGCCTCTCTCCGAAATCCGCTCTATGAACTCAAAAAGATTCTCAAAAGGTTTATCTCCCCTGCAATCTATAATCAAATCAGAGATAGCCTCGCCTACACCTTTAACACCCGCCATCCCGAAACGTATATTACCCTCCTTGTTAACAGAAAATGTTCTGTAACTTTCATTAATATCCGGGCCAAGTACCCCGATACCCATATGTTTACAATCCGACATTAACTTTGTAATCTCCTCAATATTATTGAGATTCTTACTCAAGTTGGCAGCCATAAATTCGGCGGGATAATTAGCTTTCAGATATGCGGTCTGATAAGCTACCCATGTATAACAGGTTGCATGTGATTTATTAAAAGCATACTCGGCAAAAGCCTTCCAATCTGTCCAGATCTTTTCTAACTTCTCCTGCGGATACCCCTTCTCCATTCCTCCTTTCATAAAATCTTGATACAGAACAAGCATCTGGTCTATCTTCTTCTTTCCCATAGCCTTTCGTAACTTATCTGCCTTCCCTTTAGAAAAGCCGGCAATTTTTTGAGAAAGAAGCATCACCTGCTCTTGATAAACCGTAACACCATAAGTATCCTTCAAAATACCCTCCATCTCCGGAAGATCGTACTCTATTTTTTTACGTCCGAGCTTGCGATCCACAAAATCGGGAATATAATCCATAGGACCCGGACGGTACAAAGCATTCATTGCAATAAGATCCTCTATCTTGGAGGGCTTTAACTCTCTGAGCCATTTCTGCATACCTGGCGACTCAAATTGAAATGTAGCAATCGTATCTCCCTTGCAGAAGAGCGCATAAGTCTTTTTATCATCAAGCGGAATATGATCAATATCTATCTCTATCCCCCTGTGTTTTTTAATATTGCTCAACGCCTCCTTAATAATGGAGAGAGTCCTTAGCCCAAGAAAATCCATCTTGAGCATTCCAACGTCCTCAATAAAACTGCCTTCATATTGAGATACCCACATATCCTCTCCTGTCTCCTTATCCTTTGCAATACAAATCGGGATATGCTCCATAAGATTATCTCGCCCTATAATTATAGCGCACGCATGAACTCCGGTCTGCCTAACAGTCCCCTCGAGCATCTGAGCATACTTGATTGTCTCTCTGACTCCTGGAATAGTAGAGTTATTAAGAGCCTCCTGTATCTCCGGAACATACTTGCAGCAATTCTTCAGATTCACCTTAACCTTCTTCTCAACCTCCTTCTCAACACCATCCTGCCCAATCTCTTTACTCTTTTCATTAGGGAACTTATCAGGAATTAGTTTGCTGAGACGGTCGCTTTCGGATAAGGGCACATTCTGAATACGTGCAACATCCTTTATTGCACTCTTTGCCGCCATCGTGCCAAAAGTTACCACATGCGAGACATGATCTTTGCCATATTTATCCTCAACATATTTAAGAACCGTACCTCGCCCCTCGTCGTCAAAATCTATATCTATATCCGGCATTGATATTCGCTCAGGATTAAGAAAACGCTCAAAAAGAAGATCATATTTAATAGGATCTATTTGGGTTATTCCCAAACAATAGGCAACAACGGAACCAGCTGCCGAACCCCTTCCGGGCCCAACCGAAACTCCCCTCTCTCTTGCAGCCCGAATAAAATCCTGAACTATCAGAAAATAGTCGGGGAATCCCATATGTTTTATTGTGCCCAATTCAAAATCGAGACGCTCTGTCAATTCAGGGGTCATCTTTTTATACAGCGACTCTGCGCCCTTATACACAAGATGCCTCAAATAATCATTAGAATCTGCAAACTCTTTTGGTATAGGAAAAACAGGCAATACGTGATCTCTGTTAATATCGTATCTTTCAATCTTTTCGGCAACCTCAAGAGTATTGGAAATTACCTCTGGATGCTCCGGAAACAGCGCGGACATCTCATCCGCTGATTTAAGATACTCCTGCTGGGTATAGTGCAAACGTTTTGGATCATCGAGCAACGCATTGGTTGTAAGGCAGATAAGCCTATCATGCGCCGGCCCGTCCTCCTTTGAGGTAAAATGCACATCGTTTGTAGCGATACACTTGATACCCAGCCTCTCTCCCATTTTGAACAACTCATCGTTTACCAGTTTCTGAGCCTCGTAGACCTCCTGGCTTTGTCCGGGTACCTCAGTTTTATGCAACTGAACCTCCAGATAATAATCCTCTCCAAAAAGACTTTTATACCACAATGCAGCCTCTTCCGCCTCCTTAATCCTTCCAGCGCGAATATTCTTGGGCAATTCCCCTCCGAGACACGCCGATGAACAGATTAGGTTGTCGTGGTACTTTTCTATAATCTCTCTATCAACCTTGGGCTTATAATAAAACCCCTCAACCCACCCCGTAGAGACAATTTTCACAAGATTATAGTACCCCGACAAGTTCTTCGCAAGTAGAATGAGATGATATGCACTTTGATCCTCCTTGCCACGTTTAGAAAACCGCCCCTCCGGAGTCACATACACCTCACAACCGGCAATTGGTTTAACATCGGGAAAATCTTTTGCTACATTAAAAAACTCCTTCACTCCAAACATATTACCATGGTCTGTAATAGCCAGAGCCGGCTGCTTATCGGCGTGGGCCTTTTTGAAATGGCCCTTTATGCTTGCCTCGCCATCGAGAATAGAATAATATGTATGAACATGAAGATGTACGAACGACATAATAAAAAATATGATTAGTTGAAATTGGGCGAATTCGACCCTCTTCTGCAAAGATAAAATATATTTAGGCTACAGAAAAGAATAACAGAGACTACTTATCAACATTCTAAACTCTAAAAGGAGAGCGCCAAGAAACTACCCTTAAAGAGAGACCTGCTATCATATTAATTTTACTGCCAAAAAAACCATGACGCACCCCTATGGGCGCACTTGGAAGCGGAACAGAGAGATCTCGCTACTCTGTCACAGTATAAATTGAGACCTTGCTGCCAGAAACAGGTTTTGTATTTGTAATATCGAAAACCTTTGAAGCATCAAGTATGGTAAAGTTAAAGTTGCTGCTCTTCCACGACTCAAAATTATAACAACTGCGAATATTATTTCTCTCCAACGGATAAGAAAACCAGCACGCACCTGAATCTCCGCCGGATGGCTTTCCAAAAGCAGGATGACACGCATTCTCCGGAAGATAATCGGCCGGATTGTTAAATGTAACACCCGCTCCTACAGTAGGTCCTTCACCCCAACTTCCTTGGGCTGAATCATAGTGTATATACAACTTCCCAACAAGTCTTGTTGAGTAATCTAATGTAGCTTCTACCTTGAATGTTTTTATACTCATTATGGCACCTTCTGCTCCAATACACTCTACCTTAGTCTCCTTATTAGTAGACTGATACATACTTGTAATATCCATCAACGCCCCGCTCTTCACATATAACGTACCACCATTCTTTTGAATAAGTTGAGGCGTATTAAGATAAGAGTTAATATAAATATATGACTCCTTCTGCTGTTCAACAGATTCACTTGCATAAATACAGCAACCGGCATATACCTTGGCTTGAGAAGCAGCATTGCCCGTAAGGTTCAAAACACCGACATTAAGCTTATTGCCAACCCATAAAAGAGCTCCGTTCTCTACCTGTAATTTTTGCAAGTTCCCGTTATCCTCCATCTTCAGATCACCAACGGCCATTAACTTAGTTCCTGTACTCAAATTAACTGTCTTGCCGTTATTAGCCACGCTCGCGAATTTACCTCCGGAAAGAATGTAAATATTAACATACTGAATAGTATTGACATTAAAGAACAATTTACCGCCATCAAGAACATATATATTCATCGGTTTAGTCCCCCAATAGTTTGTAATTGTCAGGGTACCTGATACATATATAGAGTTGCCATTCGCTACACATGAACCACTATAGTTATTGTTTGAACCGGTGGCCGGTATATAGTAATTTTTAGTAGCCGCCGTACCGGACGTGTTATATGTACTCATATTCGGAAGAGAGCTGTAATCACTTACATTAACCTCAGGAAAAGTTCCGAATGCAGAGACAACCATAGAGTTCCAATCACTTGCAGAGGCTTTGGTTGCTTTTAATGTTCCCATAGCCTCTTGATTTGTTACACCGGCATCTGTAATCACAAGTCCGTAAGGATTTCCCTCATCATCTACACACTCCTGGCCAAATTTATTGACAGCATTAATATATTTCCCGCTTGAATAAATATACCAAGTAACATAGACAGGATCGGTAGAATTAGGAACATCGACATTTAAGGTCTTAACAAATGAATCATAATGCCGGTTGTATTTTTCAGTATTTATAAACCCTCCTTCTCCTCCAAAAAGATCGGCTCTGCAACTATTTGCAACAACAACATTGCCTTGAGCTGCACCCTGCCTCCAAACAAAACCAAGTTTAATTTCGTTCACCGAACCCAACGCGATAGGATGCACTGCAACAGATAGTTTATTCCCTGAGAGAAGATATTTTGAATGAATTATCAAATCATTATAATCAAAATCACCTGCTTTGGAATCTTCAAAAGCAATTGTTTGCCAAAGAGTACTTGTTGGAATTTTTGTAACCCCCTCTTCGAAATATACAAAGAGTTTCGGCTCATCATTAGCCTTTGTAATTGAAGAAGCGGCCTCTTTAGGTATAAGAATTGTAATCGGATCGCTTGTAACTGCCAGACGCTGGCCATTATATGTAACTATTGTGGTATAACCCTCTTTAACTGGAACTACATATTCTTGTGTAGTTACAAGGTTTTTGGCTATCTGACTGTTTGCTCCATTTTCGTCAGAAATGTTTTTTGGACCTACGCAGGATACTAGCGCCAATGCGCAAATAAGTCCTAATGGTAACTTCCTTTTCATGGTTTATCTTATAAGCTGAATTCAAGCGTATAATGCAACCGCATTGTAATCCAAATTAGTTAATTGTT
>CAYLGW010000012.1:0-52545 GCA_964383385.1 uncultured Muribaculaceae bacterium
TGTGCGGGCGAAGGGACTCGAACCCCCACGCCTTGCGGCACCAGATCCTAAGTCTGGCTTGGCTACCAATTACAACACGCCCGCTACAATTTTAAATAAAAACAATTCAGAAGAGCAACCTACAAACTACATCTGTATTGCTTGTCCTTGCAATTGGGAATGCAAAGTTATAAAAAAATATCTCCCATCCAAATCTAATACAACTAAAAATCTATAAAATAAGAGATAAAATAAGGAGCAAAGAGACAATTAATCAATTATGGAGCAAATAATTTATCTTTGAAACGGATGAAAACATTGCATCACCAAAACACTCCAGTCCCCCTCACCGCACCCTTCATAAAGATCAGCATCGCGGCACACACCACTATTCAACTTTTTTCCACAAACCTGTTTGCCTCCAAAAGTTTCATAACCAATTAATGTTAAATCGCATTCGGCCCCACGAGCCACAAGTTTTGAAATATCACGTTCATAAAAGCCGCTCATAATAAGATACCCCCCTGAAATAAGGCCTCGTGAGTAGGTATCCATATCTTCGAGTAAAATATTCCTATTAATATTAGCAAGTATAAAATCATATTTTGACGCCTGGATAAGAGAGGCATCGCCATAAAGTACCTCGACAGCCTTGTGCATTCTATTCAGCCATAAATTCTCCTTTGCAGAATTGACCGCAATCAAATCTACATCAATTGCATGAATAGGCCTTTTTGCTCCCAACTTTGCCGCAAGAATAGCAAGCACACCGGTGCCGGTACCCATATCCAATAATTGTCTATTTTTCAATCTGTTATTACCGTACCGCAAATCATGTCCAACCAAAAAGGGATCAGGCTCTATGCCTGCAAAACGAAGCAACGTTCTAATCATCATCGTGGTAGTTTGATGATGCCCCGTCCCAAAAGCCATATTTGGCCTTATTCCTATATTAAACCTTGTCTTTGGTATATGATTATGATGGACGGCCCTTACCGTACATAATTTATCTATCACAATCGGCTCAAAATCAGACTCCCATGGAAGATTCCAATTTTGTTCCCTCACAAGAACAAAATCCCACGAAATCTTAAAATCAGGATTATTGTCAAAGAAACTCAGAACGCACTTCAGGTCTTGTCTCTCCTGAGCTCCAAATTTCTCCCTCTTTATATATGCTTTCAAACAGGAAGTATCGTCAGAAACAAAGCTTTCAAAACCAAGATCCGAAATCATAGCTTCTACAATTTCGGCTCTTTCATTTGTAAATGGCTCTATTTTAAATATAACCTCTATATACTCCATATACAGAATTAGAAACTCTTTGCAATGGCAATAAAGTCATCCGCCTTTAGAGCTGCACCTCCAATCAATCCACCGTCAATATCCTTTTGAGCAAACAATTCCTTTGCATTAGAAGGTTTGCAACTTCCTCCATATAGAATAGAAATTTCCTCGGATAATTTACCAAACTTATTAGCAATTGATTTTCTTATAAATGCATGTATCTCCTCAGCCTGATCACTTGTAGCGGTTTTACCTGTACCTATTGCCCATACAGGCTCATAAGCAACTATAATATTACTCATCTGCTCCTCTGTAAGACCGAAAAGAACCTCCTTAATCTGAGCACCCACAACATCAAAATGTTTACCTGATTCCCTCTCTTCCAACTTCTCTCCGACACAATAAATAACTTTCAGTCCGGCAGCAAGTGCAAGGCCTATCTTTTTCACAAGAATTGCATTTGTCTCTCCATAGTATTGACGCCTTTCTGAGTGGCCGAGTATTACATAACCGACCTTGATAGAGGAGAGCATTAAGGCTGAAACCTCGCCCGTATAGGCACCATTATCATGGTCAGCACAATTCTGAGCGGAAAGTCCTATATTAGTCTCCCCGATAACAGAATATACTGAGGCCAAATGTGTAGAGGGCGGAGCAATTATCAAATTTACCTCCGTCGGTACCTCTTTAAATTTGTTAATAATCTCTTCTGCGAGTTTTACACCCTCCGGAACTGTAGTGTTCATTTTCCAGTTTCCGGCTACAATCTTTTTTCTCATAATCATTATTTTTAATTATAGCTATCTATGTCTTTATAAAGATAATTATTCTGCCTCAAAATTACAACAAATTTCCCAGAAAGCCACTTAAAGGGGACTATTTAGTCATAAAGGGCATTAAATCAATACACCGCAATCTGGAAAGAATTGCGGTGTATTGAATATTAAGGAGCATTTTTTTGGAACATTTTGAACAAAAGACAACCAACTATTTTTAACCGTGGAACATTATTTCTTTTCAAAAAGCAATTGAATTGCGCCCGATAATCTCTTTATTCCCTCAACTATACCCTCATCGTTCATAAATGAGAAGTTAAGTCTCAGTGTATTTTGACCACCGCCATCGCAATAGAAAGCTTCGCCGATAACAAAAGCAACATTTTGTTTAATAGCAATATCGAACAACTCTTTAGAGTCATATCCTTCAGGCAATGTAACCAAAAGGAACAACCCTCCTTGAGGTTTTGTCCAGGTAACACCTGCAGGCATATATTTTTGCATACTTTCTAACATAAGATCTCTTTTCTTCCTATAAAGAGCTACAGTCTTCACAAGATTGGTCTCAAAGTAACCGCTCTGCAAATATTTGGCTGCAACAGCTTGATCAAATGTAGGAGAGCAGAGGTCTGAAGACTGCTTTGCAAGATTATATTTCTGAATAATCTCCTTAGGAGCAATAACCCATCCGAGACGGAATCCAGGAGCAAAAGTCTTTGAGAATGTACCTAAGAGAATTGTTCTCTCCGGAGCCATTGAAGCAATCAACTGCTGGTGTTCTCCCTCAAATCTGATCTCTCTGTAAGGACTATCCTCAAGAATGATAAGATCGTATTTGCGAGCTATCTTTACAATATATTCTCTCTGCTCATGATTCATAGTAACTCCTGAAGGATTCTGAAAATCAGGAATAGCATAGACAAATTTAGGTTTTTTACCGCTTGCACATAATGCTCGTGTAACAACCTCAAGTTCCTCATCCTTCTCACAACCTATTATATTTGCCTGATATGAAGTAAATGCCTGTAAAGCGCCAAGATAAGAGGGAAGACCTGTTATTACAGTATCACCCGGATCAATAAATATTTTAGATGTAATATCTATTGCCTGTTGAGAAGCTGTAGTAATTATAATGTTCTCTTTAGTGACATTCATTCCCTGCTTATTGTATCTCTTTACCAACTCCTCTCTAAGAGCTACGTTACCATCTGTTCCGCCATATTGAAGAGCAATTGCACCCTGCTCATCCAACACCTCATTCATAATTTTCTTTATCTCCGGTATAGGAAAAGAGAGAGGGTTTGGAAATCCTCCTGCAAAGGAGATCATTCCTGGTTGATTAAGAACATTTAATAGAGCCCTAATTGGAGAGGGCTTCATACTTTTCGCATTCTTCGATAACAATTCATTAATGTCTATTGCCATGATATTTTATTTCCTTTTTTTTGTATGTTAGTTTATAGAATCCGAATACAAATATAATAAATTATAATAAAAACAAAAATATTTATTAAATAATTTAATCATTATCCTACTTTTCGTTAAAGTTTGTTCTTTTTTATACAAATTATACCTCACACCCCGTTAGGAGCAGGTTACAAAAAGCCCATGGGGAGGCCGGCTCAGCCTCTCATAAAGATAAATTAATCTTAATTGAGATTAGGATAAAGTCATAAAGTAAGAGAAAGAAGAGTAATTAATAGTATCAAGGTCTTCGAAATGTCAGGAGGTAGGTTTTTTTGATTATTTTTGCAAATAGGTTTTTAAAAGAGTAAAAAATGTCTATTGTCAAGATTACAAAAGAGTTCAGATATGAGGGAGCTCATGCCCTATTAAATTACAATGGGAAATGTAAATTTATTCACGGCCATTCATATATATTGTACGTGACAATAAAGGGTGAACCCTGTCCAGATAAAACCATGTCGGGGTACGGAATGATTATGGATTTCACGGAATTGAAGAAAATTGTAAATGATTGTGTTATTGAGAAATTCGACCACGCACTCGTTATCAGAGAGGACGCACCTCTTTCCAAAGAGATTGCTCAGGCCTACCAAAATGTAGTGATAGTGAATTTCCAACCAACATGCGAGAATATTATTTCATTCTACGCCGAGTCGATAAAAGCACGCCTCCCAAAGAATGTTGAACTCTTCTCGCTCAAACTATATGAGACGGCAACCTCTTATGTTGAGTGGTTCGCTGAAGATAACTAAAGAGAGAGAATCGGGTAGTGATGTATTGAGGGGTTGAATGATGAGCAAAATAATAAAAATGAATGGAATGGATAAGATTTTTTTGATTGACGGCCACGCACAGATTTTCAGAATGTACTATGCCTTTATGAGAAGGCCTATGGTAAATTCTAAAGGTATGGATACCTCTATTTTGTACGGGTTCACAAAAATGTTGCTGGAACTTATCAACAAAGAACATCCAACCCACATTGCAGTTGCATTCGATCCTCCTGTAAAAACTTTCCGCCATGAAATCTACCCTCAATACAAAGCCAATAGAAGCGCGGCTCCCGAACTGGTAAAAATGGCGCTCGACCCTCTTCAGGAGATATTAAAGGCCTTTAATATTGCTGTCGTAATGGTAAATGGGTTTGAAGCGGACGATGTTATCGGCTCAATGGCAAAACAGTGGGAAAGCTCTGAACACAACATCTTTATGGTCACGCCCGATAAAGATTACGGTCAACTCGTCTCAGATCATGTTTTTCAATACAAGCCGGCAAAAGGGGGAAATGATTTTGAAATAATAGGAAAGGAGCAAATATGCTCTCACTACGGAATATGCAGCCCAGAACAGGTTATAGATATTCTTACTATATGGGGGGACTCCTCCGATAATGTACCCGGAGTACGGGGTATCGGGGAGATAGGAGCAAAAAAGTTAATGGAGAAGTATGGGAATATAGAGAATATACTTAAGCATCTCGACGAATTACCGGCAAGGCAGAAGGAGGGCTTTGAGGAGTTCAAAGAACAATTGAGTATGAGTAGGTTCCTTGTAACCATAAAAACAGATATCCCCCTGCCTTCAAAGTTGGAAGAGATTAAAGTAAAGAGTCCGGATATGCACAAAGTCTCCGAGATTTTTGATAAGTATGAATTCAACTCCCTCAAAAAAAATTTACCGGAACATTATGCAGCCTCCAATATAGACGATAAGGTTGCTACAAACGAAACCACTCCTCAAATTCTCTCGTCGCTCTCTGTTCAGATAAAGGAGAGCCAATTTGATGAACTTTACAAAGCTGCACAAGAATGTGGGGAGCTTGCAATTGTACAGGATGAGAGAGGATTCATTCTCGCCACAAATACTATATGCAGCAAAAGCAATGATTACTGCACTCCTGAGAAGAGCGGTTATAATAATCAAAACTCTTTCCTATTTTGCCACACCGGTGAAGATAATAGACTATACAGTAATCTGTTCCAGGATAAAAAGATAAAGAAAATAGGCTACGACCTCAAGTCAATTATTAAACTACTTGCCAATGATAATATTGAGTTGGCTGGAGAGTTGCGCGATATTGAACTTATGCACTATCTGATTAATCCTGAGCGCACTCACAAGGAGAATTTTCTAATCAAGCAGTACCTTTCCATAGATCTCGATTCGGATATGGGGTCAGGCCCGGCCATTGTTCCGGACCTCTTTTCATCGCAACTGCAGGAGAGGGATTTAAACAAACAGTCCGATACCGCTTTACAGGAGAAGTATAAGAGGCGACAATCTCTTGAATGCGCCTTACTTATTCCGTTAGGAGATAAAATTGCCGCAGAACTTATAAAAAATGGCCAGGACAAATTATATATGGAGATGGAGATGCCTCTTATAGAGGTACTTGCTGATATGGAGAGAGAGGGATTCAAAATAGATACCGAACAGCTTAAAAACTACAGCCTTGAATTGACCTCCGAGATGGAAAAAATTGAGGATCATATAAGAAAGGAGACAAATGAACCAACTGTAAACCTCTCCTCACCAAAACAGGTTGGACTGTTACTATTCGAAAAGCTAAAGGTTGATCCCCGAATCAAGAAGAGTGCAAAGGGCAACTATCCGACAGATGAGGAGACTCTGAATTCTCTCAAGAAAGAGAATCCGATTATTGGAGAGATATTGGAATACAGAGAACTTAAGAAATTGCTCTCTACCTATATAGATAATTTTCCCGGACTAATATCTCCTGAAAGCGGAAAGATTCATACTACGTTCAATCAGGCACTTACCTCTACAGGCAGATTAAGTTCAACCAATCCTAATCTTCAGAACATTCCCATTAGAAGCAATAGAGGCAAGGAGATAAGAAGGGCCTTTATCCCCTCCCACCCTAACGGTTTTATTCTCTCTGCCGACTATTCTCAGATTGAGTTACGACTCATGGCCCACATGAGCGGGGATAAACATCTTATAGCAGCATTCAAAAACGGGGGAGATATCCATACAGCAACAGCTGCCAAAATCTTCAATGTTGATGAATCCGATGTTACAAGAGAGCAGAGAAGCCGCGCCAAAGTTGCAAATTTCGGAATAATATACGGCATCTCGGCATTTGGTCTCTCTCAACGGCTCGGAATGAATAGGTCCGATTCTAAAGAGTTGATTGAACACTATTTCGACAGTTATCCGGGGGTAAGGGAGTATATTCAGAAAACAATAGAGAATGGTCGTTCTCACGGATTTGTTGAGACAATTTACGGCAGAAAAAGATTCCTTCCGGACATTAATTCGAGGAATGCGAATGTCAGAAATTTCAACGAAAGGAATGCCATCAATGCACCTCTACAGGGAAGCGCGGCCGATATTATAAAGATGGCTATGATTGGTGTATGGAAAAGTCTAAAAAAGAACGGATTAAAGAGTAAACTTATTTTACAGGTTCACGATGAACTTATAGTAGATACTGTTGCCGATGAGCTGCAAACAGTAATCGATATTGTCAAGAGAGAGATGGAGTCTGTGATCTCCTTAAAAGTTCCTTTAACTGCAGAATGTGGATATGGCAAAAACTGGCTCGAAGCACATTAAAGAGGGTATGTCGGGGTACTGCAAGTATAGCGACAAAGAGCTCGTTGATATGGCTGTTGACGGGGTGCAGGAGGCCTTTGCCGAACTCGTAAGAAGGTATAAAGATTCTCTTGTTCAATACCTCGACAAATTTCTAAAAATCAGAAAACGAGATGCCCTCTACGCAGAAGCCGCAGAAGAGCCGCAGGATATTTGTCAGGAGGCAATGCAAAAGGCATTCAAAAATCTTGAGAGCTACGACAAAAGATACTCATTCTCAACGTGGTTATATAATATTGCAAAGAATACGGCAATCGATTATTTCAGGAAGAGGAGACTCGATGTGGAGTTCGATTCCGTAAATGACTACAGAATAATGGCATCAGGCGGTAATTCAGAGAATTCTCCGGAAGAGAAGATGATAAGCAACCAGAGATACAGTAGTCTAATAGAGATAATAAACAAACTGCCGGAACGTTACCGTGCTATTGCAACATTAAGATTTATTGACGAATATGCTATAGAGGAGATTGCGGAAAAAATGGAGTTGCCGGCAAATACCGTCAAAACCAGAATAAAAAGGGCAAAGGAACAACTTCTCAAGCAATTGGATACATAATAAGTAGGTGAAAAGTAATAGGTTATGGCAACAGGAGAGATAATAAATTGTGTGAGAATGAATATTGTACGATCTGAAAAATAAAGAGCTATTTATGTTACAAAATGTAAAAGATACTGAAATACTCTGCAAGTATTTTCCCGAGATAACGGAGAGGCAAAAGAATCAGTTTGAAGGACTTGGCCCGCTCTACGAGGAGTGGAATTCTAAGATAAATGTCATAAGCAGAAAGGATATGGAAAATTTATATATTCACCATATACTTCATTCTCTATCAATTGCTAAACTCGTAAACTCAACTGAAAAGAGTTGCTCATCGCAAAGAATTAGTTTTGAAAAAGGGACAAGAATATTTGATGTCGGTACGGGAGGAGGATTCCCCGGAATACCGCTTGCCATAATGTACCCCGACACAACCTTCACCTTATGTGATTCAACCGGTAAAAAGCTGAAGGTTGTTGAGGCAATTGCAGAATCAACAGGACTAAAAAATGTCGAGGTTATTCACTCGAGGGCAGAAGAGGTAGATGGCACATTCGACTACATTGTTTCGAGAGCAGTAACCGAACTGCAAAATTTCCTTCCGTGGGTCAAAGGGAAATACAATAAGAGCATTCTATATTTAAAGGGGGGTGATATTACTGATAATATAGAATTTACAAAACGGGGCGCACTCATGCAGGAGATAGATATCGCACTCAAACGTAACGGGATGACAAGACAGAACCTAAGACTATTCAGTTTAAGTAATTGGTTTTATGAGGATTATTTCGATGAAAAAAGAGTTTTGTGCCTCAATAAAAATCTATAAAATCTATTCCAAATTTGGTTTGTTCATTGAGATATTTTATTTATCTTTGTGGATTCTTTTTGGACAACTATATACCCTAAATGAACAATTAAAATGACTTTAAATTTTCATTATTTAGAAGATCTTCTCTTCCTAAACAAGCATCTGTCTCTTAGTGATCTTCCTATTGATAAAATTGACAGGTGTTACAATTTTCTAAAAGAGTTTTCATCAGATAAAGTTATTTATGGAATAAATACCGGCTTCGGCCCAATGGCACAGTGGAGAGTGGATGATAAATTTCTGAAAGACCTGCAATACAATATTATACGCAGCCATGCCACCGGTGCGGGAGAACCTCTGCCTGATTTGTACGTTAAAGCGGCAATGATTGCCAGACTCGGTACTTTTCTACAGGCACGCTCCGGCATTCACCCGGATGTGGTTAAACTATTAGTAGAATTTATAAACAGAGGTATTTATCCCTTCATTCCAATGCACGGCAGTGTAGGAGCGAGCGGAGATCTGGTGCAACTTGCACACATAGCGCTTACACTTATAGGTGAGGGAGAGGTCCATTATAAGGGTGAATGGAGAAGCACGTGCGATGTAATTAAAGAAAATGGTCTCACTCCTTTAAAGATTTATATCAGGGAGGGACTTTCAATAACAAACGGAACCTCCGTAATGACAGGCATCAGCTCTGTAAATCAAATATATGCGGAGAGACTGCTAAATTGGTCAGTTATCGCTTCCGTATGGATGAACGAAATCGCCTCTTCATACGACGACCTAATGGCTGCCGAGCTTAATGAGTGCCGCCGCCATACCGGACAACAGAAGATAGCAGAACAGATGAGAAAGCTCTCCGAAGGAAGCAAATGCCTAAAGAGACGTGAACATGAACTATATAACAGTTCACACTCGGAAGCCAGAACTTTTGAACACAAAGTTCAAGCATATTACTCATTAAGATGCGCTCCACAGATACTCGGGCCTATCTATGATACTCTTAAAAATTCGAGACAGATTATTGAGGATGAGCTCAATTCAGCCTGCGATAATCCAATTATAGATCCGGATTCCAAGAATGTATATCACGGGGGCAACTTCCATGGAGATTATATCTCATTAGAGGAGGACAAAGTCAAAATTGCAGTAGTTCGTCTGGCAATGACCTCCGAACGCCAATTGAACTATCTATTCCACGATCGTATAAACGGAATATTACCTCCATTCCTGAACCTCGGAACTTTAGGGCTTAACTACGGAATGCAGGCCTGCCAATTTACGGCCACCTCAACAACCGCCGAATGTCAAACCCTCGCAATGCCTAATTACGTTCATAGCATTCCTAATAATAATGATAATCAGGATATTGTAAGTATGGGAACAAATACCGCCCTGCTCTGCAAAACAGTTATTGAAAATGCTTATCAGGTCATGGCTATACAGTTTATTGCACTTGCTCAAGCTGTAGATTGCCTGAAGATAGAGAAAGATCTTGCTCCGGCTACTGCCGGTATCTATAATAAAATCAGAGAGATGGTACCTGTATTTATAGAGGATACTCCTTTCTATAAGGAGATTGCGATAGTAGAAAATTATTTAAAAAATACTAAAATAAAACTATAATACCAATATGAAATATGCTCTTGTTACAGGTGGCTCCCGAGGATTAGGCAAAGCCGTATGTATTCAACTCGCTCAACTTGGCTTTCCTATAGTGATAAATTATCAATCCAACCACGATGCTGCAAAAGAGACTTTGGAAACAATAATATCCAACGGAGGAGATGCAGAACTTCTTCCATTTGATGTATCGGACCCCGATTCAATTGAAAAGGCTATAGAGACTTGGGAGGAAAACCACCCTGAGGATTATATTGCAGTTTTGGTTAACAATGCGGGAATTAGAAGAGATAATCTAATGATATTTATGCAGAATCAGGAGTGGCACAAAGTTATTGACACCACCCTTAATGGTTTCTTCTATACAACAAGAAGGCTTCTGAAGAATATGATGACAAATCGGTTCGGAAGAGTAATAAATATAGCCTCCCTCTCAGGGATAAAAGGGCTACCAGGACAAACAAACTATTCTGCAGCCAAAGCGGCTCTGATAGGAGCTACAAAGGCTCTTGCTCAGGAAGTAGCCCCAAGAAAGATAACAGTAAATGCAATAGCACCGGGGTTCATTGAGTCTGATATGACTAAGGATCTTGACCAAGCAGCACTTAAAAAGATGATTCCGGCAGGACGCTTCGGAAAGCCGGAAGAGGTAGCCTCGCTTGTTAGTTTTCTTGCCTCTGAAAATGCCTCTTATATCACAGGAGAGGTAATCTCAATAAACGGAGGATTATATACCTAATAGTAATAAAAATAGAATATCTAATTATTTGTTCAAAATATTATACTTGAATGGAACGAAGAGTAGTAATTACAGGAATGGGAATCTGGTCGTGCCTTGGTAATAATGTAGATGAGGTACGTCGTTCTTTATATGAAGGAAAATCCGGAATAGGAATTGAGCAGGCAAGATTTGAATATGGTTACAGATCTGCTCTTACTGGAATTGTCTCTATACCAAAACTTAAAGGAGTAATTGACAGAAGATTGAGAATAGGATTATCAGAGGAGGCCGAATTTGCCTATATGGCCTCTAAAGAGGCTTTTGAGAATGCAGGAATAGATGAGGCCTATATGTTGAATAACGAGATCGGAATAATCTTCGGAAACGACTCCTCTGCCAAGCCGGTAATTGAAGCGGCAAAGATCATGGATGAAAAACACGACTCCGCTCTAATTGGTTCCGGGCTTATTTTCCAGTCGATGAACTCCACCGTCACAATGAACATGAGTACTATTTTTCATTTGAGAGGGGTCAATTTCACTGTCAGCGCAGCTTGTGCAAGCGGATCACACTCAATAGGATTAGGATATATGCTTATTAAACAGGGGCTGCAGGAGACTGTACTCTGTGGCGGAGCGCAGGAGACAAACTACTACTCCATGGCTACATTTGATGCTTTAGCTGCCTTTTCTGTAAGAATGGACGAACCTACAAAGGCATCGAGACCATTCGACCGCGACAGAGATGGACTAATTCCGAGCGGTGGAGCAGCTTCACTTGTACTTGAGGAGTATGAACATGCTGTAAAACGCGGAGCGACAATACTCGCAGAGGTATGTGGTTATGGCTTCTCCTCAAGCGGCGGCGGTATTTCACAGCCGAGCGACGAGGGCTCGGTAATAGCAATGTCGAGAGCTCTAAAAGATTCAGGGCTTACAGCAGATGATGTGGATTATATTAATGCCCATGCTACATCAACTCATCAGGGAGATATGTATGAGGCAATTGCAATAGATAAATTATTCCATGGAAAACGGGCCTTAATAAGCTCCACTAAATCCATGACAGGCCACGAATGCTGGATGGCCGGAGCAAGCGAAATAGTTTACTCCACAATTATGATGAATAATAATTTTATCGCCCCAAATATTAATTTTGAGAACCCCGACGAATTCTCCGAAAAATTAAACCTAACCACAAAAACAGTGGAGACAGAGTTGAATGTTATTCTATCCAATTCATTTGGATTTGGAGGTACTAACAGCGCACTCGTAATTAAGAAGATTTAGTGTAAATAAAAATAAACAGATAAGAACTATGAATCTATTCCCTGACTTGGAAAAAAGTTACACAAAAGAACATCTCTCGGCACGAGAGGCTCAACGTCTTGCAGAATTTATTGCTTTCGGACCAATTGTTTTTCAGGTCTCAAGACTTATGATAAAATTCGGCATTCTCGATCTGCTGCGAGACAGTAAAGAAGGTATGACACAGAATGAGATAGCCTCAAAAACAGGACTCTCCGATTATGCTGTCAAGGTACTTGTAGAGGCTTCCTTAACAATAGGAACAATTCTGATAGAGAAGGAAACAGATAGGTTCTCACTCTCTAAGACAGGTTGGTTTTTGTTGAACGATCCCGCAACAAGGGTAAATATAGACTTTAATCACGACGTCAATTATGTGGGCTGGTTCAATCTCGAAGAGGCCCTACTGAAGGGAAAACCGGAGGGACTGAAACATTTTGGGAAGTGGAGTACCGTATACGAAGGGTTATCAGAGCTACCTGAACAGGTACAAAAAAGTTGGTTCGGGTTCGATCATTTCTACTCCGATCACTCCTTTGACCAAGCACTCGAAATTGTCTTTGCTAATCATCCAAAGAGTCTGCTCGATGTGGGAGGAAATACAGGTAGATGGGCGTTAAGATGCGTCTCATACAATAAGGAGGTTAATGTTACCATTATGGATTTACCTCAACAATTAAAGATGATGCGCCAACAGACAAAGGGGAATGAGGGAGCAGAACGCATAGAGGGATATGGTATTAATCTTTTAGACCCCTCCGCTGAATTCCCCTCCATTAAAGACCTCGATGCAATCTGGATGAGTCAGTTCCTCGATTGTTTCGGAGTGGAGGAGATTTTTTCTATTCTATCACGTGCAGCAAGAGCCATGAACCATAATACAAGACTTTATATTATGGAGACCTTCTGGGATAGACAGAAATTTGAACCGGGAGCATTCTGTCTTACTCAAATAAGCCTCTATTTTACTGCTATTGCCAACGGAAACAGCAAGATGTACCATTCCGAGGAGATGCAGAGAATAGTAGAAAAGGCAGGTCTTGAGATAGAGACCATTCATGACTACCTGGGACAAGGACATAGTATAATGATATGCAAACTTAAATAACAATAACATGGAAAGATCAGAAATTGAAGAAAAGGTAAAGACATTCCTTATTGAAGACCTTGAGGTAGAAGAGGATAAAATTAACCCCGAGGCAAATTTAAAAGAGGATTTAGGTATCGACAGCCTCGATTTTGTAGATATCGTGGTAATAGTGGAGAAAACTTTCGGTTTTAAGATTAAACCAGAAGAGATGACGGGCGTAACTACCCTCAGCCAATTCTGCGATTACATCGAACGCAAAGTGGGCAACAAATAAATTAGATTGCTTTGGAGGAGTTGGAGCATAGTAACTGGTCCGGCAAAACAGATGGAATGCCATGGATGCAAAAGAGCCTTGTCTTATTATTCAAATGGATAAATATCAGGGTAATATATGCTATTATGGGATGTGTAGCCCCCTTTTATATGCTTTTTAATCAAAGAGGTTATCTGGCAATATATCGCTATTTCAGAAAAGGGTTCGGATACTCTCCCCTACCGGCTTTCATTAAGGTTTGGCAAAATCACTACACATTCGGTAAAATCATAATGGATAGGTTTGCTGTTTATGCAGGTAAAAGGTTCAGCGTTACAATTGATAATGAGACTCTTTTTCTTGAATTAGCACGTAAACCGGAGGGCTTCCTGATTATAAGTTCCCATGTGGGTAATTATGAACTCACAGGCTATTCTTTAGTTGCAGCCGACAAAAAGATCAATGCATTGATTTTCGGAGGTGAAACAGAGACGGTAATAAAAAATAGAGCCAAAATGTTTGCCGACAAAAATATCGGTATGATACTATTGAAAGAGGATATGTCGCATCTCTTTGAGATAAACAATGCGCTTATGCAGGGAGAGATCATAAGTATGCCCGGCGATAGAGTCTTCGGCTCCCAAAAGAGCGTTCCGTGTAAATTCATGGGAGATACAGCCGAATTTCCTGCAGGTCCATTTGCCTTAGCAATTCAACGAGATTTACCGGCGCTTGCCCTCTTTGCAATGAAAGAGTCCTCAAAACAATATAGAATAAAAGTATATAAACTCGACAGTCCGGATAAAACTTTAAAAAGAGCAGAGCAGATAGCTGCACTGGCTCAATCGTTTGCAAATACAGTTGAGCGGACAATAAGAGAATATCCGGAACAGTGGTTTAATTATTATGATTTTTGGCAAAAGAAAAGATGAATTACAAAGAGATAAAAATATCGGAACTTATACCGCAGCAACCACCATTTGTAATGGTGGACTCTCTTACCTATTTTGATGAGAAGAATACTGAGACCGAAATGACAGTGAGCAAAGATAATATCTTCTATGACAACAATATGCTCTCCGAATCGGGACTTATAGAGAATATTGCTCAAACTTGTGCGGCAAGAATGGGATATATTAATAGTTTTATTGCCAAAGAAAATGTTAAGCTCGGCTTTATCGGCTCCATACGCAATCTTCATATTTTTAGAAGGCCGACTGCCGGCGAAAAACTCACGACCTCTATAGAGATTATTGAAGAGGTCTTTAGAATGACCCTCGTAAATGCCGTAATTAAAGCTGGAGAAGAGCTAATTGTAACGGCCGAGATGAAGATAGCATTAAGTGACATTGATATGAGTAACTAAAGATGAAAGAGACTATTTTAAAGGCATCTAAGGAGATAGAAATTCGCTTCAGTGAGGTGGATTCAATGAATATTGTCTGGCACGGCTCATACTCGCTCTATTTTGAGGATGCAAGAGAGGCCTTCGGTGCAAAATATGGATTGGGATATCTGTTAATATTCGAGAACGGATATTATGCTCCGCTCGTAGATCTCTCTTTCCACTTCAAAAGGCCAATAATCTATGGTATGCCATGCCGGATAGATATTATCTATCACCCGACAGAGGCCGCCAAAATATTGTTCGATTACGAGATACACAACAGTACTACAAATGAACTTTTAGCAACAGGCCGCTCCGTACAGGTCTTCATGGATAAGGAATACCGGCTTGTCTGGATTAATCCGGATTTTTACGAAAAATGGAAGGAAAAATGGAACGTATCTTTACAGTAAGGGTTGCCGACAACATTACCTCACCGGCAGGAGTCACATCGGAAGAGAACTATTCCAATGTGAAAAGGGGTAATTCCTCCATAAAGCAATATGACGGCATGTGGGGTATACCTGAGCCGTTTGCTGCTTCGCTATTCGATCCAAACCTCATAGAGACCGAATTTGCCAAAATCAATAATAAAGGCAGCTATACTTTTTTTGAGAAGACCGCTCTCCTCTCCGCAACAGAAGCTCTAAAACAATCCACAATAAATCCGGCATCGGAGCGTACCATATTCATTCTCTCCACAACAAAGGGGAATGTCTCACTGCTCAATAATAATGGCCATAATTTCTCTCCGGAAAGAGTATTGCCTGGAGTAACCGCCTGTATAATAGCCGACTTTTTTAATAATCCAAATAGGCCAATAGTAGTATCAAATGCTTGCATATCGGGAGTTTGCGCTCAAATAGAGGCAATGAGACTTATTCAAAATGGTTACTACGACAACATTGTGGTAATAGGTGCGGATGTTCAGTCAAAATTTATTGTATCGGGGTTCCAATCATTTAAGGCGCTCTCAACCGAACGTTGTAAACCATTCGATACGGAGCGAAATGGACTTAATCTTGGAGAGGCGGCCGCAACTATAATCTTTTCATGTAAGAACTACGACACAATTTCTAAAGAGGATTGGGTACTTTGTAAAGGAGCTATAAGAAATGATGCTAATCATATCTCAGGACCATCGAGAAGTGGAGAGGGAAGTTATAGAGTACTTAGACAAATAATGGAGAATGAGGAGAGAGAAAAGATAGCATTTATCAATGCACATGGTACCTCCACCGCATATAACGATGAGATGGAGGCGATAGCTATAGAGAGAGCCGGGCTTTCCGGACTCCCTGTCAATGGATTGAAGGGAATTTACGGACATACGATGGGGGCAGCAGGCGTGTTGGAGAGTATAATCTCCATGAAGGCTATTGATAGTGGTACAATACCTGCTACAATAGGTTACGAGAATTGCGGAGTCTCTGTACCGCTGCTTGTCGCAAATACTAATCGCCCTACAGAGAAAAAGAGTTTCATAAAAATGCTCTCGGGGTTTGGAGGCTGTAATGCTGCCCTGCTTTATAAAAAGGGAGGTGAGTTATGGTCATAACCGAATCAATAATAATTAGGGATAACGGAGAGGTAATCTTAAACGGAGCAGTTCTCCCCTATGAAGAGAGAGGTCTCGACCTTCTTTTGGCCATCTACCGGAGGGAAATAAACGACTGGCCTAAATTTTATAAGATGGATACTCTCTCAAAATTAGGATTTGTCGCCTCTGAACTCCTTCTAAAAGAGGAGAAAAATAGGTTCGTACCAAGAGAAGATCGCGCTGTAGTTCTCTTTAACAGGAGCGGGTCGCTTTGCGATGATATACACTATCAAGGTACTATAAAGGAGGGAGAGGCCTATTTCCCAAGTCCCTCCATCTTCGTCTACACATTGCCCAATATTGTTACAGGAGAGATTGCAATAAGAAACAAATACTACGGAGAGACCTCTTTCTATGTTCTTGAGAAACTCGACATGGATGCGATTGAGAGAACAATGCAGGGAACCTTCTCCGATAAGAGCACAAACTCCGCTATTGGCGGTTGGGTTGAATGCAGCGGAGACAACAGTTTTGAAGCAAAAATGTTCCTTGCGTTTAAATACTGAGATAAATAAACTGATAATTAATAATTTATATAACATTTTAATAAGTAATATTATGGATGAATTGACATTAAAACTCAAACAGGAGATAATAGAAGTACTCAATCTAGAAGAGGTAAAACCTGAGGAGATAGAGAACGATGCCCCTCTTTTTGGAGAAGGATTAGGTCTTGATTCAATTGATGCACTTGAGCTTATAGTGCTTATGGAAAGAAATTACGGTATAAAGTTAAAAGACCCGGCTGTAGGTAAAGAGATTTTTAAATCTATAAACGTTATGGCCGATTATATAGCCAAAAACCGCACAAAATAGAGAAAGATGGCAGAACCGATTCTGATAACAGGTGCAGGTATTCTCTCGGCCATAGGACTGAACAAGGAGGAGACTCTCAATTCTTTGCTTAGTGCCGTAACGGGTATCGGGCCCCTTAAATATTTGAAAACAAGTCACAAGGAATTTCCATCCGGTGAAGTAAAATTGAGTAACAGCGAGATGGAGCAATTGCTTGACATTGAATCAGGTACCCCGACAACACGTACCTCTCTCATGGGAATGCTTGCTCTCAAAGAGGCATTGGAAGAGGCGAAACTTAAAAAGGAGGAACTAAAAAAATGTTGCTTTATTTCTGGGACAACAGTAGGTGGAATGGATAAAAGTGAGCAATACTATTTGAACTTCCTTGCGGATAACAGTAAAAACGATTTCATTGAGACACATGATTGTGGAGCATGCACAGAGATGATTGCAGATCATTTTGGAAGCTTCGCATTTGTAAGTTCAATCTCCACAGCCTGTTCCTCCGCAGCTAACGCCATTATAACAGGTGCCGAATTAATCAGAAACGGACTTACCGACATTGCTGTCGTAGGCGGCAGTGAATGTCTGACAAAATTCCATCTCAACGGGTTCAACTCCCTTATGATATTAGATAAGGAACAATGCAGACCATTTGATGAGACACGCGCCGGTCTTAATTTAGGTGAAGGCGCTGCATATCTGGTACTTGAGCGAGAAAGTTCGGCCTTAGCAAGAAAGGTAAACTCACTTGCAGTGCTTTCAGGCTATGGAAACGCCTGCGACGCATTTCACCAAACAGCCTCCTCCCCTGATGGTGAAGGAGCCTATTTGGCTATGAAACAAGCTATTGAATCTGCAAACCTCCTTCCGGAAGAGATTCAATACATAAATGCCCATGGAACAGGAACTCAAAATAACGATCTCAGCGAGAGTATGGCAATGATAAGACTGTTCGGTAAAAAAATACCATATGTCTCCTCAACCAAGTCATTTACAGGACATACTACAAGTGCATCCGGCTCCATAGAACTTGTAATCTCTCTGCTTGCAATGCAGAATAACTTTATACCCGTAAATTTGAACTGGAAACACAAGATGAAAGAGGGTATAGAACCGGTAGCCGAACTGATAGACAATATTAAAATTAATCACCTCCTCTGCAATTCATTCGGATTCGGAGGAAATGATTCATCCATATTGATTTCCAAAGGAGCAAAAGAATGAAAAACAGAAAGATATACATACAAGCTGCCGAGCAGATTTCCATTCAAAATCCCCTATGCGAAGATTGGATGAGCAATCCCGTTTATCCCTCCGAACCATATATGCGCTCCATTGATCCCGATTTCAAAACCTTTCTCTCCCCGCTGGAAAGCAGAAGATTTGGTAAGATTCTCAAGCGCGCAATCGCCACCTCTTTAAGGACACTCAGAGAGTGTGATATAAAGAACCCCGACGCAATAATAACAGGTACGGGACTGGGCTGTATAGAGAATACAGAGCTCTTTTTAGAGGCACTCTGCACCGAAGGAGAATCGCTGCTCAAACCTACACATTTTATGCAATCGACTCACAACACAATAAGCTCGCTGATTGCAATACAAACAAAATCGCATGGTTATAACGCAACCTACTCTCATAAAGGAATCTCATTCGACAGCGCACTCTTCGACTCCATCTTGCAATTTAACCTTGGCAGAATTAAGACAGCTCTCGTAGGAGCACACGACGAAATGACTCACTCCTACTTTACCATTTTGGAAAAGACGGGTTACGTTGGCGGAGAGATGAAGGGAACCTGCGCAGAAGCCTCAGTCTCTATGCTCTTAAATAACGAAAGCCACAATTCTCTCTGCGAGATTGCCGGAATAAGGATACTTTACAGGCCTGCATTTGAAGAACTTGCCTCCGCCCTTGAGACCATATTGAAAGAGAATGATTTGTCGCTCAACAACATAGATGCGGTAATGACAGGTATAAATGGGAACAAAAATAACGACTCTCACTACGAACATTATACAAATAAACTCTTTAAAGAGAGACCTCTAATACATTTCAAACATATTTTCGGAGAGTGCCACTCTGCATCTGCATTGGGCATATACGCCGCCGCACATTGCCTCGGAAAGGGAACAATACCTGAATTTCTCTATTGTAACCCGTCAGATGACAGGAAGATTACTCCTCAAAATATATTGATCTATAATTTATCGGAAGGCAAAAACCATTCACTTATATTACTTAAGTCATTATGTGGAAAATAATACCATTATCATTACTGCAGTGTCTGCTGCTTTCGAGCGGACAGGTTTTTCTAAAATTCGCCCTAAATAAAATGGGTGATTTTCATTGGAAAATCGAATTTTTCAAAGGATTGCTCGTTAACTGGTGGTTCCTTGCCTGCGGTATCTGCTATGGTATTGCCACAATACTCTGGATGTATATTCTAAAGAACTTCCCATTCAGCATGGCCTATCCGATGATAAGTCTAAGTTATGTCTTTGGTATGTTCGCCGCAATACTCTTTTTTAACGAACAGGTTTCGGTTACACGCTGGCTTGGAGTTATTTTAATAGTAAGCGGCTGTTGTCTGATTGTAAAATAATATTGATATGAATAAGACTACTATTTTCATTATAATTTTTTCACTAATTACCTGCTCACTCTTTTCACAGGAACTCAATACGGTATCGGATTCCCGCGCAAAAGAGATGGTAGCTAAAATAAGTGAGACGGCCTCTACCATAAAGAGTATACAATGCGATTTCGTTCAGGAGAAACAACTCTCCATAATGAATGATAAAATGATCTCAAAAGGTAAAATGTACTATTCAAAAGGCAACCTTCTGAGGTGGGAATATACAACACCCTACTCCTATCTCTTTATTCTAAACGGATCAAAAGTTATGTTAAAGTCTCCCAAGACAAAGAATATTGCAGATACAAGATCCAATAAGATATTTCAGGAGATAGCAAGAATCATGATGAACAGTGTCACCGGAAAAAGCCTCACCGATAAGGAGGATTTTAAGGTAACTCTCTATTTATCCGGAGAACAGTGGATAGCCGATATGGTTCCATTAAAGAGAGAGATGAAACAGATGTTCAACTCCATAAAACTCTATTTCGATACCCGCAAATCTATGGTAAACAGGGTTGAACTAATGGAAAAGGGGGGAGATAAAACAAGCATAGAATTAAAAAATACAATAATCAATAAAGCCATCAATGAAAAAGTTTTTACCATTGATTAGCCTCCTGCTGCTCATTACGAGCTTACACGCAGCCCCGATGCGGAGGGGACCGGTATTTGATTTCTCCAAGGGAGAAAAGGCGGAATATAGTACCATTATGCAATTTCGCGAGATTCAGATTACCGGATTATGCATCATGAAACTCTCCGAAAGCGGAATTGCAGGTAGCGTGATTAATGAATTTGGTATTAAGGCTTTCGACTTTGTTTATTTAAAAGAGAAAAATAAGATTGTACTTACCAATATAATCAACTACCTCGACAAATGGTACATAAGAAGAGTCCTGAGGAGAGACTGGCTGTTTCTTATGAACGCAGGAGCTGAGGTAGGAACAAGAAGCGAAAAGAAGAGAGAGTTGTCCCTCTCTAAAGAGGGCGACATAGAACTAAAAAATAGTAAATATAAATTAACCTATACGTTTAATCCTTTAGTAAAAGTTGAGAGTGATGAGATTGCTAAATGACTTTTTTAAGATAACCAAAAGAGAAGAGAGAGCCAACGGGCTCAGTTTTGAAATAGCTCTAAACCCGGAGCATTTCATCTACAAGGCTCATTTCCCGAATAATCCAATAACTCCGGGAGTCTGCCTTACTCAAATGGCTACTGAAATTCTCAGCGAGGAATGTGGCGAGAAGTTGCATATAAAGGAGATTACCAATATAAAATTCCTCTCTATTCTCTCTCCGGCCGAACATGAGAAAGTTACAATGGACTTCTCCGGCCTCACTGAGGAGGAGAGAGAAAGAAAAACAAAAATTATAATACACGATAACTCAATTCTATTTGCAAAAATATCAATGACTTTTCTCCATGAATAGCATCAACAGTAAGATATTGAAACAGGAACTTAAGCAACTTTCCGTATGCATTGTGGTACCAACCTACAACAATGCAGGCACAATTGTCGGGGTACTTGAAAAGATATCTGAATATGCTGAAGAGATAATTGTAGTCAATGACGGATGCACCGACAACACGGCAGAATTACTAAAACAGTTCGATAAAAGAATTATCGTTATAGAATATGGTAATAACAGAGGAAAAGGCTATGCTTTAAAGAGAGGTATTGAGAGGGCGAGAGAGAGGGGATTTAAATACATTATAACTATTGATTCAGATGGTCAGCACTACCCGGAGGAGATTGCTCTATTTGCAGAGGAGATACAAAAACACCCAAACTCACTAATCGTAGGCAATAGAAATCTTCAAAGCGATAATATGCCGGGCAAAAATACCTTTGCAAACCGCTTTTCCAACTTTTGGTTCTACGTACAGACAGGACACATTTTACCCGACACACAGACCGGGTTCAGATTATATCCTGTGCATAAACTATGCGGACTTAAATTACTTACTTACAGATACGAAGCCGAGCTCGAATTACTTGTATTCGCTGCATGGAATGGTGTAGAAATAAGAAGCGTACCAATAAGAGTCTATTATCCTCCTGAGGGAGAACGGGTAACACATTTTCACCCCGCAAAAGATTTTGCGAGAATCAGCCTTCTTAATACAGTACTCTGTTTAGGAGCAATTGTTTACGGCCTACCGGCCGGTATTTGTAGAATGTTTAGAAGAAGAGATAATGAATAGATTTAATAAGATTTTTTGGAGATCAAAGGGGCAAATGAGAGATGTTCCGCTTACGGTAGAGAGAATTCTCTTCTCTCTCTTCTCATTGCTTTTCTTCCTTTCCGGAGTCTATCTGCTCTTTTTACCACTCTCCTACCTCTACTTTGCAACAGGATCGACCGACAAAAAAGTATATAACTTCCACACTCTGCTAATGAAGATCTCAAAATTCATTATATACCGGGTACCGGGAGTAAAGTTCAATCTATCTAATAAATACGGAGAAAAATTCAACAAACCGGCCGTAATAATCTGCAATCACCAATCGCATCTCGACCTTATGTGCATAATGATGCTGACTCCAAAATTGGTAATAATTACAAACGATTGGGTATGGAATAATCCCTTCTACGGACATATCATAAAATGCGCCCGATACTATCCTGTTTCAGATGGAGTGGAAAAGAATCTCCAAAGATTACATGATCTTATAGACAAAGGGTATTCAGTAATGATTTTTCCGGAGGGAACCCGCTCAGAAGAGTGCAACATTCTTCGCTTTCATAAGGGAGCATTCTACCTTTCAGAGGAGTTTAAAATAGATATTATACCGATATTTATTCACGGAGCCGGCCATGTGCTTCCCAAAAAGGATTTTATGTTAAGAAGAGGTTCTATCTCACTTGAAATAGCTCCAAGAATCAACTATTCCGACAGGTCGTTCGGCGAGACTGATAAAGAGAGAAAAAGTGCAATACATAAATACTATGTATCTCATTATAAAGAGATTAAAAGAGAAAAAGAGAAGAGCGAGTATTGGATAGAGTATCTGAAGTATAAATATCTGCACAAAGGATACCGGATTAAATATAATGTAGTTAAAAGAGTGAAGAGCGGTAACTATTTAGAAATAATAGATAATAGCAAAGTAACAGAGGGTACTGTTTGGGTCTTAAAGAGCGGATATGGAGAATTCGCACTGCTATATGCTCTGGTACATAGAAAAGCCACTGTTTACGCCTTTGAAAAAGAGCTCAGTAAATTTACAATAGCGGCCGAAAATATTCTGCCGGACAATCTTAACTTTATTAATTCCGACAACCCGGAGAGCTCAGGACTATATCCATCTCCAAAAATAATTTATGAAGTGTCAGATAAATATATAACGCAAAAGGATTGCTTATTGAACCAATTAAAAAAGAGCTATATATGAGTAAAAAATGCATAATAATAGGTAGCGGACTCGGAGGCCTTTCCTGTGGCGCGATACTCACAAAAAATGGGTACGATGTTACTATACTCGAACAGGGGATGCAGATCGGAGGTTGCCTTCAGTGTTTCTACAGAGAGGGCGAAAAGTTCGAAACCGGAATGCATTTTATCGGAAGCGCAGAAAAGGGACAAACTCTTTATAAACTGATGAACTATCTCGGTATATCCGAAAAGTTTAAAATGAGCCGACTGGACTTGAACAGCTATAATATTATCTCATTAAACCATGAAAGATTCGGTATAGCCAATGGAAAAGAGGCCTTCATAGAGAAGATGAGTTCCTATTTCCCGAAGGAAAAGGAGAACATTGTAAAATATTATAACCTGATTGAATCAGTTGCAGGAGCATCCTCTCTTCACTCTCTCAACTATAAAGAATCCGACATGGTCATTAATACTGAATTCCAGTTGAAGAGCATAAATGAAGTACTCGATACCATAACAGATAATGAGCAGCTTAAAAATGTGCTTGCCGGCGACCTGCCTCTTTATGCAGCGGAAAAGAATGTAACTCCCTTCTCAACTCACGCATTTATAATGGATTTTTATAATCAAAGTTCATTCAGGATTGAGGGAGGAAGTAACCGAATCGCTACCGCACTATCTGATCTAATTAAAAAGGGGGGCGGAAAAATAGCCACCAATCACAAAGTGGTTAAAATAGTATGCGACAATACAAAGGCCACCGGAGTGGAGGTTGAGGGGAGAGGATTTTTTGATGCAGATATAATTATTTCCGACACTCATCCGGGAATAACACTTAATATGCTCAATACAAAACTAATAAGGCCGGCCTTCAGGGAGAGGGTAAGTTCAATTAAGAATACAGTCTCCGGCTTTACCGTCTATCTGCATTTCAAAAAGGAGAGTATGCCCTATATGAACAGCAACTTATTCAGTTACAAAAGTTCTACTCCGTGGAACTGCGAAAAATATGATCAGACCGACTGGCCTAAGGGTTTTCTTTATATGCATTTTTGCGATAGCGACAACCAGAAATATGCCAATGCCGGCATTATTCTCTCCTATATGAATTATGATGAGGTAATGAGATGGGATAAAACATTTATAGGCAACAGAGGCGCAGATTATGAGGAATTTAAACGGATAAAGGCAGAAATACTGATAGAGAGTCTCGAAAAAGAGTGTCGGGGTACAAAAGCCTGTATAGAAAAATACTATACCTCCACTCCCCTCACCTACCGCGACTATACCGGAACACTGCAAGGGTCGATGTATGGGATTGCAAAGGATATCTCGATTGGGGCTGCAGGGAGAGTACCGCATAAAACAAAAATACCTAACTTACTCCTTACGGGACAGAACATAAATTCGCACGGAATGCTGGGTGTTATTGTAGGCTCCATTGTTACCTGCTCGGAACTATTGGGAATAGAGGAAATATATAAACAAATTATAAAATCCAACTTATGAAATCGAACATAAACTTATCTGATTCAGATAATTGATTTGTGTTCAAAACACTTTTATTAAAATGAAAAACTCGGTCGTTATTATAGGTGGAGGACTTGGAGGACTTTTTACAGGAGCAATTCTTGCAAATGAAGGCCTGAAGGTAACCCTACTGGAGAAGAACAAAACGATAGGAGGCGGATTGCAAAACTTTAAACGTGGAGGAGAAGTATTCGACACCGGAATGCATATTCTCGGCGGATTTCAGAGGGGAGGTTCGCTTAACAAGATCTGCACATATCTTGGAATTCAAGAAGAACTCTCTTTAAAAGAGGTCGACAAGGAGTGCATGGATAGTATCACCTACCTCTCCGACAATAAAAGTTACAGAATTCCCGGGGGAAGGGAGAATTTCATAAATTACTTTTCCAAAGAGTTCCCGGATGAGGCCGATAATATACGAGACTATGTGGAAAACCTTTACAATCTTACGGAGGAGGTAGATATGTTCTATTTGAGAAGAGGAAAGGATGAAATTTTTTCTCACTCAGATCAGTTCCTCATTCCGGCCGATAAATTCATAGAGAAGTATATTCATAATAAAAGGCTGAGGGATCTCCTCGCCTATATGAATCCTATGTACGGCGGAATGGCGGGACACACTCCTGCCTATATTCACGCCCTCATTAATGTTTTATATATAGATGGTACATCAAGATTTGTTGATGGCAGCCAACAACTTGCCTCTCTATTGGAAAAGCGCATCGTTGAATGTGGAGGCGAAGTGATAACCAATTGTGCAGTAACAGGAATAGAGACAATAGAGAGAGAAATTGTCGGGATATGCGCAAATAATAACAAAAGATATAGTGCCGAATGCTATATTTCATCCATCCATCCCTGCTCTCTACTGAAACTTTTCAAAGATGAAAAGGCATTTCCAAAATCATACAGATCGAGACTGTCAGAGATTCCTAATACCTACTCCTCCTTCACTGTATTTATTCTCTTCAAAAAGGAGAGTTTCAAATATATAAACCACACCTGCTATGCCCAAGAGGATTACGGCATGGTTTGGAATCATGGAGAGTACAACAGAAATAACTGGCCGAGAGGATTTATGTACATGACTCCTCCGGTAAAAGGGCAGGGAGAATATACAAATAAAATGATTATCAATTGTATAATGGATTTCGACATTGTACGTAAATGGGAAGAGACCAAGACAGGTCAACGCGGCGTGGAGTATGAAAAGTGGAAAGAGGAACACGTCAATAAAGTTCTGGAGGTAATGGAGAGACTTCACCCGAATTTCAAGGAGTCTATACAGAGCATCTACTCCGCCTCCCCCTTAACCATAAGGGATTTCTACAATGTAAAGGAGGGGTCGCTGTTCGGATTCAGAAAGGATTGCCAGAATATTGCCCTTTCGCAAGTTCCGGTATACACTAAGATACAAAACCTCTATTTGACAGGTCAGAATATAAATCTGCATGGAATATGCGGAGTTCCTTTGACAGCAATAAATACAGCTGAAGCAATCATTGGAACCAATTCAATAATTTATAAAATAAACAAAAAATACAACCAACTCTATGGAGACAATTAGGCTAAAACTCATTTACCCCAAATGGCAAAAATTAAGGGGACAAACAACATTTAATCTACCTCCTCACGGACCTGTAGCCTTTGCAGCTACACTCCCTGAATACGTAAAAATATCTTTTACAGACGAAAATGTAGAGGAGATAGACTTTAACGAAGAATGCGATCTCGTGGCGCTTTCCATGATGCTTAGTACTCAAGTTAAACGCGGATGGCAAATTGCAGAGGAGTTTCACAAACGGGGAAAAACAGTCATGGCCGGCGGAATCTCTACAATGCTCCACGCCGAGGAGATGATAAAACATGTAGAGAGCGTATTCTTAGGTGAATCAGAGGGAAGAATGGAGCAGGTAATTCAAGATTGGAAAAACGGTTCACTGAAACAAATCTATAACTACATGGGGCAACAGCCTCCGATTGAACTCGTAGGTCCTTGCCGCAGAGATCTATACAAGAGAGAACTCTATAATCACAAGGGCGTTCAGATGGTAGACCTTTTCCATGCAAGCCGCGGATGCCGTTTCAGTTGTTATCCGTGCGCTGTCTCCTACCTTGGAGGAAGAATCTTCCGTCCGAGACCGATTGATAAAGTTGTTGAGGATATGGCCGGCATAGAGAATAACAGGTTATTCATAGTTGACAACTCGCTTGCCCAGGACAAAAAGTGGGAAATAGAACTTTTTAAAGCCATTGCTCCACTGAAAAAGAAATGGATAAGCCACACAATTGAGGATGATCCAGAGGTACTCGACCTTGCTGCAAAGGCAGGAGCATGGTATGTCTATCAAGCTGTATACGATACCTCCGATTACATTAAAGAGAGAGTAAAACGTTATCACGACTACGGAATCGGAGTGGAAGGAACCATACTTCTCGGACTCGACAATCAGACCGAAGACGATATTAAACGACTTATAGATTTTTTAGGTGAAATAGACCTCGATTTGGCTGAATTTACAGTAATGACCCCCTTTCCTCACACAAAAGGATATGACGATCTCTACCGCCAGGGTAGAATCTTCGATTTTGATTGGAATCACTACAATGCCGGGCAGGTTGTATTTCAACCAAAAAACTTCTCTCCTGAGAGACTGCAGGAGCTATACGACTACGCGTGGAAGAACTTTTATGCAAGCGAAAGCCAGGAACAGAAGATGTTCAGACTATTCTGTAATGTAACATTGAGAGAGATGGAGGAGGGTACCTATCGCCCGCGCGATCGCCGACTCGCCAACAAATCTTTCGGCAAGGAGATCAGCAGAAATATTAAAACTAAGTAAAACTATCGATATTAAATTGATGATGATTTTTTAAATATGAAAGTATCACAGGACTATTATGATGAGATATTCCCATTCAAAGGAGAATGGGATATGCCCTCCGCCTGCGGGTTAAAGATACGTACAAAAGGCGATAAAACATTTGTGATTGTAACCGAATTATACCAAGAGAATCCCGGCAGCTCAGTAACCTATGCAGGAATCTCTCTTGCGGAGCAAATCTGTAAAGAAAAGGGGCTTGCACTAAATAAAATAAGCTACATTGAGTGCAATCCCAACACAAACTCCAAACTCTCCTTTTATGATGAAGAGTATTTTGAAGTAGATTTTAATGCCTCTCAATCAAAAAAATATAGGCAATTGTCGAGGGAGGAGATATTAACATTGCTTAAATAACGTCTCTATATATGTTTATTTTCACTTTACTTAAAACCAAATTCGTTCTAATTACGACAATGGTCGTAATTGAAATCATATGCGCACATGATATTAAAGCACAAGAGGTTATAAATATATGGAAAGGAACTCCCAACGAATCTGCCCACGTAACATTAAAGGCTTACCGGGCAATGGAACCGCAAAGCGGTATTGCTGTAATTGTATGTCCGGGAGGAAGTTACTATTGGCTTGGAGATAAAATTGAGGGAGATGATGTAGCCACGTGGCTTCAATCCAACGGTATCTCTGCATTCGTCTTAAGATACAGAACAGCAGGAGAGATGGCCTTTATTTTTAGGTACAGAAGCAATATGGTAGGTAATATGCATCCGGTAATGCTGCAAGACCTGCAACGCTCCATTCAGCTGCTCAGAGAAAATGCAGTGAACTACAATATAGATATAAACAAGATCGGCGTAATGGGATTTTCAGCTGGCGGACATCTTGCTATGACATCGGCTCTTTTTTCATCCACGAATTTTTTGTCTCCATACAAGATAACTCCAACTGTCTCCCTTAAACCGAATTTTATTGTCCCTATATATCCTGTAGTTACATTTAGAGACAAAAGATACGCCCACAGACGCTCACAGAGAGGATTACTTGGCGAATCAAAATACATGGACAAAACTATGCAGGATTCTCTTTCAATTGAAAATCATATAACGAGCGATACACCTCCGGTATTTTTAGTAAATTGCAAAGATGATCCGACTGTTAAATACCAGAATTCAATCCTTCTTGATTCTGCACTCGCTGCCAATAACGTGAGCCACAAGTATATTCTTTACGAAAAGGGAGGACATGGTTTCGGAATAACTGCATCAAGAACCTCATCGGAGGCCATCGGTTGGAAAGAGGAATTTTTAAAATGGATAAAATCGCTATTTTAATATGAAAGAATCAGATATTGAATTTAATTCAACAGAAGAGATAAAGGCATATCAGGAGAAACTCCTTCATGATGCACTATTATATCTGGATAAACATTCTGTTTATTATAGGAGAATGTTTGAGAAGTACGAAATAGACTGCAACAAAATTACTCATATAGAAGACCTTGTCAAGATTCCTTTTACAGAAAAGAAAGATCTACAACTCTTCAACGATGAATTTTTGTGCTGCCCTAAAGAGAAGGTGATTGATTATATCACCACCTCCGGTACTTTGGGCGATCCAGTAACATTCGGCTGCACTGATAAGGATCTGGAGAGGCTCGCCTACAACGAGATGAAATCCTTTTCATGTGCCGGATTAAAAAGAGGAGATATTGTACAACTTATGACAACTCTCGACAAGCGATTCATGGCAGGACTCGCCTACTTTCTCGGTTTGAGAAGGCTCGGAGCAAGCGTTATAAGGGTAGGCAATGGTATTCCTGAGCTGCAATGGGATACAATTAAGAGAATTAGGCCCGACACTATAATGTGCGTTCCCTCCTTTATACTCCACCTGATTCAATACGCAGAGGAACACGATATTGATTATAAAAACAGCAGCATAAAGAGAATAATAGGAATAGGTGAAGGGCTTAGAGAGCAGGATTTCAAACTAAATCTTCTCGGAAGACACATTAAGGAGAAATGGGATGTAGATCTCTTTGCAACCTACTCCTCCACTGAGATGGGAGCCACCTTCTCTGAGTGTAAATACGGATGCGGAGGCCATGTTCACCCAGAACTGATAATTGTAGAGATAATTGGCGAAGATGACCTACCTGTTCCGGACGGACAACTTGGCGAGATTGTTATTACTACCTTAGGCGTTGAAGGAATGCCGCTCCTAAGATTCAGAACCGGGGATATTGCCGCAAAATGCATCGATAAATGCAAGTGCGGAAGAAACTCTTATAGGTTGACACCGCTCATAGGCAGAAAAAACAATATGATCAAATTCAAGGGTACTACGCTCTATCCACCTGCAGTAAACGATGTTCTTGACAATACAGATTATATAGAGAATTACGTAATTGAGGTGCATAGTTCTGAATCGGGTACAGATGTTGTTACGGTTAAAATAGGTTTAAAATGTAAGCAGGATTTCGACATTATAAAGGATCTGAAAGACAGGTTTCGTTCTCGAATAAGGGTTGCGCCAGCAATAGAGATAAAAGAGGTTGATGAGATAAGAAAGATTAATTTCCCCGCAAAAAGTAGAAAACCCATAAAATTTATTGACAATAGATAAACTTAAAACTATGATAGAGACAAAATTTGACGACATTAGGCCATATTACGACCATGAGATTCCGGAAGCGATGAAAAGAATCGCTGATAATAAATTATTTCCGCTTCTCGCCTCCTATGTTTACCCGGGAGAGAATGTTGATAAAATACGCAGTCTCCTTAAAACTTTTAAGACTATAGCTGATTTTCAGCTCATAGTTATGAAATCAGTATCAGAACAGATAATAGCCAAGAGCATCTCCGGCTTTACATATGAAGGTGTGGATCAATTAAAAAAAGAGGAATGCTCTCTCTTTGTCTCAAACCACAGAGATATTATGCTGGATTCCTGCCTTTTGCAATATATACTCTATCAAAACGGATACGATACCACAGAGATCACATTCGGAGCCAATCTCATGAGCACCGACCTCATTATTGATATTGGTAAGGCCAATAAGATGTTCAGGATTGAGAGGGGCGGAAATATGAAGGATTTCTACAAAAGCGCAATGCACATGTCGGAGTACCTGAGATATGTAATTACAGAGAAGAGACAATCTGTCTGGATAGCTCAACGCAACGGCAGAACCAAGGACGGCAACGACACTACCGACCAGGGTATAATTAAAATGTTCTGCATGAGCAATCAGAAAGACAAGATAAAGGCACTGGAGGAGTTAAATATTGTACCTGTATCAATCTCATACGAGTGGGAACCGTGCGATATTCTAAAGGCTTTGGAGCTCTATGAATCGCGCAATATAAAATATATTAAAAAGCCCGGGGAGGACCTAAACAGTATTATTACAGGTATAATACAGTCGAAAGGCCATGTCCATATTGCGCTATGTCCTAAAATCACACATGAAGATCTAATGCAGTATTATAACTGTACGAACAATGAGTACCATAAGAATATTGCCACTTTGATAGACAACAGAATATATGAGCACTACCGGCTGAATCCCAATAATTTCATTGCACACGATCTCCGATATGGTCTGGAAAGGTATAGTAATAAATATACAATAGAACAAAAAGAGCAGTTTATAAATTACATGAAGGGTTTCAGTAAATTCGGAATAGAGATAGAAGATAATGACCTCCTAAAAGATATTTTCCTTGGAATCTACGCCAATCCGATAAACAACATAAATCCAAAAAGATGACAGGTTTTTTCTTGAAAATATACGATTATTTCAGAACGAAAAGAGTCTCCTGTTTTATTGGTCTGATTTTACTTACGGCAGTGCTTGTATTTCAAACACTTTCGCTAAAGTACAAAGAGGAGATTTCTGATTTTCTCCCGTTCGACTCTATGCACCAAAAAGCTCTCAGTATATATCAGGATATCTCCTCCTCAAATAAGATATTCGTGATTTTCAAGCTGAAAGATACCTCAGTTATAGACCAGGATCAACTTACAGAGGCAGTAGATAAATTCGTAGAGATAAGTTCGGAGAAGGAGATATCGCAGTATATAAAGGAGATAACATGGCAGGTCGACTTCAGCAACTTTATCTCCCTCACAGATTTTATTTATAGCAATATCCCCTATTTCCTTACAGAGGCGGATTATAAAAGAATGGATTCTCTCGCCCAACCGGAAAGGATTGGCGAACGATTGCAGGAGGACAAACAAATGCTTATGCTGCCGACAGGAAGCATAATCTCGGCAAATATCCAGAAAGATCCGCTGAATCTTTTTTCTCCAATTCTCAACGAATTGCAAAGCTATGGTAAAAATATACAGTACGAGCTCTATAATAACTATATATTTACCCCTGACCTAAAAAAATGTATTGCCATTGTAAGTTCACCTTTCGGCGCAAGTGAAACCAAAAACAATACAAAATTAATTGATGCTCTTGAGAAGAGTACCGCGACAATAGAGAGCAGCATGAAGGGAGTTAAAGCCGAAATTCTTGGAGCTCCGGCCATTGCGGTTACAAACGCATCTCAAATAAAAAAAGATAGCATTCTGGCGGTAAGTATTGCAGGAATACTCATTCTATCTCTTCTGCTCTATTCATTCAGAAATATTAAAAATCTGGTACTTATTCTCTTCTCTATACTATTCGGCTGGATATTCGCAATGGGGCTGATTGCCACAATACACGATAAAGTCTCTATAATAGTGTTGGGTATTGCCTCCGTAATTATTGGAATAGCAGTAAATTATCCTCTACACTTCACCGCTCACCTGAAGCATAACCCCGATGTAAGAAAGGCACTGAAGGAGATTGTTAAACCCCTTCTTATTGGAAATATTACTACAGTAGGGGCCTTTCTGTGCCTTGTTCCACTCGATTCGCCGGCACTGCGCGATCTTGGAATATTCAGTTCATTAATGCTTGTTGGCACAATCATCTTTGTAATACTCTTTCTTCCACAATTCTTCAAAAGTAAGCCTCATATAATAAACGAACGCCTTGTTTTCAGCAAACTCTCCTCCTTCTCATTTGAGAGCCGCAGATGGATTATTTTCCCGGTAATAGTTCTTACCGGAATATTCACCTATTTCAGCTTTTATACCTCTTTCGACTCCAACATGCAGAATATAAACTACATGACAACTCAACAAAAAGAGGATTTAAAGGAGTTTCAAAAGATGCTGGGGACAGACAGTACCACAACAATCTACTGCGTTTCAGAGGAAAAAACGCTTGAAGCAGCACTAAAAAAGAGCGAGGCCTCCAAATCTCTTCTGAATAAAATGATCTCTCAAGGTATAATAAAAGAGCATAAAGGAATAGGCCGTTTCCTCCCCTCTTCTGAGGAACAGCAACGTAGATTAGAGAGATGGAATACCTTTTGGGAGAGCCGTATAGAGAGCATAGGGGCCTCAATAAAAAAGGAGAGCATTACTTGCGGCTTTCAACCCGGAGCCTTTTCACAATTCGATTCTATAATAGCAAAAAAATACCTTACTCAAGAGTTAAAACACTTTTCACCACTGTCGGGATTATTATTCGCCAACTATATAAGACAAGACTCCCTTTCATATTCTATTGTAGATATGTTGATTACAGAGAAGAGTAAGGTAGAAGAGGCTGAAAATTACATAAAGAGCAATACAAAAGAGGCGTTCTGCTTTGATATCTCAGGTATGAACAGCGCTATATCAAATTCACTCTCAAATAATTTCAACTATATAGGATGGGCCTGCAGTCTTATTGTCTTTATTTTCTTATGGCTCTCGTTCGGGCGGCTTGAACTCAGCATACTCTCCTTTCTACCTATGGCGGTAAGCTGGATATGGATTCTCGGAATAATGCAGATTGCGGGAATGCAGTTCAATATAGTGAATGTAATACTTGCAACATTTATATTCGGACAGGGAGACGACTACACAATCTTTATGACCGAGGGTCTTATATACGAGTACGCCTACAGGAAAAAGATGCTCGCCTCCTATAAAAACAGTATAATTCTCTCCGCAATAATTATGTTCGTCGGAATAGGCTCACTAATTATTGCCAAGCATCCTGCATTAAGGTCTCTGGCCGAAATTACAATAGTGGGTATGTTCTCCGTAGTCTTTATGGCCTATCTATTGCCCCCTATGGTTTTCAACTGGCTTACAAAAAACAGAAGCGGTTACCGAGAGATTCCCATTACAATCGGAGGCCTTATTCGTTCCGGCCTGTTCGGTACTCTGATTTGTTTACAAAAAATAGCCCCTCGCATTGTTATTGGACTATTAGGAGAGAAGGGCAAAATAGTGCCGGGGATTAGTTTTAGGAAGAAACTCTCCTCCAGCTCTAATCACAGCAAGGGCGAAGGGGCCATAATACTCTGTAAATGTTATAATAAAATAGATCTCTTTTGTCTTAAACTTTATTCTCCCAGAGTGCTGGTCATTAAATCTGGATCTCACGAGGCTTCAGATGAAAGAGCTATTGCCGAGAAGATCAGGCAGGGCTATTATCTCTATTTTCCGGGCTCATTCGATAGCATTAAGCGGGAGATTTATTCCGGCAAAACTCTCCTTCCACTCTTTATCAGCGGTTCGGAGATGATAATGCCACATGGTTCTACTCCTCTATGTAAAGGAGAAATTATAATTGAATCGGCGGCACTCCTCTCCCCTTCTGCAATTAATGAACTGCCAAGAGTTAAAACAGAGGAACCTGTTGCAGAGGAGTCAAAGAGAGAAATATCACATACAGAAGGCTCTATAGAGAGATACTCCAAATCAGACGGATACTTTAATAAGGATAAAGACCATCGCTGCACAATGGATGAGATTACAGAAAGTCTCAACAACTTTTATGATAGAGGTGCGGAGGCAATTGCATCAAAGAGGAGAAATGCCGGTTATTATTCGGACTATATAAGATACAGCTATTTATATAAGGGATATGATATAGAGAGGAGAGTAGAAAAAAGAGTAAAGAGATTTAACTATTTCTCCGAATGGATAGATAATTTTAACGGCGAAGGGAATGTCGCGGTAATAAATAATGGTACCGGAGAATTTGCCCATCTATTTGCACTTGTTCACAAGAAAATACGGGTTTATGCCTTTGAAAAGCAAGGAGATGCGTTTGATATAGCCTCAAATTGCTCCTTCTTGCCCGATAATCTGACAATTGAAGAGACCGGACAATTTACCGCCTCATATAAAACAGAGTCATTCAGCTCTATATTCCTTCTTGAGCCATCTGAAGAGGATAAAAAGAGGTATAAAGAGTTCAACCCTATTTATATTGAGTAACCTGCAAGCATCAGATAATGTACAGCTCTGTAATTAAGGATTAAATTTTTATAAGATTTTGTACATTAAAACAAAAACATTATCTTTGCAACCCCAAAAGAAATATATAAAAATATCTAAATATGAAACGCACATTCCAACCATCGCAACGCAAGCGCCGTAACAAACACGGATTTCGCCAGCGTATGTCTACTCCTAACGGCCGCCGCGTATTGGCAGCTCGTCGCAGAAGAGGACGCAAGAAACTTACTGTTTCTTCAGAGGAACAATTTTAATTTACGGTTATCTATAATCTCCCGATAAGGGAGAAAGAGTAGAGAGATGACAGTTAAAATAAAAAAGAGTGACCGGCAGGCCGCTCTTTTTTGTTATTATTTACTATCTTTGCGCACGTTAGAACGGGCAAGTTCCGTATCAATCTCAATAATAATTTCAAATGAGTGCAACAAAAAAAAGCAACGGAGCCGGTATATTCAGTCATTTTACGGACTGGCTCCAAAAGTCGGGTGACAAGTGGTACAAGCACTGGATAATCAAAAATATAATCTGCGCTTGCTCCACACTTCTTATTATACTTGTCATCTTCTTCTCCATGCTTGGTTTAATAACAAGACATAATAAAGAGTTGGCTGTACCGGACTTCACTAATAAAAATATAAATGAGGCGCTTGATATTGCAGATAAGATGCAACTCAGGCTGGAGGTTGTTGATTCCATCTATCTACCTCAAATGAAACCGGGAATGGTATTCAGGCAGAACCCTTATCCGGGAAGTAAAGTAAAGAAAAATAGGCGTATACTTCTTTCAATCAACTCTAAGAGACCAAAAATGATAAATATGCCCTCTGTAGTCGGCTTTTTCCTAAGACAAGCCCATTCTGTTCTCTCTTCAAATTCTCTTAAGGTAGGTAAACTTATCTACGTAACCGATATTGCATCAAACAATGTTCTTGAACAATTATACAAAGGCAACATAATCTCACCGGGGAGAAAAATTGAGGGTGAAAGTGAAATAGATCTTAAGCTGGGTCTATCGGAGAGCGATAATACCACCTATGTTCCAAATCTAATACAATTACAATACTCCCTTATTAAGGATGTGCTGGTAGATAACTCGCTTAATCTTGGAAGAGCTGTATTCGATAGAAATGTAAGAAACTATATTGATTCGCTAAATGCGGTCGTATACAGACAGGAGCCCGAACCCTCAAATACAACGGTCTCTTTAGGAACACCTGTTACGGTCTATCTGAAAAAGGTTAACGAGACAAAATAATCAGACAGTAAATTGATACTCAATTTACTAACTCCGGCACAAAAGAGCAGGAAGGCTAATATTAAAAACTTTTTATAGTAAGAATTGAATGAAACGGAAGGGAAATATTGTAGATAAGGTAGAAGATGAACTCCCGATTCTATCAGACGATGACAATCTTGCTCAAGAGGAGGAATCAGAGAGTGACAATAATTCAGAACTATTTGAACATTATAGGTTTATAGTAGATAAGGGGCAATCCATGATGCGCGCCGATAAATACATTACGGAGCACATGGAGAAGGTATCGCGCAACAGGATTCAAATGGCAATAGATGCCGGTTACGTAATGGCCAACGGCAAGGTAATTAAGGCCAACTATAAAGTTAAGCCATCCGATATTCTCTCCATTGCCTTTCCATATAAACGTCATATTTCGGAGATAATCCCGGAAAATATTCCATTAAACATAGTCTACGAAGATCCTTATCTTCTTGTAATTAATAAGCCGGCCGGGCTCGTAGTGCATCCAGGACACGGCCATTTTTCAGGTACCCTGATAAATGCTCTCGCTTACTATCTGAATTTAGGTTCACGCCCAATGAAACAAAGTTTCGGAGCTATAGCACAGGAGGGCTGCAAATTCAACAAAGGAGAAGAGGCAGAAAGAATGGGCATTCTTGTTCATCGAATAGATATGAACACATCAGGATTGCTCGTAGTGGCAAAAACGGAAGAGGCTCAGATGAATCTTGCCAAACAATTTTTTGAACACACAATTGAGCGCAAATATGTGGCAATGGTTTGGGGAAATATGGAGAAGGAGTCGGGCACAATTGATGGAAATATAGGTAGAGACCCTAACGACCGTCTCCGCTATAGGGTATTTCCCGATAATTCATGTGGAAAACATGCTGTAACACATTACAAAGTGATAGAAAGATTCGGTTATGTAACATTGGTAGAATGTAAATTAGAAACGGGACGAACTCACCAGATAAGAGTGCACATGAATTACATTGGACATCCTCTCTTCAACGATGATCGTTATGGTGGGGATAGAATTTTAAAAGGAACCCTCTACACAAAATATAAACAATTTATAGATAATTGTTTTGAAGTGATGCCAAGACATGCCCTGCATGCAAAAACTCTCGGCTTCGATCATCCGGTTACCGGCAAACATCTTTTTATTGAGAGTGAACTTCCCCAAGATTTTAAAGAGCTGATTGAAAAATGGCGTAAACGCAACTCCCAATCAACTCTTTAACGCAAAATTTTCATTAACCATCCTTCACCCAATCTACCTTCTACCACCTGGACCGCCGCCATGACCACCCGGTCCGCGACGCATACTGCCTGCATTGAATTTGCCGAACCTGTATACTAATGAAACCATTACATATTGTCCCAATGTATTATTTTCAACATCCTGAATATAGTTATCTGTCGTTGTCCTATAGATACTTCTCGCCTCCTTTAATATATCATAAATTTTAACCTTCAATGTTGCTGCGCTCTTGAAGAGTGTCTTAGATATCTCCGCATTCCATATTGTTTTTGAATCGCCATAACCATCACCATAACCAAAATAAAAGTTATGACTTATATCAGATGTTACATTAAATCCGCCCGGTACGTTAATATTAAATGAGCCTGTAATAGCATTAGCCCATGTAGCAGCCTTACTATTTCCCTTAACGCTATACCACGCATTGCTATATGTAGCTCTTCCACCGGCCGTTACCTCAAAATAGTTATTTCTGAAAGTAATACGCAAATTCTCCGTAAGGCTCAAATTTCTTGTAATATTCTTCACGTAATCATTTGCACTGTTTACATAACTCACACTATTATTAAAACCGGCCCTCGTAAAGGTAAAGACGCTAAAATCCGATTTAGCGATTCTTGAATTAAACATTATTGTTGCATTTGTGGAGTAGATACCGGTATTGTCGTTATAGGGCTGCGTATAACGTACTCCGTTATCGTCGTACCACATTTTGGAGACTATTTTATCAGTTGTGTATGAAGCACTTATGTTAGTACCAAACCAACTCATATTTTTAGGATTATTGGTTCTGTACTCTACATTAAGATTATGCGAGAACTCCGGATTAAGATCAGGATTACCAATTGTGATATTCAACGGATTGGAATTATCCGGAATAGGTAACAGCTGGTTAATTGAGGGTTGAGAGGTACGCCCTCTGTATCGTATCCTCAAAAATTTACTATCCGAAAATTTGTAATCAAACCTCGCCGACGGAGCAAAATTTAAAACAGTGTAGGTAGTATCCCTACCCCTTCCGGTACTTTTTGTAGAACTCGGCTGTAAACTACCACCTATCGTAATATTGTACTTCTCCTCCTGCTTCATGAAACTCAAATCCGCCCTCTGGGTTATAAAGGTATTCTTATAATGGCTGGTGTAATCTTCATCCAATATTGAATAATATCCACTCTCATCCTTATTGTAAGTATCCTTGTCGGATTTACTCTGCTTATAATTATATCCGTATTCTCCCTCAATATAAAAATTATTACCCAACGGCTCAGTATATGACAACCTCGCACCCAATCCATAGCTATTGTTATCGGCTTTGTATTTCTGATCTATTATTGAGTTAGAATCATTCACGAAATAGTGAGTATTGGAGTAGTTGTATCCCGTTATATTATTATCCGAATAACTGTAGGTCAAATTCAACGACATTGTTCTTCCCGGTTTGCCGAGTTTCTGTCTTAACAGAAAGCTCCCGCTCATCTCCTTCGAATCGTTGTCGCCATAAGAACGGCTGTAGCCACGGTTTGTAGAATCCGCCCCTGTCAAGGTTGAAAAGAGATTTTCCGAATTAAAACTGCCGCTTCCCAAATTGAATCGAGGTTTGAAAAGTAATGAGGTATTATCCGATATTTTATAATCCATCTCGGCTCCAATTCTATGCCCATCTGTCCTAGTCTTGTCAAAGCCTTCGGCGTTATTGAAAAGAGATTTTCCGTTAGAGAGGAAAGTCTCCTTGTTGCTTCGCTCTTTAATATCTTTATCTGAACCGGAATAGAGGTAGTTCCCCGATAACTTCATAGCCCCGCTTAACACCTCTGTATTCGCGTTTACTCCACCCATCCAAGAAGAGGTAATACCATTGCCCGAGAAGTTGAATCCACCTACTCCTCTTCCGCCACCACGCATACTGCCCATCATTGAGGCAGCAAGATCATTAAAACCTCTGTTATTGGTATTATTCCCGTTCCCTATAAAACTTATCTGAGTCTTTTGAGTAAACTTACCGAACATACCTGCAGCCTCATATCTCTCCTTTGAACCATACCCGGCAGAGAAGTTGCCAAACCACCCATCCATCATTCCCTTCTTTATATTGAGATCAATAACTGTCTCCTCCTCGCCATCATCTATACCTGTAAATTGAGCCTGATCTGATTTACGCTCAACCACCCTTACCTTATTAACTATTTTAGCAGGAAGATTTTTTGTTGCAAGCTGCGGGTCATCAAGAAAAAAAGTCTTCCCGTCTATCATTATCTTATTAATAGTCTTACCATTAGCTGTGATAGTTCCATCCGATGCAATTTCTACTCCAGGTAATTTCTTCAATAACTCCTCAAGCATATCGGAATCATTAATTTTAAAGGAAGCAGCATTATACTCTATAGTATCTTTTTTTACCTGCATCTGATTTCCCACATCAGAAACAACCACTGCATTAAGCATATTCACATCCTCCTTGACCAACAGACGTTCCATCTCATTTGCACCCCTCTTTATCTCATAGTGAAAAGTTTTAGATTTGTATCCCATATACTCAAACTTTATGGTATACTTGCCCGGTTTAAGGCCTTGTAATACTACGACACCTTTCACATCCGACAAGGCATATTTAGAGGGTTTTGCCTCTCCTTGATAAGTAGCCGAAAGTGTAGCGAACTCAAGTGGCTGCTTTGAAAGAGTATCAATTATCACAGTCCTGAAATAATTGCCTTTAGCCTGTGTGCCGACCTGAGGCTGTGGGATGTTATCTGCAAATATTGAATCCGCAGCAAAAAGAGAGAAAAACAGAAGTACTATTGTACCTCGAAACCATTTAGACATAATAAGTGTTTTATCGTTATACTTAATTTAAAACGATAATTTGACTCAATAAAAGTAAAAAAGTTAAATTGAAAAGCTATTTTTTGATTCTCGATGGATTGTTTTTTATAAAGGCATCCCACGAAGAGTTGCCTTTTGTAGTCAATGCAGGAACCGATCCATGAAGATAATGGCACATAGCTATAGCCAAAGCATCTGTAGCATCTGTAAATTCAGGATGAATATCTATTTTAAGCATACTCATAACCATCATCGCAACCTGCTCCTTTGAGGCGGCACCTTTACCTGTAATTTTTAGTTTTACACTCCTCGGGGCATATTCGAATATGGGGATCTCCTTTAAGAGTGCGGAGGCTATGGCGGCACCCTGAGCTCTTCCCAATTTCAACATTACCTGCGGATTCTTCCCGTAAAAGGGAGCCTCAACAGCCAATTCATCGGGCATAAAATGCTCTATAATTTTTGTCACTTCTGAGGAGATAATCTTAAGTTTTTTAAAATGGTCCGTCTCTTTTTTGAGGTTGATTACCCCCATATCGAGGTACTTAACGCTCTTCCCGGAGACCAAAATAAGACCGAACCCGAGGATTCTTGTCCCCGGGTCGATCCCCAATATTATTTTCTCTTCATTTTTTATCATCTCCAAATGAAGTTCTACAGAGATTAAATGAATGCAAATCCAGTATACTGTTGCAAAGCCTTAGGAATCCTGACATGGCCCTGCTCGTCTTGATTATTCTCTATTAGAGCAGCAAGTATACGAGGTAAAGCTAATGAGCTGCCATTAAGAGTGTGAGCCAACTGAATCTTTCCCTCGTCGTCTTTATACCTTAATTTGAGACGGTTCGCCTGATATGATTCAAAATTTGAGACAGAACTTACCTCAAGCCAACGCTGCTGAGCAGCCGAATAGACCTCAAAATCATAGGTAATAGCAGAGGTGAAGCTAAGATCTCCGCCGCATAGTCTTAAAATTCTGTACGGAAGTTCCAGTGCCTGAACAATGGTCTCAACATGCTTAACCATACCAGCAAGGGCATCATACGAATTCTCCGGTAATGAAAGTTGAACTATCTCAACCTTATCAAACTGATGAAGACGATTCAAGCCTCTTACATCCTTTCCATAAGAACCTGCTTCTCTCCTAAAACATTGAGTATAAGCAGTCATCTTTACAGGAAAATCCTGCTTGTTAAGAATAGTATCCCGATATAGATTGGTTACCGGAACCTCAGCTGTCGGAATCATATAGAAATTATCGAGATTTATATGATACATCTGCTCGCCTTTATCAGGTAATTGACCTGTAGCATAAGCCGATGTCTCGTTTACCACCAATGGCGGCTGATATTCGGTATAACCGGCAGCAATATTTTTATCGAGGAAAAAGGAGATAAGAGCTCTCTGGATCTTGGCTCCCTTACCCTTATATACAGGAAATCCTGCACCGGTAATCTTAACGCCAAGATCAAAATCTATAATATCCAAACTCTTAGCAATCTCCCAATGCGGTTTGGCCCCCTTAGGAAGCGCAGGTTTTACCCCACCCTCTCTTACAACCACATTATCATCGGAATTTTTACCAAGCGGAACCTCCTTGCATGGAACATTAGGAAGCAACACAAGCAACTCATGCATCTGTTGCTGATAACTCTCCATCAGCGACTCAAGCTCACTCGATTTTGCCTTAAGAGAGGCAACCTCTTTTTTTAAATTTTCAGCCTCTTCCTTTTTTCCCTCACGCATCATTACGCCTATCTCTTTGGCTTTTTTATTCTGCTCAGCCAAAATAGAATCCATCTCGGTCTGATTAGCACGCCTGCACTCATCGGCTTTGAGAATTTTTTCAACTGTCTGCGTTGCATCAAAATGCTTTACTGCAAGCCTCTCTATAACGAACTGAGGCTGTTCTCTTAATAACTTGAGCGTTAACATATATTATTGTTTTAATGTTACTTATATAAATAAAAAGGGGACAGCCAAAATAAATCAGCCAGCCCCTTTAATATTAAAATAAATTTACCGGCCTTCCTAATTATTGAAAGGAATTACCGATACATACGATTTTCCCTCTGCCTTTTTAGTAAATTGGATAGTCCCATCTACCAATGCAAATAAAGTATGATCCTTTCCAAGGCCTACATTCAGACCAGGATTGTGAACAGTACCCCTCTGACGAACTATAATGTTGCCGGCTTTGGCAACTTGCCCGCCAAAAATTTTAACGCCTAATCTTTTACTGTGTGATTCGCGGCCGTTCTTTGAACTACCTACACCTTTCTTATGAGCCATAACTTATAATTTTTAAATTAAGCAATCGATTCAATCTCAATTTGTGTCAAGCACTGGCGATGACCATTCTTCTTGTCAAAGCCTTTATGTTTGATCTTCTTGAAAACTATAACTTTATTTCCTTTGAGATGCTCAAGAACTTTGGCCTTTACAGCAGCACCCTGAATATAAGGGGCACCTACTTTAACAGCGCCATCGTTATCTGTAAGCAGTACCTTCTCAAAAGAGACGGATGAACCCACCTCATCTTTCAGACGGTGAACATAAATCTTATTGCCTTTCTCTACTTTAAATTGTTGTCCGGCAATATCTACAATTGCATACATAAACTGTTGTTTAACGGTTTTAGCAGTAAGCGGTTAATTATGTAATTAACTCTTATTCAAAAGCTTAACTGCTTTTCATTCATTTTTTGGACTACAAAATTAATCTTTTTATCCCATACTGCAAAAAATTATTGATTTATTTTTGTAACTTTGATGTTATTAACAAGGCACAACTACCATCTTATAATTTTTTATTAACTCACCACTAACCTAAAAGATTATGGAATCACCATTTGAATACACACACCCTGTAAAAGAGCTCAACTTTATTGGAAGATCCAAAGAGGTGAATACTCTTGCCTCCCTTTTAAAAGCTAAAAAGAATATTCTCTGTTACGGAGCACCAAAAATTGGGAAACGCTCCATTATTAACAATACTATTACCAAACTTGTTAATGAACAGTACAACTTCACACTTATTGAACTCGATCTATTTAATATTAGATGTGTGGAGGCCTTTCTTCTTAGATTTGCAAACCTTATCTTCAGACAACTGGCAAAAAACAATTTGGATTGGGGAAAACTCAAGGAAAATTTTATTCCCTCCGCTCCGTACGAGATAGAGACAACTGATAACGGGACCATCAGATTCACTTATAAGACTAAAGAGCTTCTTAACAGTATTCAAATTGAAGAGTTACTGAACCTGCCGCAAAAATTTGCTGTAGAGAGCGGTCGACATGTTATAATTTATATAAGGAACTTTCAGGATATGTTGCTTTTAGAAGAGGCACCTCATTTCTTTAAGGTAACTGAAAATTCATGGTCAAAACAGTCTAACGTAAATTATATAATTACAGGGGAGTATACTAATGCTATGAAAAATATCTTCCATGTATACAAGCATTATTACGGCTTTGCGGAGGAGTTCGAAGTTCCATTTATAGACGATAATCTCTTTGCCGACTATATCTCCAAATGCTTTTTAAAGAGCGGGAAGGTAATACAGCCCGATCTCGCCTCAAATATGTACAGAAAAGTGGGCAGAAACCCTTGGTACGCGCAACATCTCTCCTCGCTCTGTTACGACATGACTCTCGGTTATGTAAATGAAAATATAATTAACGAGGGGATAAAATCTCTTATAAATATTCATGAATTCAGGTATCACTATCTGATAAGCGGGTTGAGCAGACATCAACTCCGTTTCACTCAGGCAATAATGGATGGTGTTACCAAATTCAGCAGCGCGGATATTCTTGAAAAATATAAGCTTAACTCCTCTGCCAACGTGAACAGAGTAAGAGACGCACTCGTAAAGAAGGAGATAATAACCTTTAATAGCAACAAAGAGGGAGTCTTTATAGACCCTCTGCTTGAATATTGGCTCAGAAATTACTTCTTTACCAAACAAAGTATATTGAACATTTAAATTTTGTCTTCAGAATTATATATAATAGTATGAAAAAAATAGTTGTACTTAGCGGAGCGGGAGTCAGCGCAGAGAGCGGAATAAAAACCTTCCGCGACAGTGACGGACTATGGGAAAATTATCCTGTAGAGGAGGTGGCCTCAATTGACGGATGGTACAAAAACAAAGAGTTGGTGCTCAATTTTTATAACGCAAGGAGGCACGAAATAGAGAGGGCTGTACCAAACGAAGGGCACAAAATAATAGCAGATCTCGAGCAGGATTTTGATGTCTCGGTAGTTACTCAAAACATAGACAATCTGCACGAAAGAGCCGGCAGTACAAAGGTGATCCACCTCCACGGTGAGATAATTAAGGCAAGAAGCGAGAATGACCCAGACAAAATTATTGAGATAGGCTATCACGATATAAAATTGGGAGATAAGGCCACCGACGGCTCACAACTGAGACCATTTATAGTTTGGTTCGGTGAGGCTGTCCCAAAATTGAACGATGCGGCAAGAGAGGTTCAGACAGCGGAGATACTAATTGTCATAGGAACCTCCCTTGTAGTATACCCTGCAGCCGGACTCGTAAACTACACAAAACCGGGATGCAAGATTTATATTATAGATCCCAAACCGGTAAATGCCTATGGAGTAGCCGCATTCCATATTCTAGAAAAAGGCTCTGAGGGCATGAAAATTCTTAAGGAAAAACTTCTAAAGGAAATAGCCTCTAAATAACACTACTTTATGACAGATCTTTATACAACACCTCTGAAAGGGAGCATAGCATTAAGCACAGCTCTGCATACAGACCATAATTTACTCAAAGATAATTCTCTATATAAATTCATCTGGATAACGGAAGGTACCGCGACACTTATAGTAGATCACATAAAGACAGTAATGAAGGAGAATGATATTATCGCTCTTACACCCCTACAGCACATTGTATTTGAAGAAATTGAAGGAAAATACAAAGCACTGCTCTTCAATAGCAACTTTTACTGCATTTTCGGACATGACAACGAGGTCTCATGTAATGGATTACTTTTCAGGAATAATGGTTCCCTAATAAAAATGCACCTGAGCAGTTCAGAAGCGGATGAACTTGGCGAGATACTCGGAAATTTGGAGAAGGAATATTCAACACCCGATAATCTTCAGGAGGAGATGCTTAGAATAATGCTGAAAAGGTTCATTATCAAGTGTACCAGAATAGCAAAAAACTACCTGGAGATAACACCCGAAAATGAGAATATGTTCGATATTGCAAGACAATTCTATGTTCTTGTAGATATGCACTTTAAAGAGACTAAAAAGGTAATGGATTATGCCACTATGCTAAATCGCTCGCCAAAAACCATTACTAATATCTTTGCTAATTGCAACCTACCCTCCCCTCTTCAGATAATCCATCAGAGAACTGAGGCTGAAATAAAAAGATTGCTGCTATATACCGGTAAAAGTGCAAAAGAGATTGCAGATATACTTGGATTCGAAGATATTGCAACATTAAGCCGCTTCTTTAAGAAACAAACCGGCGAGAGCATTTCAGAATTCAGAAAGGCTAATAGTACAAAGTAGGGAATAATTGCCAACAGACAGGGGATAATTGCTATTCCGCATCCACTCAATAAGCTGCACCTTTGCAGAAAATTTGTTAAAGATTAAAACAAAATTACTGCAAAATGAGAGACAATATCAACACTCTTTTCAACTGCTTTCTGCATACAGCAGCATCAGCAAAAAATTTAGGCTACGGAATGATGAGAGTAGCCATACTTATTATCTTCCTATGGATAGGAGGCCTTAAATTCTGGAACTACGAGGCCGAAGGCATTGTACCATTTGTAGCAAACAGCCCTTTTATGAGTTTCTTCTATAACGAAAAAGCGCCTGATTATAAAGAGTTCAAACTAAAAGAGGGTGAGGCGGATTCCGTCAAAAATGAATGGCATGAGGAGAATAACACATACGGCTTCTCAAAAGGTCTCGGTCTTCTTATAATGAGTATCGGAATCCTCACTTTTCTCGGATTTTTCTCAACTAAAACAGGAATGGTCGGCGAATTGCTCGTAATAATAATGACTGTCGGGACTCTCTCTTTTCTCGTAACTACGCCGGAATGTTGGGTTCCTAACTTAGGAAGCGGTGAATATGGCTTCCCATTACTGACAGGAGCAGGACGACTTGTGATTAAAGACGTCGCAATAATTTCAGGAGGAGTAATTTTGCTCTCTCGCTCCGCACGCAAATTGCTTAAAGCACGCGGAGAATAAAGATACCTAACCAAACAGTAATAAAGAGAGGCCACAGCGATTTAACTCTGCGGCCTCTCTTCATTTTCATATTTATTATCGCGATATTTGCAACAATGCTACTATCCCGTCCATCGTACTAACAAGTAATTTGTTCTTACCAACAGGCTGAATGTAGTTTACAAGAGCAAAACCGACTCTGTGCCTCCAAGCTATTGAACCGTCGGAACAGTTTAGAGCAATTATATTGCCTTTATCGGTAGGGACAAAAAGAAGGCCTTTTCCCTCCTTTCCAATACCTCCGACAGAGGTTATAGGAGTAGGTGCTATTTCATAACCGAAACCTACATTTGAGGTCCAAACCTTTTCCGGTAAATTACGCTGTGTATTATAGGCAATTACAGTATCTTTCATCGTTTTGACATATAGTTGTCTCTCATCGGGAGAGAGACCTACGGATTCACGTCCGCCTTTGGATTTCCAGAATTGCCAACCGGTTTCAGCTCCTATGGCATAAGTAATTCTTTCGGGAGTTACAAAAAAGATCTTACCGTAAGCCTTTACAGGCCAGACAGCTGCCGGAGACAACATTCTGCTTCCTTTGTTTGTCCATGTCCATTGAAGTTTACCATTGGAGGGATCAAATGAGTATAAAGTATTGGCCCAATCTCCAATTACAACCTGTTTGGAATCTACATAGGGTTTAGCCTCAATAAATCCCTTTATCTGATCATAATTCCACACGAGCCGACCTGATTTGAGATCTATAGCTCTAAAACGATTATCGGAGGCACCAATAAAGACCTTACCTCCCTGTATAACAGGAGAACCAAGTACCGACTTTTCACATTTGAATTTCCACAGTAATTTACCGCTTCCCTTCTCCAAAGAGTAAATAATACCATCTGTGCAGCCGAATACAACACTATTCCCGGAGATTTCAGGAGTGGAAAATATCTTTCCCCCGGCCTTGAAACTCCATTTTTTAGCACCTGTCCCGGCATTAAGCGCATAGACCATCCCGGAGGTGTTTGCATAAATAACTATCTCTCCTGAAATAACGGCGCCGCTGCCAATATCGGAACGATCCTCAACTCTCCAGAGCTCCTTAATACCCGGATAGCGAGAATTTACCGAATAATCGGGATGCGGATATTGTACATCACTTGCAAAAGGAACCCCTCTGCTCATTCTCAGGGTATGCCACGGAGATTTTGTTCTGCCTTTAACTATCTGTTTCTCATCATTTTTTACCTGGATTTGTTGAGCAATTCTCTCTCTAAATGTAACGGTTGAACCATCGATGGTAATAATATTATAGCCTGCACCCTCCTGTCCATTTCTTAAAGAGGATCTACCAATTGCAGCAGGAATTCCCTCATAATCCATAGCCCTATTCTGATGCCAGTGACCGCTCAAAATAAGTTGAGTATTCATCTTTTTCAATTTATCGAGCACCTGAAAATAGTTAAGCATAGAGGTATCCATAGGATAATGATTCACAAAAATAACCGGTTTCTCTGCAGGTATAACATTAACAAGAGAATCGAGCCAAACCATACTTTCTCTTGGAAGCAGAGCCGGTGCCATTCTCATATTGGGGCCGCAATTGGTGCCGATAAATTGTATGCCACTCTCCTCAAAAGCAAAATGTTCGTAACCGAATACCTTTGCAAAGGTATTACACCCACTTTCTGACCACTTTGCATCATGATTGCCGGCAACTATATAGTATGGTTTATTCAAATTGTCGATAATGGATTTGGCCAGTTTCAATTCATTATCCGAACCGAAATCGGTAATATCACCTGCAAAAATCACAAATTTCAAATTGGGATTATCATTTATCTCCTTTACACAGGCCTGCAAATCCTCAATCGCATTCGCACCCTCAGAAATATGCGTATCCGAAAGATATGCAAATGAAAAATACGGTCTCCCTTCTATTTTCTGCTGCCATGCAAAAGAAAAACAGACTGCGCCAAAAAGGGAGACAGCAGTCAGAAAAACAAAAATTATTTTTTTTGAACTTTTCTTCATAAATCAATAACTATTTTATTAAACCCATAAGGTATTTCCCATACTCATTTTTCAACATCGGCTCTGCATCCTTTTTAAGACGCTCCGCATCTATCCAGCCATTATTGAAAGCTATCTCCTCTAAGCAGGCTATCTTAAGACCCTGCCGTTTTTCCAGTACCTCGACAAAGTTAGAGGCCTCAGCCAAAGACTCATGCGTACCGGTATCGAGCCAAGCAAAACCACGACCGAACAACTGTACCTTAAGCTCACCATCATTCAAAAATTCGGAATTTACTGTTGTAATCTCCAACTCTCCTCTTGCAGAAGGCTTTATAGATTTAGCCACCTTTACAACCTTATTAGGATAAAAATAGAGACCAACCACTGCATAATTGCTCTTTGGCACCGCCGGCTTCTCCTCAATTGTCTCTGCATTACCTTTATCATCAAACGATACCACGCCATAGCGTTCAGGATCATTAACATAGTAACCAAAAACGGTAGCTTTGGACTCATTCTCAGCATTGGAGAGACCTTCGTGAAGCATCTTTGTAAAACCAGGTCCGTAAAAGATATTATCGCCAAGTACAAGAGATACAGCGTCATCACCTATAAACTTTTCTCCTATAATGAAAGCCTGAGCTAATCCGTCCGGAGAGGGCTGTTCCGCATAGCTGAATTTGACACCATACTCCTCACCATCTCCCAAAAGCCTTTTGAAACCGGGTAAATCAATTGGAGTTGAAATGATTAAAATCTCTCTAATTCCGGCCAACATAAGCACGGAGACGGGATAATATATCATAGGTTTATCATAGATGGGCAGCATCTGCTTTGAGACCCCTTTGGTTATCGGATACAATCTTGTTCCTGAACCTCCGGCTAATACAATACCTTTCATAAATATGTTATAAGTTTTTAGTTTATATTGCAAAAATAGTAACTAAAATCCAAACAACCTATTTAAAATAATCAGATAATACCTATTGTATTTGTCTCAATCCAGCCCTGTCTGCCATCGGCAAGTTCTATTTTTTTCCAAGGGCCGATATCTTCGAGAATCGTCACCTTAGTACCTTCATGAAGTATGAAGAGATTATTACCGGCAACATTGGGTGAGCTCTTTATATTGCTAACATGAGAGAGTACGATTGCGGTATCGCTACTCATAGCACGAACCTTCAGACTTGCTGCAAAGGAAAAGGTTACAACAACAATAAACATTGTTACACATGCTGTAATAAAGGAGATTTTACGTATGCCTGTACGCTGTGAGAAACGATACAGCAACAATAACAGAGCTGTAAGAAAGAGTGCCGAAAGTCCAATCCATGTCCAACCATTAGAATGGATTGTATCGCGCAAATCTTTTACCCATTCCGAAAGAATAAACTCCGGGATAGCCTCAATTTTATCGAGGGTTCTTAGTTGAACTATTTGCAGATTATTATAAGCATCAGCATCAGAAGGATCTAATTTTAATGCCTTCTCATAATATAGGGCGGCCTTCCCTTTATCTCCCATCTTGTAACAAGCATTGCCCATATTATAATAAAGGTGCGCAGAGACAGCTCCTCCTTTCGCTATGCTTTCATAGAGAGATAGTGCCCTCTTCCACTCACCCATTGAGTAGGCCTCATTCGCCTTTATCCACGCAGCTGAATTAGCCTCTTTAGCATTACAATACACGGAGGTAAACAATGATATGGCAACAACAAGGCCTGTAAGTACCCACCGCATTCCAACTCTATTATATCTAAAATTTCTCATTTCCAATTTGTTTAAAGTCTGTTTTCAAATTCCGAGATTACCTCCATTGCTCTGTTGTACATGACATCCATAGATTCGCCCCCGCTCTCCTGAGAATATCTCGCCATCTCACAATCGTCCAAAAGAGTCATAAATAAATCTATATTACTACTCTCCATTCTCTTGCCCGTCAAAGTCTCCTTGATTGTCTCTCTCTGCATATCTGCAAATTGAATTGAAAGTTTATCACTTATATATCCTAAAAGGGCTTTATGTATCTCCTCATAGAAAGGAGAAGGAAGATTCTCATTCATATACGATTGTGCCTGCTTAAGCCTCATCTTGGCCACTTTGTTGGCCTTTCTATTCTTCACTCTGCGTACATCTCCACGCAATTTTGCCCTCGCCAAAAGCAATTTATAGACAATAAAGAAAAGCAGAAACAATACGGCAATAATAATAAAGAAAAAGAGACCTCCGAACAGCAAACTGCCACTTCTAACCAAATGAGGAGCGCCAATCTCTATATATCTAATATCGCTCTCCAAATTTACAACATCCTGCTTATTTATACCGGAGACTAAATTCCCGTTAACACTATTAGGATCACCCTTTTCTACCTTCAACTTCAGCGGAGTACTCTGGATAGTAACATATTTACCGCTATTAATATCGTAATAACTATAAACAATAGCAGGAATTTCGAATGTTCCCTCACTGCGCGGAATAAACGGGTATTCAAATCTCTTTACTCCAGAGATACCGGAAGCACCGTTGCTTAAATTATTGTCTGTCTTAACATCATATTTTTCAAAATCGGCAGGCAGCTCAACTTTCGGAGCCTCAATAAGATTCAAATTACCTTTACCTGTAATCTCTACAATTAGAGAAGCTGCTTCGTGAGCTTTAACACCCTCCCTACTCAACTTTGCACTCATCGAAAATTTACCCACAGCACCACCGAAAGTAGCCGGAGCTCCACCAGGTAGTGGTGTTACATATATATTTGTAGATTTTGAATATATCCTTTTCTTTACAGTCTGATAACTATCAAAAAAATCGTCAAACATACTTCTTGACCCCCCGCCCGAACTTCTCAACTGAATCTGGCATATCATCTCAGCCGGATCTATCTTAATATTACCACTTTGCTGCGGAAACAAAAGATACTTTCTGAGTACCGCAGCATCATAAATCTGATTACCAAATTTTTCTCTTCCGAAATTAATATTTTGAGGTGTCTCTATCTCCTGACTCCAGAATCCATTGAAAACAGGAAACTTAATATCTTCGAATCCGGTAATGGGAACTCTGGTATAGAGCTTAAGAGTTGCAATAATAGGCTCACCCTTTACCACCTTGGTTTTACTAAAATTAAGGCTCAAAAAGATATCGTTCGGATTAAGCTTTCCTGAGGCACGCGACACACCGCCTTCTGCCATCTCATTATCACCACTCGATTGACTACCGGAAGATTGTCGCGTAGAACCGGAAGAATTTGCAACAATATCCACATCTACTCCGCTTACGTTGTATGTTCTCCCGTCAATTACAGCTGAGGCAGAAGAGATTCTTGCCTTACCGCTGCTCGATTTAGCTCTGAGAACATAAGTATAACTTGTCGTATATGTATCAGATCGCTTACCATTAATTATCTGAGTACTGCTCATCCGGGAAAGAGTAGGACCGGCCAATACCTCCAATCCTGTAAAAGAGGGCTGATTAAACTTTGAAATATCCGAATTTGCAGTATAAACCACATTAAAAAATTCATTCTGCTCAACTACTCTTGGGGCATCAATAACAAATGAATGCTGAGCAAAGGCCATTATTGAAACCGTTGCAAATAGCAGCGTCAGCAGCCATCTCATTTTAATTCTCTTTCCTGTAATGTAATAAGTAATGTTCATAGTGTTTCTACCAATTTTTCTCTTTCTGTCTGGTTTTTAATGCTTTTGCCTTTTTTACCTTCTCTTGTGTCTGATTCTCCTTATCTTGCATAGCCTGCAACATCTGCTCAGCAGCCTGAGGAGTTATCTTTGGCGGAGGGGTCTGGCCATTGCCGTTATTTTGATTATTCTTATTATTATCTCTGTTCTGATCTCTGTTCTGATCGTTATTGCCTTTATTCTGATCTTTATTCTTATCTTTATTCTGGTCCTTATTCTGGTCCTTATTCTGGTC
>CAYLGW010000012.1:52645-60219 GCA_964383385.1 uncultured Muribaculaceae bacterium
TCTGATCTTTATTCTTATCTTTATTCTGGTCCTTATTCTGGTCCTTATTCTGGTCTTTATTCTGATCTTTATTTTTATCCTTATTCTGGTCCTTATTCTGATTATTTTTCTGCTGATCCTGAAGCTTCTTTTGTGCATAAGCAAGATTGGTCTTGGCCTCCATATCTTGAGGATTTCTCCTTAAAGAATTTTTATAAGCCTCCACTGCCTCTTGATATTTTTTTTGCGAAAGCGATGCATTTCCCAAATTATAGAAATAGTCGGCCGCCTGCAAATTATTATTCAGAGCACTCTTACCTCTTTTATTCCGCTCCTTTTGAACATCAAAAGGAATTCTGACTTTGGCCAAAGAATCTGTCATCTTTGAATAAGCCGCCTCCGCACCGGCAAAATCACCCATCCTAAAGAGAGTATTTCCAAGATTATAATTTGCAGGCACAGAGGTTGAATCCTTTATCAAAGCCTTACGGTAACTAACTTCAGCCTCCTTATAATTTCTTTTATCAAATAATCTGTTGCCCGCCCTTATCTCTTTCCTATCTGTCTGAGCATACATTTGGTATCCCGACATCATAAGGAGAAGCATAACCGCAAAGAGTCTTTTACCCACACGTCTACTGCCAACAAGAGATTCCAAAAGCAGAAAAAACATAGCTATACCCAAAAAATACATAAACTGTTCATCATAATCCTCAAAAACAACTGATTTAAAATGAGTCGATTCTAAATTCTTTATCTTATTAATAATTGGATTAAGGCCAAACTCCTCATTGCCGGCTCTAATATAAGCTCCGTCACCGGCCGCCGCAACCTCAGTTAGAGTCTTCTCATCGAGCTTTGTAACCACAATATTACCACTTCTATCCTTCATCAACTCTCCACCGGCGACAGGAATAGGCTGTCCGTCAACTGAACCGACACCTATTGTAAAAACTTTAATCCCATACTCCGCAGCCTGTCTGGCAGCCTCAACAGGATTATCCTCGTGATTCTCGCCATCGGTAATCAATATGATTGCCTTATCCTCCCTCTTTTGCGCAGTCTCATTGCTGAAAGATTTTATGGCCGTATTAATCGCCTCACCCATTGCCGTACCCTGCACCGGCACAGACCTGGTGTTGATGGTATTGAGGAAAATCTTTGCGGAAACATAATCCGTTGTGATAGGCAACTGTATAAATGATTCTCCGGCAAAGACTATCAATCCGATTCTATCTCCCTGTAACTTGTCCACAAGTCTTGAGATTGCAAGTTTCGCACGCTCGAGTCTGTTGGGAGAATAGTCTCTGGCGAGCATAGAGTTGGAGACATCCAACGCAATCATTATCTCAGCTCCCTTCTTAGTATTCTCCTTCAATCTGGCACCAATCTGAGGACGTGCCAACCCTACCATAAAGAAGAGCCATGCAAGAGAGAAAAGAGTAATCTTTACCCAACCCTTAGCACGCGAACGCAAAGGCATTAACTTCTCCACAAGTTGTGGATTTCCGAACTCAGCAATCTTTTTTCTTTGAACCCTTCTATAAAAAGCATAGAAAAGATAAAACAAAGGAATTGCCAATATTAAAAGTAAAAAAAACGGTTGTACAAATTGTATCATCTCATCCCCTCCTCTATTCCGGTATATGTTTAATTACAAATAATCTTAAAATAAACTCCAGCACAACGGCAAGAAGAGCAACAAGGGCAAAATTCATAAACAACTCTTTATAGAGCGGAAATGAATCCACAGAGACCTTATTCTTCTCCATTTTATTTATCTCACCATAAATCTCCATCAATTTAGTATTATCGGTTGCCCTAAAATATTTTCCCCCTGTCTCAATAGCGATCTCTTTTAACAAAGGTTCATCAATTTGAACCTCGGCCTGTTGAATATCGATACCGAACGGAGTCATTACCGGATATGGAGCAGTACCCATCGCCCCAACTCCAATAGTATAAACTCTTATGCCATAAGATTTAGCTATCTCTGCCGCCATTTTAGGCGAAATCTCACCGGAGTTATTCACGCCGTCTGTAAGTAGAATTACCACACGGCTTTTGGCAGGAGAATCCTTAAGTCTCGCAACCGCTGTCGCCAATCCGTTACCTATAGCCGTTCCGTCCTCAATAAGACCGCAATCAATCTCCTTAATAAGATTAATTAATGTAGCCCTGTCGGTGGTAATTGGACACTGAGTATAACTTTCACCGGCAAAGACAACTACTCCCATGCGATCAGAAGGCCTCTCAGCCACAAATTTTATGGCAATATCTTTAGCCGCATTTATTCGGTCGGGAGTAAAATCTCTGGCAAGCATACTTGTAGAGACATCCATAGTAAGGATAATATCTATTCCCTCGGTATCAACCTTTTCAAAATTAGATGAAGAACGCGGACGAGCAATAGCTACTATAAGAAAGGCTATTACGACACACCTTAAAATAAACGGAACATGCCTGAGCATACGCTTAAATCCCCCGGAGGTTCCTCCGAAAGGCTTAATCCCCGATACTATAAGCGATGGTCTCAATCCTTTTATCTCTCTATAGATATAAAGAGCTATAAAAGGAATCAAAATCGCAAGCAACCATAACAATTTCGGATATTCAAAAAACATACTAATTTTCCTCCTTTTCCTCTTTTACCTGAGCTGCTGCCCCGGTCTCCTCCTCTGTTGCCATAAAGGTGGAATTAATAAATGTTACAGCCTTTGGAATAGCCTCCTCGTTTTCGGCCTCAATCGGAATATATTTTGCAAATTTCACAAAATCCGAGAGCCGGAATAACTCGGCAAGTGCTTTATATGCCCTTGCTTCTATCTTTTCTCCTTCGAGTTCATTCAGTATCTCTCCTGAGGTCTTCTCCATGGCACTTACATCAAACCTGTTCTCTATATATGAACGTAAAGTATCCGTTATTACAGTGTAGAATTGCTTCTGTTTTCCACTTTGCCATAATTTCTGATTACGTAATTTTTCCAACTCCTTAAGAGCTATTATGTGTGGAGGATCCTTTACAATCGCATGACCGAAGAAATCTTTATTCTCCTTTCTATATTTTATATATCTGTAAATGACATAAACAACAGCTATTATAAAAAGTCCAAGTAAAACCCAAGGAATAATTTCTCTGAACGTGACAGGATATTTTATCTGTCCCTTAATATCCTTCATCTGAAACTTGGAAGTGTCTATCTGTATAGTATTTACAAATAAGGACGGAGTATTAAATTTAAGAGTATCAAAATTCAAAACTACATCATTTGCCTCAGAAAGTTTCGGCTCGTTTTGAATTATAACAAGCGGCAGTGGCAATTTATAGTATCCGCTATCAAAAGAGGTGAGAATAACCTCAGCTTCAAGCTCTTTAATTCCATTCTTAATAGAAATAGTATCGAGTTTAAAATCTCTCAAAACCTCTATCTTTGCATCGAGAGAAACTGGAGCCTTGCCCCCGGTAGTATCCCCTGTCACCCCCTTTAAAATTTCAGAATAGGGGTAAATTGCAATTTTAGCCCTCTCAGGAGCAGTAAAAATAGTCTTCCAAACTACTCTGTCACCAATAAGGAGCGAATCTTTTGAGAGTACAGAACTCTTTACCACAACCTTACCATTGGGTACAGCTGCCTCTACAAAGGAAGCGACTATTAAGACCATACAGGCCGCTATCAGAAATCCGCTAAAATATTTTTTTAACATACGCTATCTGCTTTTAAAAAACGTTATGAGGCCTCTCACATAATCTTGATCTGTCCCGATACTTACATTATCTACCTTAAACTTATTGAAAAGTTTTACAGATTCGGCCAAAAGCTTTTCATTCCACCTTCTATAACTTTCTCTAACCTCCCTGCTCGATGTATTTATCCACTTCTGAGCCCCACTTTCTGCATCACTTACCCGAACAAGACCTATATTAGGGAGCTCTCTGTCGCGAGGATCGTAGATGTTGATAACAGATAAATCATGCCTATTTACGGCCACCTTAAGAGCCTCCTCGTAATTGGGTTTATTCTCCTCATTAACATCCAACAGATCTGAAAGAAGAAAGGCCGTACATTTTTTCTTAATAGCATTCGTCAGGAATCTCAATGCCTCCGAAATATTGGTACCCTTCTCCTCAGGTTCATATTCGAGCAGCTCTCTAAGAATCCTCAAGAGATGGCTTCTACCCTTCTTAGGGGGGATGAACTTCTCAACCTTGGAACTGAAAAACAGAGCACCAACCTTATCGTTGTTAATAGAGGCAGAAAAAGAGAGCACCGCGGAGATCTCTGCAATAAGTTCTCTCTTACTCCTCTGAGTGGTTCCGAAAATACCTGATGAGCTTACATCCACAATAAGCACAACTGTCATCTCACGCTCCTCTTCAAAGACCTTGATATATGGAGAACAGAGTCTTGCGGTAACATTCCAATCCATCGCTCGTACATCGTCACCAAACTGATACTCTCTCACCTCGCTGAAGGCCATACCGCGCCCTTTGAAGGCGGAATGATACTCTCCGGCAAAAATCTGGTGAGAGAGAGCACGTGTCCGTATCTCAATCTTTCTTACCTTCTTTAATAATTCATTTTCCATTTGTTGATAATATTCTCATTAACAATAATCTCAATCCGTCAGCATAAAAATGCGTTTAATCTGCTATGGAACCTCAACGGTATTCATTATATCGGTAATGATATTCTCAGTTGTAATGTTTTCAGCCTCTGCCTCATAGGTAAGTCCTATTCTGTGTCGGAGTACCTCATAACAGACAGCTCTCACATCTTCCGGAATAACATATCCCCTTCTCTTTATAAATGCGTATGCCTTTGAAGCCATTGCAAGACTGATGCTTGCACGCGGAGAGGCGCCATATTGTATCAAATCCTTCAATTTAGAGAGATTATATTCATCCGGAGTTCTTGTCGCATAGACAATATCCACAATATATTTTTCTATCTTCTCATCCATATAAACATCCTTCACAACAGCGCGAGCCCTTATTATATCCTCTGGCTTCAATACCGGATTAGCTTTAGGAAATGCTCCTCCGTTATGCATCCTCACAATCTGTTTTTCCTCCTCCTTTTTAGGATAAGAGACAACAACCTTTAACATAAAACGGTCAACCTGAGCCTCAGGCAGAGGATAAGTTCCCTCCTGCTCAATAGGATTCTGAGTAGCCATTACAAGAAACGGCTCAGGCAACTTATATGTCTTATCGCCTATTGTAACCTGTCTCTCTTGCATAGCCTCCAATAAAGCCGACTGCACCTTTGCCGGAGAACGGTTAATCTCATCAGCCAAAACGAAATTCGCGAATACCGGACCCTGCTTTACTTGAAATTGCTCATTTTTTTGACTGTAAATCATTGTTCCCACTACATCGGCGGGAAGTAGATCAGGAGTGAACTGGATTCTACTGAATTTTGCATCTATAATATTGGCAAGTGTATTAATCGCCAATGTTTTTGCCAAGCCAGGCATACCCTCAAGGAGAATATGTCCGTCAGCAAGTAACCCGATAAGGAGATTTTCAACCAAATGCTTTTGTCCTACAATCACTTTGTTCATCTCCATTGTGATAATATCTACAAAAGCACTCTCCTTTTGGATTCTGTCGTTAAGTTCCTTAATATTTACAGTTTCCATTTTTATAAATTATTGTTTTAAATATTTATTTTCCAATCTATATGCCATGGTCCTCACTGCATATACAAATTATTCAACTCTTTGTTATCTTTGCAATAGAAAGATATTAAAGAGTCATAAAAATGCGATATTTTATAAGTCTATCCTTTAACGGTTCACCCTTCAGCGGATGGCAAATCCAAAATAATGCCAATAGCGTTCAAGAGGAACTTCAAAGAGCTTTATCTCTCCTTTTAAAGGAACAAATCACTCTAACCGGCGCCGGCAGAACAGATAGTGGTGTAAATGCTATAAATTATATCGCCCATTTCGACAGCAACAATTCAAACTCATTGCTGCCAGACTGCCTCTCTACCGATTATCTTTCCACATCAAAAGGGTCAGAATCTTCCAACCCGGACCGCTGTATTGAGATGGAAAGCAACATCCAAAAATCCGTTTACATTATTTACAAATTAAATGCCATTCTAAACAAAGCTATAAGAGTAAATTCCATTTTTAGAGTTAATGATTCCATGCACGCAAGGTTTGATGCCAAAAGCCGTACCTACCGATATTACATTCACACAATTAAAGACCCTTTTGGAGAGCAATTTTCCTACTATTATCCCCTCCATAAATTGGACTTTAAAAAGATGAATATTGCAGCTGACTATTTTTTGGGATGCAAAGATTTTTCCAGTCTACAGAAGGCACACAGCGATACAAAAACTGCCATCTGTACAGTAACCGAGGCCTTTTGGAAAGAGTGCGATTCTCCCCACCCCTCTACAGAAGAGGTTGCCTCTCCTATTGTAATAAATAATTATATAAATGAATACTATTCCGGAAGATATGTTTTTACGGTAACTGCCGACCGGTTCCTACGAAACATGGTACGTGCAATGGTAGGCTCACTTATAGAGGTGGGGTCGGGTAAGCGCAATCCCGAGTGGATAGCAGAGATGCTATCAGCTAAGAACCGCTCCTCAGCCGGCAATTCAGTACCCGGACATGCTCTCTTCCTAACAAACATCCGATATTGATAAAAAGACAATTATGCCGCCTGTTTTAAACAGCAACATAGCATCAGAGTTAAAACGACCCTCCTAATCATGCCTCAACATTAAATGACAATTGCCCGTTTAATACCGGGCAATTTCATCAAAACTTATCTGCGATAAATTATTTATTCTCCTTATAATACTTAAACCCTAACTTGACTGTCTCGATAACGGCATTGCTGGATAATGTTGCACCAGCAACACAGTCGATACTTTTTTTAGCAGCCTTACTGGTCTGCATACCATCCCAACTACTCAATATTAACTGCTTTACTCTATCGAAATATCTTGGTGTCTCCATATTCTGTAAAGCCTCAATCTTAACTACTTTATCTTTTTTTATGTAAATCATCAATGGCGTAGCACCTTTATAACCCTTAACATTACCTGCAATTGTTGTAGTATTAACAATGTATGTGCCATCAGGCTTTTTTATCATCACCTCGTTTTTAGTATTCTCGGCATAAGCCAAATCAATTGCAACTGCCATAACGACAACTGCAAACGAGTACGCAACTATTTTAAAAAATTTCCTTTTCATCCTTTAATATAATATTTGTTTTAAATTATTCTATTTCCATTGACTGAAAGGCATTCAATTCAATGCAATACTTTTTAGACCTAATATTTTGTCAGATGTAAAACATTAACCTTAAATTTTTTCCCATTATATATAAAATAAATTAGCATGCCATTTCGCAAAATTCATTCCGAATTCAACTCTACAGCCATCCCCCTCTAAATTTGTCATAAAAAAAATAAAACAGAAGAGCAAATAGTAAAATGGTAAGGAGAATGTAAACTAATATTGCTTATATTTGCAGCATTGAATCGGGATTTGGCGCAGTTGGCTAGCGCGCTGCGTTCGGGACGCAGAGGTCGTGTGTTCGAGTCACATAATCCCGACAA
>CAYLGW010000013.1:0-44436 GCA_964383385.1 uncultured Muribaculaceae bacterium
AGAGGTTACTCTGTTCGTTGCGTGAAGGAGTCATAGATGACAAACCGAATGCAATACCAAGCTTGCTTGAGCAATTGCTGAGAACTTCTTTGGTATAATGAAGTCAGAACTTCTATATGCCGAAAATTTGAATCACCTGAAGACTGAATAGGGGCTTTGGATGAAGAGATAGAATGTTTCAACAATAAAAGAAATAATTATGAATATAATAATTATGAATATAAAGAAAGAGTCCGGTGTGATACCGAACTCTTTGCTAATATATATTTTATGTTTGACTCATCCAACTTTTTGAGGTTACGTCACATATCTATCTAAAACAGGGTATTTTTATTAAAAGGTGGGGGTGATGCACTGTTTACTATGTTATACATTGTGCCACGCTTGTATTTTAATAAAGGTGGGGGTGATACGAAGTCGCACATGTTAACAGGTCCAGAGTCCTTTACCTTGTATTTTAATAAAGGTGGGGGTGATACCCTCTCTTATATATCTATGTGTGTTCTACCTATTTCAAATTAGGATTGATTTTACCCCATTCAGAAATAGCTGGAAGAACACCCATCTCAATTACCTCGTCACGAAGTGTACACAAGTGTTTGTAACTCTCCGATAGTGCCTTATGCTCTTCAGGAGTACCCTGCACCATCTTATATGTTGCACCCTCTTTTGTTATGGAGGTCTCCATAGCCATCATGATATTCTTAAATTCAGGAGTGTTTACATATATTCCTGCTGGCCAACGGAAGGCATTACCGCCCATTGATGCTGCAATCATCTCAATTGAAACATATGCCGGGCTTTGGAATGATGAACGTCCGCGAAGATCAATAATGTTCTTCCCACCCTGAATAACGCGCTGGCGAAGAGCATCCCAATCTGCTGTAGGCATCTCTGTCCCGATAAGGCTTGTTAGAGCTTTACCTTTTACTGTTGTAGTTGATGCAAAGACTGCCATCTGTTCTCCATGTCCACCATATGTTCTGCTGTTTTTAATCTCGTCAGGAGAGATTTTGAAATATTTAGCCAACTCACTGCGAAGACGAGTACTATCCAATCCTGCAAGTGTGGTCACCTGTGAAGGCTTCAGTCCTGAGTGGATAAGGGTAATAAGACCTGTAATATCCGCAGGGTTAAATATTACGACAACATGCTTTACATTAGGGCAATATGCTTTAATATTTTTTCCGAATTCCTCTGCTATTAGAGCGTTACCTTTCAAAAGGTCCTCTCTTGTCATGCCGGCCTTGCGGGCTGCACCACCTGAAGAGACAACGTAAGAAGCGCCTGTAAGAGCCTCTTTAATATTGGCAGTGTAGGTAATATTCACCCCCTCGAATCCGCAGTGGAACAGCTCTTCAGCTACACCTTGAAGGCCTTTTTCATACGGGTCATATAGACATACGTTAGGGGTTAGTCTCATCATGAGAGCTGTCTGTGCCATGTTTGAGCCGATCATTCCGGCAGCACCAACTATTGTCAGTTTGTCATTTGTAAGAAATTCCATAATATAATTATATTATCTTTAATTGAACTTATGTTTTTGCTATTGTCTCAGGTTTATGGCGCACGATTCCTTTGCAAAAGCGCAATTTGTACTGCAAAAAAAAGGCCGTTCATTCAGAACAGCCTAAAATTTTATAAATATTCAAAAAAAAGTAATTTTACTCTCTTGGAGAGAGACTTTTTTTTAATTGTCTTATTGAGTTATTCCTCATTAAGGTGCATATGTTGAACATATATTGCTTTTTTTAACTCATCGCGTTTTGCAACTGACTTTTTGACAAAAGTTTTTCTGCTTCTGAGTTCGCGAATGACACCTGTCTTTTCAAACTTACGTTTGAATTTCTTTAAAGCTCTCTCTATGTTCTCGCCCTCTTTAATAGGTACTATAATCATAATGTTACCACCTCCTTTTTCTAATGGGCTGCAAAAATAATTAAAGATTTTCAATTTGCAAAATAATTGATTGAGAATTTTATACGGTTTATTTAGTTAAATGAAAATAGTTAAATGAAAAAAGTTCGGTATTGTTTAATAGCCCTAAAAATTATAAATTTGCAAGATTATGCCTAAGTGTATTATAAAATATCAGAAAATGGGTTGGATTTATTTAAAAAATAGTTGAAAAATACGCCGGCATATTAATTTTTAAAAGATTTATTAATTAAAGAGAACATATATGGAAGATTTTAAGAAATTGATTTGTGAAGGGATTCCGGCCACACTTCCTAAGGCCAGGCCTTATGATAAAGAGGCGAATCATGCACCTAAAAGGAAAGATATATTAACAAAGGAGGAGAAACAACTTGCCTTGAAAAATGCCCTACGGTATTTCCCAAGTGAGCTTCATGCTAAGCTTGCACCTGAATTTGCAAAGGAGCTCAAGGACTACGGGCGTATATATATGTACAGATATAAGCCAGATTATAAAATTAATGCCCGTTCTATTTATGATTTTCCTCATAAGTCTGAGGCTGCCGCTGCAATTATGCTTATGATATGTAATAACCTCGATAATGCTGTAGCTCAGCACCCCGATGAACTTATTGTTTACGGAGGGAACGGAGCGGCTTTTCAGAACTGGGCGCAGTATAGGCTTACTATGAAGTATCTTTCTGAGATGACAGATGAGCAGACACTTGTTCTTTATTCCGGGCATCCGATGGGATTGTTTCCTTCTCATAAAAATGCTCCGCGCCTTGTTATTACAAACGGGATGTTGATACCAAACTATTCGTCGCAGGATAATTGGGAGAGATTTAATGCGATTGGAGTTTCTCAATATGGTCAAATGACCGCCGGCTCCTTTATGTATATAGGTCCACAGGGTATTGTTCATGGAACAACTATTACGGTACTTAATGCAGCCAGAATGCAAGTTCGCCGGGCGCTCGAAAGAAGAGTGGCAGCTGAGGGCGGTGATATAACCGCTGCACATAATTCGAAAATAGGTCATGATCAGATTGCAGGGAAATTGTTTGTAAGCTCCGGACTCGGAGGAATGTCGGGAGCACAGCCGAAAGCTGCGGTGATTGCAGGTGTTGTTGGTGTTATTGCGGAGGTAAATGGGAAGGCGATAGAAAAACGTCATTCTCAGGGATGGGTGGATGAAGTCTTTGATGATTTAGATAAACTACTCCCTCGTATAGAAAAGGCGCGTATGAATAAAGAGGCGGTTTCAATTGCATATCATGGTAATATAGTAGATTTATGGGAGAGATTTGCAAATGAAAATGTGAAGGTGGATCTTGGCTCGGACCAAACCTCTTTGCATAATCCATGGGCAGGGGGATATTATCCTGTAGGTCATTCGTTTGAAGAGAGTAATAAGATGATGGCTGAGGAGCCTGTGAGATTTAAAGAGTGTGTTCAGGAGAGCTTGAGAAGACATGTTGCAGCAATAAATAAATTAGCGACAGGAGGAATGTATTTCTTTGATTATGGTAATGCCTTTTTACTTGAGGCTTCACGTGCAGGTGCAGATATATATTCACCCGGTTCAGGTCCGGATACTATAGAGACGGAGAAGATTAAGAAATTTAGATATCCTTCTTATGTGCAGGATATTATGGGACCTCAATTCTTCGATTACGGTTTCGGTCCTTATAGATGGGTATGTACCTCTTGCAAACCGGAGGATCTTGCCTATACAGATAAACTTGCAATTGAGGTTCAGGAGGAGATACTTAAGACTGCTCCAAATGAGATAAAGCATCAGTTGGAGGATAATATTCACTGGATTCGTGAAGCGGGCAAAAATCATTTGGTAGTGGGGTCTCAAGCGAGGATTCTTTATGCAGATGCTGAGGGACGTATAAAGATAGCTCTTGCCATGAATAGGGCAATTCGTGAGGGTAAGGTTGCAGCTCCTATAGTACTCGGACGAGATCATCATGATGTTTCCGGTACTGATTCTCCATATAGAGAGACCTCTAATATTTATGATGGTTCTGCTTTTACTGCCGATATGGCAATTCAGAATGTAATTGGCGACTCATTCCGAGGTGCTTCATGGGTCTCTATTCATAATGGTGGCGGTGTTGGATGGGGAGAGGTTATTAATGGAGGTTTTGGAATGGTGATTGATGGTTCTGATGAGGCTGACGAAAGAATAAAGAGGATGTTATATTGGGATGTAAATAATGGCATATCGCGCCGTAGCTGGGCTCGTAATGGTGGTGCGATGTTTGCAATTAGGCGCGAAATGGAAAAGAATCCTCAACTTAAGGTGACCATTCCGAATATTACCGATGAGACTCTTGTGGAGAAGACAATTGAAGATAGTTTACAATAAATAAAATAGACAGTTATTTATAAAAAATGACTAACTTTGCGCACTTTTAAAATTGAACATTTTAAATTATTGTGCAGTTGGTTTTAAAAGATGAAATATTTTACAAAACTGAAGACATTTTACAAAACATTTAAAAATATAACTTAAGTATATGGCAGAAAAATTATTTGCTGAGTTTCCACCTGTCTCCACTGAGGAGTGGGAAAAGGTGATAACGACAGATTTAAAAGGTGCCGATTACGAGAAAAAACTCGTATGGAAGACCATGGAAGGTTTTTCGGTTCGCCCTTATTATCGTGCCGAGGATCTTAAAAATCTAAAACATTTGAGAGTAGCTCCCGGATGTTTCCCATTTGTAAGGGGCACAAAAGATAACAATAAATGGCTTACACGCCAGGATTATTGCGCTTGCGACGGAAATTATGATAGAGCGAATGCCGATGCGATTGACGGCCTTAAGAAGGGTGTCAATGCTGTAGGCTTCTGTCTCGACGGCAAAAAACCTGTAAGCGTGAAGGAGATGCAAACTATGCTGAAAGGTATAGATCTTTCAAAGACAGAGGTTAATTTTGTTGGTTGCTGCTGTGCAACCGCGGAGATTATTAAATCTTTTATTGCTGTAGTAAAGGAGCAAAAAGTTAATGCAGACAATGTAAAGGCCTCTTTTGATTTCGATCCCATCAGGGTACTTAATCAGAAAGGAGCTTTCTGTTCTGATAAATCTATGAACCAGCTTGTGGATTGTGCAAAGGCTGCTGCAGGTTATCATTATGTAAGAGTTGTGGGAGTTGAGGCTTATGCCTTTAACGATGCCGGTGCAAGTCTTGTTCAGGAGGTTGCATATGCTCTTTCTATTGGAAGCGAGTACATGAATAAACTTATGGAGGCAGGACTCTCTGCAGATGAGGCTGCTCATTGTATTAAGTTTACCTTCTCTGTGGGCTCTACCTATTTCATGGAGATTGCAAAGTTCCGTGCTGCCCGTCTGTTATGGGCTAACGTAATAAAGAGTTATGGTGCGGAAAAAGAGTGTAGTGAGAAGATGAAGATTCATGCCGTAACAAGCGGTTGGAATCAGACAGTATATGATCCTTATGTAAATATGCTTCGCGGAACAACAGAGGCGATGAGTGCAGCTCTTGCCGGTGTTGATTCATTGGAAGTTCTTCCTTTCGATTATGCTTTCCGTTATCCTAACGAGTTTAGCAACAGAATTGCAAGGAATGTTCAATCCATACTTAAAGAGGAGGCTCATTTTGATAAAGTTGTGGATCCTGCTGCCGGTTCTTATTATATTGAGGAGCTTACTAATTCAATTGCAAATGCAGCTTGGACTCTCTTTAAACAGATTGAGGAGAAGGGTGGTTATATTGTAGCCTTTAAAGAGGGCTTTATTCAGAGTGCAATTAAGGAGACCGCTGTAAACAGAGATAAGAGAATTGCTACCCGTAGAGATTCCATTCTTGGGGTGAACCAATTCCCTAACTTTACGGAGGTAGTAGATAAAGATGTTACTAATGAGGTTGTTACAAGAAAACCTGCTACTGAGGTTTCGGGTGCCATGATTGGACAACCGCTCGAGAAATATAGAGGTGCTCAGGCCTTTGAGGCAATGCGTTTCGCAACAGATAAATGCAACAAGAAGCCGGTAGCCTTTATGGTTACATTCGGTAATCTTGCAATGTGCCGTGCAAGAGCTCAGTTCTCTTGTAATTTCTTTGCTGTTGCAGGTTTCAAGGTAGTTGACAATAATAGATTCGCTTCTGCAGAGGAGGGAGTACAGGAGGCTTTAAAGGCTAAGGCGGAGATTATTGTTGCCTGCTCATCAGATGATGAATATGCAGTTGCCGTTCCGGAAATGGCAAAACTAATAGGCGATAAGGCTATTGTTGTTGTTGCCGGTGATCCTGCTTGTAAGGAGGAACTTACTGCAAAGGGTATCACTAATTTCATTAATGTGAAGAGCAATGTTCTTGAGACACTCAAGGGATATCAGGCTAAATTAGGTATAAAATAATTGGGTGTTAAACATTTTAAAATCAAAAATCATGCGTCCGAAATTTAAAGAGATAGAATATAAAGGCGGGGCAGCCTGTGGAAAACAGGTAAATGAAGAATGGATGACCCCCGAGAAAATTGTCGTTAAGACAAATTATAATGAGTCCGATTTGGAAGGTATGGAGCATCTTAATTATGCTGCCGGAATAGCACCTTTCCTTCGTGGCCCATATAGTACCATGTATGTTCAGAAACCTTGGACAATACGTCAGTATGCCGGTTTCTCTACAGCTGAAGAGTCTAATGCGTTTTACAGAAGAAACCTCGCTGCTGGTCAGAAAGGTCTTTCTGTTGCATTTGACCTTGCAACACACAGAGGCTATGATGCCGATCATCCTCGTGTAGTTGGTGATGTTGGTAAGGCAGGTGTAAGTATTTGCAGTGTGGAGGATATGAAGATTCTGTTTGATCAGATTCCTTTGAATAAGATGTCTGTCTCCATGACAATGAATGGTGCAGTTCTTCCTATTTTATCGTTTTATATTGTAGCAGGTCTTGAGCAGGGTGCGAAACTCGAGGAGATGGCCGGTACTATTCAGAACGATATTCTTAAGGAGTTCATGGTCCGCAATACATATATTTATCCGCCTGAGTTCTCAATGAGAATTATCGGTGATATTTTCGCATATACTTCTAAGAATATGCCTAAGTTTAACAGTATCTCTATATCGGGGTACCATATGCAGGAGGCAGGTGCTACAACAGATATTGAGATGGCGTATACTTTGGCCGACGGTCTTGAGTATTTGAGAACAGGTGTTAAATCGGGAATTCCAGTAGATAATTTTGCTCCACGTCTCTCTTTCTTCTGGGCTATTGGTATGAACCACTTTATGGAGATTGCCAAAATGCGTGCAGCAAGAATGATTTGGGCAAAACTTGTTAAGGAATTCAATCCTAAGAACCCTAAATCGCTTTCACTCAGAACTCACTGCCAGACCTCAGGATGGTCTCTTACAGAGCAGGATCCATTTAATAATGTAGCGAGAACATGTGTTGAGGCAATGGGTGCAGCACTTGGACATACTCAGTCGTTGCATACAAATGCACTTGATGAGGCAATAGCCCTTCCTACCGATTTTTCTGCTCGTATTGCAAGAAATACCCAGATTTATATTCAGGAAGAGACAAATGTTTGCAAATCAATTGACCCATGGGCTGGTTCATATTATGTTGAGTCTCTTACCAAAGAGATTGCCGATAAGGCTTGGGAACATATTCAGGAGGTTGAGAAACTTGGTGGTATGGCTAAAGCCATTGAAACCGGTATTCCTAAATTGAGAATAGAGGAGGCAGCTGCTCGCAAACAGGCAAGAATCGACTCAGGTACAGATAAAATTATAGGTATCAACGAATACAGATTGGAAAAAGAGGCTCCGATTGAGATTTTGGATGTCGACAATGCAAAGGTACGCGAACAGCAGATCGCAAGATTGAAAGAGGTGCGTGCAAAACGCGATAATCAAAAAGTTAAACAATGTCTTGCAGCTATTACAGAGGCGGTTAAAACAAAATCGGGCAATCTTTTGGAACTTGCAGTGGAAGCAGCGAAAGCACGTGCTACCCTTGGTGAGATTTCAGATGCTTGCGAGGTTGTAGTTGGAAGATATAAAGCAGTTATACGTATGAATACAGGTGTTTATTCTTCTGAAGTAAAGAATGATCCACAGTTCGAAGAGGCAAAGAAGCTCGTTTCTAAATTTGCAAAGAAAGAGGGTCGTCAGCCGCGTATTATGATTGCAAAACTTGGACAGGATGGTCACGACCGTGGAGCTAAGGTTGTTGCAACCGGTTATGCCGATTGCGGTTTTGACGTAGATATGGGACCATTGTTCCAGACTCCTGAAGAGGCTGCAAAGCAAGCTGTTGAGAATGACGTTCACGTTGTAGGAGTCTCCTCTCTTGCAGCAGGTCATAAGACACTTGTTCCACAGATAATAGGTGAGCTCAAAAAACTCGGACGTGAAGATATTATAGTAATTGCCGGCGGTGTAATACCTGCACAGGATTACGATGTTCTTTACAAATCGGGTGCTGCAGCAATATTCGGTCCCGGAACTCCGGTTGCTTATGCTGCAATAAAGATAATGGAGCTCCTGAACCAGAAATTCGAGTAAGAATTGAGTCCGCAGGGTCCTCGATAAAATTATTGTACCCTGTACTTTTTATCAATAAATACAAATGGAAAAGAAAGACTTATTGAAAGAGACCATTAAGCACGTTGACATTAAAAGTTACGATTCAACTGCGCTTATCAATGCAATGCGCGAAATGTCATTCACATCTCGCGATACAGCACGTGCTGCCGATATCTTTATGATGATGGTTGCCGAGAAACCTTGTACAAATATCCTCACTATTGCAGGAAGTACAAGTGCTGCAGGATGTATGCAGGTTTATGTCGATATGGTTAAAAACAAAATGGTAGATGCGGTTGTTTCTACCGGGGCTTCTATAATCGATATGGATTTGTTTGAAGCACTGGGATTCAAACACTACAAGGGACGCCAAGATGTTCCTGATATGCAGTTGCGCGAATTATACATCGATCGTATTTACGATACATTCATTGATGAGGAAGAGTTACAGGAGTGCGACAATGCCACTTATATTGTGGCTAATTCTCTGGAGCCTCGTCCATATTCTTCGAGGGAGTTCATCTGGGAGCTTGGAAAATGGCTTCATGAAGGTCATGCTGTGAAAAAGGAGAGCCTTATACAGACTTGCTATGAGTGCGGAGTTCCTATTTTCTGTCCTGCATTCTCAGACAGCAGTGCCGGATTCGGAATTGGGAAACATCAATGGGAGAATCCCGATAAACATGTTTCAATTGATTCCGTAAAGGATTTTCTTGAGCTAACAAGAATTAAGATGGAGGCAGGTACAACAGGACTTTTTATGGTCGGTGGCGGTACGCCAAAGAACTTTGCGCAGGACACAGTTGTTTGCGCGGAGATTCTTGGTCATGAGGTTCCTATGCACAAATATGCTATCCAGATTACTGTTGCCGATGTACGTGACGGCGCATGTTCATCATCTACACTTAAAGAGGCTTGCTCTTGGGGAAAAGTTGATGTAACATACGAACAGATGGTATATGCCGAGGGTACAACCGTTATTCCGGCAATTGCCAGCTACGTATATCATAATGGTGATTGGCGCAACAGAGAGTATAAGAATTGGAACAAATTGTATCAAAAGAGATAGTCTTTTGAGTAGCTATAAATAAAAAGGGGCTGTCCGATTTTGCCGGACAGCCCCTTTTTATTGGGTTTTCCTTAAAATAGTATATCTTTGTTTGTAAGAAAATATCGCTATATGAAACAAATATTAATTTTACTGCTTGCGCTCTCTTTTTCATCAGTACAGGCCGGAGCTCAGAATGCAGATTCAACTCAAACTAAAAAGGACAATAGTTATAATGCGAGGTTTAATAAGTATTTAAGTCAGAACGATACTGTTTTTGCAAAATCAGTTATGTCCGATTGGAGAGAGGAGAGCCCTAACGACCCTGAACTATATGTGGCGATGTTCAATTATTATATGATCACCTCTATGGATAAGGTGGCTGAAATGACAAAGCTTAAACCTGCCGATACGGATTGTACTCTCTTTCCGCTCAGAGACAGTTTAGGTAATGCTACCGGCTATATAGTTACAAGAACAGTATATAAAGAGAATCAGGCAGCAGCGGCTATAGAGGCTATTAGTAAGGGGATCGAAAACTATCCAGGGAGATTGGATATGCGTTATTGCAAAATATACCTATTGGGCAAGCAGAAACGTTGGAACGATTTTACTAATGAGATACTTGCCACAATTACTTATGCTGAGTCTCATAATAACCAATGGTTATGGGCGAGCGGTATGCCGTTGGAAAATGGAAAGGAGGCCCTTGCAATGAGTCTGGAAGAGTATCAGCAGCAACTTTTTAACGGTGATGTTAATGGTACAAATATGCGAGCTATTGCGGAGGCGATGCTTAAAGGGGATTCCAAGAATATAGGAAACCTAAATTATATGGCAGTTTCTTACATTAAAGATACCGACTATTCAAAGGCGCTTCAATCTCTTAAAAAAGCAGACAAAATACGTAAAGATGACCCCGCTGTTCTTAAGAATATGTCTTATGTTTATAAACAGACAGGCGATGAGAGACGTATGAATGAGTGTCTGGAAAAACTTAAAAAAATAATGGAAGCGGAAAAGGCTGCGAATGCGGAGAAGGCTGGTGTGGATAGATAATGCTGCTGACGCTGGAGGTATTTTTCCATTGTTAAGAGATTAATTATCTTCTTTTTCTCTTTATCATCTTAATTGCGGCGGTAGCGTTGAGGGGTGGTAGCTCCTGTTTGCCCCGTTATTCATAATTGAGAGCAGTGCCCCGATTATACGTACAAATGAGTTATTACTGTTATTCATTTTTCTTAAGAATTGGGGAGTGTTGCCGTTGATATTGTTGAGGTGTCGGCGAATATCGGTCAGCAGGCGATCCATTGCCTCCCTTTGCTCCTTTGTTGCAGCCCAATCATCGTTAAAATAGCCCATTTCTATCATTTTTTTGTAATACCCGTCTATTCCGGCGGAGAATCTATCCATTCTGATAAGCTCCTTTTTTAACTCCGTTTGGAACAGGTACGGCGATAAATTTGCTTTAACTCCAAGTCTGTTTGCTTCTGAGGAGGGTATTAGTCTCCTGCTCTCTAACAGGTTTTTTTTCTGTCGGAGTTCCTGCTTCATATACATCTCTACGGAATCTTTAAAGGAGAGGGTGATTAGTTTTGTCTCCGTTGCCCTTTTTAAAATCTCCATCAATTGTATCTCATCTCTTGTTGCAATTCCGTTCTGAGCGTATGCCCGTTCTCTGGAAGTAATTAATAGGAGTACGAAGAAGGTAAAAGAGAGTAGGGTGTAGTTATGATATTTTAGGGTGTTGAACCCGGTTTTATCTCTGTAATACTTGGAATTAGTCATTATGATTCAGTACTTAGATGGTAGATTTTTGGGGTTACAGCCCATGTAAAAACAAAAACGATGCCATCATATTTAGCAGCATAGTTGGATAATTTTCACTATTTGCTGCTAATATTTCGAGTGAATTATTAAATTTGAGATATTTTATTATTTGATTGTTGTAATCTGAAAGTGCGGTCTCTATTGGCGGATGATATATTAATATTGTGAAGATTATTTGTCGCGGTACCCGCATGATGCTTATTTAAAAATTTATTATATGAAACGATTCTTTTTTCTTATTGTATTATTCTCTCCGTTTCTCTGTTCGGCGCAGTGGAATCTTTCTCAAAGAGCCTTTGTAGTAGATACTTCGTATCAAAAACAGTTCTTGTTTCCTGAGGATTCTGCTGGGAATATTCTCTTCATGAAGGTAATTAAATGTGAATTGGATGCTAACTCCATATTAAATAATAGTAAAAAATTCGCGAGTGAGATAAAAAGCAGGTTTAGTTGCGGAGTGAATGATTATTTTGTGAATGACAATAGTCTCACTTTTACTGTACAACTCCCTGTAGGGAAGGATGTTTATACAACACCGGTGGGTGCATTTTCAAGAGATATATCTAAGGTAAAATTTAAACTTACTATTGAAGTTAAGGAGAAAAGGTTTAGATACACTCTTACCGATTTTTATACCCACAGGAGAATGATCCGTGGTGAGGCCTTGTCTGAGGGACAGTCAAATATCCTTCATTTTCAGCGTTATAGTGCTCTGCTTAAAGAGCGTAAGGCCTATTCTAAAAAGTCAACAAAACTTGCTCAAGAGAATATGGCCAAGAAGGATAAAGAGATTATAAAGGAAAAAGCTCAGTATGAGGCTGAATATAAATCAGTTCTCTTATTTATTGATTTTCTTGAGAAGTCTTGTTCCAAGAGCAAAAGTGGTTTTTAAAGGAGCAGTTGTTATTATAGTCGGTTTAACCCCTGAAAATAATCTCTAACGTAGAAGGCTATTCTTCAAACATTTGAGTAGTCAGGTATTTTTCGGCACGGTCTGGAAAGATAACTACTATATTTTTGTTCTTTGCTGTTCGGGCTATTTGAAGTGCTGCATGCATTGCTGCGCCGCTGCTCATACCTGCAAATATTCCCTCTTTTAAAATTATCTCTCTGGCCATTTTCATTGCACTACAACTCTCAACCATCACCTTTATATCTATTTCCGATGGGTCATAAATGCTTGGGACGATGGCCTCTTCCATATTTTTGAGTCCCTGAATATAATGCCCTTTTGTTGGCTCTGCAACAACGATTTTTATCTTGGGATTCATAACTTTAAGGAATCTCGACACTCCCATCACTGTTCCTGATGTTCCGAGTGCGCAGACCAGGTAGTCTATTTTTCCCTCTGTTTGTTGCCAGATCTCAATAGCGGTTTGCCTGTAATGAGCCATGTAGTTGTTCATATTAGAGAACTGGTCGGGCATGAAATATTTGTCGGGGTACTGCTGAACCATTTTACGCGCTTTTCTTATAGCACCGTCTGTTCCCTCTTCTGCCGGAGTCAGAACAACGGTAGCTCCGTAAGCTCTCAGTATTTTGCGTCTTTCTATGGAGACGGCGCTACTCATTACGATTGTCACTTTGTAGCCCTTTACTACTCCTATCATTGCAAGCCCTATTCCTGTGTTGCCGGATGTAGCCTCTATTATTATCTTTCCTTTTTTTAGTAACCCCGACATTTCCGCCTTTTCAATCATGTGGAGCGCAATTCTGTCTTTTATGCTTCCTGAGGGGTTGAAACCTTCTATTTTAGCGAATATATTTGCCTTAGTGTTTTTTGCGAGGCTGTGAATTTTTACCATTGGTGTGTTGCCGATGGTCTCAAGAATATTTTCTTTAATATCAGACATTTTAAATACAGGTATTTAATTATTTGTAAAAATAAAAAGCGTGATAACCAATAGATTACCACGCCATATAAAAGAGTTTGTCGGTTCTTATTTCAATTACGGATATGCGTGGCGGTTCCTCTACAGCAACAAGTTGCCATACAGCTACAACACCATGTATATGAGTAAGAGTTTGTTATCATTTTTTTAATTGTCTTGTGTTTGTAGGGGAATAAGAGCTTATCCTCTTTATTTTATCTCTCCCCTCTTTGCGCGACAAGTGGCGGCAAAGTTATATATAATCTATAAATAAACTAAATAAAGAGAGATTAACTTAAAATATGATGATATTTTTCCTTTATGTCGACCTCTCTTTATTTTTAATAAAATTGTTTTTTTATGCAGTATTTGTACTATAATTGTATTTAAAAAGTACTAAAATCTAATACAATGAAGAGTACAAATTTTATGAGTTGGATGCGATTTGCGTTCATTATCTTTTTGATTCTCCCTTTTTTGTCGTAATCTCTGACTGCGCAGGAGAATAGTTCTCGGGAGATACGGCTAAATAACTCTGATGTGCGTGATAGTGCCGGGGTGGTGAAGAGGAGCTACCGGGGTGTTTCACTTGCCTTGAAGGGGGGTATTTCCGGGAGCGGTTATTATGATATAGATAAGTTTGGCGGGAGAGCGGGATTAAGTATGGAGATTCCCGTAGGTAGAAAATTTTCACTCCAGTCCTCGTTGTTTTATGTTTCAAAGGGGGGAAAACTTGATCAGAGCATGACCTTTTCTATTGGACAGGAGGAGGAACATTATAATAAGAGCAATTACGATATAACCTCTAATTATATTGAGTTTCAATTACAAGGGCTTTTTAATATTCCATTTCGCAGGCCCGGATTCGGGATGCAGTTGGCAATAGGACCCTATATTGCTTATGGAACGGATGGGAATACCTCTCATACTGTTAATAAGGATGGTGTAATTACCAAGACTCGAATGAGTACATTTGGGGAGTCCGGTATGGATCATAATAGATTTGATGCCGGTATTGCTTACGAAATTAATTTTGTATTCGGACATTTTCTTGTCGGCAGTTACATAGAGGCAGGAGTTACTGATGTCTATAAAACGGTTGACACGGGTAATTATTTTGTGGATACCTTTTTTAACAGACGTAATTTGTCTGTAGGTATAGGTGTTGGCTACAGATTCTGATCATTCGCGATTATGTAGATTTTCGTGATGAATATTATTATCTTTACGAAAATTTTAACTCTAATTACTATGGGATTTGTTAAGGAATTCAAGCAGTTCGCACTCAAGGGCAATGTTATGGATATGGCCGTGGGTGTAATTATCGGCGGTGCATTCGGAAAAATTGTAACATCGCTTGTAAATGATATTCTTATGCCGCCTATCGGGGTACTTATGGGTAATGTAAGTTTTACGGATCTGAAATTGAATATTTCAAGAGCAAGAGATGCGGTTGCCTCTATCGGGAGCGAGATTAGTTTAACAATGGGTACGGCAGAGAAGGCTACTTCTCACGAGCCTGTTTACTGGTGTTACGGTGCTTTTATTCAGCAATGTATAGATTTTCTTATTCTCGCTTTTTGCGTTTTTCTGATGGTTAAATTTATCAATCATATAACTGCCAAGAGGGAGGTTGCTGCTCCACCAGTTGAACATACCCCTTCAAAGGAGGAATTGTTGCTCACAGAGATACGCGATTTACTTAAGAGTCAACAAAATAATAAAGGATAACCGGAATCGTAAATCTGATAATACTACTGTAAATAGATTGCCTCCGTACGTAGGTTCAAATCCTTCGTGCCGAATAGAGTTTTATTATACCTTATATGAAAAAGAGTCTCTTCTTTGCATTAATACTTATGGGAGTTCTATTTTACCCTGCAGCTATTGCCGATGCTACTTGTATGCCGTATCGGAGTATAGTAGTTGTTAATAGAATTGGGAGTGCAGAGAAACTCTTTTTAGCTCAGCTACATAAGTTTGGGATTCCTCCCGCAAATTATAGCGGAATAGCTAAAGTGAGCGAAAATAGGTTTGCCGTTGTTAGCGATAAAGAGGATGGCTTTTATCTCTTTGAGATTAAGACTAATAAAGAAAAAAACCAAATTATCTCCTGCACGCGGGGAGAGTTGCGTAATAATCCTTTTCCCGGTGATGTTACACAAAACGAGCAAGTTGAGGTACCGCCAATAGACTCTCTCTCTGCCGATTCCTCCTCTCTGAATAAACTTAGTGTAAGCAACATTCCCACTACAGTTAAAAAGATGAATATTATTAGAGGAAGAGATTGTGAAGGGATTGTTTATGTGCCTAATAGAGGGACCGTATTTATTTCCGGTGAGGAGGATCAGAGAATTATTGAGTATGATACTTTAGGAACCCCGACAGGTCGTGAACTTGCTGTTCCTGATCTGTTCAGCCGGCAGAATATCTCTCCCAATTATGGTTTTGAGGCACTTGCATTTGATAATTTGAGTGGTCGCTTTTATACTACTACTGAGAATACTCTACCTGCAGATGGTCCTGTTGCTTCGCCGGATAATCATTCTCCGGCACGTTTAAGGATTCAATCTTTCGGCTCAGATATGCAGCCGGCCGAATCTTACGCCTATATGACAGATGCTCCTGTTGCAAATAATCTCTATTCTCATTATGCTTTTGGGGTACCGGCTATGTATGCCCTCTCAGCAGATACTTTGCTTCTGCTTGAACGTGAGTTCTTTGTTGGGAAGAGTTTAGAGGTTATAAAAAGTTATGTTGTAAATAGGTTATTTAAAGTAGTCCTCTCTCCTAAGTATGAAATTGCACAAGGGGAGCTTCTGCATGAACGATCCAATGAGCTATTTCTGAAGAAGACGCTCGTTTATGAGTGGGATACAACATTCGGGGCCGGTATTGCCAACTATGAGGGGATGTGTGTTGCGGGAGTAACGCCGGGCGGCAGACCCATACTATATCTTATAAATGATTCCCAGGCCGGTTACAAAGGGGTGCTAAAGGAATTTATATTGATGCTTGCATTATGAGGAGAGTTGTATGTTTAATATTTTTAAATAGATAGTAAAAATTTTAATTTATATGGTAAGATTCGATTGTGATTATTGTGAAGGGGCTCATCCTCGTATTATTGAGCGCCTTGCAGCTACAAATATGGAGCAGACTGCTCTTTATGGTGCCGATGATTATTGCGCTGCTGCACGCAGGCTCATTAAAAAGGCAGTGGGAAGAGAGGAGGTCGATATTCATTTTTTAGTAGGAGGTACTCAGACTAATACTACAATAATAGCTTCTGTGCTAAAGCCTTATGAGGGAGTTGTAGCTGCTGTTACGGGTCATATCGGGGTACATGAAACAGGAGCTATTGAGGCTACCGGTCATAAAGTTCTGACAATACCTTCGTCTGATGGAAAAATTACCGCCTCCCAGGTGGAGGAGATGTACGAGGCGCATATAAACGATGCAAGTTTTGAGCACATGGTTAAGCCGGGAATGGTTTATATTTCTCAGCCTACTGAGACGGGTGCTTTGTATTCTCTTGCAGAGATTAAGGCTATTGGGGCTGTATGCCGCCGAAAGGGACTTTTGTTTTATGTAGATGGAGCTCGTTTAGGTTATGGATTGGCCTCTCCCGATGCTGATTTTACTCTGGCCGACCTTGCGGAGTTTACCGATGTTTTCTATATAGGAGGGACAAAAGTGGGTGCGCTTTTCGGAGAGGCTGTTGTAATTGTAAATGATGCTATTAAGAAAGATTTTAGATATAATATTAAGCAACATGGCGGAATGTTGGCCAAGGGTCGTTTGTTGGGCCTTCAGTTCGAAACTCTTTTTTCTGATGATTTGTATTACAATATCTCTGCTCATGCAATAAAGATGGCTATTGAAATACGAGAAGTTTTACGCAAAAAAGGAGTGCCATTTTTATATGAATCTTCTACAAATCAGCAATTCCCTATTATTAAAAATGACCTTCTTGACAAGTTGCAGAAGAAATATGTGTTTGATGTTTGGTGCAAACCCTCATCCGATACCTCTGCTGTGCGCATCTGTACAAGTTGGGCTACAAGGGAGGAGAATGTTGAGGAGCTATTGAAGGATCTCTCTGCCGTCTTGTAAATTTCTTATTTAATTGCTCCGGCAACTTATTTTAATTGTCATAAATTGTCAAAATACCGCCGTTCCTTTGCACCAGAAAGGTTCGGAGTGCCACATTTTTATAATGGCAGAATGATTATTTGAAATTAGAACTCTGCGGTTGTTAAAAGGTTAGATGGCAATTATTATAGGTGTGGCACAATGAACCATAATTTAAATTTATATTACACTAATTTTTTAAGTTATGGATTTTATTTTGCTCATATTTGCCTATGTAGTTCTCTTTTTTCTTACAATCGGCCTTATGAAACTTATCTTTGATGATTGTGAATTGGAATAATGCTTTAGTATTTGTTATCTTTGTCGCCGTTGTGTTGAGCGGGCTTGTGTGCTTGGTGTAAATAGTATGATTAACAGATGATTGGAGAATTTATTTCTATAGGTGTCGCGTTTTCATGGACAATAACGGCTCTTTGTATTGAATATGCCAGTAAAAGAATTGGCTCAATTTCGGTGAACTTTTTGCGCCTTTCTTTGGCATTTGTTTTCACGGGCATACTATTACTTGTTACAACCGGTAATTTTCTTCCGACAGGCGCCTCACATGAGGCGTGGCTATGGATGTCGGTATCAGGTTTAATAGGTTATGTCTTCGGCGATTTCTGCCTCTTTTATTCCTATGTAGTGATTGGTTCTCGTTTCGGCCAATTGTTTATGACACTGGCTCCTATTGCGGCGGCAATATCAGGTAACTTGCTTTTAGGAGAGAGTATGAGTATAAAGGCCTCTTTGGGAATGGCTGTGACCATTTCCGGTATAGCGCTCTCAATCTTCAGCCGTGGAACGAGCGGGCATTTACCTACTGTTAAGATACCTCTTAAAGGGGTGTTACTTGGAGTAGGGGCAGGAATAGGACAGGGAGTGGGTTTGGTCTTCAGTAAATATGGTATGAGTTTTTATCTTAAGAGTGCCGAGCACTGTAGTGAGCAGGTAAAGAGTATGATTCCTTTTGCTGCCGGTGAGATAAGAATGATTACTGGAGCACTCTCATTTCTTATTATTCTTTCATTAACCCGACAACTTGGAAATATAGGGCCTGCGGTCAGGGATAAGAAGGCTGCTCTTTCTGTCTTAATGGGTACAATTTTCGGCCCGTTTTTAGGTGTTTCATTCTCTCTTATGGCCGTACAATATACTGCAAGCGGTATAGCCTCTACCCTAATGGCTATCACTCCGGTTCTCATAATACCCTTTGCAATTATCATCCAAAAACAAAAGGTGACCTTTTGGGAGATTGCCGGAGCCTTTATAAGTGTGGCTGGTGTTGCACTTTTTTTTATTTAAGTATTAATAATAAATTTTTTGTTACAAGTTGATATTCTAATGCGGCTTTTATTGTAGATTTTCTTAATTTTAAAACATAAAAGTAATAAATAGAATATTTAGTAATAGAGAGATAAACCTATAAACCAATAACAAATACTGAACCCAGACATGAAGTTATTTAATTTTTCCGTGGCGGAGAGTTAAATTCGGAAGTGTGAGAAAAGCGATGACGGAGCTGTTGTCGACTTCCACATAATTTAGATAATTTTCATGTACAAAATTATTTAATAATATGAAGAAATTAATCTATTTAGCAACAATTATGCTTATTGCGAGTTGTAAAAACAGTGGAACCGTCTCTAATACGGTACCCGCAATAGATACTGCCAATTTTGACAAATCTATTGCATTAAATGATGATTTCTACCAGTTTGCGACAGGTGGCTGGCAGAAGATGAATCCTCTCAGGGATGAATTTGCACGTTATGGTGCATTTGATGTTTTGCGTGAGAATAATGAGATACGTCTTAATGATCTTTTTAAGGAGATGACAACGAAACAGTCTGCTGAGGGTACTGTCGATAAGAAGATATGTGACCTATATAAGATGGGGCTTGATTCCGTTCGTTTAAATAAAGAGGGTTATGAACCTGTTAAGAAGGAGATAGACCAAATTATGCAAATGAATGACAAGAACCTTATAACAAATGCTTTAGTAGAGATGCATAAAGGTGGAGCAAGTACCTTGTTCACAATTGGTGTAGATGCCGATCTCCTTAATAGTAAGATAAATACACTTTATATCAGCCAGGGCGGCATCGGTATGGGGAATAAGGAGTACTATCTTAACAAGGAGAATGAAAATATAAAGAACTCTTATATTGTCTATCTCAATAAATTATTTACTCTTGCAGGTTACTCAGTAGATGAGGCAAAGAAGATTGTGGACGATGATATGGAGGTGGAGATGGCACTCGCTAAAAGTTTCTTTTCCAATGTAGAGTTAAGGGATATAGAAAAGAATTATAACCCTATGAAGAGAGCGGATTTTCTCAAAAAATACAGTGCGATTGATTGGGAAAAGTTCTTTACAGGAATCAATTTGCCTAAATTTGATGAAATAGTTGTTGGCCAGATGGCAGCAATGGAGGGAGTTAATAATGTTGTAAAGAATATGCCTATTGAGAAGATTAAGCACTATTTTGCAGTTCAGACTTTGGATGGAGCGGCTTCCTATTTAAGTGATGCTTTTTCGAATGCTTCATTTGAGTTTTATGGCAAAGTAATGTCCGGGACAAAGGAGCAAAAGCCAAGATGGAAACGCGCTATGCAGGTTCCTAATTCTGTCCTCGGGGAGGCAGTAGGAGAGATGTACGTTGCAAAATACTTTAAGAAAGAGGATAAAGAGAAGATGACAAATATTGTCAAAAATCTTCAGAAATCTCTCAGTGAGCATATTGCTGCCCTCGATTGGATGAGTGATTCAACCAAAGCAAAGGCACAGGAGAAACTTGCCACCTTTACAATAAAGATTGGGTACCCCGACAAATGGAAGGATTACTCTACTCTTACAATAGATTCGAAACTCTCTTATTGGGAAAATATTAAAAACGCATCGGCTTGGTATATTGCCGATAACCTTAAAGATTTGGGTAAACCTGTCGATAAAGCAAAATGGTACATGTCTCCTCAGACAGTAAATGCCTATTATAATCCTACATCTAATGAAATTTGCTTCCCTGCGGCAATACTTCAGCCTCCTTTCTATAACTCTAATGCCGATGATGCTGTAAACTACGGAGCGATTGGCGTAGTAATAGGACATGAAATGACTCACGGATTCGATGATCAGGGCCGTTTATTCGACAAAGACGGAAATATGAAAAACTGGTGGACACCGGAGGATTCTAAGGCTTTCAAAGCCAAGACAGATCTCCTTGTAAAACAGTTTGATTCTGTAAAGATATTGCCCGGTCTTAATGCCAACGGAGCTCTCTCTTTGGGAGAGAATATTGCTGACCAGGGAGGATTGAGAATTGCATATACTGCAATGAAAAATGCGCAGAAAGGTGTTGAGCCTGCAAACATAGACGGCTATACGGGGGATCAGAGATTTTATCTTGCATACGCGCAGGTTTGGGCTCAGAATATAAGAGATGAAGAGGCTGCGCGCCTTACCAAAGAGGATGTTCATTCGCTTGGAAAAAACAGAGTGAATGTATCCCTGAGAAATATTGAGACATTCTTTAAGGCATTTGATATTAAATCGGGCGCAATGTTCCGTCCTGAGTCTGAGAGAGTGATTATCTGGTAGAGAGTTTTTTTGAGGTGATTGGTCTGTTTTACCTGAACCGAGTAGCACTATTTAACAGCGACCCAATCATGTTTCTCAAAGTCATAACGCTTAATAACTTTAGCAGGATTACCGGCTGCGATGGTGTACGAAGGAATATCTTTGGTTACCACGGAGCCGGCTCCTATTTGTACATGTTCACCAATGCTAACTCCGGCAACAACAATTGAGTTTGTTCCCAAGAACGATTCGCGGCCAATGGTCACCTCCTTTATAGTAAGTCCAGATTCCTTGTAATTTAGGTTTATATCGTTATAATTATGATTAAATCCGGCTATGAATACCCGTTGGCCCATAAGTACCTTGTCGGCAATCTTTACGGGTCCAATAATAACGGTTCCTATCCCAATAAACGCATCTTTTCCGATAATTAAATCTCCTGCCCCATTATTGAGAAGAGTATAATCTTCTATTACGGTATCATTTCCGACATCAAATTTGTGCCATGGGAATAGATCGTGTCTTGCATGCCTTTTCCTGAAGAGAGTGCCTTTGCCTTTATGATGAAAAAACGGGTTTACAAATAATTTTACCCACAATCTTGGCTTTGGATCCTTCTCGGAGGAGATGAGCCATAGCACAATACGTTTTAATTTAGGATTATTTTTAATTTTTTCTATCATAGTATAGTTTTTGATAGCAAAGATATAAAAATTATTATCTTTGATTGTGTAATTCAATACAGAGGGAAATGGACTTAAAATTTTTTAATCTTTTTGTAGATAATCTCCTTAGTAAGAGTGAAATACTTGAAGCTACGCAATCAAATTTTGTAGTAGTGGATAAAGACCTAAATATAGTTTTTCGTAGTCCTCAGCCATTAGAAAAGCACCAATTGGAAAGGAATAATCTGCGTCCTGGTGATCTATTCTCATGTATCAATGCAGTGCATAGTGAACATGGTTGCGGTTCTTCCGTAAATTGCCCGCATTGTAAATTAAGAAGGAGCATATATGAGGTACAAAGAGACAATCACTCCGTTGAAACGGAAGTTGTCTTGACGCTCTCTAATAATACTATGATCTCTCTGCTGATTACGGCAACTCCTTTTTCTTATGAAGATCATGAATTCATTGCAGTTCTTTTGAGGAATATTTCCGATAAGAGACGTATTGAGATGATGGAACATCTCTTTTTTCATGATATGCTTAATCTTACCGGGACCCTAAATAATTTCATAGATCTTATGAAAAATGATAAATCTCCGGAGGTGTATGAGGAGATAAAAAAACTTTCGGGGATGATAGTGGATCAGGTTACATCTCAGAGAGATTTGATCTATGCTGAGGATGGGACTCTTACATGTGAGCCGGGGGAGATAGATGTAAATGATATTTTAAATGGGTTGTATATTGCCCAGAAGCGTATAGCAATCTCAAAGAATAAGGTGTTGGACGGAGAGTTTCTTAAAGAGCCTGTTGCGGTGGAGACGGATCCGAGATTATTGTCGCGGGTACTGCTGAATATGATAAAAAATGCAATGGAGGTCTCCGAGAGCGACTATACAATCGTAGTGAGACCTAAGATTGAGGGCGATATGTTGGAAATTTCCGTAAATAATCCGGGTGTGATTAGTGCAGAGGTCGCTGCCTCGATATTTCATTTCGGGAATACGACAAAGGGGGCCGGAAGAGGGATTGGCACCTATAGCATGAAATTGATAGGAGAGAACTATCTTCATGGTAATGTGTGGTTTACTTCTAATGAGAAAGATGGAACCACATTCTATATCGGTATTCCTTTAAAATTCCCCAAAAAGTAGCAGCTTTATAGTGGGCCGTAGAGGGGATATGTGGAGAGATTGTTCAGCCCTTTCTTAGAAAAACAGACTCAGAATCTCCTCTTTTGAGATATTATTAAAGTAGCCTGCTGTGTCAATTCCGGAGAGCCTAAATTCAATAGCTTCTCTATTATGCATCAACTGCTTACCATTTATATCTGGCTTCATTAACTCTGCAATAAACTCTTCAGTAGGTTTTAAAAAGAAATAGTCTCCGAAGATCCGAATCTCTTTTATAATTCCTCTCTCAACATTCATAAAGAGTTCCACTATACCTCCGGTAAATTTTAAGCTTTTATTGAAAGAATATGAGGGTGAATTACCAAAATTCCAGCTGTCGAGGGCATATTTCTTCTCTTTAAGAGAGGTGATATTTTTGAGCTCTTCCGCCGTATACTCATATCTGATAATACCGCTATCAGTCTCATTACCATTGATTTTCTCTTCAACTTTATAGTTTTTACAAATATAGTTTCCGAGATACTCTTTGAACTCCTCAACATTCATATTGATGAATCTTTCCTCTTTGGTGGCTTTAAGGTGATCAGAAATATTGGTAACTCTGCTGCTATTGGATTGTACAGCCTTTCCTTGAAATTTTTCCGGCTTGTTTCTTAGTGCGTTGGCCAGATCGGGCATAAAAGATGAAAATAATAATGTTCCATGTTGTAAAATACGATCTTTGTGGATGCAGATTGCGTTACCGGAGAATTTCTTTCCCTCAATCAGTAGATCATTTCTTCCCTCCAGATAGGCCTTTACTCCCATTGAATTGAGCGCTTGTATAATTGGAGCAGTGAATCTTCTAAACATTGCGCTACTCTCTTCTCCCTCTCTCTTTTTCTCAATAAAGGTAAAATTTAGATTCCCCAGGTCGTGGAATACCGCTCCACCGCCCGTCAGTCTTCTTACAACATTAATATTGTGAGATTTAACATAATCTACATCTATTTCTGCGATGGTATTTTGATAATGTCCGACAATTATTGCATTGTTGTTTCTCCATAATCTGAATATGGGCTCGGTAAAATTTTTTAAGAGATATTCTTCGGCTGCAAGATTCCAGTAAGGATCTGTGCATGAGTCTATAATGTATAGCATTTGCGCTTAACGATTTTAAATTGTGATGATTATTTATTTGCGGGATAGAGCCGGCGCATAATAAATTTATACAGTAACCAGATAAGATATCCTATCAACATTCCAAAAAGAGCTCCACATATTACGTCGAGCGGAAAATGTTTTCCAACATATACCCTGCTGTAGCCTACAAGTGCTGCCCAAATAAATATTAATAGGGTGTAAACTCTCTTTTTAATAAGAAGAGAGCTAATTGTTGCAAGTCCGAAAAGATTTGCGGCATGGCTCGATACAAAACCGTATTGTCCTCCCTTATATTCCAACATTCTGACATACTCCGAGATTGTGGGGTCCCAGCAGGGCCTTAATCTTTGTACGGTATGCTTGAAAAGGGAGACGGAAAGGGAGTCGCAAAGAGCGAAGGTCGCAATAACGGCCAGTGTCATAATGATTGCGACTTTTGTTTTCCTTTTATAAAACAAAAAAAACAGAATGGTAAGATATATTGGGATACCGGTATATTTATAGGTAATAATAGGCATAATAAAATCGGCCCAACTACTTGTCGTACCGTTTATTGCCAGCATAAGATTTTTGTCGAACTCTATCAGACTGTCGAGCATAAATTTTAATAATTACAAAAGTAGTGCACAGAAGCGGCTATTTATTCAGCTCCCTCCAGATCAGATCCTTTAACTCCTTAATATGCAAGCCTGTTACAGATGAGATAAAGAGATGTGGAACCTTTTTAGGCAGATGCCTTTTTATCTCTGAAGTAAGCTCATCGTCGAGCATATCCGATTTTGAGATTGCAAGAATACGCTCCTTGTTAAGTAGTTCCGGATTATACATCTTTAACTCATTAAGAAGAATTTTGTATTCTTTGTTAATATCGTCGCTGTCGGCCGGAACAAGAAAGAGCAATAGTGAGTTTCTTTCAATATGTCTTAGGAATCTTTGTCCCAAACCTCTTCCCTCATGCGCCCCCTCAATTATACCCGGAATATCGGCCATTACAAAGGATTTGTCGTCATAGTAACTTACAATGCCTATACTCGGTTCCAATGTTGTAAAGGCATAGTCTGCAATTTTCGGTCTTGCGGCCGATACGGTGGAAAGGAGAGTGGATTTCCCGGCATTAGGGAATCCGACAAGTCCTACATCGGCCAAAATCTTTAGTTCAAGAATAAACCAGCCTTCTACCCTCGGTTCTCCCGGTTGAGCGAACCTCGGAGTTTGCATCGTAGCACTTTTGAAATTAACGTTTCCAAGGCCTCCGCGGCCTCCCTTTACAATAATCCGTTCCTCACCGGGCTCCGTGATTTCGAACATCACCTCTCCTGTCTCGGCATTTTTTGCAACAGTTCCGAGCGGTACATCAAGAAAAATATCCTTGCCGTTAGCACCTGTACATTCTCCGCTTCCTCCTGATTCGCCGGCTTCTGCTTTGATATGCTTTCTATATTTAAGGTGTATAAGAGTCCAGAATTGAGGATTACCTCTTAAGATTATATGTCCTCCGCGTCCTCCGTCTCCTCCGTCGGGTCCGCCTTTTGCAACGAACTTTTCACGGTGAAGGTGCGTAGAGCCGCTCCCTCCGTCTCCGGAGGCAAGAAACAGTTTTACGTAGTCGACGAAGTTTGTGTTAGCCATATTTATCCTTTTTTATAATAGTTTTATTACGCGTGCGAAAATTTCATCAATTTCTCCGTCGCCGTTTATCTCAAAATATTTATCGCATTTTTTATAGTATCCGATAAGCGGTTCGGTCTTACAGTGATATGTATTAATCCTGTTCTGTATGGTTGCAGGTTCGGCATCATCTTTCCTGTTTTCGATCTCTGCTCTGTGTTTTATTCTTTCAAAAACTTTTTTATCGTCTATAATGAAGGAGATAACCTTTTCAATTTTATTTCCGCGTTTTTCGAGCATTTTATCGAGTTGTTCCGCTTGAGCAGTAGTTCTTGGAAAGCCGTCAAACAGAAAACCTTTTACTGAAGGGTTGTTGTCGATCTCGCTCTCAATCATTTTTACTACAGTGGAATCATCTACAAGATTACCTGCTTCAATAAGTGCTTTCGCCTTTTTACCGAGTTCGGTCTCCTTTGCGATTTCGCTTCTAAGCAAATCTCCTGTTGAAACGTGCCTAAAATTATACTTGTCTACCATCAGTTTTGCCTGAGTCCCCTTGCCTGCTCCGGGAGGGCCAAAAAGAATATAATATTTCATACTATTTTTATAAATTATCGAACATGAAAATTATTCAATGTTCTGTTTAATACCATCTCTTTCATTAAGCCTTTTAATAGGAATAATTCTTATTAATTTCAGGTATGACAGATTGCAGAGAGCTTCTTTCTATGCCTCCTAAAATCTATCTACTTATCGTCGATAATATAAATATCCTTGTATTGTCTACCTAACTGGTCGTAATCGAGTCCGAATCCAACTATAAAATCATTGGGGATCTCCATAGCAACATAATCTATCTTAATCTCTTTCTTATAAGAGTCTGGCTTGAACATAAGTGTGCATACTTTAATCTCCGCAACACCTTTCTCTTTAAGAATTTTTACCAGTTCCTCTATGGTGGTTCCGGTATCTACAATATCCTCTACAATTACAATGCTTCTCCCCTCTACATTCTTACTCAGACCCATTATCTCCTTAACTTCGCCCGTAGATGAAGTGCCGCAGTAAGAAGACAACTTTACAAAGGTAATATCGCACTGGAAATCAATTTTTTTCATAAGATCAGCTGTGAACATGAAAGAACCGCTCAGTACGCTTAAGAAGATAGGAGTGTCTACCTCCTTCATATCTTTGTTCAGTTGTTCGGCAACTCTTGCTATCTCCTTCTCTATTTTTTCGTAGGGGATGTATTTTTTAAAATACTTGTCATGAAGTTTAATTCTATCCATAGCACTATCAGTTAAAAATTATAAAAAAAAAGAAAATTACAGTTTTTTACGACAATCTTTTGCCTCTGCAAAAATATGTATTAATTTTGTTTATCCCCAATAAACTTTAGAAAAGGGGCATGGAAAGTGGTGAACGGAAATGCGGCGAGTAAAACAGACTGCATAAAATGTGGAGACGAGTTGGAAAGATAAATAATATAAATATCATATAATATGAGAGCTCTTGTATCTATTATTATGGGCAGTACCTCCGATCTTAAAATCATGGAGCAGGCTGCAAAATTTTTTGACGAACTGCAAATACCCTTTGAGATTAATGCGTTGTCGGCGCATAGGACTCCCGATAAGGTTGCGGAGTTTGCCTCAAATGCCGCAAGTCGCGGAATTAAAGTTATTATTGCAGGTGCGGGTGGTGCGGCACATTTGCCGGGAGTAATAGCTGCTTCCACTCCTCTCCCTGTTATAGGAGTACCTATTAAATCTTCAAATTCCATGGAGGGTTGGGATTCAGTTCTCTCTATTCTTCAAATGCCATCCGGAATACCCGTTGCTACAATGGCTCTCGACGGGGCCAAAAATGCTGCAATTTTTGCCGCACAGATACTTGCCTCCTCTGATCCTGTAGTTGCCGAGAAGATTATTAAGTTCAAGAGTGAACTTGCCGTAAAAATAGAGAAGGCAAATTCTGAGCTTGCTGCTGTAAAGTTTGACTATAAGACAAATTAGATATAAGAAGAGGTTTTAATCGGCTGATGCCGCAATAAAAGAGAGGAAGAGATGTGTTGGAGAGTATTTGTTGCGGCATTGCCGTTTGTTGTCGCATTTAACGTTGATGCAGTTTCTGCGGAGTTGAGCAGGGAGACCGATCGGATAAAAAACGATAAGGTTGAGGAGGTAATCCGAAAAATTATTGAGAGGTTGGCAGATGAGGCGGAGACCTATGAGCTTACCTCCGAACAGCTTCAGGAACAGGCCGAATCTCTTGCAGAGTATCTGCATACTCTTGCGGAGAGGCCTTTGAATATAAATGCAGCAGGATACGATGCCCTGCGTAGGATTGTATTCCTTACTGATTTTCAGATTGAATCCATAATAAAATATAGAACAGAGCATGGCAATATTATCTCTCTTTCCGAACTCTCCCTCTTGTCGGGTTTTGATTCGGAAATTGTAGAACTGCTCCGCTATTTTATCTCCTTTGAGGCCTCGTCTGGTAATAGCAGTACTTGGTTTAATGAGTTTTATATGCGCTCCGACAGAGTGCTTGAGCGGCAAACGATGTACAAGCCTATTTCAGAGGCGGAGTTTAAGAAGAGCCCTAATTCGAGATATTTGGGCTCGCCATATCATTTTCTGATCAAGTATTCTCTTTCGAGGGGAGATAGTTTTAAGGCGGGGATTCTTGTAGAGAAAGATGCCGGTGAGAGAATGACTGCCTCCGTTCCCTTCGATTTTTTGTCGGGGTACTTTACTTTGCGCGCTATTAAGATAGGGAGTAGGGTAACGGCTGAGATAGTGGCAGGTGATTACAAGGTTAGGTTCGGTCAGGGCTTGACAATTTGGAAAGGTTTTAATATTTCTACGCCGCAAACACCCGGAGGTTTTTATAAGCGCGGTTCTCAGGTAGTTACAAGCACCTCTTCTGATGAAGATAATTTTCTTCGCGGGGTTGCAGTTACATTAGGGTTCGGGCGGATGGGGCTTGTTCTCTTTTCCTCATATAGAAAACGCGATGCGGCGCTCTCTTTTGACTCTTTAAGCCGTAAGTTAAAATACACCTCTTTGCAGGGAGACGGATTACATAATACGGTATCCCGATATAAAAAGAGAAAGAGCATGGGGGATTTTGTTTTTGGCGGTTCTCTCTTTAAAAGGTGGGAGAGGTTTAGAGGCTCCTTTAATTTTACAGCGCAGAAGTTTGAATATCAGAATGGCAGGAGGGTCAGGGAGGATAATAAATATCAACTTTATGATGGGTATAGCGCTTCAGCATCAGTTGATTTTGCTTTTGTTGCCGGAAGGAATATTTTTTTCGGAGAGGTGGCAACCGATATTGACTTTAGTACTGCTTTTCTTTTAGGGGTTAATTCGAGATTATGGGAGAGGTGGGAGAGCTCTCTCCTTTTGCGAAGATATTCCAAAAGTTATATTGCTCCTAACGCCGGAGCATATTCTACTTTGTCGGGCTGCTATAATCAGGCGGGGATCTCTTTAAGTGCCTCTCGCAATTACTCCTCTTCTTCAAAAATTTTTTTCGGAGCCGATTATGTTTATTATCCCTCTCTGCGCTACAATATAGACTCTCCGTCTCACTTTTTTAAGCTCTCATCCTCTTATGAATATACTTATGGGAGATTTTTATTGGCAATGATGTTAACCGATACCTATCGGAGTTATGACAGTATAAATTCTATCAGATTAAAGTGGTCTCTATTGTACAATATTAATTCCGGACTCAATATAAAAGTACAACAGGATAATCTCCTTTGTGCAAAGAAGTATGGTATGTACCTCTCCTGTTATGTAAACTCACTACTCTCTTCACGCTCAGGAACAAATTTTGTTATGAGCGGGACCTTTTTTAATTGCCGGGAATGGAGTACGAGACTTTATCTGTATGAACGTGATTTACCGCAAAGCTATGCCTCTCAATTACTTTATGGTAAGGGATATAAATTTTATTTACTCTTTAAGACTCGTGTAGCACGACGTCTCGATTTTTTTGTTAAGGTAGAAACTTTACGTTATTTTCCGGTGAAAGAGAGTGATAAAGCAACAGGTTCCCTTGTAAAAGTCACAAAAGAACCTGTATCAAAAATAAAGGCCGGCATAAAGTTCAGCCTTTAATTCATATTATTATGATTTTTTTACTTTTAGTCTCTTTCCGGGGAATATCTTTGAATGTTTAGTCAGTCCGTTCATATGAAGAAGTTCGTCGAGACTGGTGTTGGAAAATTTGTTTGCTATGCCGAGGAGTGTGTCGCCTTTTCTAATTGTATAATATGTATATCCGTTAGAATGTGAGGTCTTTGATGAACTTCTTGGAACAAGTGAAGTATTATCTGGGATATCTTTCTCGTTATCAGCAATATTGTCGGAGTTTCCACCCGGGTAGATTATAAGTTTTTGATTCTTCTGAATCACATCTCTCCTAATATGGTTCCATCGTTTTATCTCTGCAATTGAGACCCTGTATTTTTTAGCAATTTTATTAAGTGTCTCTCCTGACCTTACAGAGTGGGTGATTCGTGCAGGGCTTTTCCAAGATCTGCCGCTCCCGCTCTCTTGGGCGATATTTGATTTTTGATTATAAAGGATAGGATTGAAATATAAAGAGTCTTTGTAGGCATAAATTTCATCTTCTTTTTCTACAAAAGAGGAGGTGAAGTTATAGGGTAATTTTAAAATGTACTCTCTTTCATTTCCCGGAACTATATCCTTTACATATTGTGGATTAAGTTCTCTAAGTTCTCCGGTAGGAATACCTATTACATGTGAGATCTGTTCGAAATGTAAATTTCTATTCACTACGATTGTATCAACATGGTTAGGCATATTAAACTTGAGTGGTGTGATTTGATAGTCTTTATAGTAGTTTAGAAGATAGAGTGCTCCTACAAAGGCCGGAATATAGTCTCTGGTCTCTCTCGGCAGGTACGGATAGATGCTCCAGAAATCTTTTGCTCCTCCGGCTCTTCTTATTGCTTTGTTTACATTACCTGAACCGCAATTGTATGATGCAATTGCGAGAGGCCAATCTCCGAAGATGGTATAGGAGTCTCTTAGGTATTTTGCCGCTGCTACTGCCGACGAAACAGGGTCCAATCTTTCATCTACGAATGAATTGATTGTAAGATCGTATTGAAGAGCTGTTCTATACATGAATTGCCATATTCCCTTAGCTTTTGTACGCGATACGGCAAACGGGTTAAGCGCGGATTCTATTATTGCCATGGCTTTCAGTTCTTTAGGTAGGCCATAATAATCCATAATCTCTTCAAATATCGGCAGGTAATAGGAGCTGAGACCTAATATTCTCTTTGCAAGGTATGGTCTCTTTTCGGTATAAAGAATTATACTGTTCCTTACCACTCGATTATATGGTATGGGGATGAAAGAGTTCATCCGTTTTATCTTACTTATATATACGGAGTCAGGTATGTTGGAGCTGAAGTTCGCGCTGTCGAGGTCTATTCCTTCTACCGTTTCGTATGGAGCATTTCTATGTTCATACCATAATGCGAGCAGACTATCGGTATTGCATCCGGGTTCTGCCTTCTCTATTTCCGGCCAATCCTCGTAGTTAAAGTCTCCAACGTTTATAGAGTCGGTAATGCCGGTAGTATCATAAAGTTGTATTGTGCCGTCATTAATAATTGATTGTAATGAATCAACAACTTTTCTCAAATTTTTTACCTCATTTGTGAGAATTTCAATCTTTTTTGTCTTGCTTTGGGCAGTCGCCTTTATTGGTATGGCAATAATCAGTGCAAGAGCAAGCAACAGTGGCAATCGTCTCATTAGTTCTTTTCTATATTATTAAAATTTAAAATTCACTTTCAGTCCGATAGTCTGAGAATAATAGTTTCCGGGAGATCCTCCATAATTTTTGGGGTCAGGGGTTAATCGGTCTATTATTCCCGGTTCAATTTTCATTGAGATATCATCGCTTATATCAAAATCGCTGAAGTGCGCAAATACATTTGCATCCACTATATTAAGTACGTATATTAATGCGGTGCATATAATAGAGTAGTCTCGGAGTCGTCTATAGGAGTCTCTGTACCAAATCATATCGTCGAGAGAGAGGTCTCCTTTATATTTGTCTCCCAATGCTACTGCATCGATATACATATTTTTGTATCTTTTGAATTGTTTTTGATTTATTGACCAGCAGAATCCGCTTATTGCGAATCCTCCGTAAAATATTGGTATTTTCCAATAGTCTCCGTTATAGGCCTGTCCCAGTCCTGGAAGCAGTGCAGAGTAGAATGAGGCTCTCGCCGGAAGAGGATTTGTTCTGCTTTTATATGAGACCACTCCGTCGAGAAGACTCCAATAATAGGTTGCTGCCGCTCCGGCAATCATGATGGAACGCATCTCTTTATAGGATGATTTTCCTGTTTGCTGGTATTTTATATTGCTAATTACCGCTCCACCGATAAATCCCGCCAAACCTCCGTATACTACTGGAAGTTTCCAATATTGGCGATTATAAATTTGTGATGTGCCCGGAAGTGCAAGAGAGCCGAAAAACATTGGGGAGATATACATACTGTCTTTATGGGCGAGGGCTTTGAAATATCTTTTGATTGTGAATGATGGTTTTGTGTAGGCTACAGAGGTGTCGTTTTGCTTGTTCTTAACTGAGTCGGGTACGCTCCCCGGAGGCGCCGTATTAATGAAGTTTCCGTTTGCTCTTATCTGGGCATAAGAAACCTCAACCGACACTGAACCCAGTATCAGAAGAGTAAAAAAGAGAGATATCTTAGCTATTTTGAACACAAACCTGATTCCTCCAATGCACTTAAAAAAGTTGCTATTTGTTTGTCATTTTTAAAATGGAGGGTAAATATTCCTGATCCCTTGTCGGAACGTTTGACACTTATATTGTTATCGAAATATTTCCCTAAAATCTCAATTACCCTATAGTACTGCGATGGCGTGTTATCCTCCTCTTCCTTTATCTCTTTCCTCCCCTTGGCGGCGTTCATCTTCTGTACTTTGGTTTCAGTTTCCCTTACGGACAGCTCCTTTTCAATTATCTGGTTGGCCAGTTTTAGCTGAGCCTTTTCGCCCTCAATTCCAAGAATTGCCTTGGCGTGTCCCATAGAGAGTCTCTTAGCTCTGATAGCAAATTGAATCTCTGCCGGTAATTTAAGTAATCTCAGATAGTTGGTTACTGTAGCTCTTTTCTTGCCCACTCTGATTGCCATATCCTCTTGTGTAAGGTTACATTCATCAATAAGACGTTGGAAACTCAGAGCTATTTCAATTGAGTCGAGATCTTCTCTTTGAACATTTTCAACAATGGCCATTTCGAGCATGCCATTGTCGTCGGCCTTTTTAATGTATGCAGGTATGGTTTTGATTCCGGCAATTTTACAGGCTCTGAATCTGCGCTCACCGCTTATTATTTGGAACCTGCCGCCACCTATTGGTCTAACTGTTATTGGTTGGATAAGTCCAAGATTATTAATAGATTGGGCTAACTCAAGCAATAGTTCTTCATTAAAATCAGTTCTCGGCTGGTATGGATTCGGCTCAATTCTATCTATGTCAATTTCTGCGGTGGACAAAATAGAATGGTTTTCGCCTCTTTGCGGTTTGTTTTCATCGCTGTTTTTCTGAATTGCATTAACATCAGAAATCAGAGCGCTTAATCCCTTTCCAAGACCTGTCTGTATTTTGGCCATATTTTATTGCTTTACTTTTTATCAGCCTTAGAGGCCTTCATTTCATTATTTTCTATTATCTCTTTTGCAAGGTTCAAGTAGTTGTTGGACCCATTTGAAAGAGCATCATAAAGAATCACCGGCTTTCCGTGGCTCGGCGCCTCACTAAGCCTGACATTTCTATTTATTACCGTTTTAAATACCATCTCTCCGAAATGGTGTCTTACCTCCTCTACTACCTGATTTGCAAGTTTTAGCCTTGCATCAAACATTGTCAGAAGGAACCCCTCTATGGCCAAAGTCTGGTTTAATCTGTTTTGCACAAGTTTTATTGTGTTAAGCAGCTTGCCGAGCCCCTCCAAAGCAAAAAATTCACATTGGACAGGTATTATTACCGAATCGGCTGCGGTTAGAGAGTTTATTGTTATCAGTCCGAGAGAGGGCGAGCAGTCGATAATTATATAATCGAACTCTTCGTAAAGAGATTGAATACTCTTTTTCATGACCATTTCTCTCTCCTCCATATTCAGCATCTCTATTTCGGCACCAACAAGATTAATATGCGATGTGACAATTTTCAGGTTCTTTATCTCTGTGTTCATCACGGTATCATTAATCTCCTTTGCTCCAATCAGCACTTCATATAAGGTATCCTTTTTGTCCGAATCGGGATTAAAATTCAGCCCCGATGTTGTATTAGCTTGTGGATCTGCGTCAATTAGCAATGTCCTCTTTTCCAGTACCGCCAACGAGGCCGCCAAGTTAATGGCAGTAGTGGTTTTTCCTACTCCTCCTTTTTGATTTGCAATAGCTATTATTTTACCCATATATTTTTTTCACTTCCTATACAAAAATTGTGCTCATAAATGTTGACTCACAAAGTTAAGAAATCTTTTTTAAGCGAAGAGAATTTATTACATTTGCCGAGGATAAAGTTTTCAACAAACAGAAATAATCAAGTAAGAGGATATGCCAGGGAACATTTGGATGGTCATTGTTAATCCTAAGGCCGGCAGCGGCAGGGGGCTTAAGGACTGGCCTATTATCTCTAATCAGATGTATAATAGCGGACTCAGATTTACATGTGTTTTTACAGAGCATAAATACCATGCTATTGAATTGACTGTTAAGGCGGTTAATGATGGGTTCAAAAATATAGTTGCCATTGGAGGGGATGGTACAATACATGAGGTAGTAAATGGCCTATTTATACAGAAGGCGGTCCCTACAAAGGATATTTGTCTGGCTGTTATTCCTACCGGTACAGGCAATGATTGGATACGTATGTATGGAATCTCCAAGACCTATTCGGAGGCTGTGCGTTCTCTTGTGAAGAAAAAGACGGTGATACAGGATGTGGCAAAGGTGGACTTTTATGAGACGCGTGTAAAGCATACGAGATATATGGCGAATGTGGCCGGTCTCGGGTTCGATGCTGTTGTAAACCTAAAGTATAATAGGCTTAAAGATGATGGTAAATATGGCAAGTGGCTCTATATAAGGAGTACTATAAATACATTTCTGGGGTTTCGCTCACAAAAATTCACTATTATTGTGGACGGCGAGCCATATTATAACGGAATGGTCTTCTCCGGGGCGGTAGGTATCGGTAAATTTAATGGCGGAGGTATGCAGCAAACGCCTAAAGCCTCTGTGGATGATGGCTTGATGGATTTGACTATTATCAGAAAGATGTCGAAGTTTAGGGTAATCAGTAATTTTAAGTTACTATACTCGGGTCATATATATGATATACCTAAGGTGATGCACGCGCAAGCAAAAAAAATTGAGATAGAGACATGGCCAGAAAGCCGTATAGAGATAGACGGCGAGGCGGTCGGGACCTCTCCATTTTGTTTTGAACTCGTGCCCAAATGCATAAAAGTCGTTGTAGGGGATATCTATAATCAATAATAAATTTGAAAGTTATTACCATTATTTGGTAAAGATTCTTTTTTTTATACCTTTGCACCGGATTACGGTGATGTCGTTTGAATTTTCTTAAGCGACAAAGAATAGGGAATCCGGTTAAAGTCCGGAACTGTACCCGTAGCTGTAAGTTCTATCTGTACCGAGAGCATTTCTAACCACTGTCTATAAGATGGGAAGGTTCTTTCGGTTGAACAAGTCAGAAGACCTGCCGTTATCCTTGTTATATAAAAATCTCGGGTAAAGATTTTATTAAAACTTTGTTATGCTTTTTTATTCGGTTTTCCATACCATTCTCATTGTGAGGATATATACATTGCTGTTTTATGCAATGCCGGCAGGTATCTATTTACCTCAAGAGGGAAAATTGTCGGGCAGTACCGCCACAGATACCTTAAAAAGAGTTATAGTTAAGGCAAAAACAAAGGAGTCTCCTACTCTCAGTTCCTCACCGGTTCAGATTATATCTAAAAATAAGTTTGATCATTTAGGCATCGAGACTCTTTCTGATGCGGTAAAACTATTTTCCGGAGTGCAAATAAAGGATTATGGCGGAATAGGAGGAGTAAAAACGGTCTCTATAAGAAGTATTGGAGCTCAACATACAGCAATAAGTTATGACGGCGTTACTCTCTCTGATGCGCAGAATGGGCAGATAGATATAGGAAGATTTAATTTGGATAATATATCGGGGGTCTCTCTTGTTATAGGTCCATCAGACGATATTTTTCAGACAGCGAGAATGTTCGCTTCGGCAGGCTCCTTAAATATTAAAACATTAAAACCCAACTTTGATACCATTCCCTTTAATGCTTGGGTGAAAATTAGAGGCGGATCGTTCGGTACATATAATCCATCATTTCTTTATGAGCAAAAGATTTCGAACAGATGGTCTGTCGCTGCAAATGCCGACTGGCTTAAATCCGATGGAGTTTACCGCTTTACTCTTGTCAATGGGGAGCTGGTGACAAGGGAGAAACGATACAATTCTGATGTAAATACTCTCAGAGCGGAACTTAATATCTATGGAGAAGTAGCAAGAAATGGCAAATTGAGTCTCAAGGGCAGTTACTACAATTCCGAACGTGGATTACCAGGGGCAGTTATATTGTATAAAAAGGATGCTCGTGAGCGTTTGTGGGATGTAAATAGTTTTGTTCAAGTTGCGTATGAATCGTCGCTATGTAAGAAATTGGATTATAAATTACAGTTCAAATATAATTATGCGTGGAATAAATACCGCGACGAGAAGGAGTATTATGACAAGGGCTTTCAGATAGATTACTACACCCAGCAGGAATATTATGGCTCATTTGCTCTAAAATATACCCCTTTCAGCGGAGTCTCTTTCTCTTTTGCGGAGGATTATTTTAAAAATGTGCTCGACGCCTCCCTTAATAATTTTGTCTATCCCAAAAGGAGCACCTCTTTAACAGTTCTTGCCGGGCAATACTCCAGTGACCTTTTTACCTTTACAGCAAGTCTTTTGGGAACCTACATAACCGAAACAGTACGCTACGGAGAGGCATCTGCGGATAGATTCAGACTCTCTCCCTCTGTATCGGCCTCCTGTAAATTGTTAAGCGATCCCGATATGAGATTCAGACTCTCTTACCAGGATCTCTTTAGAACTCCTACATTCAATGACCTTTATTATGCCAAAATAGGAAATAAAAACCTTAAGTCGGAGATTGCAAGGCAGTTAAATGTTGGTTTAACTGGTAATATCACCTTTAATAACAATAAATTTGAGAACCTTTTCTTCTCGGTAGATGCCTATTACAATAAAGTAAAAGATAAAATTGTTGCTCTTCCTACGCTTTTTATATGGAAAATGATGAATATGGGAAGAGTTAATATTATCGGGACGGATGTGAACCTAAATAGTGCAGTTGAGTGGCCGTCGGGGTTACGCCTGGAGTTTTCCGGCAGCTATACCTTTCAATATGCGATAGACGTAACGGACAAGGAGAGCAAAAACTATAAAGACCAGATTCCCTATACTCCGCGCCATTCGGGTAACCTATCCCTATCTTTCATAAATAAGTGGATAAATTTAGGCTATTCGGTGAGTATAGTTGGTGAGAGATATGCGTTGCCTCAGAATATAAAGGATAATTGGGTCGGGGGCTACTCCGACCATTCAATCTCACTTTGGAGAGAGTTCAGCTGTCTGCGACATAAATTGAATCTTCAGTTCGATTGTAAAAATATTACCGATAAGCAATATGATGTAATTCAATACTATCCGATGCCCGGACGTTCCTATATGATATCATTAAAAATTACCTACTAACTTTTTTTATGATAAGGAGAGTAGATGTTAAATCGCAGGTGATAAATCGGAGATAAAAAAGAGACAAAAACAGTTATAATAAAACGCTTTAAAGATAAAACTAACATAAAACACTTATAATAATAGATTAAAACTCATATTAAATGAAATTATTTACAATTAAATTTGCTTTGATCGCATTGATTGCGACAACTATATTACCTTCGTGTAGTAAGGATAATACGGAACCCGAGGAGGTTATAAAGAAAACAACCGGCGTCTATATTCTAAATAGCGGTAAAATGGGAAACAATAATGCGTCGCTCTCCTATTATGATTTTACCTCCAAAAAGGTTACTGCAAATCTTTTCGCCTCATTGAATGGTAAAAAAATAGGAGATACCGGTAATGATATGATTATATATGGCGGTAAAATGTATATCGGAGCCACAAATTCCTCAATTATATTTGTTACTGATCTTAATGGTAAACTCATAAAAGAGATAACGGTAATGGGAGAGAAGGCGAATCTTTCTCCACGCCACTTTACTACTGGCGACGGTAAGGTGTACGTCTCATATTTCGAGGGTTATGTAGGCCAGATCGACACTACAAATTTCAGTGTAAATAGTGTTAAGGTAGGAGCTCTTCCGGAGGGGATAATTTATGTTGGAGGGAAGGTATATGTTGCTAATTCAGATGGGTATAATTATCCCTATGGCACTACGGTTTCGGTATTGAATGCCTCAACAATGAAGGTAATAAAGGAGATTACTGTCTCTAATAATCCGCAAACTTTCCATCTCGATTCCGAGGGTGATCTTTATTTGATTTCATGGGGTGATTATGGTAAAATACCGGCCTCTTTGCAGAAGATCAATCTCGCCACATATGAGGTGACTCCCATTAAAGATGTTGTTCCTACAAATATGGCCATTGGCAAAGATAACAAGGCCTACATAATAAGTTCTGTTTATGATGCTAATTGGAAGCAGACGATAAAATACTATCTATTTGATACAAAAACAGATACGGTGGTAAAGGAATTTGTAAGCAGCGATATTGTCAAGAACGGGTATTGTATTTTTACCGACCCTACGAATGGTTATGTTTATATCGGTTGTTCCGACTATGTAAGTAACGGCGATATGTATCTCTTTATGCCCGATGGTACTTTTGTTGAAAAATTTGATACAGGTGGATTGAATCCCATAAAGGTTTGTTATCTTGCAAAATAATGAAGAGATATATAATAAAGTTTTTCTGTGCGATTTTTATACTTGCCCTTGCCTTTTCATGTAAAACGGGTTCGGATAGGAGTTCTGATGGAGCTGGAGCCCGACAGAAGGAGATGCTCTATGCCAAGGGCTTCAGAATAGCTGAGTATGATAAATATTCTGTGGTTGAGATAATTAATCCATGGGATACTACAAAGTTGTTGCACAGGTATATTTTATTGGATAGGAATAGCGAACCTCCTGCTGATCTGCCAAAAGGAGTTGTGATTAAGGTACCTGTTAAAAGAGTGATTATTTATACCTCTGTACATACTGCTGTTTTTGAGCAGCTTGGCGCAGTAGAGTCTATTGTGGGGATTTGCGAATCTCAATATGTGACCTCTCCTCTCTCTTTAAAGAGAATAGCGGAGGGAAAGATAAAGGATTGCGGTGCCTCAACTTCTCCAAATATTGAGCGTATAGCCGAGCTCGGCGGTGAGGTTATAATTGCTTCGCCATTTGAGCACAGCGGTTATGGTCAGGCTGAAAAATTGGGAATACCTATTTTTGAGGCAGCAGATTATATGGAGGGAACACCATTGGGAAGAGCTGAGTGGATTAAGCTGTACGGGCTTTTAGCCGGCAAAAGTGAGGTTGCCGACTCGAGTTTCAATGCAACTGTTGAACACTATTTAAAACTCAAAGAGCTGGCTGCAACTTCAATCAGGCGTCCAACTGTACTTGCAGAGAGAAAATACGGCTCATCGTGGTTTATTCCCGGAGGTAAAAGTTATACCTCTATTATGTACCGCGACGCAGGTGCCGACTATCTCTTTAATGATAATATGGAGAGCGGCAGTGTTCCTCTCTCCTTTGAAACCGTCTTTGAAAGGGGAGTGAATGCCGATTTCTGGTTGCTTAAATATACGATGAACCGCCCTATGAGCTATTCTGATATGAAACAGGAGTATCCTCCTTATGGGGAGTTTGATGCTTTTAAAAAGAGGAGGGTGTATGGTTGCAATACCACACATACCGGTTATTATGAGGATATCTCAACGCATCCGGATTATATTTTGGAGGATCTTGTCGCAATCTTTCATCCCGATTTAATGAAAGGATATAAATTACGTTACTATTTTCCTTTGGAATAGTTTAATCGCTCAGAGAATCGCATAAATCCGCTACGCAGGGGAAAATGGAAATTTTCCCATCCGGGTAGCGGATTTCTATTTTTTGAGGGCCATGACAATAGATGTTCGGATAGGCCGATGAGATGGGAGAGGGGGTAAATCCGTTTCTGACAAGAGCATTGCCTATCCAGAAAGAGGTGGTAAAATCTCCCTCTATCCCGATAGGTTTTGTGGCTGTAATGATAGTATTCAGTTTGCCGGTGTTTATATCAAAGAAAATGTTCTCCTTGTTGAAATACTTACCTATCTCACCCTTCATAATGAGATCTTCCGGTGCCCCGGATACAATAGGCTTCTCCTTATCTATCAGCCATATCCGATCGCTCATCTGAATAGCCGAATCTATATCGTGAGTGGAAAGAAAGACGGTTTTGTTCTTTTCGTGAGCCATTTTACGTAAAAGAGCTATTGTCTCAATTCTCGATGTAACATCTAAAAAGGCTGTAGGCTCATCTAATATGATTATAGGGCACTCCTGAGCCAATGCTTTGGCTATCATTATTTTTTGCCGTTCTCCGTCCGAGAGTTCAGAAACATAAAATTTTGCTTTGTGAGCCATTCCGGTAGCCTCCAGTGCCGAGGAGATTATGCGGTGGTCATTTTCTTTAAGGTTTCCAAGAAAGCCTGTATGAGGGTATCTTCCGAGCCCTACTAATTCATATGCCGTTATGCCTCCTGCGTTTGTTTTCTCTGTAAGTACAACTCCGACTATCCTCGATAGATTGCTTTGTGAATATTTTTTGATTGATTTTCCGTAGAAGAGTATCTCACCATTGAGGGCCGGTTGGAATCCGCAAAGAGTGCGGAGCAGAGTGGATTTTCCGGAGCCGTTCAAACCGAGCAGGCAGGAGATCTCTCCCGGATGTAATTCCATCTTTATGTTGGATTTGACGATTCTCTTTTTTCTCCCTGAGATGTAGCCGATCTCCATTCCGGTTACCTTTACCGATGACTCTTTCTCTTTCATCTTAATTGAAATACTGAATATTCTTTTTATTTACAATGACATATATTATTATTGGTGCGCATATAACGGGTGTTACCGCATTAAGGGGAACTATGCTGCTGCTTCCGGGAACTACGGTAAGTATGTTGCACAATAACGCGATACAGGCTCCTGCAAATATTGTAACGGGCACAAGTTGTTTGTGATTTGAGGTGCCGAGTATCAATCTCGAAATATGAGGTACGGCGAGACCTATAAATGAGATCGGTCCGCAGAAGGCGGTGATGGTTGCTATCAGGATACCGGTACATAAAAGTATTGCGATACGGATACGGCGAATATTTACACCCAAATTGCTGGCGTACATTTCGCCTAATAGCAGGGCGTTCAGGGGTTTGATAAGAAAGAGTGCGTAGATTATTCCGGCAGATGTAAAGGCGGCGAAATAGGGTAATTTATTGACTGAAATCTCTGTGAAATCGCCCATACCCCACATGACATATTGATGGACTTTGTCGGCAGCCGCATGATAATTCAGGATAGAGATGGCAGATGAGGCCAGGTAACCTATCATTATTCCGATAATCAGCAGCATGACATTGCTCTTTACTTTACGTGAAAAGTAAATAATTAACGCAAGAACAGAGAGAGCTCCGGTAAAGGCGGCGGCAATTATGGTGAGGTAGGTATTCCCGCTCAACTCTCCTGCAAATTTTCCGGAGTACAACATGATAAGAGCCACTCCGAGGTTTGCTCCGTCGCTGACACCAAGAATGGAGGGGCCGGCAAGAGGGTTACGAAAGAGCGTTTGCATAAGCAATCCGCTTGTAGCCAGTCCGGCACCGGCAAGTATGGCCGTTATGCACTGCGGGAATCTTGAATCAGTGACAATAATATCCCAAGAAAGTTTTCCGGAGGTGCCCTGCGTTACAATTTTCAGAATACTTTCAATAGGAATATTTACTGCTCCATATGAAAGGCTTCCTACTATAAGTAGCAACAGAAGCGGAATGAGAATCAGATATGCTTTATTAACTCTTTTCATCTTGCAAAGATAACAAAAGGAAGCTCTAAAACTACCTAAAGAGGGTCTACATCAAAAATTATATTATTTGGTTTTCTCAGAGACTCAATGCTATTCAGCAAGGCGGTTTTATTCTCTTTAAGGGATTTGTCGCGCGAAAATTTTACGTAAAAACATTTTAACCATTCGCCGCGAACCTTGTCGATAGGGGGAATAAATGGCCCTGTAATCTCCTTGCATTTTATCTGTAGGGCTGCTATTTGATTGCAAATTTCATCCAATTTATTAATATCACGGTGCCTTACGGTAATCTTTATCATTCTGACGAACGGAGCAAAATTATATTCACGACGTTCATTAAGTAACCCCGATACAAGAGTCTCATTTTCTGCAGTGGCTCCTTTTAGAATTTTATATACAGTGTGCTCTTTTTGAGAGGTCTGTATCATTAGCTTTCCCTTTTCGGTACGTCGTCCGGTGCGGCCCATGAGTTGTGTAAAGAGTTGTACGGCTCGTTCGTCTCCTCTGAAATCTTGAATCCCTATTATGCTATCTGCTCCGAGCACAGCGACAAGGTGTAAATTGTCAAAATCAAATCCTTTGCTCAGCATCTGAGTCCCAACGAGAATATCTATTTCGCCCTTTGAGAACTCTTTTATTATGCTCTCCTCTTTTCGTTTGCTTTTAGAGATGTCTGCATCGAACCGCTCAATCCTCGCCTCGGGCAGAAGCGCTTTTAGCTCCTCCTCAATCTTTTCGGTGCCGGAACCTTTATATGTCAGGGTACTCTTACCACATGATGGACAGCTATTTTTATATTTTATTGTGTAATCACAATAGTGACAGCGGAGAGTGTTGTTGTATTTATGGTAGCTCAGGTAGACATTACAATGAGGGCATTTAGGGATAGTGCCACATTCGCTGCACTCAACAATCGGAGCATAGGAGCGCCTGTTGCGGAATACAAGAACCTGTTTGCCTTTTGCTACGGTTCTTTTTATCTCATTAATAAGTTTTTGAGAGAAATTGCCCCTCATCTGGCCGCTTTTTCTGGCCCAAATAGTATCTACAACCTCTATCTCCGGGTCGGATGCACCAAAAAACTTATTAAGCATTTCAACCTTTGCAAACCGGCTGTGGCTACAGTTGTAGATTGTCTCAAAAGAGGGGGTTGCCGACCCTAATAATATATTTGCTCTGTATATTCCGGCGAGCATTATGGCGGTATCTCTTGCATTGTAACGGGGCGCAGGCTCTGTCTGTTTGTAACTTATGTCGTGTTCCTCATCTACAATTATAAGTCCTAAATTATTGAAGGGTAAAAGTAGGGAAGAGCGCGTACCAAGCACAATAATTCCCTTGGAGAGTCTCTCTCCGTTCACTCCCTTTTTACTATCGGGGGCTGCAGAAATGACCTTATGTATAAAGGCCTTTTCAGCGGAGGTCTGTTTGGAATGGAAGACGAGCAGGCGCTCCCCAAAATGTTTTTTTAACCTGCTATTCAGTTGTTTACTTATGGCAATCTCTGGAACCATATAGAGAACGTTTTTGCCCTGTTCAAGAACTTGAGCTGCGAGTGTGACATAGACCTCCGTTTTGCCCGAGCCGGTAACCCCTTGAAGTAGAACAGGTTTGGAAAACTTATCTTCTCTGCCCGATTCAGTTGACTCTTTTTTCTTTGATGAACCGGCTTCACAGCTTGTCCTGAAATTTTTAAGGATTTCATCGCAGGCTTTTCTCTGGTACTCCGACAATTCAGGTAAGTTAAAGTAACTCATTGATTTGACACTATGTGTCAGTTGCCTGTTCTTCTCCCCGTTATCGTAAACTTGCTTTTCCCTTCTCTCATTCTCTTCTTGCCGTGCAAGTTCCTGAAAATAATCCTCCGGTCTTTTACGGCCTTTAATAGACTCTTGAATTGTTGCATTTAGAGGGTAGGCGGCCTTATATACCTCTCCGATGGTGCACATATAGTAATCCGCAATCTCTTCCCATAGTTTTATCTGCTCAGGTGCAACGGGAGATAACGGAAGTAGGCTGTCGAACTCCCTGTACTCTATCTGTTTTAGATTCCCGGAGGGAGTTACGAAACTCCTTACAACCGCCGTGTATACTTTATTTGCAAATGTTACCTTCACCCGGCTTCCGATCCTTAATTGAGATGCTTGCTCCTCTGATTCGTTATTTGCTCCAGATGCCGTGGCGTTTGTCTCAGATAGACTCTTTTCCGGTATGATATATATTATCTCCTCCCTGAATTTTATGGGGAGTATGACACTAACGTATGTAACCTCTCTGTTTACCGACATATCAACAAATGTAGGGAAAAATGACCTTTGATAAAATTATTTAATGCAAAATTTGTTCGGTTAAAAAAAATAATTACCTTTGTAGCCCCAAAACGAAACCATATTAGGGTAAATGGTGTCATAGCTCAGTTGGTAGAGCAAAGGACTGAAAATCCTTGTGTCCCTGGTTCGATTCCCGGTGACACCACAAAGAGAAGACCCCTCGCTTGCGCGAGAGGTCTTCTCTTTGTGGTGTCTATAGACACCTGCTGTTTACGCACTTCGTGCGGAGGAGGCACGGCCTTCGGCCGGCCGGCTGCTGCCGGCTTTGGAGCTTCTCGCGCAAGCGAGGGGTCTTCTCTTTGTGGTGTC
>CAYLGW010000014.1:0-28994 GCA_964383385.1 uncultured Muribaculaceae bacterium
GTCAGTCATAGGTTATTGAATGGGTAGCTACAAATGTAATAAAAAAAAGTGATTGAAGGATTCCAATCACTTTTTTATATATCTCTACCGGTACCAATATCCGGGATAATCCAATTATTTTTTGTTAAAGAAATCTTTAACCTGATCAGTAGGAACTATCTCTTCATCAAATGCATAAGCACCGGTTTTCTGTGACTTATACATACGAATGCATTTTACGACATTCTTACTGGCTGCTTTGTTACCGCTGAATGTAGCGACTGCTTTCTTTGCCATTTCCTAAATATTTTATAATTATTTGATCTCGCGATGCAAAGTTACCTTCTTCATAAAAGGATTATACTTCTTACGCTCCAACCTTTGGGTTGTATTCTTTTTATTTTTAGTGGTTATATACCTGGACATTCCCGGTACACCGCTCTCCTTTTGTTCAGTACACTCCAGTATAACCTGAACTCTATTACCTTTTTTTGCCATGTCTCTCTAATTTACACTAAATCAATTAAACCTTTGGACTGAGCCTCTTTTATACAAGTTTCCAATCCCTTTTTACAAATTTTTCTAATGCCAGCCGCGCTAACTCTTAGTGTAATAAACCTATTTTCTTCCTCAGACCAAAAGCGCTTGCTCCTGAGATTGGGAGAGAACTCACGTTTAGTACGACGTTTTGAATGGGAAACATTGTTTCCATTCATACTCTTTTTCCCTGTAATTTGACAAATCCTTGCCATTTCGTATATATTTTTTTATTATTATTCAAATTTGAGGTGCAAATATCCCTCTTTTTTTTAAAATATACAAATTTTTTATAGAAACTTGAATATCCTCTTCCAACGAATATTAGACGGGAATGATTTGTTTTTATCCGTTGAAAACCAAATAACGGCAGGAGTTCCTACTATGTGGTCCTCTGGCACGAACCCCCAATAACGAGAATCGAGTGAATTGTGCCTGTTATCCCCCATCATAAAGAAATAATCCTGCTTAAAAGTATAATTATCAGTTTTTTTGTTATTAATATAGATACCATCAGACTTAATTTCCAATAAATTCTTCTCATAAACAGTTATAATCCTGCTATAAAGAGAGATATTAGCACTTGTTAAGGTAACTGTAGCCCCTTTGCGTGGAATCCAAATAGGACCATAATTATCTCTGGTCCACTTAAAAGAGTCGTCAAAAGGAAAAAGCATTAATGGAGAATCGGGATAATCAGGGGGATATGTATCAATATTTTCCCTGACTTCAATAATATTTCCGAGACTCTCTATCTTTTTCAGTTCACCTTGCGTAAGCGAAAGATTAGGGTAGCCTGGTAATGAAGAGTCGTAATAAACCTCCTCCAAATTCATCCCCATATCGGAAAGAATTTTGGAATTAACAGCATTGCCATTTGTATAAACGGTATACGTACTTTGTATACCCTCATAAGCAGGCTGCGGCTTACCATTTACGAAAACCTTACCATTAACAACTCTTAACGAATCGCCAGCAATTGCAACACACCTCTTAACATAATTGTCTTTTTTATCGATAGGCCGCGCTACAATAGGACCCAGCATCTTTCTGGTATATTCCCTGCCGTTAAGCCTAACGTGAGTGTAATAATCATCCTGAGGAGCGGCTGTAAGAACCGTATCCCCATTCGGAAACCCGAAGACAACAATATCATCCCTTTTAACTTTAGAAAAGCCCTTGAGCCTTCTATACTTGTTCTGAATAAGAGTAGAATAGGATTCACCTCCTATTATAGGCATAACATTATGAACAAGCGGAAAAGAGAGGGGCGTTTGCGGGACCTTCGGCCCGTATGCAATTTTGCTAACAAACAGATAGTCACCAACCATCAACGACTTCTCCATAGAAGAGGATGGTATGGTATATGCCTCATAAAAGAAGATTCTGATAAAGGTTGCGGCTACTAATGCAAAAATAATTGCATCCAACCACTCCAACCAAACATTAGGTTTTCCCTTACCCGATTTCTTTCTCCAGAATGCCCATTTAACCTTTCGTGTTATATATAGGTCAAAAATTATCGGTAGTCCTAATAACCACCAATAATTACCGAGCCATATAACCCACAAAAGATACAGGCCTCCCCAAAGGGCAAATTTAATCCATCTGTTTCGAGGGCAATTCATCTTATCTATTTAACTGAATTCAAAATGGCTTCGAAAGCTTGCGGATTATTCATCGCTAAATCTGCAAGTACTTTACGATTAAGGCCTACATTGCTCTTTGCAAGTTTGCCTATAAATTGAGAATAGTTCATTCCGTGAGCACGCGCTGCTGCGTTAATTCTCTGAATCCATAATGAACGGAACATTCTTTTCTTAGTCTTACGATCTCTGTAAGCGTAAGTCAACCCCTTCTCATAGGTATTTTTGGCAACTGTCCAGACATTAGCACGAGCGTGGAAGTTACCCTTGGTTTGCTTTAAAATTTTCTTACGGCGAGCCCTTGAAGCTACCGAATTTACCGATCTTGGCATAATTTAAAATTTTATGAATGTCAGCGTTCTTCTCCCTAAGAAACTTAGTCTGCTGAGCACTCGGTTAATAAATAATTTAAGCTAAAATAAGCCCTTTAACTCTTTTTTGATCCACCTCAGCTATCAGACCTGTGTGAGTCAAATTTCTTTTCTGCTTTTTAGTCTTCTTGGTCAGAATATGACGTTTATAAGCATGTTTTCTTTTTACTTTACCCGATCCGGTAAGCTCGAAACGCTTTTTGGCACCGGAATTGGTTTTCAATTTTGGCATCGCTTTAATATTTTAGTTATTAATAATCAGTACCCCGACATCTCTGCCGAATACCCTTTTTATTTCTTTTTTGAAGGAGCAATCATCATTATCATCCTTTTCCCCTCAAGTTTTGGCATCTGCTCCGCCTTGCCGTAATCCTCCAATTCAACAGCGAACCTCAATAACAACTTCTCTCCCTGCTCTGAAAAGAGAATGGATCTACCTCTGAAAAAGACATAAGCCTTAACCTTAGCTCCCTCACTCAAGAAATTACGGGCATGTTTGAGTTTGAACTGAAAATCATGTTCATCTGTCTGAGGCCCGAAACGAATCTCCTTAATAACCACTTTAGTAGCATTCGCTTTCATCTCCTTAGCCTTTTTCTTCTGCTGATAAAGATACTTTTGGTAATCAATAATCTTGCAAACAGGGGGATTAGCATTGGGAGAAATCTCAACAAGATCCAGTTCAAGATCTGTTGCCATTTTAAGTGCCTCTCTTGTAGGGAATATTCCCTGTTCCGGCACATTGTCTCCTACCACTCTAACTTGCGGTACTCTAATCTCTTCGTTAACTCTCGGCCCCTCTTCATTTGATTTATGCTGAGGGAAATTATGTCCGCCCCTGCCATTTCTGGCACCAGGGGTTGCAGGCTTATTTGTTCTCTTTATAAAGCCAGACGGACGCGGTTTAAAAGGTGTTGCGATATATCAGTCCTCCTATTTTTGTTAAACAATATTTATAAAAAACTATATTAAAATAATCTTAATTAAGATAACATAGCCTTTATCTCATCCTTAATAAGCTTCTCAAATCCTTCGAGACTCATTGCGCCTAAATCCTCTCCACCCTGTTTTCTTACAGAGACAGTTTCAGAGACCTGTTCCTTCTCACCCACAACGAGTTGATAAGGCAGTCTCTTAAGTTCATTCTCTCTAATCTTCTTCCCCACAGTCTCACTCCTCTCATCAATTGAGGCGCGAATATCGCAATTATTCAAGAATTTGCAAACTTTTTTTGCATAATCGTTATACTTGTCACTCAAAGGAATAATCATTACCTGATCAGGAGCAAGCCATAAAGGCAATTTGCCGCCTGTATGCTCCAAAAGCACGGCCACAAATCTCTCCATTGAGCCGAAAGGTGCTCTGTGAATCATAATTGGACGATATTTCTTATCATCCGCACCGGTATATTCCAAGCCAAAACGCTCAGGAAGATTATAGTCTACCTGAATAGTTCCCAACTGCCATTTTCTGCCTATTGCATCCTTTACCATGAAATCCAACTTTGGACCATAAAAAGCAGCCTCCCCATACTCCACAACGGTATTCAGACCCTTCTCATTCGCTGCCTCAATAATAGCACTCTCTGCCTTCTCCCAATTCTCATCCGTACCAATATATTTCTCCTTATTATTTGGATCCCTTAATGATACCTGCGCCGTGTAGTTGTCGAATTTGAGAGTCCTGAAGATATAAAGTACAATATCTATAACCTTACAAAACTCCTCCTTAAGCTGATCTGGCCTTACAAAAAGATGAGCATCATCTTGAGTAAATCCGCGAACTCTCGTAAGACCGTGAAGCTCACCGCTCTGCTCATATCTGTAAACAGTACCGAACTCAGCAAATCTGATAGGCAGATCCTTGTAAGAACGCGGTTTTGTCTTGTAAATCTCACAATGGTGAGGACAATTCATCGGCTTTAACAGAAACTCTTCCCCCTCTTGAGGAGTTTTAATGGGTTTAAAAGAATCGGCACCATATTTTGCATAGTGCCCCGATGTAACATAAAGTTCTTTCTGCCCAATATGAGGAGTAATTACAGGCAAATACCCATAATCTTTCTGTACCTTTTTAAGAAAATTCTCCAAGATACCACGCATCACGGCACCTCTCGGCAACCATAAAGGAAGGCCTGCACCTACCTTGCTTGAAAAGGCGAAAAGCTCCAACTCCTTACCAAGTTTTCTGTGATCCCTCTTTTTAGCCTCTTCCAACATAACAATATACTCATCGAGAAGCTTTTTCTGAGGAAACGTGATACCGTAAATTCTTGTCAGCATCTTATTCTTCTCGTTGCCTCTCCAATATGCACCTGCTATAGAGGTTAATTTAACCGCCTTTATTACAGAGGTATCAACTAAGTGAGGACCACGACACAAATCGGTAAATGTACCATTTGTATAAAATGATATTGTACCATCTGCAAGATCATTTATTAGTTCGCATTTATACTGTTCACCCTTCTTGGAAAAGTTTTCAAGAGCCTCCTTTTTAGGAACATCTCTTCTTACAAATTTCTCTTTAGAACGGGCCAACTCTATCATTTTTGTCTCTATCTTCTTTAAATCAGCCTCTGTTATTGTGGTCTCTCCAAGATCAACATCGTAATAAAAGCCATTCTCTATTGCCGGCCCTATTCCGAATTTTACTCCCGGATAGAGGGCTTCCAATGCCTCGGCCATTAAGTGTGACGATGAATGCCAAAAAGTCTCCTTCCCCTCCTGATCCTCCCACTTATGCAATTTAATTGCAGAATCGGCTTCAATAGGCCTTAAAAGGTCCATCACCTTTCCGTTAACTGAAATGGAAAGCACCTCTGCAGCCAATCTCGGACTAATGCTATTGGCAATTTCAAGACCGGTAACACCGCTTTCATACTCACGCACACTCGAATCTGGAAATGTAATCTTAATCATGATTAAATCTATATAGCGTTATTATATACAATAATTTTTAAGTTTGCAAAGATATACATTTAAATTCAAATATTGTTTTTTTAGACCAAAATTATCAGTAATTTACCTATATTTGCAACTATTACATCTTAAGTTTTAAATTAATATGGAAAATACAGGAATAAACAAATGGAGTTCTGCCGCAATGCACGGCCTATTTCTCTCATTGGTAACAGTCATAATTAATCTTTTGACAACCATTTTTGAAATAAAAAGTGTTCCGGTCAATATCATAATATGGGTAATAAAACTCACAGGAAGTATGTGGCTTCTTTTTTACTTCATGAAACAGTACTCAAGTAACTTTAAACAAATTAGTTATAAAGACTCCTTTGTGTACGGCTTTTTAGTATGTGTTTTCTCCTCTATCATTTGTGCCTGCTATACCTACCTCAGTGTCACAGTGCTCTTTCCGGAGATGATCAATAAAATAACCGATACCTATCAATTAATGATGACTCAACAAAATGTGTCGGAGTCAGAAGAGGTTGCAGCCGAAAAACTAATGAACAAACTTCCAGAAATAATGCTTGGCGGAATGTTTGTTTATCTAACAATAATTGGACTTATCTCCTCCTCTATTATGGCAAACTACACTAAGAAAACCGACATTTTTGCAAACGATGATAAAGACGACTCCTTAGTGAACAACAGCGGAGCGAATTCCGATTCATCGTCGGAGGAGCAAAAAAACGATTAATCAATCTCCAATCAATAAATAGTATGGATTTATCAATAGTAATCTCTGTATTCAACGAAGAGGACTCACTTGAGGAGCTTATCTCCGGTATACATAGGGAACTCACCCCTACCGGGCTTGGCTATGAAATAATAATGATCGATGACGGAAGTACCGATCACTCATGGAAAATTATTAAAGAGATGGCACTAATCGAGAGGAGAATAAGAGGTATTTCCTTTAGAAGAAACTATGGCAAATCTGCAGCTATCTATTGCGGTTTTGATGCAGCCGAGGGAGAGGTCGTGATAACTATGGATGCCGACCTGCAAGATGATCCTGCAGAGATTCCAGCCCTATATGAGCTTATCACAAAAGAGGATTATGACCTTGTAAGCGGTTGGAAGAAGAAAAGATACGACAGCAAACTAACAAAAAATCTACCTTCAAAAATATATAATGCAACCGCACGTTTTGTCACAGGAATCAAACTTCACGACATGAACTGCGGATTAAAGGCATATAAAAAAGAGGTAGTAAAAAATATCGAGGTCTATGGGGAGATGCATAGATATATCCCCTATCTTGCTAAAAATGCAGGATTTACTAAAATTGGGGAGAAAGTGGTTAAACACAGGGCTCGTAAATATGGCAAAAGCAAATTCGGACTCAGCCGCTTTGTAAATGGCTACCTCGACCTTCTAAGTCTTTGGTTTTTATCCGCATTCGGTAAAAAACCAATGCATTTTTTTGGACTTGCAGGCACCTTGACATTCATTGCAGGAGCTATTATCTCAATATGGCTAATCATCGCAAAAATGATAGCACAAAGTAACGGATTAAAATTCCGACAGGTAACCGAACAGCCACTGTTTTATTTGGCGCTGGTTGCATTATTGATAGGCACACAACTGTTTTTGACAGGTTTTGTAGCCGAACTTATCAGCAGAAACAGCACGGAAAGGAACAGTTATCAAATTAAGGATACCTCCTTGTAGAATGTCTCTTCCGCATTCCGCCTTGCTAAATCGAACTCACTATCGCTTATTATTGTGCATGTGCCTGAGAAGACGGCGCCGACCTCTATACATATTCTCCCAGTATTAAGATCGCCTGTGAATTTTCCATTGGTTCTCAACGTAGTCATATCATGCACAGATAAAGAGCCCTCTAACTTTCCCCAGATATCAGCACTAGCGCACACCACTTTACCGGTGATATGCGCACCTTCGCCAATAACAAGTTTACCAAGGGTCATTATATTACCCTCAAAATCACCATCAATACGTAAATCGGAACCGGACATCCAAACTCCCTTTACGCGTGTGCCTTTTGCTATTCTACAGACATCGTTGACCTGAGGTACCGTATTATTATTTTCCGGATTGGGTTTCATATAGGTCAATTCTTTAAATTTATTTACAAATAGATGCTGCCGCCTCCATAATCCCTTCGCTCATTGTAGGATGAGGATGAATTGCCGTTGCAATATCTTTTGCAGTAGCACCAAGTTTCCTGGCTAAAACAATCCCGGAAAGCATCTCGGTAACACTACCTCCTATCAGATGCGCACCTAATACAAGACCGCTCTTTTCATCTATAATAAGCTTTACAAAGCCGTCTCTCTCTCCAGAGGTAGCAGCTTTGCCTGAGGCCATGAATTGGAATTTGCCAACCTTATACGGAATACCGGCCTCTTTAACTCTCTTTTCTGTCATGCCAACCGAGGCAATTTCAGGTGTAGTATAGGTAGCACCTGGTATATTGTCGTAATCAATAGGATCCACCTCCAAGCCGGCAATCTTCTCAACAGCTACAATTCCCTCAGCCGATGCCACATGTGCCAAGGCCGGTGTAGGAATTATATCTCCGATAGCATATACACCCTCTATATTCGTCTTATAGTCTTTATCAACTACAATTTTTCCTCGCTCCATAACAACTCCCAACTTCTCAAGGCCCAAATTCTGCGTATTAGGCTTAACTCCTACAGCAGATAGAACCCTCTCCACTACAATCTCCTCTGTTCCCCTCTTGGACTCTATAGTCAGTCGGCATCCCTCTCCTGTTGTATCGACATTCTTTACATTAGATGAGACCATAACCTTCATACCTGCCTTACGCATACTGCGACTCAACTGAGCTGCAACCTCCTCGTCTTCTAACGGTACAATCTGATCCATATACTCTATCAAATAGACCTCTGTCCCCATTGAAAGATAAAAATAGGCAAGTTCGCTTCCTATAGCACCTGAACCGATAACTGCAAGGCTTTTGGGCAAAGTCTCAGGAACAAGAGCCTCTCTGTAAGAGATTATCTTCTTACCATCGATAGGAGCGAAAGGTAATGAATTGGGTCTTGATCCGGTTGCAAGAATTATCTGTTTAGCGCCAATACAGTAAGATTCTCCGACTGCAGGAGTAACACAGACAGTTTTATTATCCTGAAGTTCCGCCACACCTGAAAAGAGAGCAATATTATGCTTTTTAAAGAGGAATTCAATTCCTTTATTCATAGAGGCAGAGATACCACGTTCGCGCTCCACAATCTTTTTTATATCAGGCACAACAACATTAACGGCGGGAGTTTCATTGCCCGAATCCTCCTTAACCTTTAAGCCGTAATCTCCTAAATGCTTCGTATAATTATACACTTGAGCACTTTTTAAAAGAGCTTTTGTAGGAATACAGCCCCAATTAAGGCAGACACCGCCAAGTTCGGCCTTTTCTACGACAGCTGTCTTCATACCTAATTCAGCCGCCCTCACAGCAGCAACATATCCTCCAGGTCCTGCGCCTATTATTACTATATCAAATTGTTCTTTTAATTCCATATCTTATTTAAATTATTAGGTTCATTATACTATTACTCTTCAAATATACCGGACAGCCGATCTCTACATCTCCTTACCGTGGCAATTCTTATACTTCTTGCCACTGCCGCACGGACATGGATCATTTCTACCTATCTTTTTCTCTACGTGTACAGGGGCATTGGATTTAGGCTCTCCGCTGTTTGCCGCCAAATCCGATCTGCTGGTTCTCATATTACTCATATCTGTTCTCTCCTTTCTGGCCTCCTCTCGAACACCTATCTCCTGGTTCTGTCTCAAAGGAATCTGCGCTCTGACAAGGAACGCCAAAACATCGCGGCTAATCTTTTCAATAATACTCTGGAACAAATTGTAGCTCTCTAATTTATAGATAAGAAGCGGATCCTTCTGTTCGTAAGTAGCATTCTGCACAGACTGTTTGAGGTCGTCCATATCTCTAAGGTGCTCTTTCCAGTGTTCATCGATGGTAATTAAGGTAACTGTTTTAGCAAGAGCGCGAGTAAGTTCCTTACCTTGAGTTTCGTATGCACGTTTAAGATCTACAACTATATTCAGAGCTTTTTGTCCGTCACCTACAGGAATCGCAATGTTTTTATATACAGATGATTGAGTTTTATAAACCTGCTCAATAACAGGCCAAGACTGTTTTATTAGTAGATCATTTCTCCTTCCTATAAGCTCCTTAATTGCCCCCTCTATCTTTGAGGATATCTCCTCATTTGAGGCTCCATCATAAAATTTTTCATCGAAATTTGGCTCAATGGAGAGTTGTTTCATCATTTCAAGAGAGAAATCTTGATAGTCTATATCGTTATTATCCACAAACATTGTGGTATAGTCAGAGATCATATTCTTGACATCTACATCTATTCTCTCACCATAAAGTGCATTCTTTCTTCTATCATATATTACGGTTCTCTGAGAATTCATCACGTCATCGTACTCCAGTAATCTTTTTCTGATACCGAAATTATTCTCCTCCACTTTACGCTGAGCCCTTTCGATTGAGTTTGAGAGCATTGAGTGTTGGAGAACCTCTCCCTCCTTCATACCCATTCTATCAACTATACGCGCGATCCTATCGGCTCCGAAAAGTCTCATGAGATCATCCTCTAACGAGACATAGAAGGTAGATGAACCAGGGTCTCCCTGACGTCCGGCACGGCCTCTCAACTGACGGTCCACACGTCTGCTGTCGTGTCTTTCGGTACCGATAATCGCAAGACCGCCGGCCTCCTTTACACCCTCGCCCAATTTAATATCTGTACCACGACCGGCCATATTTGTCGCAATAGTTACGCATCCTGCCTGGCCAGCCTCGGCAACAACATCTGCCTCTCGTGCATGTTGCTTGGCATTCAATACATTATGCTTAATTCCGCGCAACTTTAACATTCTGCTGAGGAGTTCCGATATTTCAACCGATGTAGTACCAACAAGTATAGGTCTTCCCTGCTCTCTTAGCGCAACTATCTTATCAATTACCGCATTGTATTTCTCCTTCTTCGTCCGGTAAATCTGATCCTCTTCATCTTTTCTAATTATAGGTCTATTTGTAGGAATAGTGACAACATCCAATTTATAGATAGACCAGAACTCTCCCGCCTCCGTCTCCGCGGTACCTGTCATACCGGCAAGCTTATGATACATTCTGAAATAGTTCTGAAGAGTAATTGTTGCAAAGGTCTGTGTTGCAGCCTCAACTTTTACATTCTCCTTGGCCTCTATCGCCTGGTGCAAGCCCTCCGAATAACGTCTGCCCTCAAGAATACGTCCTGTCTGCTCATCCACAATCTTTATCTTGTTGTCCATTATAACATACTCCACATCCTTCTCAAACATAGTGTACGCCTTGAGCAGTTGATTTACAGTGTGAACACGTTCCGCCTTTAGGGCATAATCCGTTAAAATCTCATCCTTTTTATTCTGCTTTGCCTCAATATCTCCTTCACTCTTTTCTATCTCGGATATCTCTGCTCCAACATCGGGCAACACAAAGAATTTAGGGTCGCTCAAGGTCTGAGAAAGAGCCTCATGGCCCTTATCGGTCAACTCTACACTCTTTTGTTTCTCATCAATCACAAAAAATAGATCATCGGTAACAATATGCATCTGCTTGTTATTATCCTGCATATAGTAGTTCTCCGTACTAAGCAGAATCTGCTTAATTCCCGGTTCACTTAAATACTTAATCAGAGGATTATAACGCGGTAATCCCTTATGAGCCCTCAACAACATTTTTCCTCCCTCTTCATTATTACCGGCCGCAAGAAGTCTTTTAGCCTCATTCAAAATCTGCGTAACTGCAGAACGTTGAATATTATACAACTTCTCAACTATAGGTTTGAACTCACCGAATTGCTGATCGTCGCCCTTGGGAACAGGGCCGGATATAATCAACGGAGTTCTTGCATCGTCAATCAATACGGAATCCACCTCATCCACAATTGCATAATGGTGCTTGCGCTGAACAAGATCCTCCTTATCGATCGCCATATTATCTCTCAAATAATCAAAACCGAATTCATTATTTGTACCAAAGGTAATATCGCATCTGTAAGCTGCTTTTCTCGCATCGGAGTTAGGTTCATACTTATCTATACAATCAACCGTCAATCCATGGAATTCATAAAGCGGTCCCATCCATTCCGAGTCACGTTTTGAAAGGTAATCATTGACAGTTACCATGTGAACTCCCTCTCCGGCTAATGCATTTAAGAATACCGGAAGGGTAGCAACAAGTGTTTTTCCTTCACCGGTAGCCATCTCCGAAATTTTTCCCTGATGCAACACAATACCTCCGATAAGCTGTACATCATAGTGCACCATATCCCATGTAATTGTATTACCGCCTGCAAGCCATGAATTGCTCCAGACGGCCTCATCGCCCTCAATCTTTACAAAATCCTTTTTTGCGGCCAAATTTTTATCCCACTCATACGCCTTTACACGGATCTCGGTTTTTTCTTTAAATCTGCGAGCAGTAGATTTCATTATTGCAAAAGCCTCCGGGAGCACCTGTTCGAGGACCTCCTCTATCTTTTCATCAATTTTCTTAGTCAATTTATCAACTTCAGAGGCAAGCTGCTCCTTCTCCTCAGCAGAAATGTTGATATCTTCTAATTTTTCTCTCAGTTCTCTCTTCTTCGCTCTCTCTTCAGCAACATAATCCGATATGGTTTTTTTTATCTTAAGTGTAGCCTCTCTCAATTCATCGTCGGAAAGTTTGTCAATAGAGGGGTAGATAGAGAGTATCTTATCTAAAAGAGGTTTTATCTGCTTCATATCTCTTTCCGCTTTCGAGCCGAACATTTTCTTGAGAATTGTTGAAATTGATCCCATTTTGTATTTAATTAATTGTTTATTATCCTACTATTTGTTAGGCTCATGCAGCATATTATCACACTATTTTCAATCGCCTCCTCCCCCTACAGCAATACGCGAGCCATAAATTTTGTCACACGATGCATCTGCCAATATGGCAAAATTTATCAATAAATTAACTCACAAATATAATCAAATATGGATAATTGCACTAATTTTGCTTAGCATTACTTTCATGGTCCAAGCCTAATTTAATACTGAGACAGATGATACCGGACCTCCGATATATATCGGAATTATTTCAAAAATAATTATTATGACAAAAATCAAAACAATCGCCCTCGTGGCACACGACAACAGAAAACAGGATTTGATAGAATGGGTGAAATTCAACAGAGGAACTCTATCGGAATACAACCTGATTTGTACCGGTACAACCGGACGTTTGGTGGAAGAGGCCCTAAATAATCATCATGAAGGCAAGAAGGTGGTAGTTACAAGATTAAAAAGCGGCCCTTTGGGGGGAGATCAGCAGATGGGCTCTCTTATTGCTGAGGGAAAAGTTGATATGCTTATTTTTCTATGGGATCCGATGCAACCGCAACCGCACGATGTGGATGTTAAAGCTCTTCTGAGAATCTCGAGTTTATATAATATTCCAACTGCATGTAATCGTTCCACAGCAGACTTTATCATCTCTTCACCTCTATTAAAGAGCGATTACGAGAGACAGGTAAATGACTACTCCGAGTATCTTACAAGAAAGGTCTGAGCCAGCATATAAAACCTTTACCTCCATCTGAGTACATTACAGAAGGTAAACAATATCAGTTGAGATAAGCCGGCCTATTTTAAAAGAGCCGATATCTCGACACTGCACTGCTTACCGGAATCGGAAGCATGTATAATTTTTTCATCAACTTTTGAGCAAACTCCGTTAATAATAGAGAGAGAGAGTTTATCTGTATTGTCACTCCCCAGAATAGATTGCTCCCAGTAATTTTGCCTGAACTTGAGGAGAATCTCTTTTGTCTTTTCGGAAAATTCTATAGTAAATTCAATTATCGGAGCTCTCTGCTGAGCTTCAAGACTATTCTTCTTCTGAGCATCGCTGACCTGAACTATAGGCAGATTATTTAACATCTCCTCAACAAGAATAAGAATATTATACCTCTGCTCCTCGGAGAAGAAGTATTTATTGCAAAATTGTTCTATCTCTCCGTTGAGTTCATAAAGGTCATAATCCTTGCTCATTATATTATAGTTATAATTGCGTATCCTGTTAATGAAGATTCTTGTCTCCTCCTCTTTAGGATTATCGAATATCTGTTCCGGAGTACCCTCCTCACTTATATAACCTCCACTCATAAAAAAGACGCGGTTACTTACATCTCTTGCAAAACCCATCTCATGAGTAACGACAGCCATTGTCATTCCCTCCTTTGCAAGAGCACGCATAACACCCAACACCTCGCTAACCATTGTTGGGTCGAGTGCAGAGGTAGGCTCATCAAATAAGATAATTTGAGGATCCATTGAGAGGCAACGTGCTATTGCTACCCTTTGTTTCTGGCCCCCGGATAACTGAGAAGGCATTGCATCCGCCTTTTCGGCTAACCCCACCATCCTCAACAGCTCCATACCTCTTTTTTCAGACTCCTCCCTACTCCTCTTCAGTAACTTCATCTGGCCTATAATAAGATTTTCCATTATAGAAAGATGCTCAAAAAGATTAAAGGATTGGAAAACCATTCCCATCTTTCTTCTCAAGGCAGACACATCCGCTTTTTTATCGAGAATATCAACACCATCTATCAAAATCTCTCCGCCTGTCGGCCGTTCCAAAAGATTCAAACATCTAAGAAATGTACTTTTACCTGTACCGGAGGGCCCTATAATAGATATTATATCTCCTTTATAGATTATCTTAGATATATCCTTTAAAACATCCAGTTCGCCAAAACTTTTCTTCAGATGCCTTACCTCTATCATTATATTATCCATCTCTATGCTCTATTATGTATGCTCAACAATATTCAATAAATAACTTAATATCAACAACTATTTATTTTACCTCGACAATTTCCTATTTAAATATTCAAGCAACAAGCCAAGCGCCCAAGCCAAAATAAAATAAATAAGAGCAATGAAAATAAGCGGGAAAAAGGCATCAAAAGTCCTGCTTCGTATAATATCTGATGCTTTTGTAAGGTCCTGAATTGCAATATATCCCACAATTGATGTGCTTTTTATAAGTGAAATCACCTCACCCTTATATACAGGTACCACTCTCTTTATAGCCTGAGGAGCAACTATATAGATAAAAGTCTGAATTTTTGTAAAGCCCATCGCAATCCCGGCCTCCGACTGCCCTTTATCAATACCATCTATGCCGGAACGGAACATCTCACTCACATAGGCACCGAAATTCATTGCAAAAGCGATGATAGCAACAATAGTGGCATTAATAGAGGTCGATGCAAAAATCACATAGTACATGATCATTAAAAATACAAGAAGCGGAGTTCCTCTCATTATTGAGATATAACACTTTGCAAAGCCTTTTCTGAATCGGCTCTTTCCCATCCTTAAAAAACAGATAAAAGCACCTATAAGCGTACCGAGGAGAATTGAAAAGAGAGAAATAATTATTGTCTCCTTAAAACCATCTATAATAAGCTTATATCTTTTTTCGAAAATAATATTATCATAAAAACTTTTCTTTATTTTTGAGAAAAAACCTCTATTGTCATCACTGTTATTATAACTTGAGGAGAGATTCTCCTTTAAGGTCAGGGCATAGGCATCCATATCTATATATGAATCCGAAAAGGCAACTTTAGCACTCCTCTCCTTTGTAATTGTTATTGACGATATAGCTAAGTCAACCCTATCGGAAGCAATGGCGGGAATAAGAGAAGAGAACTTCATTTCAAAGATTTTAGGAGTATACCCGTATTTTGCAGCAAACCTCAAAATAATATCAATATCAAAGCCGGCATAGTCCCCATTTTTATAAATAACAAAGCCAGACGACCCCGAAGAGGTACCTATACGCAAAATTTTACCATTTATCGGGCACTTGACATCAATTTCACTATTCATTCCCATGTCGGGTCCGAACCATTTATCAACAATCTCATTATACTCACCTGAGGCCTTTATCTCTTTAAGAAATTGATTAAATTTATCTCTTGTTTCAGTACTCTTCTTTGAGAAGGCCACCCCAGTCTGCACTGAAAATAACGAATCGCTAAGTACCCCGACATTACTGTTTTTGGCCAATATAGAGAGAGCATTCTCTTTAGTAAAGAGAGCTACATCACATTTTTTTGAGAGAAGGGAAAGAGCAAGATCCACTATCTCATCAATTCTAAGTATCTTAGCTTTCTTATATCTCTCAGTCACCCATTCGTCGAAGGTAGAGCCCATCATTACACCTATACGAGCATCGGAAATATCGTCAATCGACGCAAACTTATACTTTCCCTTTTCCCTATTCACAACTACAGCCGCAGGCGTAATAAAATAGGTATCTGAAAAATCAATCTTACTTTTACGCTCATCACTCATTGCCAGGCAAGCGGCAACCAAATCCACTTTACCTGTCTGCAAGGCCGCAATAAGCCCATTAAACTTAATATCGAGATACTTAACAGGACGCTTTATATACTCCGCAAAACCATTTACTATCTCTATATCGAACCCTGCGTAAACATTATTCTGGACAAAAGAAAAGGGCTGCGAAGAGGCCAAAGTTCCTACAATCAACGCTCTTCCTTCCGAAGGAATATTATATTTAGGCATTTTGGCAAAATCCACATCGGAATCTATCCATCTTTTATAGATCTCGTCCAACTTCCCGGAACTCTTTATCTGTGCGAGATAACGATTAAAAGTATTACGTAGAGTATCACCCCTCTTAAAACCTACCCCCATACTCTGATAGAAGAGATTTGAAAAGGCTATTTCCAAATTAGGTTTAGTTTTTAAAAATGATTTGGCCCTTACCTCACTCAAAAGAGCTATATCAGCTTTCCCACTTTCCAATGCAATTATGATATCTGTGTTATCGTCATATCTTAATGGGGTCGCACCCGGTAAAGAATCCTCAACATATTTATCATAAATCGTATTCGAAACAAGTGCAATCTTTGAATGACGGATATCATTTACGGATTTATAAGATTTCAACTCCTCCTCTTTCCCTTTACAACACGTAATAAAAAAAAGGAAGAAGAACAACCCTAAAATTTTAATATATCCATATAAATATTTTGAAATCACTTCTCTATAGTTAAAACATTTGAAAGTCCTGTCATAACAAAAATTGAAAGAATTGTGGGTTTCAGAGCTCTAAGTACCAATCCTCCCTTCCTCGACATCACGCTCTTTTGAAGAGAAAGAATCACCCTCAATCCGGAACTACTTATATACTCAAGATCCTTACAATCCAAAACTATATTTGGATTCTCCCCCTCGAATAGCTGTTGTATCTCTTTCTGAAATATCTCTGCTGTGGTAGTATCCAATCTGCCCTCCAGTAATACATTGGTTAAATTGCCCTCTTTAGTAATAGTTGTCTTCATAATGCAGTATTTTTATTCTTTATGTTTATATTTATGTTTTATTATTTCATATTCAATAGTTTAACACCTTATAACAGCCAACATCCATGAGCTGCATAAAAACAAATGGTCTCGCGTAGAAATGCAGCTATTATTTAATAACTTTTTTCATTGTGAGAATATTTGAACCATCTATCCTTTTATATTCTACCTCATTCATAATCTGTTTTATAAGAAATATGCCCAATCCGCCAATCGGCCTTTCGTCGGCAGTTAGAGAGATATCTACCTCACCGCCCTTGGTAGGATCGAACTCCTTACCCTGATCAGTGATAGATATAATCAGATTTCCATTTACAATTCTAAATGTTATATCCACCGTAGCATTCTCCTCCTTAGGATACGCATACAATATTACATTGGAGACAGCCTCCTCCAATGCAAGCACAATCTTCATTGTAAGTTCAGAATCGAGTCTCAATTCAGAACAAACATTCTCAGTAAACTCGGAGACGCGTGATATCTCCTCAATTTTATTCTCTATTTTAATGCTTTTTTCCATAACATCGCTATATCTTATTGTCAGAACCGTGAGATCATCACTTTGTTCTGACCCGTTTACAAATTTTCTAACATCTTCTACTACCGCATCAATAAGTTGATAAACCGCCAGAAAGTTCTCTTCATTGACTACCTTCACTAAACGATCATCACTATATAACTCTTTAGCCTTGTTCTCAGCCTCAGTAAGACCATCTGTGTACATAAACAAAGTAGTTCCCTTCTCCACCTTCATCTGCTGCCCTTTATATTCAAAACACTCAAAAAGTCCGGCAGGCATATTAGGAATCATAGTCATAAACTCAAACGGTCCTTTCCCGTTAGAAAATAGAGGCGGATTATGACCGGCATTACAATAATCGAGCACACCCTCCTTAAGATCGAGTATCCCGATAAATAATGTGACAAACATATTCGATTCATTGGTCTCGGCAATAGCCTTGTTAATAGAATTGGCAATTTTATCTGCTGTCTTCATATGCACTGCCACTGATCTGAATAAACTTCTTGTCACCGCCATCAATAAAGAGGCCGGAACACCCTTGCCCGAAACATCTCCTATCACAAAATAGAGCTTTTCATTATCTATGAAAAAGTCATACAAATCGCCTCCAACCTCCTTTGCGGGCTTTAATGTAGCAAACAGATCTATATCATCTCTATCTGGGAACGGAGGAAATATTTTCGGTAACATACCCATCTGTATCTCACTCGCAATACGAAGTTCGCTCTCTATACGCTCCTTCGCAGAGGTCGTATTCGTTAACCTCTCTATATAATCTGTCAGAGATTCCTTCATAAATTCAAAAGAGTTGCGCATCTCCGACATCTCATCCTGAGTCTCGATTAATGGAAGTTCCGTCTTAAAATCTCCCGTCGCTATCTTCCTTGCAGAGATTGCAAAAAGCTTAAGAGGTCTGGTAACACGTCCAATAACTAATAAACAAATATTGAAAATAAGGATAAGACCTATAATCATTATTATAATCAGCCAAAAAGTTGTTTTAGAGAGAGAGGCAAAAACATCTTTTACCGGGCAGACAATAGCAATAGACCAGCCTGTAACCTCTACAGGGGCATAAAAGACAAAAGTCATTACCCCATCAAGCATCATTGTCATCATACCCTCTTTACCCCCAATCATCTTCTCTCCTATCTGCTTTATAACCGTATTGTCGGTAGAGATCGCTACGGTGAAAATAGTCTCGTTATTAACCTTTTCCCTATCCGGATGCACAATATATTTAGCACCCCTACCCAACGCAAAGGTATAGGAATTCTTATATGGCTTTATCTTTCCAATAAGATTAGTAAGCCACTCCAAAGAGAGATCTGCTGTAAAAATTGCACATAAATTTCCATCTCTGTCATAAATAGGTTTCGAATAGGTGGTCATTGCCACATCTGCTCCGCCCTCGTCATAATAGGGCTCACTCCACATCGATTTATTTAGTAATGAAGGTATTAGATACCAGTCCAACAGAAAATAGTTATAATCCGGAGTTCCCAACTGAATGGAAATTATCTGCCCTACATCTCGATAAGAAAACGGAGCAAAAAAATAACCTTTATCCTTATAATAATTTGGCACGAAAGCAATTGAGGAACCTACTATCATCTCATTATTGGCTAGTACTTTTCTGGTAATCTCGTACATCTGATCAGGGTCATTGAGATTTTCCTTTATGTTCCACGCCATATTATCGATAATAAGGGCATAGGAACGTAAAATATTTTCAATTCTCAAATTAGTGTAATTGAGAAGCGATTCAGCATTTCTTATCGCCTCCTGCTTGATTATTCTACGGGAAAGTGAGGAAATAACAACTACTGCAATAATAAAGATCATCGCAGTTATGAAAATAACATATGTGCTCAATCTTGCTGAGATTGATTTTTTTATTTTACCAAACATCGAATGCTATTTTAGAGAAGTTTATTTCGTTTTTAATATAGCCGGCCTTTAGCAGAATACTATTAGCTAAATCTACTGAAGTACGTGAAAGATGAAATGGCGGATTACCCGACTTTGAATCTTCCTGCAATTTTAGAACCTCTGAAAGCATCCATTCTTGATGTGCCTTATTAGTAACCACATGATTCTTTTTAGTCCATTTCATAACAATCTCCAATGCCTCTTTCTTATGGGATCGAGCATAAAGCCATCCCTTTTTTGTAGCCTCTACAAATAATTTTAATTGATCCTTATTCTTCTCATAATATGAACGTTTAACCCATAGTCCATCTTCCGGAATATTATAGCCGAGAGCAGAGAACATAAATGTTTTACCAATTTTAGCCCCGCTTGTAATCACTTGAAAATACTCATTGTATGTCATGGCAAGAATTGCATCTACAGCCCCCTCTACAAAAACATTTATGCCACTGGCAAAATTAATCCAGTGAATATTAAGGTGCTTATCTTTATTAAGTGCAAATGCAGCCTCAGAAAAGCCTACAGACCATCTTGCAACCTTTGCCCCCCTAAGATCATTCAATTCTTTTATTTTATCACCCCCCACAATAATAAGAGAATTGTTTTGCGAGGTTTGCAATATATTCACCATATCAACCCCTTTTGATATCGACTCCATTGCAGTTAGCAATTGTAAAGTAATTACATCACACTTATCATCAATGAATTTTTGGAGAGCAGGGTTAGCGGCATTAGTATGTAAAATGACCACTTTCACTCCCGCTTCCTTGTAAAAACCCTTCTCCTGGGCAACATAAAAACCTGCAAACTGAGCCTGAGCCGTCCATTGTGGCATAACCACTATAGATTGAGAAATAGCTACTCTACAAAGGAGAAGGAATAGGCACAAAATTAAAGTTCTCTTCATAAAAGTTTTTTCCAAAGGTACAAAAAAAAAGTACTCAAATTTATGAAAATTTATGATATATAATTAAAAAGAGGGTGACATGAAATCTCTTTCACTCACCCTCCTTATTTACTTGCTATAAGAAGACTATTTCTCAGGTGCAATAGCTCCCATAGGACAAACTTCAGCACAAGTTCCGCAATCAATACATTTGTCAGGATCTATTTTATAGATATCACCGGGAATAATTGCTCCCTGTGGGCATTCGCTCTCACAAGTTCCGCAAGCAGCGCAATCATTAGAAATTTTGTAAGCCATAATTTTAAAAATTAAATAATGTTCAGATTAATTCTTTATTAAAAACGAGTGCAAATATACTCTTAATTTTTAAATTTTGAAATAAACATGAATCAATACCCAAAAATCTCTGAGAGAGAGAGTTTTTGAATCTTACCATACGAGGCTTTGCTCAATGAATTAAGATCCAGATCCTTCTCATTTCCGAGTATGCCTATATTATATTTTCTTCCCTTTACAAATGTCTGTTGGAAGTTCGAAATATCCTCCAAGGTTAGATTCATTGCCTTTTCAAAGATCATTTTATTTATGTCGTAATCTATCCCCATCTCCCGAGCTCTAACGAAGGCGAACAATACACCATCCTTAATCGTTCTGCTTGTACGCAATTTCGAGATAAGATTGTCCTTTGCTATTTTAAAGGCCGATTCAGATTTAGGCATATCATTAATTATCTGGTCGAAAGCTTTAAGTGCATCCATCATCTTATCATTCTGAGTTGCAATATATGTCCCGTAGGAATAGGTCTTTTCTTTACGGTCAGGAATAGTATATCCAGCCCAAGCTGAATAAGCAAGTCCTCTTGCCTCTCTCATCTCCTGGAAAACGATAGTATTCATTCCGCTTCCAAAATACTCGTTGTAGAGTCTGATAATAGGAGTATTATCTGGATTATATCGCTCTCCCCTATTAGAATAACCGGCCATATAAATCTGTTTGGCATCATATGGTGCTATAAATACCCGGCCCTCTTTAACCTCCATCTCCTTAATCAACTCATTTACGGGAACCGGTTTAAGTACCTCCGGCACCTTATGGAATTCAGAGAAACTTGCAAGAAAATCCTTCTCGGAGGCCGGACCATAAAACAATGCAATATGTTTATACGAAAAGACCTCCTTTATCTTATCCACTAACTGCTGAGAGGTAAGCGCCTCAATCTCCTTATTAGAAAGAATATTTGTCGCCGGGTTTACAGGACCATATTTGATATAGTTTTCAACTCTGTCGAAGCACACACTCTGAGCTGCCTTGGCATTTTCTCTGCCCTTTAAAATATCCTTCTTGAAATTGGCAAGCACCTCATCATTAGGTTTAGCATTAGCAATCAACTCTTCAAGAAGTGCCGCACCCTCCTTCATATTCTCTACGAGTCCAAGTAAACTTAATGTAGTTGACTCCTCCTTCACATTGAATACGTAATTTATTGCCAAATTATAGAATTTCTGTTTAATCTGGTCAGGAGTATATTTATCGGTACCGAGATAGCTCAGATAATCAACAGCTATAGGTAATAATTTATCTGCATTAGACCCGAAATCAAATAAATAGGCCATATTAAAGAGATCATTGGTACTATTTTGCTTGTACAGTACCTCGATATCGGATTTCCCCTTTAACACCGACATATCTTTCTTGAAATCAACAAATACAGGCTCAATAGGCTTAACAGTTGAAGTCTGAATCTCCTTCAAGAAAGCACTTGACGTATCTCTGTTCGTAAGAATTGGGGTGATTTTAGGCTTAGGCATCTTCTGAATAGTCTCGTCTACGCCCTGCAACTTATTCACCTGTACATAATTATTCTTCAAATACCTATTGGCAAAGGCAACTATATCACTCTTCTTTAACTGCGACATTCTGTCGAGCGACCCGACAACATCCTCCCATTTTTGCCCATTAATAAAGGCCTGGACAAACATATCTGCACGCGCACTGTTTCTCTCCAACTCCATAACCTTATTAACCTTATAGTTATTAATTGTCGCTTTTAACAGATCCTCACTAAAATCGCCACTCTTTAACTTTTCTATCTGCTCCATTATTATAGCCTTGACCTCCTCCAGAGTTTGTCCCTTCTTAGGCTCGCCTATACAGATAAGGGTAGAATAATCTGACTGAGCATAGTTGAAAAAGGCAGTACTTAACACCTTTTGACTCTGGTTAACATTAAGATCAATAAGTCCGGCCTTACCATTATAGATGATATTGGTAAGAAGAACCAAAGTATCGCTACTCTTAGATGAAATACCTGGGAATCCCCATGCAAGTGAGATATAAGGAGATTCCAAGCCCTTAACCTCTTTTATTATAGGAGATTCGATAGGAGCTTCTTTCTTAACCTCGAGCGGTTTAAGCTCCTTATTAGGTTGCATATCTCCGAAATACTTCTTTATAGTCTCAAGCATCTGATCCGGATCAAAATCTCCTGAAAGACAAATTGCCATATTATTAGGAACATACCATTGCTTATAGTAGTTCTTTATATTAGTAATAGAGGGATTTTTTAAATTTTCCTGAGTTCCCAACACCGATTGCATACCATACGGATGGTGAGGATAGAGTCCCTTGAAAATTTGATCTATAACCTTTTCAAAATCATTTGTAAGAGACATATTCTTCTCCTCATATACAGCTTCGAGCTCAGTATGGAATCCGCGTATTACATTGTGTTTAAATCTGTCTGATTGAATCTTCGCCCAATTTTCAATCTCATTTGATGGTATATCCTCAACATAAACGGTCATATCATACCCAGTATAGGCATTAGTTCCTTTAGCCCCTATAGCAGACATAAGTTTATCGTACTCATTGGGAATAGATAATTTTGAAGCCTCATACGAGAGACTGTCTATCTGTGCATAAACCTTTTTTCTCTCAACACTGTCCTTGAGTGTTCTGTAGTATTCAAACTTCGCCTCAATCTGATCGAGAAGAGGTTTTTCTTTAGCATAATTCTGAGTACCGAACTGCTCTGTTCCCTTGAACATCAAGTGTTCAAAATAATGAGCCAAACCGGTTGTCTCTATTGGATCATTTTTTGCTCCGACTCTTACAGCAATGAAAGTTTGAATTCTCGGAGTCTCCTTGTTGACAGTCATATATACCTTAAGACCATTGTCCAAAGTATATATTCTTGCTTTTAAAGGATCGTTTTTAACTGTTTCGCAACGGCTACCGCTACATGAAACAACAAATAGGGCAATAAATGCCACAATAATGGTACCTAATAATCTTTTCATACTATTTTAAAGTGATTTTAGATAAACGTAATAGACAAAAATAGTCAAATTATTTTAACTTATATTGTATATTTGCAAATTAAAAGCATATATAGTAAGATGAAGATAAAATTAAGCAGTTATTTTTTGATATTTATACTGATTGCCTCCTTTCTCCATTTTGAATCTAAGGCCCAGACAAAATCAGATGCACTAATTTTTGACAAGACCATACACGATTTCGGTAAACTCAACGATGGTGACGCCCCTGTTTCATGCCTCTTCAAATTTACCAATAAAAGTGCAAAACCGGTTGTTATTTACAATGTTATCTCCTCTTGTGGCTGCACAACTCCTTCATGGACAAAAAAACCCGTTCCTGCAGGTGCCTCAGGTGAAATAAAGGTAACTTTTTTAAATGATCAGGGACCTTATCCGTTCGACAAATCCCTAACAGTATACTCCTCTTTAAGCAGGAAGCCTATTATACTTAGAATAAGAGGTATTGTCTACCCAAAAGGCAAGTCATTAACTGAGTCGTATCCGGTAGCTCTCGGGCCACTTGGTATTCAAGACAAAAGCGGGTTCGACATCGGGCAAATCGAACAAGGCAGAAGTAAATCGGCCGACGGGACCATTGCCAACACTACCTACAAAAAGGTAAATGTTCTCTTTTCGAATGAGACTCCAGGTTTACAGATAAGCGTAACACCGAATCCTCTTCCCTCGAATAGTATCGGGATACTGAAATATACTATAAATACCGCTCAAAAGAGATATTGGGGCAATACGACCTACACTGCCGACCTTATCTGCAACGGGATTAAGGTTAAAAAAAAAATTGCTGTTAATTGCATTATTATAGATAATTTCTCAAATTACAGCACTGCTCAGACCAAAAACGCTCCGCTGATTTTGGAGGAACACAGTACGGATGAACTTGGCCAAATAAGCCGTGGAAGCATCACAAATTCCATTTTCGAAATGCAGAATATTGGGCATAGTACCTTAATAATTAGAAAAGCGGAGGCAAATGAGAAGGCTGTAAAACTCACATTCCCAAAGAGCATTAAACCAGGAGCTAAATTTAATGTAACGGCGAAGATAAATACGGCAGGAATGAGTGCAGGTGAAAAGGTCTTTACAATTTTACTAATTACCAATTCACCGGATCGCCCACTCGTAAATATGTTTATTACCTGCAATTTAAAGTAAACTAATTAGTACAATAGATAATGAAACAAACTAAAGATATAACAACAGGAGAATGGCCGCCAAAGGAGCATTGTAACCCCGATACGGCTTTAGTAGTAAACGACGGCGTAGAACAGCCGCCAATTGTCAATCCCTATGTAAAAACCTTCTTTAAGAAAAAACCGGCACTACTCTCCGTAGATGAGTACCTAAAAGGAATAACGGATGGCAATACGGTTATTTTAAGCAAAGCAATTACTCTTGTAGAGAGTGCCCTACCGGCTCATCGTTCAATTGCTCAGCAAATAATTGCAGCTTGTCAAAAATACACCTCTGAAAATAGAATTAAAACCATGCGTATAGGAATCACCGGAGTACCGGGCGCAGGAAAAAGCACCTTTATTGAGTCGTTTGGAGGAATCGTGACGGATGGAGGGCACAAACTTGCCGTTCTTGCAATAGACCCGAGCAGCGAAAAGAGTAAAGGAAGTATTCTCGGAGATAAGACAAGAATGGAAACTCTGTGTAATAATCCCAAGGTATTTATACGTCCCAGCCCGAGTGCAGGCTCCCTCGGAGGAGTAGCCAGAAAGACCAGAGAAACAGTAATTCTTTGTGAAGCTGCTGGTTATGATGTAGTTTTCATAGAGACAGTAGGTGTAGGACAATCCGAAACTGCAGTACACTCGATGAGTGATTTTTTTCTACTGCTAATGCTGTCCGGCGCAGGAGACGATCTGCAGGGTATAAAACGAGGAATAATGGAGATGAGCGACCTGATTGCTATTACAAAGGCCGACGGCACCAACAAAGATAAAGCCACCATGGCCAAGGCACTATACGCCAACGCTCTTCATCTTTTCCCCCCGACAGAATCCACATGGGTTCCTACCGCAGTTACCTCTTCGGCGGTCACAAAAGAGGGACTTCAAGAGATATGGACAAAAATTAACGACTATTTTAAACTTGTTTTCGGTAACGGCTATTACGAACATAAAAGACGCGAGCAAGCTAAATTCTGGATGTACGAAACTATCAATGAATCTCTTAAAAACAGTTTCTACGAAAATTCATTAATTGAAAAAGCAATACCTAATTATGAAGAGAGCGTTCTTGAAGGGAAAACAGAATCCTTTTTAGCGGCAGAAGAGTTACTGGAAATGTATTATAAAAGGAAATCGAACGAAAAATAGCAAATGGTAGCAATTATTATTGATGTACTGAGAGACACAGTACTCATTACCGGTTTGGTGCTCATAATGATGTTGATGATAGAATACTTCAATATTCAGTCCCATGGGAAATGGTTCTCCAAACTACACAATTCAAAATTCAATCAGGTCTTCTTAGGCTCATTACTCGGATTGATTCCCGGATGTATAGGAGGTTTTGCGGCCGTTTCTCTCTTTACCCATAAGATGATCAGCTTTGGCGCTCTCACCGCAATGATGATCAGTTCCTCCGGAGACGAATCATTTGTAATGCTTGCAACTATGCCGGGGAGAGCTCTTCTCCTATTTGCTATATTATTTATAATATCAATTATAGTGGGACTTATTTGCGACAAATTTATCTTTAAGAGGGAGCAATTGAGTTTTTGCAGTGCAAATTACGAAATACACAAAAACCAGGACGACAGCATTCCCTCCCCATTTAAGATAAAATCTTATAAGTCGGCACTAAAGAGAGCTTCAAAAGAGCGCATCATATTGCTTATAGGCATTGCTCTCTTTATCATGGCCATAATTTCCGGGTTTCTCGGAGAAGATGAAAAGGAGGCGCACTCACATGAAAATATCGCGGTTACAGAACAATACTCAACAGAGAGAACCAGATCGCTCGGAGAAAATAATAAGATTAAGGCTGCCGAAGAGATTATTGAGGAGAAAAACCTTAATACATTTACACTAAACCTATTAGACGAAAAATGGATGAACATAACCTTTGCAATAATAAGCATAATAACTATCATGTTTACAGCCACAGCAAAGGAGCATTTCATAAAAGAGCACCTGTGGGGACACGTAATAAAGAGACACCTTTTATCTATTTTTCTATGGACATTCGGTGGGCTAATGGTATGCCAGATAGGAATACAGTACCTCGATATAGAACATTGGATTGGAGGTGGGAAGATGATATTTGTAATTCTCATTGCAGTGGCAATAGGAATCATTCCCGAATCGGGACCGCACCTTGTCTTTGTCACTCTCTTTCTGAACGGACTCGTTCCCTTCTCTGTTCTGCTGGCCAACTCTATTGTTCAGGACGGACATACAGCACTGCCTTTAATCGCCTCAAGCAAGAGGAGCTTTCTAAAAGCAAAAGCAGTCAATATCGTTGTAGGACTTGCAATCGGTATTGGCTGCTGGTTAATGGGTTGGTAGAATTTACTACTGAAGTTTATCTCCATTCATGGAGATTAAAAACTCCTCATTATTAACTGTCTTTTCGAGACGGTTCTTCATAAACTCCATAGCTTCTACGCTGTTCATATCAGCAAGATAGTTGCGTAATATCCATATTCTATTTACATCTTCAGGACGATATAGCAGATCATCCCTACGAGTACTGCTCAATGTAACATCAACAGCAGGGAAAACTCGCTTATTGGAGAGTTTTCTATCGAGCTGCAACTCCATGTTGCCTGTACCCTTAAACTCCTCAAAGATAACTTCATCCATTTTAGAACCAGTCTCAGTAAGAGCGGTAGCGAGAATTGTAAGCGAACCGCCATTCTCAACATTACGGGCAGCACCGAAAAACCTCTTTGGCTTATGCAACGCATTGGCGTCCACACCTCCGCTTAGTACCTTACCGGATGCAGGTTGGACAGTATTATATGCCCTTGCAAGACGCGTAATTGAATCGAGCAATATCACAACATCATGTCCGCACTCAACAAGACGCTTTGCCTTTTCGAGAACAATATTTGCCACCTTGACATGTCTTTCAGCAGGTTCATCAAATGTAGAGGCGATAACCTCCGCTTTAACACTGCGCGCCATATCCGTAACCTCCTCAGGACGTTCATCAATAAGAAGTACTATCATATACACCTCCGGATGATTATCAGAAATTGCATTGGCAATCTCTTTAAGAAGCATAGTCTTACCGGTTTTAGGCTGAGCCACGATCAATCCTCTCTGTCCCTTCCCTATTGGAGTAAACATATCGACAATCCTGCAAGATAAGCTATTATGCCCATTAGAGGTAAGTTCGAACTTCTCATTAGGGAACAAAGGAGTAAGAAAATCAAATGGAACTCTATCGCGTATATATTCAGGACTTCTGCCATTTATCTTACTTACTTTTGTAAGAGGAAAATATTTATCTCCTTCACGCGGAGGCCTGATCTCTCCCATAACGGTATCACCGGTCTTTAAACCGAACAATTTAATTTGAGACTGAGAGACATAAATATCATCCGGAGAGTTCAAATAATTATAATCGGAAGAGCGTAAAAAACCATAACCATCCTGCATAACCTCCAATACTCCACTCGCCTCAACAATGCCTTCAAACTCAATTTTTGGAACAAACTGTTTTTTCTCCTGCTTAGGGTTCACCATCTCTTGTACATTCTGCTGACGATCCTGATCAAAAGGATTCTCCGAATCGTCGCGAGCCTGTATAATTTCTGGCTCCACACCCTCATTCAGCTCTATTTCCACCTCATCGATCTTTGTATTAGAGCTCTCAGAATTATCATCGAAGAGAGTTTTAGAGACATTAGCCGAGAGTTCATCATTAGAGCCTTGTTCAATCTCCTGCTCCGGAACATATATATTCTCCAACTCTATAGCCTCTTTATCTATCAAAATCTCCTTCTGTACATGCTGATCATTTTTTTTCGGTCTACCGCGTTTACGAGCCTTAGGTTCCAGCTGAACCGGCTTATCTATAACTGTACTATTCTCATAATTTTGCGCCTTTTCCTTTACAATATCACGATTCTGTATTTGATTTTGTTTGGAGGGATTATGTTGCTCCTGCTTAACAATCGGAGTAGTTTGAGGTCTCTGCGACACCTCTTTTTTCAATTGATTATCCCTTTGCTGATTCTGATCTCTCAAATTATTACGATTGCCCTGTTGATCTTGAACTCCAATTTTATTTTGAGGTTTTGTCTGCGGTTGCGACTTTGATACCTCCAGAGGTCTTTGCGGATTTTTTTGATTTTGTACCGGATTTTGCGGATTCTGCCGGTTCTGTTGATTTTG
>CAYLGW010000014.1:29094-44393 GCA_964383385.1 uncultured Muribaculaceae bacterium
GATTTTGCGGATTCTGCCGGTTCTGTTGATTTTGTGGGTTTTGTTGGCTTTGCTGGCTTTGAGGTTTTTGTTGGCTTTGCGGTTTCTGCATATTTTGCGGTTTCTGCATATTCTGTGGTTTCTGCATACTCTGTGGTTTCTGCACACCCTGCTGATTTGGCATATTCTGCTGATTTTGAGGTTTTTGTTGCTTTTGTTGCTGAGCTCCGCTATTAAAAACACTCACTTTTTGTGCAGCAATTCTTGCCCGCGGTTTACGCGTGATAGGGCTATTAACTCCTTGGATTGCCTGTTCATCCAAAATCTTGTAAATAAGATCTTGCTGCGAATAGGACTTAATCTTGGGAATATTCAGTTTTTCCGCAATAGCAAAAAGTTCCTCCAAACTTTTATTGCTTAATTCAATTATATCGTACATCTGTTTTAATTATGGGAAATGTATTTTGTTTGTAATAATGTCTAATGAACACCTTGACATTATAAAATTCTCCGAAAAGTTTGGCAAAGTTAATATTATGTAACAAAAAAACAAAAAAAAAGGAGAAAAAAACTCATTTTTCTCCTAAATATACCACTATATATGAAGCGTTATTTAACTGCTATTACATCAATCTCAACTAAAGCAGCTTTCGGTAGAGCAGCAACCTGATAGGCAACTCTTGCCGGGAATGGCTCAGTGAAATACTCTGCATAAACTTCATTCATAGCAGCAAAATTCCCCATATCAGAGAGATAGACAGTAGCCTTCACAACATCTCTATATGAGAATCCTGCCTCATTTAAGATATGACCTACATTCTTTAAAGATTGGTGACACTGCTCCTTTATCCCACCCGGAGCAAAAGCTCCTGTGGCAGCATCAATCGGAAGTTGCCCAGAAACATACAATGTATTATTTGCCAAAATAGCCTGGCTGTAAGGCCCGATAGCCTTAGGAGCTGCAGGACTTGAAATTGCTCTATTACTCATAATAATCTCCTTTATTTATTAAAAATTAATGTCAATTCTATCTATCCCAATAACTCGCATTCTTCTTGAACTGAAGCAGATCTGCAAGTGCGGAGGCTTTTGCATTTATTCTGAAACTCCAACTCTCCCATTTACCATTAGGAATCCAGGAAAAGGTAATAATAAAACAGTGCAAATCATAAGAGCCGGACAATTGAGAAGTAGTAAGTTTCAACTTTGTTAAATCGTATCCAGTATTAAGACTGAAATTCAATGATTTAGTTAGTTTTACCTGTGATGAAACACCAAGAGTCATTGAATGGTTATTCTTAGTTAATAATTGCTCATTTGCATACTGATAACTTTTTGAGTAGGAATAACTGAAATTGGTATTGACCGACCATGGAATAGAAGGGTCGGTATAATAGACCCATCCGCCAGGAATATATTCACCTGTAAGAGGATGATAGTACATCCTTTGATATGCTTCTGGTCTCACCTTTCCGGGTGTACCGGAGTCATTAGAATCTGAATTTGAAGAATTCACATGGTAGTTGCTGCCTAACCTGCTTTTCCCCTCTCCGGAGAAGGAATAAGAGGTGGAGAAACTCGCATTGGTGAGCCTGAACAACTTTAACCCTCCCTCTTGCGCAATATTGAATTTACTGATACGAGTACCATATTTATTTATAGCATAAGGGTCCAAAGAGGCATTGGCGTTTATGGCAAGCTTTCCGAAAATAGATGTGGTCATATTCAACGAAATGTTAGACAAATTCATTGAATCTGCAAGAAAATTATAACTGCCTCCGATAGAAAATTGATCTATCAATTTTATCTTCTTTACCCCTTTTCCGGTTGTATCCGCTCTATCTCTCACTTTAGCCTCCAGATTATTTCCTATAGAAAAATTCATACTCGCAGAACGTCCGGTGCCAGGAGGAGAATATATCTGGCCTTCATATTTATTATATGTAGTCACATGCTGAACTCCGTTAACATCTACATAACTTAGAGTTTTATATCCATTTGCGGCAGTTCCCATCTCCGGCTGAATGCTAAAACTTATTGAGGGAGTTATCATATGCCTTATTGCCTCTACAGCCCTCTTTTTCCCGAAATCGAACAGACCGTAGATTCTTGTGCTGAGCGACACGCTCGCAGAAAAGTTCTGAGTAACTCCGAATGTACTGAAAGGATCCGAAAAATCAGTAATAATCTTCTGGCTCTTCTGATCGAAACTCTTTTCGGAATCGGTAAAATACCAATTCATCCCGTATGTAATACCGGGAGAAACCTGAATATATTTAAGCAATGAAAAAGAGGGCAGATTAATGCTGAAATTATGCCTCATACCATTTCTAAGTTTCTTAAAGAAATCTGGCTTACCGAACTCGGAAGATTTAAAATTAATCTTATTTTCGAATGTAGTACTATAGTTGAAGGCAAATGATTCATAAAACTTCTCCTTACCTACTCTCTCTTTGCGTTTGAAGGGATATATCCTATTTACCGTAAATGTAATATTAGGAAAAGTAACCGCATAAGTGCTATCGAGCGAACTTTGGCTATGCAGTGCATTAACAGTAAGACTGAAAGGTGTACCGGCCCAGTTCTTGCCATAAGAGATGGAGGAGGAGATCTGATTTTGAAGTGCCTGGTTTATTGAGGTTGAATTGTAGCGGCTGTTGGAGGGGCTGGAAAAATTTACAGAAGCGCTGAAAGTAGTACCGGGACGTGCCTTGGCATCTTGTGAATGAGACCATTGCAGAGCGAAGTTCTTAGACTCAAAATAGTCCGGCGAATTCTTTTCTCCCGTTTTATCTATTGAGTAATTCATTGCCAGATTACCCGTAAACTTATATCTTTTACTATATCTCGAATTCAGCTGCATAGCCCATGAACCCCTCGAATAAATATCACCGGTAGCAGCAAGATCGAAATGCTCACCGAGCACAAAGTAATAACCTAAACCCTTTAGAAAGAAGCCTCTGGCTGTCTCCTCTCCATATGATGGGATCAGAAGGCCGCTGCTTCTGCCACTCATATTCGGAACAAACCCGAAAGGCAGAGCAAAAGGGGTCGGTACATCTTCAAGTACAAAATAAGAGGGACCAAAGACAATATTTTTTTTGCCGCTCGGCGTAGTAACCGCCTTTGCAGCCGATAATTTTAAATAAAAATGAGGATGTTCATACTCGCAGGTAGTATACTTTCCTTTTGAGACATTTATGGAATTATCAGGCATTTTCTTTAAAAACTTCCCATGCAAATAGCCCTCACCCTCCTGTGTTATCATATTATTAATCTTGGCCTTTCTCGATTTGAAATTATAGTAGACACTCTCCATCTCATATTTGCCATCTCCTTCGGTCATTATTGGATTGCCTATTATCTTTTTTCCCGTAGAGTCGGCAGGGTCTGGAAGGCCCTTTGCGAAGACCGTCTTCGTCTCCACATTATAGGCCATATAATCGGCCCTTATCTCCATATTATCATATTTCACGGTTACATCACCATAATAATAGATCATCTTCTTTCCATCAGAAAAATCCTCCACAATTGAATCTCGTGCAGTAGAAAAGACAGGAATGGTCAGAGATCCCTTCATCCTGAGAGAATCCTTTTGTCTCCGGATTGAATCGGCAATGGCTGTAGAATCATTAACAACCAGCGAATCCTTTGAAGAGAGTTTGGTGGTATCGGTACAGAAACCTTTATTATTTACTATTCGATTATTGAATACGGCAGAAACCGATACACCCTTAGAGATACAGAGTGCCGCTATCACAAATGAAGCTACTACAAAAGATTTTTTTATCTGCATTAAGGTGAGCCAATTTAGCCTTTTTAATATTTATTTACTAATTTTGCGAAAGTGCAAATTTAATACAATTTTACAACATATATGCCAATTCACAAGATAAAACTCGTCTGTTTTGTAATGATCTCATTGCTTGCTTATACAAACTTTACCCTTGCTGCAATGCAGAATGAAAACATCATAAAAATCAAAACAATTGTAATCGATGCCGGGCACGGAGGTAAAGATGCCGGGGCTGTAAGCAAAAACGGGATATATAAGGAAAAGGATATTGCTCTCTCCATAGCTCTGAAATTCGGAGCCAAAATAAAAGAGAAGTACCCCGATATCAAAGTAATATATACCAGAGATACGGATCGATATATTGAGCTTGGAGAACGGGCAGCAATAGCAAACAGGAATAAAGCCGATCTCTTTATCTCCATACATATCAATTCCACCAAAGGCACCGTTGCCACAGGTACGGAGACCTTTGTTATGGGAACAAATAAAAGCCAGTCCAACTTTGAAATATGTAAAACCGAGAACTCGGTAATCGTATTGGAAGATGATTACCAATCAAAATACGAAGGTTTCGACCCTAACTCCCCGGAGTCATATATTATCTTCTCCCTGCTCCAGAACACACATCTCGAACAAAGTCTGAAATTCGCCTCATACATTCAGGATAACTACAGAAATGGTCCTATCAAGATAGACAGAGGAGTTAAACAAGGCGGATTGCTTGTCCTCTGGAAGGCCACCATGCCGGCGGTACTTACGGAGGTAGGATTCATCTCCAATTCGGAAGAGTGCATGATGCTTACATGGGATCAGACACAAAATATGATTGCGTCGAGGTTACTTGATGCCTTTTCCTCATATAAAAACGATTATGAAAGTTTTCAAGGTGTCAGAACAAGCAAGACAGCAGACAGCAGTGCCAATAATAGGAGCGACGAGGTAACTACACTTAGAGTTGCAGCTGAGAAGAAAGCATTAGAGGAGAAGAGAGCTGCTGCAAACAAGAGAGCAGTTGAGGAACAAATTACCTTTGAAGAGAAAAAGGCGGAGGTAAATAGAGAGGTCGGGGCTGTAATGGCTAATTCTGAGAAAAAATTCAGAATACAAATACTCTCCGTCCCGGTAAAACTCAAAGCAAACGCCCCCGATCTTAAGGGCAGAGAAGAGGCATACTGCATATACCTCAACAATACCTATAAATATTGTATAGGAGAATATAATAGCCGGGAAGAGGCGGAAAAAGCTCTTCCTTCAATAGGAAAACTCTTTAAGGGAGCCTTTATAATCTTTGTGGAGAGGTAACTTATTTTGTTGCAAAATTCATCTTGTTACGGTAAGTTTGCATTAATAAATGAACATAATCAAGTACAGGAATAATGAAATTCAAACTAAACAAAACGCAGTTAATAGGACTATTTGTAGTCATTACATTGACCGCCTTATATTTTGTAATTAACTATTTGAAAGGCGAAGACATTTTCAAAAAGAGAATTACCTACTATGCCGTATTTGAAAATGTAGAAGGTCTAACACCTACAAGCCCAATCTATATTAGAGGACTAAAAGTTGGAAGCGTAGAGAGCATTAAATATGATAACAAAAAATGGAATTTCACAGTGCGGCTTTCAGTAAAGACCAACTATGCTGTCCCTGCAAATTCAAGGGTAGAGATTTATAGCGCCGATATACTCGGAGGAAAATCCATAAGAATAAGTTTAGGCGATTCATTTAGCGACGCAGTTGCCGGAGATACTCTTGCCAGCGCCACTATTCCTGATATGATAAGTGTCTTCTCCAGTGAGATGGGGCCGCTAAAGGACCAGGCTACACTCCTTATGAATAATATGAACAGCGCACTTAATAAGATTAACGCCATTCTTAATCCGCAGGCACAGGAGAATATTTCAAAGATACTTGCAAATCTGAACCTCACAATGCAAAACGCAGAATCCATCAGTAAAAATCTTGACAACTCATCACCAGAAATAACCGCTACTCTAAAAAACCTAAAAAAAATTACGGATAATTTAAAAACCGGTTCCGAAGATTTAAATGCGACTCTCAAAAATGCAAATAGTATCTCAAAGGGACTATCCGAAGCAGATCTTAAGGGTACAATTGATGAGTTAAAACAACTTGTTATAAAACTTAAGGACCCTAACGGAACATTCGGAAAACTTATGGCAAGCGACTCCCTTCACACCTCTGTTGTTAACACGGTAAACAACCTCAATAATCTTATAGAAAAAATATCCAATAATCCAAGAAAATATATAAGAATTTCTGTATTCTAAAATAATGGCCCTATATGCAAGACTATTAAAGGTTTACGTTGTTAGGTTATTGATTAACAGCGTTTTAAAAATTTTGTAATTTTTTGTTGCTGATTCATAAAGCATTGCATTTTTTTATAAATAAACAATACAAAATAGATTTTTTTATAAGAATTTTTTCACCATTTTTGTAGGGCAATCAAGAATCAATAAAACTTCAAAATTTAAATGAACGAGCCTCAATATATTTCAGTCTGGAGAGAGTGTCTGAAAATGATAAAGGATGTTATTCCGCCTACAAGTTTCAAAACGTGGTTTGAACCTCTGAAGGCAGTAAAACTTGAGGAGAAAACAATGACTCTCGAGGTTCCCTCCGATTTTGTACGTGAATACATAGAAGAACACTATATCAACTATATTAGTAGAGCTCTGAAGCGCGAGATAGGTTCAGATGCCAAACTTATGTATAAAGTAAGAGTGGTTAAAAACGACACTGTTACCTTGCCCCATCAGGATTCTCAACAAATTACCAATAAAAGTGTACCATATCCGCAGAACGGAAGCGGAATCAATAACCCCTTTATAATACCGGGGCTAAAACAGTTGAATATCAATCCGCAGTTGAACCCAAGCTACTCATTCAATAATTTTGTAGAGGGAGAATGTAACAGACTCGCCCGCGCAGCAGGCCTTTCTATTGCAGATAATCCGGGCTCAAATGCATTTAATCCTCTATTAATCTACGGAGGACCGGGGCTGGGCAAAACACATCTTGCTCAGGCGATTGGAATAGCTATAAAGGAGAAATACCCCGACAAAATTGTACTTTACATTAGTGCCAACCGTTTCCAGACCCAATATATGGATGCGGTTAATATAAAGAATAAGCTGACCGACTTCCTGCATTTTTATATGATGATGGATGTCCTAATAATAGATGACGTTCACGAATTTGCAGAAAAACCCGGTACGCAAAATGCCTTTTTTCAAATCTTCAATCACCTGCATCAATCAGGGAAACAGTTGATTCTTACCTCAGATAGAGCTCCGGTTGAACTAAAAGGATTAGAGAAGAGACTATTATCCCGTTTCAAATGGGGGCTTTCGGCCGAACTATTCCCTCCTACTTTTGAGACAAGAATGTCTATCTTAAAAGAGAAAAGTTTTAAGGATGGAATAAACCTTCCGGAAGAGATACTGACTTTCCTTGCTGAAAAAATTGTTGGAAACATACGTGAAATAGAGGGTACATTAATCTCACTTATAGCTCATGCAACTCTAAGCAAAGAGAAAATAACGCTCGAATTGGCTCAGAGGCTGGCAGAAAAAATTGTAGATGTAGATAAAACAGAGATCTCTATAAAGAAGATTCAAATGACTGTCTGCGACTATTTCGGTCTTTCACATGATTCCTTAAGTTCAAAGACAAGAAAGAGGGAGATTGTACAGGCAAGACAAATTGCAATGTATCTGGGAAGAAACCTTACCAAAACCTCTCTCTCCTCAATAGGATCACAGATCGGAGGAAAAGATCACGCAACAGTTTTACATGCTTGCAATACTGTCCAGGATCTTATAGATACCGACAAAAATTTCAAACAGTACGTATCAGATATAAGGAAGCAACTTAAATGCTCTTTATAGCATGCATCGCCCCAATAGGGTCCGCATTACCGAAAACAGAATTACCGGCAACCACCGCATCTGCTCCGGCAGTTACTACACGCTGAATATTCGCAGCGGAGATGCCGCCGTCCACCTCAATAAGAGTATCGGCATTCCTTTTAAGAATCATCTCTTTAAGGCAAGCTATCTTCTCTATGGAATGTTCAATGAAGGACTGCCCTCCGAATCCCGGATTGACAGACATTATAAGGACAAAATTGAGCTCCGTGAGAATATCTTGGAGCAATGAAACCGGAGTATGCGGATTAAGCGCAACTCCGGCCATCATGCCATGCTCCTTAATAAGATTAATCGTTCTATGCAAATGTGTGCACGCCTCATAGTGGACGCTCATATACTTAACTCCCAACTCACCAAATTTTGGAATATATCTATCCGGATCTACAATCATCAGATGCATATCCATCGGTTTAACGGCTCTTTTTGCAATAGCCTTCACAACAGGAAATCCATAAGAGATATTCGGGACAAAAAGACCATCCATAATATCCAGATGAAACCAATCCGCCTCACCGGCATTGACCATATCAATGGCTTTATTGAGATTTCCGAAATCTGCGGAAAGCATCGAGGGAGCAAGAATTACACTCATTTTATATCGGTTGTTATAAAGATTCTTAATTTTAATATGACCTATTTAGACTCCCCGGCAACTGTTTCGATTACCTCCTGAAGGAGTTTCGTAAATTTATCTACGGTAGAAAGTTCCAATTTCTCCCCAGGAGCATGTACACCTCTCAATGTAGGACCAAATGAGATCATATCTAAATGAGGATATTTTACGAGAAATAGACCACATTCGAGACCAGCATGTATTGCACGTACAACCGGTTTTTTCTTAAATAGCTTTTTATATGCATTCTCGCTTACCTTCAAAAGATAGGAGTCCATTTTAGGCTTCCAGCCGGGATAGGGATCACCATGTGAAACAACCGCACCCGCAAGAGCAAAACAAGCCTCAACCTGATCGGCAGCCATAAATTTACAACTATCGATAGAACTTCTCTGACTGGTACCGACAACAATTATATTACCCTTCTCCATCTTCACTGAGGCAAGATTTGTTGAGGTCTCAACAAGATCAGGAATATCATAACTCATCCCGAGTACCCCGTGTGGAACTGCTACCAAAGAGTAGATCAGCTCAGCAGCCGTATTTTTATCAATCGCCTTAGTGGGACCGCCGTGTATCTTTCCACTCTTCATCTCCTTTATACCAACCTCTCCTACTGTACCATAGAGGCCGCTATCCGAATTCGCATACTCCGCCTTAACCTCTGCAAGGAAAGAATTGAAGAGTTCAATAACCGTCTTTCTCGCTCTTTTTGGAAATCCTACAACTGCAAAAGCCTCCCTGGCAATGGCATTTCTCTTATTACCGCCCTCTATTTCATACAACTCAATATCATATTTATTTAGAAGGGTAAAGAGGAATCTGGCAAGTAACCTGACAGCATTTGCACGACATTTATTAATATCATCACCACTATGTCCCCCCTGACAGCCGGCTATTTTGAATTCGCATTTCAAATACTCTTCTGTCGGTTTATAGGTTGTATATTTGAATTTTGCCGTAGTATCTACACCTCCCGCACAACCTATAAAAAGCTCTCCCTCATCCTCAGAATCGAGATTAATAAGAGTGGACCCGGAGAAGAAATTGGCCTCCATTCCGTTCGCCCCATCCATTCCAGTCTCCTCCGACCTAGTGAACAAAGCCTCTAATTTACCATGCTTCAACTCCTTATCTTCCAATGCAGCAAGCTGTGCAGCCATACCTATACCACAATCCGCACCGAGCGTGGTATCCGGAGCTATCATCCAACCCTCCTTAATAATATATTTTATAGGATCTTTGGAGAAGTCGTGTTCAACCCCTGCATTCTTCTCACAAACCATATCGGAATGACTTTGGAGAATTATAGTTTTGGATTTTTCATACCCTTTAGATGCCGGCTTTTCAATTAGAACATTACCTGCATTGTCAACTTTACAAACGAGTTTACGGGCTTTAGCCCAATCTTGTAAATATTTAATAATCAACTCTTCGTGCCCGCTCTCGCGCGGAATTGTTGTTATCTCTTTAAAAATTGAAAGTACCTGATCTTGTGTCATATATTTAGTTTTTTGATTATTCAAAATTGCCTTGCTTACAAAGATAATCATTTGTAACCGAAATCAGAAGTTGTTTTGATTATTTGTAAAACTATGTAAGGAGCCGTAAAACTATAGAGTCCGATAATCCTTTAGAATCAAAGAAGATACTTTATCTCCTTAAAAGCATATGAGTGCACAGTGCCGTTGCGTTGCTCAAGAATTAAATTATAATTTGTATCGAGCCCTACTATCCTCGCCTCAATAATATTACTCTCATGCTTAAACTCGTTGCAGCTCTCTTTATAAAATCCGACAGTTACAGGTTCGGCGGCTCCTTTTAAAGATAGCTCCTTAAAGAAATAATACCCCTCCCTTCTATACATTAAATTAAGATATTCCCTCTCTATAATACTCCACTGAGCTTTATCAGATAAACGGTCGTACAAATCAAAGAGACAATGAAGCACCTCCTCCAATTCCACTTTCAGATTAAAGAGAAGAGGTTCCTCTTCAGTAGAGGCCGAGAGCGACAATATGTCGGGATACCGGAGAAGTGAAAGAGAGGTGGGATTAGGAGCATCGGAGTTAAAAATTCTCTGATTCATGTTAATGCCTATCCCTGAGATGCTGTAGGAGATGCCCTCTCCTGAGAGGGAATGTTCTATCAACATCCCACATATCTTTTTATCTCCCACATATATATCATTCGGCCACTTAATTGTTGCATCTACTCCTTTACCCTTCAAATAGTTACACACTCCAATCGCTGATACTTCAGAGATAAGAAACTGTTTTGAAGGGGACAACATGAACGGCCTTAAAAGTATTGTAAAGGCAAGATTTTTATTTTTTGCCCCTTCCCATTTATTACCTCGCTGCCCTCTTCCGGCTGTCTGGAACTCTGCCGCCCAAACACGCCTGTCAGGAGCATCATCCGACTCGCGAACTGCCTGTAGATTTGTAGAATCTATTGAATTATACCATTTAATATCAAGTTTTTGCTTCATATTCTCAAATTACCCGATTTTTGCATTATATTTGCAACTACAAAGATATAGTTAAAATTACAGAAGTGACAGAAAAAAAATCAAATACCTCTGCCAAAATAGCAGAGAAGCCGGCCAAAAAGAGCACGGTTAAGAAGACTAAGAGTGTGGCTGCAAAGAAGAAAAGCACAGCTACCGGGAAAGAAAAAGATGAAAAGGCGGAAAAGACCGTAAAAGCTGCCACATCAAAGGAGAAAAACGGGAAAACCGCAACTAAAAAGGCGGCAACAAAAGATACAATTGCAAAATCTGCAACTAAAGGGTTGAAAAAGACTCCGGCCAAATCTGCTCCAGCTAAATCCAAAAAGAAGGAGCTCGAAGAGGTTACCAGAAAGGAGATTGAGACTATAGTAGAGGCAGCTCTCGACAAAAAGGCAAAGAATGTTTGTTCTCTCGATCTCAAGAATATAGGCACAAGCATCTGCGATTACTTTGTTATCTGCAATGCAGATTCAACTCCTAACGTCCTTGCAATAGCCGATAATATAGAGGATCAAATGATTATAAAATGTAAGCGCAAGCTTCTAAGAATGCAGGGCAAAGAGAACGCATTCTGGATCATACTCGATTATTCGGATATCGTAGTACATATTTTTCAGACCGAATATAGAGAATTCTATAGGTTGGAAGATTTATGGGCGGATGCAAAAATTACAAAATACGAAGATTAAATTGTTATGGAACAAAAAAAGAATGGCGGCAACAGGCTGAAGCCGCAAAAATTCAATGTGTTCTGGATATATGTCCCACTTATTGCTCTTATCGCCTATATGTATTTTATAGGTTATAGAGGGGGTGAACCAGTTCAAACAGAGTGGTACAAGGTGAAAGAGGCAATGATTCCGCAAGGTGATGTTGACAAAATTGTTGCAGTCACCAATCAAAATCGTGCGGAGGTTACAATAAAGGCCGATAGTCTTAAAAAATATAAAAAACTTTTTGGCGGAAAGGAGCCCAAATACGGGCCACACCTCTTTTTTAATGTTCCACAAAATTTTGAATGGGATCAGGTAAGCCAGGCGAGAGAACAACTTTCTGCAGAGAAGAGATTCAGCATAGTAACAGAAGAGCGTAATAATTATCTCGGGAAGATTCTCGACTATCTTATGATACCTCTCCTTTTATTGCTTCTCTGGATCTTTATGTTCAGAAAGATGTCTAAAGGAGTCGGCGGTGGAGGCGGAGGCGGCATATTCAGTGTCGGCAAATCTCAAGCTCAGTTATTTGATAAGGATAATAAAACAAAGGTTACATTTAAAGATGTGGCCGGTCTTGAGGAGGCAAAGGTAGAGGTAATGGAGATTGTAGACTTCCTACGTAATCCAAAGAAATATACAGCGCTTGGCGGTAAAATTCCTAAGGGAGCACTGCTTGTAGGCCCTCCGGGCACAGGTAAGACATTGCTTGCAAAGGCAGTTGCCGGAGAGGCCAATGTACCTTTCTTCTCAATTTCCGGATCGGATTTCGTTGAGATGTTTGTTGGCGTTGGAGCGTCAAGAGTACGCGATCTCTTCAAGCAGGCGAAGGAAAAGGCTCCGTGCATTGTTTTTATTGATGAAATTGATGCAGTGGGACGTGCAAGGGGTAAGAATGTCGGGTTTTCTTCTAATGACGAAAGAGAAAATACTCTTAACCAGCTTTTAACTGAGATGGACGGTTTCGGAACTAATTCAGGAGTTATTATTCTCGCTGCCACCAACAGAGCTGATATTCTCGATAAGGCGCTAATGCGTGCCGGCCGTTTCGACAGACAGATTAATGTAGATCTACCGGAGTTAAAGGAGCGCGAGGAGATATTTGACGTGCACCTTAAGAATTTGAAATTACAGAAAGATTTTGACAGAAAGTTTCTTGCAAAACAAACTCCCGGATTTTCAGGTGCCGATATTGCCAATGTATGTAACGAAGCTGCTCTTATTGCAGCAAGAAGAAATAAGGAACAGATAGAACGTCAAGATTTCTTAGATGCAATAGATAGAATTGTAGGAGGTCTTGAGAAGAGAAGTAAGATAATTACTCCTCACGAAAAACGCACTATAGCCTTTCATGAGGCCGGTCATGCCACTGTAAGCTGGATGTTACCGAATGCCAACCCTCTTCTAAAAGTCACTATTATTCCAAGAGGAAAGGCGCTGGGAGCAGCCTGGTATTTACCGGAAGAGCGCCAGATAACCACCACAGAACAGATGATGGATGAGATGGCCTCAACAATGGGAGGACGTGCTGCAGAGGAGATTATAAATGGAAAAATCTCTACAGGCGCACTGAGTGATTTGGAGAAGGTGACAAAACAGGCCTATGCCATGGTAAGCTATTTCGGAATGAGTGATAAGGTTGGGAATATCTCCTACTATGACTCACAGGAGAGTGGGTACAACTTCAACAAGCCATATAGCGAGAAGACAGCCGAGCTTATTGACACAGAGGCTAAAAAACTAATAGACAGGGCACACGAAACTGCACTCAATGTTTTAAGAGCCAATATGGATGGCTTTACTCAACTTGCACAACTTCTTCTTTCCAGAGAGGTTATCTTTACCGAGGATTTGGAAAAGATATTTGGTCAACGCGCAAAAAGCGATGAACAGATAGATGAAGAAAAGAGAGAGAAGGAGGCGGATGAAAACGCAGTTGAAACTCCGAATTCGGAGCCGGAAAGCAATTGATTTACCAAGATGAATTATGAGTAATTTGGTGACAAGAAGTATAAGCGGGCTGCTCTTTATGGTACTTATAATAGGTAGTCTTATGATGGGAGTAATCTCCTATGGTATTGTGTTCTGCATAATTACCGCTATTATGATGAAAGAGTATCTGGATATTGTGGCCGGCAAAAAGGGAATGGTTTTTCAGAAGATTATTGCCATTGCCACCGGAATATCGCTTTTTGTCTCCTTATTGTTAATATTCAGTAACAGCGCTGATATCATAATCTTGTCTATCCCATTACTGCTGCTAATATTGCTCTATATCAGTAATTTGTATATAAAGCAATTTAATATTCACGAGTTTGAAGAGGAGAAGGGACTGCAAAGGAGAAAAGCGAACGGATACGAACTCTTTCCCTCCTTTGTAAACGGAATTCTATACATAGCTCTTCCAATGTCATTAATTAGCCTTACCGGCTATTTTACCCCCGACCCCTCTCTCTTCACCTTCTCAGGTAGCACCTTGATTAGTTTTTTTATTATCATCTGGGCCTCTGATGTCGGAGCTTTTTGTTTTGGGTCGGCAATCGGACAAAAATTCGGACCAAAACTTTTTCCCTCTGTTTCTCCTAAAAAATCATGGGTCGGAATGATAGGAGGTCTTGCGTGTGCTATTGTAGCAGGGTGGATATTAAGTAAATACACAACGTTATTTGATTTTTCCATAATAGATGCGCTCATACTCTCTGCAATAATCAACATAGGCGGAGCATTTGGAGATTTGGTAGAATCTCAATTAAAGCGTAATTTTGGCGTAAAAGATTCGGGAACCATAATGCCAGGACATGGGGGTATGCTCGACAGATTTGACAGTGTGCTAATAGGATTTCCCCTTGCTATTATTTATATAAAACTTTTAATTGTATGAAACCGAACATGAAATATTTTAATTTCGCCAAAGGAGAAGATTAAAAATTGAATGTGAGAGTGGAGCAATAGCGGAACGGCTATCAGACTCTTACAAAAATTTTAATAAATTCATGTTTAAAATTTTTTAATTGTATGAAAATTCATAAAGAGGGGTACAGCATAATTTTCAAAACATTCATTATTATAGCAGTAGCAATTGCCGTTCTCTATTTTATATTGGGATACACCTGCCTTTTTAAAATCATCACACTCATATCTCTGTTCCTATTTCTGTTCATTACCAACTTCTTCAGAAGTCCAAAACGAACTTCAACCATCGATGCACATTTAGTTATGGCTCCTGCCGACGGGAAAGTAGTTGCCATTAAAGAGGTGGAAGAGAATGAATATCTAAAAACAAAGTGTATCCAGGTTTCAATCTTTATGAGTATTTTCAATGTTCATGTCAACTACTACCCGATCTCCGGGAAAATAGTCTATAGTAAATACCATGAAGGTAACTATTTAATAGCATGTCATCCTAAATCTTCTGAAAAAAATGAGAGAACAAGCATAGTAGTTGAGTCGGCTAACAATGGTAAAAAAATATTATTCAGACAGATAGCCGGCTATATAGCAAGACGTATAGTATGCTATGCAGAACCCGACAATCAGGCTGTTCAATGCAATCAGGTAGGGTTTATCAAATTCGGATCAAGAATAGACCTATTCCTTCCGCTCGACACGGAGGTGGTTGTAAAGAGCGGGCAGAAAGTAAGAGCCTGCGAGACAATTATCGCTAAAATCTAATAAAATCATAAAGGTCCTCTCTAAAGCCCCCTAAAAATTGAGAAATCTCTACAGA
>CAYLGW010000015.1:0-44206 GCA_964383385.1 uncultured Muribaculaceae bacterium
CCTCTTCTATTTACGCCCCTCTAAGAATTAGAGAGTAGTGATTATCTAATAATCGTATTATCTGGCTTGAAGGCATTTAACAGCTGCTTTAAGTTGACCATCTATGCCGTTCATTACATCTACCGGAGAATTATACACCTCTATTTCAGGTTCTATCTGGTGATTTTCGAGGTAATTACCATTATTGTCCTTCATTCCCATCTGCGGAATACCGAACACCAATGAGGGATCTATTTGAGATTCCCACCACACTGCGGTACCGGTACCTGCAACCGGTGCACCGACAAGTTTACCTACGTGGAAGGTCTGATATGCCCAAGGAGTTAGATAAGCATCGCTGTAATTGCACTCGTTTACCAACATGCAAGATGGTTTGGTCCACTTGTTAAATGGCTCTTTGCCCATATATTTGCCGCGCGGCTCAATAGTAGCATATTGTTTCCCGCTTAATAAGGTTACAATATCGTCGTGAAGCCATCCGCCACCATTGCATCTGGTGTCAATAATAACAGCATCGGCATTTCTGTAACGGCCCAATAGATCTTTATATAGTACCCTGAAACTTGCAGAATTCATTCCTTGAACATGGATATAACCAATACGTCCGGCAGAAAGTTTCTCCACCTCTTTTTTACAGTTCTCTACCCATCTGTCATATAACATAGAACTTTGAGCTCCGTATGAGATAGCTTTAATAGTCTCATTAAAACGTTTTCCTGTTGACGGATCAAGGAGAGAGAGAAGAACCTTCTTTCCCGATTTACCCTCCAGAAGCGGGAAATAATCCTCCCCCGCCTTTATAGGCTGGCCGTCTATCTTCTCAATAATACATCCCGCCTTTACATCTGTTTTAATAACATCGAGTGGACTCTTCTTTATTATCTCCTTTATTTTAAGACCATCACCCAGATATGTTTCATCAAAGAAAACACCGAGTGCAGCAGTTTGCAGCTGAGCTCCTCCTCCACTATATCTGGCTCCTGTATGCGAGCCGTTCAACTCGCCGAGTAGTTCACTCAACATCTCAGCGAAATCATAATTATTATTAATGTACGGGAGAAATTTATAATAATTGTCGCGGTACCCGGCCCAATCAATATTTCTGATTGTAGGATCATAAAATTTATCCTTTACCTGCTGCCATGCGTGCTTAAAGATATACTCTCTTTCTGCATAAGGCCTATATTCAAAGAGGCCTTCATATTTCATAGGAGTAATCTTTCCATCTGACATGTTGATTTTTTTAAGATTACCCCCGCTGTTCATATAGAGAGTTTTACCCTCTTTATCAGTAATCATCTCTCCGTAACCTACATCCTTCAGTAAAATTTTAGTTTCATCCTCCTTAAGGTCATGTACCCACAGGTCGAATCCCTCTTCAAATGAGGATTTATAGTAAAGTTTCTCTCCCTTGTTGTCCAAAATTGCATCTCCGAGATTTGAAGAGTTAACAGTCAAGCGCACAATTCTATCGTTTATATTATCCAAATCGAATTTTAAAGGCTCTACTTTAGTCTCATCCTTTTTTACCTTAGAATTCTCCTCTTTACCCTTCTTGCTCTTCAAATTCTTTGAAGCAGCAGTTTTCAGAGAGTCAGCCTCGGATTTTTTGGCCTTTTCAGCCTCCTCGTATAAAGCAAGCTCCTCTTTACTCATCTTGAATTTTTCATAGGCCTCAAGATCAAAGAACATTATATAGATATCCCCTTCGCTTCCCCAACTGCCATGACTGCGATAACCGGCACGATCACTCTGCCAAATCATTGCTTTACCACCGAGTACCCATTTTGCACCGCTATCATCATATCCGCTATTTGTAAGATTATGGATCACTCCGTTTCCACTTGCATCTACAAGGGCCACGTCGGTATTATACTTTCCACCCTCTCCACAATAGTCACATAAAAACCACTTGCTGTCGGGGCTCCATTGATACCAATAATCACCATCAGAATAGGAATAGTTATATTTACCGTCAAGGACGGTTCTTACAGTTTTGGTCGCAAGATTTATCACTCTTAGCACCTCCCTGTTCTCAAGGAAGGCAATCTCCTTTCCATCAGGACTGTATTTAGGCTGAAACGATGTCTGATCTGAGTTTGTAACTCTCTCCTCTTTAAGTTCTGTAGCATAAGGAAAGAACTTCTCCTCCTTGTTTACGATAGAGCTTTTGTAAACCTGCCACAATCCATTGCGTTCACTTGAATAGGTAATACTTCTACCATCCGGAGCAAAATCTATATTGCGTTCCTGCTCCGGAGTGCATGTTATCTGTTTTGTTGTTTTATACTCTGTCGAGGTAACGTAAACGTCTCCATGATAAAGGAATGCCACCTGCTTTCCGTCTTTGCTTACAGCTAAATCAACTGCACCTGAATTCACAATCCGCTTCACAAGATCTTTATCCATTTTATCAGTCACAATATTAACCTTAAGTTTTATAGGAGCAGAGCCCTCTTTCATGGTATAAATCTCACCATTATAGCCATAGCATAAAGTTCCGTTTTCAGCTATTGAGAGAAATCTTACAGGATTTCCGCTATATTTGGTAATCTGAGTTTTTGCAGCCTTTCCATTCTTTACTGCCTCTGCGAGATTGCTCTTGTATATATTGAGCGTACCATCAGATTCGCTCAAATAGTAAAAAGACTTTCCGTCCGGAGCCATTACCGGATTTCTATCCTCGCCTTTAAAATCAGTAATCTTGACAAATGAGGCATTTTTTACCGTTTCCACTTCAGGTGCATTGTCCTGAATGGTGCAATGCCAAATATCTCTCGTAACAGAGGAGGTATGATGTTTTCTCCACTTATTTTCAAAGCCCTTAATATCTTGATATAAGAAGGATTTTCTCTCTTTTGAGAATGAGATCATCTCCATTGGGAAAGAGGAGTACATTACAGGACGCCCTCCTTTCAAATTAACTCTGTATAGTTGAGAGAATCCTCCTAACGGGCATAATGTGTTCTCCGCCGATGGCATAACGTTCGACTCAAAGAGAAGATTGTCGTTATCTATAAAAGCAACAGGAGATTCGGCTCTTGTATTAGTGGTAAGTCTTATAGGCTCACCTCCCTCCTTGCCAACTACAAAAACATCAAAGCTCCCAATCCTGTCCGATGCAAAAGCAATTTTTTTGCTGTCAGGACTCCAAACAGGATTATAATCGTAAGCAGGATTTGACGTAACCTGATATGCCCTTCCTCCTGTTACAGGAACAGTAAATAGATCCCCTTTATAGGAGAAAGCAATAGTGCTACCATCCGGTGATATAGCGCAATAACGCATCCACAACGGATTATCGGAGCCTTGTGCCTGAATATTTTCTAATGCAGTAAAGCAAAGAATTCCGGCAAGAATCAATTTTAGCTTCTTCATAATTATTAATAATTGTTAATATAATATATTATAAAACCATCTCTTTATTCCTTAAATTATCCCCATTTTTTCTCTACTTATAATAACTCCTTTTCTCTCTCCTCTGAATAGTTACTACAAACACCCGATTGCATCATGATTTTATCAATTATCGCCTTAGCTCCCCGCTCAGGAGATTTTATGAAGGGCCTGAAAAAGAGATCTGCCAAAGGATCATACCAACGGTGCATTGTTATTATTCCGGTATTTACAACACCGGGGTCAGCCATCTCAACAACTATTTTATCTCCGCACTTTTTTGAAAGTTCAATTGAATATCGCCATAGTAACAACTTTGTAGAGCCATAATTTTTAAGATGCCCGAAATTCTTTTGCAACCTACTCTCCTCTTTCGAGTCCATTCTGTATTTAATAGCCTCGTTTATAGGCAAAGACTCTATACGAAGCGAATATTCATCCAATTTTGCAACTTTGACAGTACAAGAGACTATATTTATAATCTCCTCTGTAATAGATGGTAGAAGTTTTTCAGTCATATATCGGGGTACTAAATAGTTAACCTGAAAACTACGTTCGAATCCGTCTTGAGTAAGCCTAAAACAGGGGGCTATGATGCCGGCATTATTTATAAGCAACTCTATCTTCCCGCAAGTAATTTCTATAACTTTTTCACAAAAAGCCTCCATTGTAGAGAGTTTTTCCATATCGGCCTCTATAATGAGAAGTTGATTATCGATCTTTCTTGTTAATTTTCTGCATATAAACTCCTTTAATAACTCCCCTTTTGAAGGATTACGACAAGGAATGATAACTTTATATCCACAACGAATAAGATGGAGACAGATATAATGTCCTATACCGCCGGTCGCCCCGCTAAGAACGGCTGTTCTTGTACTCTTCAATTCTGTTGAATTTCCCATCTCTAACTGTTAATGATTATTTTAATTCTCCTCCTCGCATACATTTTAAAAGAGAGCGGAAGCATTGCGTATATGGGTTTAAAGAGATAGTTGAGACAACCGGGTACGAAGACTCCCCTTCTCCCATTGAATAATTTTTTCAATGCCTTGCTTACCAACTTCTCAGGCCTGTAAATGACACCTAACTTCACACCAAGTTGTTGAAGATTTTTGGGCAGGTTGTAAAGATCGGTAGCGACCGCTCCTGGCGAGACTATAAGTACCCTCACACCCGATTCCATCATCTCTAACCTTAATGCAAGGCTGAAGTTCTTTATATATGACTTTGTAGCAGTATATAGGCTGATTCCGGAGAAGGGAGTGGCGGTTGAGATAGAGGACATATTAAGTATATATCCTCTTCTTCTGTTGCACATCTGTTCGCCGAAAAGCCGGCATAATAGTGTTACTGTACCAACATGAAGCGAAATTATTGTCTCTATTCTCTGTATTGTACAATCTACAAGCTCCTTAAAGAAAAAAATACCTGCATTATTCACCAACACCTCCACCTCATATCCCATGGTATTGCAATAGTTAAAAAGTTCCATAGCCGAATCAGGAGAGGAGAGGTCTTTATAAAGTCCTCTTGCCCAATGGGCATCATTATTCTCATTCGCAGTTGAAGAGGAGTTTGCTATCCGATCGGCCACCTCTTTAATCTCTTTCTCCTGATTGCTGACAAGCAGTACATTATAGCCCATAGCATATAGTTGTCCCGCATAATGGACTCCCATACCTGAACTAGCTCCGGTTACTAGTGCACATACTCGCGCATCTACTCCGGTAATTCCTACATAGGGCTTTTCATCACCCTCTTTACCTCTCTTATTATTAGAAAAATCTGTCACGATACTTGATTTTATTGTACAAAAGCACATTACATACTTTCCAATTTTTTAATTTCACGTTTAAGTCTGCATGGCAACTCCTCATTAAGATTGCGATGGCAGGCCATCTCTAAAGTATACATCCTTGCTATACAATAGTTTGAATGACAACAATTACATCTCTCCTCCCCCATTTTTAGCCTGTTTATAAAATCGGGAGTATTAAGAAGCGCTCTGCCCATCTGAACGAGTTGAAATCCATCTCCGAGAACCTCATCTATCTTTGTTCGAGAGATAAGCCCGCCCACATAAATCAACGGAATTTTAAGAGCCGCTCTGAACTTTAAGGCATCATCAAGAAAATAGGCCTCTTTAAAGGGTACGGAGGGAATCATATATTTACCTATCATCTTAACACCATATTTCAACCACCATGGATGCATATAGTAGGTCATAGATTTTATTGGCATATACCCTCGCATAACGTACATCGGAGCTCTACTTACAAAGCCACCGCTAAGAACAAGTGCATCCAATCCACATCTTTCCAACTCTTTAGCAATTTGAATACACTCCTCTACTCCATTACCACCCTTAAATCCGTCGCTCATATTTGTCTTTGCAATTACCGCTATTTTGCCTCGCGAGGCCTCCAAAGCCTCCTCCATACACATCTTCATAAATCTCATTCTATTTTGAAGGCTGCCTCCATAACAATCCCTTCTTCTATTGGTATAAGGGCTTAAAAACTGACTTATAAGATATCCGTGACCGGCATGTAACTCCACACAATCGAATCCGGCCTCCATAGCAAGCCTCACTCCGTTACCAAACTCCTTGGCCATCTGAATTATCTCAACATCGGAGAGAGCTCTATAAAAGGTTGGCGAATAGAGATTGAATCCGCCCGAAGCAGAGACCGGAGTGCACTTAATGATCTCCCTGTGACTCATATTTCCACAATGGCCAATTTGTATAGAAGCGGCAGCTCCTTCGCGGTGAACAGAATCTGTTATCCTTCGGAGTTGCGGCACAATCTCTCTCCTGAGCCACAATTGGTTCCTAAAAGAGAGTCCGCTTTGAGTAACCGAAGCATAGGCTAAAGTTGTCATGCCGACTCCTCCGCGTGCCACGCTCGTATGATAGTCATAAAGCATTTGCGAGGGATTATGATCAGTAGCCATGTTTTCAAAGGCGGCCGACCTCACGCTCCTGTTTCTTAATATAACAGGTCCGAGTTTATAGGGAGTAAAAAGAATAGATTCCATATTTTGCACTTATATCCATAAATAGTGACTATTTAAATACAATATTCACAATTGTTTACAATAAATAAATTAATATATAAAAGGAAAAACCCTTCTAAGCCGTTTTCCCTCCATCTCTTTTCCAAATTTCTCTCGGTAATCTCTGTGGATGGCAGCTGCCCGAGGAAGAAGATTGGCAAATGTCCACCATGCAAATACCGCCCCGGCAAAGCTCCATGTGAGAAGTGCAAAACCGCACCATTCCAGTATCTCTCCGAAATAGTTGGCAGAAGTTACATAATTATAGAGCCCTCCTTGAGGAAGATAATGTTTTGTCTCCCCAGGTTTGCGCAAATTTCTTATAATGCTATCCGAGTTTATATTTATAAAGTACCCCGACAAAAAGATGATGGTTCCTGTTATAAACTGCCATGAAGTGAGCCACTGTACAGGATATCTTTCCGGAGCGGAGAGGTAAAATAACCACCCGCCCTGCATAAGTGCATTCAATAGATTGAATACTATTCCCATCAATATTATGGAGAGCGGCATAGTACTTTTTCCTTTTAGTAAGAGGGGAAAAATAAATGAACGCTGGAAATAGTGCAATTGGAAGAGACAAAACATTACAAAAATTGCCGGTTGCCAACTCCTGGCACTAAAGAGCCATAAAATTGTCATGGCTATAAAAACCGGTGATTCCATTAGAATCCAGCCAACTTTATTATTGACGGAGGGTCCCCATCTTTTTGAAGCGAACTTACCATAACCGGCCGTCACAAAAAAGAGGGAAACAAAGACTATCAGAGCAATAATAGTCATTATTATAAGAAAATAATCAAAGTATTCCTTCATAAAAAGAGTCATCTAACTATAATTAATTACCATCTCCTATGGCTCAATCTCAATTAAATTTTAAGAGCTATTATTATAAGAGGTAAATTTAAGTACTTTTGGGTAAAATTCATATATTTGTTCATCAAAAATTATCTTAAAAGGGAGAAACGCCCTCTGACCAAAACGAAAAAGAATGGATAATAATAATATTAAACTGCTGTGTGATTATTTATCGCGCCTAAAAGCAAATAACAATAAGGAGTGGTTCTATAGTAATAGAAAAGAGTATGAGGAGATTAGAGCAAATTTTATGGAGTTCGCAGGAAAACTTATAACTGCCGTATCCAAATTTGATCCGGAGATAAAAGAGGCCAATCTAACAGCAAAAGAGTGTACATATAGGATTAATCGCGATCTGCGCTTCTCAAAAGAGAAGAGTCCTTACAAAACTCATTTCGGAATCTTTATCTGCAAGGGCGGTAAGAAGTCTCAATTCAGTGGCTATTACCTTCATTTGGAACCGGAAGCATCACCATCCGAATTAGAGAACCTTAACGAATATGGATTTACTTCACGCAGTATTCTTTGCGCAGGTACATATTGCCCTGAGCCGAAAGTGCTGAAAAGCATAAAAGATGAGATCTCCGTAAATGGTGAGACTTTTATTAAAGCTCTTGAAAAGGCAAAGGGCTACAAACCGGATTACACCACGGCTCTCAAAAAAGTTCCAAGGGGGTTCGAATCGGTAAAGCCGGAATGGGGCGAATTGCTGAGATTAAAAGATTTCTCCATTATGAAAACTATCCCCCAAGCTGTTCTGTATTCATCTGATTTTTTTGATTACGCCGTCAGAGAGTTAAAGAGGACAAAAGATTATGTCGCGGTAGTAAACAGAGCCGTACAATACGCAATGGAAGAGAGGTAAATTATCTATTTATAAAGACCTAATATTAAATTTTAATAAAGCTTATGAAATCACTACTAATAATTACACTGTCTCTCGTCTCTGTGGTTGCACTTGAAGCGCAAAACTATAACGGAAATGAGGAGATTTATAACTGTTTTACAATAATTGCCGGCAAGGGCACAACAGCGGATGGATCGGTATTAATGGCTCACAATGAAGATGATGGCGGAGAACAAATGTTAAATATGTATGTAGTCCCTGAAAACGTAACAAAAGGTAGGGCAAAATATATATGGGGAGAATTCCCCGGAATGGAGGCTGCAGATCTATTCATGAACCAATACGGAGTCGCAATAGTTTCAGACCAGTGCATCTCAAAAGAGGATAAGGCTCTTCTGACCGATGGTGGTATTTTGTATGAACTGAGAGTTACTGTAGCTCAAAAAGCCAAATCCGCAAAGGAGGCTGTAAGAATTATGGGGCGGCTCGTTGAGCAATACGGATATCGCACAAGCGGACGCTCATATATGGTAGCCGACAATAATGAGGGCTGGATTTTCTCCGCGGTAAAGGGAAAGCATTGGGTTGCAGCAAGAGTTCCGGACAACCAGGTAATGATTATACCTAACAACTATGTCATAGATAAAATAAACCTTGCAGACACTGTGAACTTTGCAGGCTGCAGCGATATAATAAGCTATGCCGAGGAGCGTGGATGGTACAATCCGGCAACAGATGGAGAATTCTCATTCAGGAAAGCATACAGCGATCAGAGAAACTTCTATTCCCCAAGAAATGTAATAAGACATCTTTCTGCTATCCAATACTTTACAGGAAAACCATACCAAAATAATCCGGACAAATTTGAGTTTACCGTAACCCCTTCCAAAAAGGTTACACTTCAGGATATGATGACTGTTCTGCGCAGTCACGGTGAAAATACAAAATTTGCTATGGAGCTGAAGGGAGAAGGAGGCTCGCACCCAAATTGCATCTGCTTTAAAACTACGGTTTTAAGCGCAATATTTCAGTTAAGAGGCAATATGCCTACAGAATTGGGCTCTGTAATGTGGATGACTCCCTATCATCCATGTGTATCGGCCTATATTCCATGGTATCTCGGCATGACTGCTGCACCGGAAAACTTCGGAAGATACAATGACCCCGATATGGCTATTACCAATCACTTCTCACACGCAAAAGAGATGAGAGCCAATAACCCAGATATTATTTATTGGAAATACCTCGATAGGTTTGAGAAGATTAATAGTAATTATGCAGGAAACATCTTTGAGATACGAGGTAAAAATGCAGATTTCCAGGAGAAATTGTTCAAAGAACAGAGCTCTTTTGAGAAAAAAGCAGCAAAAATAGCTAATGATAAAGTAAAATTCGGTGAGATGTTAAATGAGCAGACATCAAAATTATATAAACTATATTTGAAATAATATATATATATTTGCTAATAATAATAATAATAATAATAAGTCCGATGAAAAAACTATTTTTAACTGTACTTATTTGTTTTGCAGCTATTTTGCTTTACGCTCAAAACGGTTATATCTTTCCGGGTAGTGGTAAAACAAACGTGTACAAAATGAGTGTTGAAAGTACAATGGGGTCCAACACTATGATTGTAAAGCAAAGTTGTACCAAGTCCGATTCAGGTCAAATTCTCCTTAAGACAGAGAGTACTGATCTCAAAGGAGGTGAAGTGACTCCGACAGCTGTAATAGCCTTTAATGAGAACGAGAAGAATTACACTATTCCTCTCAACGATTTAATGAAAAGCCAATTGGCTGCATTTGAAAATCTTCAAATTGTAGATTCATACGGTAATCTTTCATGGCCTAAGGAGTTGAATGTAGGTGATAAACTTGAAAAAACAACTATAAAAATTAAAGCCACCATACAGGGAATGGACATAGAGGCTGTAATCTCTATGGATAATCGCGAAGTTATAGGAAAAGAGACTATTGAGGTACCTGCAGGTAAATTCGATTGTATTAAGGTTAAAGAGTCCATTATAATTGATATGATGGGACAGCAGATTACAAACGTTAGTACTGAATGTTATGCTAAAGAGATTGGACTTGTAAAACAAATCACCGATACTATGGGTGGTATGGCAACTACAACAATGGAACTTCAAGAGATAAAATAACCGAATATGGGAAACACCAAGGATTATACATTTAAAGGGCTTACTATTAATGGATTCGTATTATTAGTTATTAATATTTTAGTCATTCCCGGCATAATTACGGCAATTGCCCTTTTATATTGCTCTCAAATATACGTTCCCACATGGGCTATACTCTCCTTTGTCATATTAGGTATCTCCTTTTTTTTAATGCTCTGCGGCTATATAATGCTTGAACCGAATGAGGCAAGAGCAATGTTGTTTTTCGGCAAATACAAAGGCTCATTCACAAAAACAGGCCTATGGTGGGTAAATCCGTTCATAACAGCAAGAAAGGTCTCATTAAGAGCTCTTAATATGGATATAGATCCTATTAAAGTTAATGATAAGGGAGGCAATCCAATTATGATAGGTTTAGTACTTGTATGGCGTATCAAGGATATATACAAATCCTCTTTTGAAATAGATACTAAGGCTGTTTCATTTGTCAGAGTTCAGAGCGATGCGGCTTTAAGAGAGGTTGCCGGCCAATATAATTACGATATTAATACCTCAGGAGATAATGAAATAACTCTTCGCAGCGGTGGAAATGATGTAAATGATCAATTGGAGATAAAACTGAATGAAAGATTGGAAATTGCCGGAATAGAGGTTATAGAGGCAAGAATAAATTACCTTGCTTATGCTCCGGAGATTGCTGCAGTAATGTTAAGACGCCAGCAAGCAGATGCAATTATCGCCGCAAGGGAAAAAATTGTAGAGGGAGCTGTATCGATGGTTAAAATGGCTCTTGATAAGATAGCAAACGAAGAGGTTGTTCACTTCAATGAGGAAAAAAAGGCTGCAATGGTAAGCAATCTATTAGTAGTACTTTGTGCCGATGAGTCAACTCAACCTGTAATAAATACCGGTACTCATTAATAATGGTATTTCCGAGGAATAATACAAACAGGTTCCTCAGTCTCAAATTTAATTATATGCCCGGTATCGGAAAGTTTTCCGGTACCGGCATTTATTTTAACTATTTGGATAAGACGCTCCTCCTTGCTTGCAACAAGCATTGTCTCGCCGCTCGGTAGAATAATAAAATTACGCGGATGCTTAGCTGTCTTGAAATATTGAGTTTTAACGAGCTTCCCCTCTTTCTCAATTTTATAGACCTGTATTCCATCATTTTGTCTTCTATTTGAGGCATATAGAGAGTGCCCGTCGGGCGATATATGAATATCTCCGCAAGCTTGAGCCCCTGTAGTATCATTGGCTACAGATTGAATTAGTTTGAAATTAACATCCGGGACCTCATGGTAATTCTTCTTACCCAGGCCTGCCTCTCTATTACCTGAACGGGGATTGATTACATTCTCTATCTTGTAAACATTCAGGTACCCCGATAACTCATTTAAAAGATACATTATTGTACCATCCGCATTAAAATCTATATGTCTCGGTCCTGATCCTGACTTCACGGAGATAGAGGAGGGTGAATTGGGTACTATTGTTATAGAATCTGTACCGCAGGAGTGTCGGGTTACTTTATAAAGATAAAATTTATCACTTCCGAGATCAGTAGCAACAAGATAATCAAATAATTGTTCATTTGATTGCCTTCTGAGAACTCTTACTGTATGAATATGAGAGGATAATTGACGCTTTCCCACAGGGCCAGAGCCTATAAAAGTTTTGGTAATAACAGGAGGTCGAATTGCACCTGTTCTATCGGTAGGAAATATTGTAAATGAGCCCCCGGAATAGTTGGCAGTAATTAAAAAACCATCGTACCATGTTAAATAACAGGGATCTTTACCAATATCGGAACGGCTGTTTATAAGATCTATAGTGCCACCGCTGCCAGCACGATTAACTCCTCTACCATCTGTATTTATACCTCCCTCCCACTCATCTGGACATCTGTCTCTGAGAGTAGTACTATTATCAACAAAGGCCGAGATTGCAGAATTTTCCCAGCTCTCCGAGATTGCATAGAGATAGGTGTTACCACCTGCCGAGGAGTGCGCAAGGTACGAGGCATTGATGGCCATCACCTCCCATGTTTTTTTTGCTACAAGGGTCTCTTCATTAAATTTGTATTTAAAGAGTCTCTTCCCGTAAGTACCTATATAAAGATCTACTTCGGGCGAGGTTCAGTATCCAAGATTTTCGCCATTCAATATTGCTGAAAATAATTTTATATGCTGTTCAAGAGCAAATCCCCAATATTGCCATGAGTGCTTGCCAGGACTTAAGAGCAAAAGATGAGGGATCATATTTTTCCTGCATATTTGGCTAAATTTCTCCGAATTTGCTGAGTAAATATCATTATAACCACAGGAGATTATCATAGGAACAGTCAATCCTTTTATGTTGAGTACCCTGACACATGCACTTGAACTGTTGCATAGTCTCTCTTCATCACCTATAACCTTTGACATTTGAGATTTCCGTAATGAAGTTGATGGAAGGTCAAGGACACCACTCATGCTTCCTGCCGTTCTGAACCGCGAGGTATCATCAATGAAGATATTTATAGCTCCATGGCCTCCCATACTTAATCCTGTTATAAATGTACGATGAGGGTCGAAAGCATATCTCTCCTTCATCATCGGATATAGTTCTTTGTCGAAGAATGTGCGCCACTGCATCTTTGTAGTATCTATATTATTGAGATACCAGCTATTATAAAAACCGTCGGGACAAATTATTCTGAATCCTGTTCTGTTGCTTATCTCCTGTAAATCATAGTGAGCGCTCCAATCTTTATAACATCCGCTCCATCCGTGCAGAAGAAAAAGTGTCGGGGTACTATATGTAGCCTTTAAATCCTTTGATTTATTTAATTTCTTATTAGCTTTAGCGGGAGAAAAGACAAGAACCGTATCGTCACATTTAAGATTTTTTGAACTTATTACTATCCTCTCCTGAGATTTGAGTTGCGAAGAGAGAGATAATACCATTGCAAAGAGTAATGGCAATGACCTGAAAAACAGGGTGGCTGATTTACTATTCATCATTTTAATTTTTAACTGAATCTTGTTCGCAAAATTAAGTTATTTTTGCAATATAGAACAGATTTTATTTAATCTTATGAAAACGATAAACAAAGATAAAATACGTGCATTTATCAGAAGAGATTCAATCTATATAGCATTACTCCTCGCTTTTGCATTTATGATGATATTTTACCCGAATGAGGGTAAGTTTAAATACATCTATCATAAAGGACGTCCCTGGATATATGAAACTCTAATGGCACCGATTGATTTCCCAATTCTTAAGACTCAGAACGAGCTAAATAAGGAGAAAGATATTGCAGCTAAGAAGGTTGTACCCTATTATAGAGAAGATGTAAGCATCCCTGAGACAAAGCTTTCCGAACTTGCCCGTCTGCAGGTGAATGCCTCATTGAATCAGGAGTTTGAGAACAATATGGAAAGGAGTCTGAGAAAGATTTTCGAGTCCGGCATAATTGCAGAGGACAATGTTGCCGGGAACAGTTCATATATTATTGTACAGAAAGAGATAAGGGCACACGAACAACTTGTTTCAGAGCTATATACACCAGGAAAGGCATTGCGCTTCATGAAATCGGAACTGATGGTTGAATACCCGGTACTCAATATAGATTCTCTTTTTAATCTCCTTCAAATTCAGGATTATGTTGTTCCGAACTTAATATACGATCCTAAAACCACAGAACTACTACACAGAGAGGCTATTGATTTTATCTCTCCCACAAAAGGTATGATCTATACCGGCCAAATTATAGTCTCAAAGGGTGAGATAATAACTGCTGAAATAGAACAGTTACTCGACTCCTACAAAGCCGAATATGAATTGAGTATGGGCTACTCGGGAGGGCTTACTCAGCTTATTCTGGGCCACTCAATAATAATTATCGCGATACTATTTATGATCTATATTACGGTATTTTTTGTTAACTCCGATATACTGCGACAACGGAACAAGTTTTACTTTCTCTTGTCAGTCACCTTGTTAATGTTTATCATTACAGTAATTACCAAACAGGTTAACTCTCAGCTTCTTTTCATAGTACCTTATGCAGTATTCGCACTCTATATGATGGCGTTTTTCAAGGCCAAACTTGTCTTTCCCCTCTATATGATCGCACTAATGCCTATGCTCATTATATGCGAACATGGAGTTGAACTTTATATTATAAATGTATTCGGTGGCGGAATAGCACTTCTTCTTTTCTCATTTTTCAATAGAGGCTGGTGGCAATTCTTTAATTCCTTTATTATTTTCATCGGAATATTTCTCACATACCTCTCGTTTATTATGCTTGCAAATGAGAGAATAGAGACATTAGATTATAAAATAATGCTTCACCTCTTTCTTAATGCATTATTTGTTGTAGCAGCATACCCTCTTGTATTCCTGCTCGAAAAGATTTTCGGACTCGTCTCCGGCTCAACGTTAAGAGACCTCTCTGATACAAATTCCAAAGTGCTACAGGAATTGGCAAGAAAGGCTCCCGGAACCTTTCAGCACTCAATGCAGGTTGCAAATCTTGCAGAAAGGGCCGTTGCAGAAATAGGCGGAAATGCTCGCCTTGTAAAGGTAGGAGCTTTATACCACGATATAGGCAAGATGGCCAACCCTCAATGTTTTATAGAGAATCAGGCTCCCGGTATCAATTATCACGAGCACATGACAACTGAAGAGAGCGCAAAGGCAATAATCAAGCACGTGCACGATGGTCTTGAGCTCGCTAAAAAATATAATTTGCCACAAGTAATCAGAGATTTTATTACTTCTCATCATGGAAAATCTCAGGCACTGTTTTTCTACAACAAATTCCTGGCAGAAGGAGGCGACCCGTCTCATATCGGCGAGTTTACCTATAACGGTACACTTCCTGCTACAAAAGAGCAGGTAGTAATTATGATGGCAGATGCAGTTGAAGCAGCCTCAAGAACACTTAAAGATTATTCTGAGGAGAGCATTTCCAATTTGGTTGACACTATACTCAGGAAAAGAATGTCAGATTCCCAACTTATAAATGCCGAAATCTCAATAAAGGAGATTAATATTGTAAAGGAGGTATTTAAAAAACAACTGCAGGAAATTTATCATGCACGTATTGAATACCCCGACAGCAAGAAACAATAACCTAATTCATCAGAATTCCCCAAATTTCACATCGGTCTCCACAAATGCCGATATCTGCAATAATTGTTAATTAGTTTATAATAAGCAAATTAATACTATGGCACTACATCTGTTATCTAATAAATCGAAATGGTTTTAGTATTATGATTTAGTTTATTATTCACCTTTAAAAACAAAAGTATTATGAAACGTATTATTGCAACTTTAGTAATCATGGGCGGAATTTTCGCAACAGGTTACGCAGCCAACCTAATGACTTCAAAAACTTTGAACAACGACAACTCCATAATGGCAGTACAAGATGAATATGTAACAGTAAAGATGGAGAATCTCCCGGAGCTTATCCAAAGTGCAATTAAAACCCTTGTAGGAGAGACATTCGATATTCAACTACTCGAATTCAACCAAACAAAGGAGTACACAAGAGTTACACTTATTAACAAAACCGACAAAACCACAAAGGTTGTTATTCTAGACAAAGAGGGTAAAGAGGTTGTAGAAGGAGAGACTCAGGAGAAAGAAGAGGGGAAATAGTTTAAATTTTAGAATTAAATTATTAGAAAAAAGGGATGACCAAGTCATCCCTTTTTTCTTTGTGGAGATGGGCGGACTCGAACCGCCGTCCAACCAAACCATCCAAAAGTTTTCTACATACTTAGCTTACCTTTAATTGTCGGAATATGACTGCCGGGAAGCAGGCCATCATAAACTTATCCTCATAATCTTAATGCGCCTTAGAGGAGTAAACGCACGCATCCGGTTTAAATGATACCCCGTATTGCTTTGCATAACCGGCGTAAAGCTCGGCGGGATACTCGTCGCGAAAGCCCTAGGCCTTGGCGATTAAGCGATTAAGCTTTGCTTAATTACGCAGCGAGTGCTAAATTATTATTGCCAATTATAGGCTGAATGTTAGGATTAACGAGCCATACACACAACGCTCGGCATGCTTACCTTCCGATTAATCTGCTGTCAAAACCAAAACATCCCCATGTCGAAAGTCTTGCAAAGATAATATTTTTACACTCAAAGAAGATTCTTCAATCGATTTTTTATTTTTTTATTATCTTAGAGGTCAATTTTAACACTCATAATATATGAATATTGCAGTTGTAGGAACAGGATATGTGGGACTTGTAAGTGGCTCATGCTTCGCCGAGATGGGAACACACGTTACTTGCGTAGACATTGACAGGCAAAAAATTGACAATCTAAATAAGGGCATCGTACCGATTTACGAGCCTGAACTTGATAAACTTGTGCTTAAGAATATGCATGACGGACGACTCTCCTTTTCAAACTCTTTGGAATCATGTATCGATAGTGCGGATATAGTATTTATTGCAGTGGGAACACCTCCCGGAGAGGACGGAAGTGCAGATCTCAAATATGTTCTGGAGGTTGCCTCAACATTCGGAAAAACTATAAAAAAATATACATTGCTCGTTACAAAAAGTACCGTTCCAATAGGAACTTCAATAAAAGTGCGGGCAAAAGTTGAAGAAGAACTTAAAAAAAGAGGGGAAAAGATCTCATTTGATGTTGCATCAAATCCTGAATTCTTAAAAGAAGGTTCTGCAATCAAAGACTTTATGAGCCCCGACAGAATTGTTATAGGTGTAGATTCGGAAAGAGCAAAAGAGCTCATGGATCAATTGTACAGACCTTTTCAGTTAAATAACTACAGAGTTATAATGATGGACGTCCATTCCGCTGAAATGACAAAATACGCAGCTAATGCAATGCTCGCCACAAGAATTAGTTTTATGAATGAAATGGCCAGACTGTGTGAACTTACAGGTGCCAATATAGATAAAGTAAGAGCCGGTATTGCTTCGGATTCAAGAATTGGCTCCAAGTTCCTTTACCCCGGATGCGGCTATGGTGGTTCATGCTTTCCTAAAGATGTTAAGGCCTTAGTAAAAACAGGAGAAGAACATGGCTATAAAATGCAAGTTATCAGTTCGGTCGAAAACGTAAACAACGAACAGAAGAGAATAGTCTTCGAAAAATTGGAAAAGGCATTCGGAGGAGATCTTAAAGGGAAAACTATTGCATTATGGGGTCTTGCATTCAAACCTGAAACAGACGATATGCGCGAAGCTCCATCCGTAGTTACTGCAAATCTGCTTATAAAGGCCGGAGCAAAGGTCAGAGCATATGATCCTGTTGCAATAGAAGAGTCTAAAAAACATTACCTCAAAGAGACTATCTACTACGCCAAGGATATTTACGATGCTTCTCAAGGAGCCGACGCCATTGCATTACTTACGGAATGGAAACAATTCAGACTTCCAAACTGGAAAGATATTAAGAACTCCATGAGAGGTAACATTTTCGTCGACGGCCGCAATATCTACGACCGTGACGAAATGAAAACCAACGGCTTCAACTATCAATCCATAGGTAAATAATCCCTCCCTAAAGAGAGTCGGCACTATAATAGAAACGGTATCTTTTATCGCTTCCAAGTCCTTTGTCAAATGGATCGAGTATCTTGACATAAACTACCTCTCCCTCCTTGCAAGGATAGTTTATGTGCTCAACAAAGGAGTAGTCGTAGTAGTAAAGAAATGTATCACGCGTATCTATCAAAATCTCATTATTTACTGATGGAACCAATATACACCGGAATACACCTACCCTATTATTTATCTGGTCCGTTCTACCTATATACGAACTCTCTATATTCACATATTCTGTCTCTCCCTCCACTGGTCCAATATTAACCTCATTATTCACCATCCATATTTTAACAACATCAAAAACATTAATAGACAATCGATCATTATATTCAACTCCATCGTCTGCATTTTTAATGGTACCAATAAGGAGATAACTCCCATTTGCTCGACTATTATTATCGAGATATACTCTATTTTGAGAATCTACATGAACATTATCCGCAGCTACTCCAACATTTGGTCCGCTCCAGTTTATAACAGCACGAGGATGTGTCTCTACTGTCAAAAGAGAGGAGACATGAATATCGGCACTGATAGAGGGAGAAATCTCTGAAACCTTAGGGCAGGCTGCAAGATTAACATTCTTCTCAGATATGTTAATCGCAGGCTTTACAGAGACATTTAAAGAAAACTTTTTAGAGGGATAATCGGCAAATGTAGCAACAATATCGGCCGATGAATTGGCATTGCCACCTCTGAAAAGATTATCAGAGACGTGTTTAAGACTATTTTCATCAGAACTACTCCAGTTTATCTTCAGTTTTCCTTGAGAATGAAGAAGAGAGGCGTGAGATGGGGAGACAGAATATGGAATAGGATCATTGAATCCCGAATAGAAAAATAACGGTGAAGAGGCTCCGAAAGTTATTTTAAGCTCTTCTACGCTAATGTTGCATACATCTGTCGCCTTAGCTTTAGAGGCGGTAACGGCTACATTTCCCCTATTTTTGGCCCTCACCCTCACCCCTATGGAATTGACCTCGATGATATCAAGTACTTGCGTATTATCAGAAACAACATTCGGGATCATACTATTAGGAATCAGCTTTTTCCATAGTAGAATAACCTCCTCTCCGTCATACATTATCTTATTCTTTGTTGCAAATTCTATAACCGGTTGCATTACAGATATTTTACATGTGGCAGAGATGTCGGGATTTTCTACAGAAGTAGCTGTTATTATACAATCACCTTCCGAGATAGCTTTGATAGATCCGAATTTATCAACCGTAGCCACTAAAGGATTTGAGCTACTCCATACAAGTTCTTTATTATTGGCCGAAATGGGTAAAACCTTAACAGCAGGAGTAAAAGTATCACCAACAAGATCGAATATGTAGGAAGAGGGAGTAATTTCAATAGCCGTTACTCTATCTGTAAGGCCGGAATTATCTACACTCTCACTATTCTCTTCTGCAGAGGCATTCCCCTTAAAATAGACTGTACAGGTATACTTTGTGTTTCTTGAGACATCACAATCTTCATAGGAGGAACCAAGATAAAATTTATAAGAGATGGAGCCTCTTTTTTGCGGCGAAAAATAATCATACTCCATCAGAATATATGAGGAACGCATTTTTGCCTCTGCACTCATAATAAGCGCCTTGGATTTATTATCCACTGCACCAGGGGCAACTCTTCCCTGCATATTTTCGAAGAGCCAGAAACCCTCGCCATAACTTTCCAAATGCGACAATTCACCGATACCTCTCTCCTCGCCATCAATATATTCGCTGTTGCCACCTCTTTCAGTAGAAAAAAGAGAGACCGCTGAGGGCGCATTTTTTAATGCAATTTTCTTTACATTAACCTTCACCCCCTTATTTAGACCTGTATAGTCACATTTTACCATAAAAACAGCAACTGCCCTCACCAGCAAGAGATTCACGCGTTCTCCGGTTCCAAATACTCTCATATCGGATTTTCCGCTCATAGGAACACCTCCATTAGAATCTACAATACCTTCAATCGATGAGACAGAGTATCGATAAGCCTCTATTTCTGATGAACTTCTTAAGGAGCCAACCTGCCCGACATTCGCCATAACATAAATCCTATGCCTTTTATCTTTGTGAACAAATAACTTAAATGCTGAATTATATCCTACACAATATTTATAATCCACAACATCTCCCTCTTCATTTACAACATAAATATTTATATCGGTAATCATAGTTTCATCGACCCGGATCGGAGCCTTTGTATTAGATCCGGAATAGAAACAAGTAAGCGAAAAACTAATTGTATCTCCGCCTACAACACTCTTCATCTCCCCCTCTGCTAACGGCTCCTCTAAACCCCTCTCGCATGAACAAATGATAGATCCAAAAATAATAACCATCATTACTCCCCTTACAATCCCCATAATATAATCACCTCTCTTCTCCATAACTATATCTCCTACTATAATTCTATATCGACCTCCTTGGTAATACTCCAGTCTTCGACAGTAATTTTAATGCTGGAAGCAGAAAAATCAATTGTTAATTCAATATCCTTAACCTCCCTCTCTTTCATCTCATAACCGGCTTTAAAGAGCATTTCACCAATCTCTATCTCTCCTATTTGTTCCTCTGTATCACCCTCGCTACAAGAAAAAAGGAGAAGTTTGATCTTTTTCGTACTCAATTGCCTGCCAAGAATAAATTCCACGGGTTTATTACTATTAATCTCCGACTCCATATAAGTTGAATGCTCTGCAAAAGTACCATCGGTGCAGTACCCCGATGTACCACATAAAATCCTTATTTTTAGTGCTCTCTCAAATTTATCCGGTACATTTTTGAAAATAATCCCGAGTTTAGCATACTCTTTTCTCAATTGCACGGCATCATAAGCCTCCTCACAATCCGTGTTTACCATTCCGTCAAAACGGTAAAGAGGCCCAAACTCTCTCCCCTTAATCTGCATTATCATTGTCTTACTACCACTCTCTTCCGTAACCTCCATGTTTTTAATACCTCCCCACACATGGTATCTGATAAGCCCTCTCGGAAGAGCAGCCTCATAGAATAAAGAGTTACTCAAATCAGCCGTATCTTTCAATACAAGGGAATCTTCCGAATTATAATACCATATCTGCAATAGATCAGATTTGCCCCGACATTCGGCTAAATCTAACGAGAGATAGCATGAACATTTACTTCTATCTTCCCAAATGGTATCGCAACAAATTAAAAGCAAAGCAACCAAGAAGAGGAATCCAGCCTTTGGCCAATTAAAATATATCATTCTTGATTTCACTTCAATATAATTAAAATTCCACATCAGAGGAGTTGGTTAATGACCAATCCTCTATTCCTAAAGTAGCGGACAATGTCCCCGGTTCAAGCGGCTTATCGGGATCAGTCGAACCCGGTCTGAATATCGTTGCCTTAAGTTGATAAGCAGTATTGCGCTTTACACCTTTATGGCCATTTTCAGAGACATACCCGAACCCCTCTCTGTTGATTGAAATGGGATAATAGTAAGTTTTACCATTCAGAAGAGCCTCTATTACTATACGAGTATACCTTGATACCGGAGTTTCAGATGCAATTAAATTTTCATATGCATAAAAATACAATGGTTGTGTAAAGCCTGCATCACCTATCTCTCCGGCAATGGATTCAAAGATCATTCCCGGCATTGCACAACTCTGTGAATCAGATAATATCGACTTCTTATAATTCAATATTGGAGGAACATCCATATCTGAATTTTCCGCAAACGACTTTGCCGCAATAACATTTGTAAGATAGACCTTTACTCCAGATAATGTCATACCTGAATATGGAGTGCCTGCAAAAGCGGTCTTTATCCCATCTACCTTTATTCGCGAAACCAACCTTGAAATAGAGAAGGTTATGGAACTGGTAGTATGTAGAACAGAGGTAATGCTACCGGCCATCGTAAATTTTTTCACATTCTCCAATGTAATTGACGACATCTCCGATTTAAAACGCTCTAATGTCGTAATACCATTCCAATTATCTCTATGTGAATTAGCTACTGCATAGATAATTCTACTTCCGGTAGTGGTCTTGATTTGCAGATTTGTAAGTCCGTCGTTTGAGGAGAATTTCTTGTACGCATCTAATTGCCCATTATCAACACCCCCGTCATTTCTAAAGACAAATATCTCAAGTGTCTCAACATAATTATCATCTGACTGCACACCATGCGAACTCCCTGTCGCCTTTGTCTTCTTAGAATCCTCATTTCCGGCTGTAATATTGAGAGTCAATAAACTCTCCGTGATTTCATTGTTTGTTTCATGATTACGCTCTTTAGTACATGAAAAAATAAAGAGTGTTGCAAATATCACTATGAATAGTGCAAAATTGTTTATTACAAAGTTAAGTTTCATACTATTATCTATTTTCATATTCGGTTTCATTCTGATTTGTTTTTATTTGATTTGATTTGTTTTGTTCTGTACTGTTCTCTGTCTCCTTGAAATTATTACAGCTTATAAAATTTGATTTAACTTGTATTTATCTATAAGTGTATATATCTCAGGATCCAAATTACCTCGATGTTTCATGTACGGATCCAGTTCAACTGAACTTTTGAAATATTTGAGTGCCTGGTTAGAATCATTCATTCTCATATACGCGAGCGCAAGCATATAATCACGTTTGGCACTCATAGGCAGTTTTTGCAAAATCTCAAGAGCAGGTCTGTTATTATCTTCGCATAGTAACGCGACAGCGCTATTAATATTACTATAAGGTAGAAGTATCTCAATCGCAGTTTTATAATCTCGCCTTTGGAGTGCTTCAATGCCCTTCATATACAACGTATCCACACAAGCTCCATATTGATTGGAATCTATATATCTTGGAGTATTATCTGTAAAATAGGTAAGTGAACTAACATAAAAAGAGAGAGGCTGTGTCTCGGGAATCTCATAAATCTTTTCACCCTCTCTGAATACTCCTCCGGAAAGGATCATCTGTAACTTTTTGAGACCACCTTCCGCATCAATAGTCTGTTTGTAACAATATTTAATAGAACCATTACATTCAGTTATTACCGAATCAAGCTTAATTCCATCTCTTTTAATAGGTTCCTTAACGAATCTATTAAAGGTATCCGGTAAAGATTCTCTTTTTCTCCTGTTTTTTGCAATCAAAGAGCTCTTTTTATAATGCTCTACTGTCTCTCTTAAAGAGATATTATATAAGCCTAATGTCCCTTTATCCTTAATAATGGAACTATCGTTTCTCAATGCATATATATCAGGAAAATTCCTTGCAATAAAACGATGCATCTGTTTGTATCTTGTAAAATTCCGCAGATAATTACAACTATCTGTAATGATTGATTTAAGATAGTTATTATACAATTCGTAACCTCTTAATTGCATATCGCGATATTTTTTCCCGGTTACGTAAAACTCATCGGCCAAAAGCGTATCTCCAAGAAAAAGGAATTTTGGCCGCAGCCGAACCTGCCATGCTGTGTTTTGCATCTTTTGGGGCACAGATATTTCAAATGAAATATTAATTTTCCCGCCTCTTTCTGCAATATTCCTGAATTTTGCCTCTACAATTACAGGGTCAAGCTTATCTACAGCTACCATTTCCCCCGTCAGATCATCCATAATTGCATTCATTACGAATGGTTTTCCATCATTATCATACTTAATAGGCGCCTTACTCTCTATGGAACTCACCAATGTATCATCGCAAAGATTTTGCGGACTAATCTCCTCAACAATCGCTGTTCCGGCAGTTACATTACCCTTAACAAGTTCCCTTGCCCTACGTTGATTGACACACGCTACCACAACAAGCAGAGTTAAGTACACCGCAATGGTGAGCGCCAATCTGAATCTCTCTTTCCTCTTCATACCTACCTCCTTTTAATTAATTACTAAATACTTCTAAACTTTAATTGAACCTTTACTCTTCTTCTCCTTTTATTCAATTGATTTCTCCTTGTATTCAACTTATTTCTCCTTTTTCTCCCTCTCATAGCTAAAAGATAAAGGCAAACTGTACCAGTACATTACCCGGCTCCACAAAGAAGTTTTTCCACTTACCCTTAAATCTTCCTCCTTTAGGCCTCTCATAAGCCACATAAGACCTATAGCCTGCACGTGCCTCAACACCTATCTCGAGATTGATTCTTTTTGAGAGCATAAAGGCATAACCACCTCCGAACAGGGCTCCATACGACTCTCCTTCGAAAGTTTTTATATTGAAAATACCACCTTTATTATATTTCAAATAATCAGGATAGAGGAGAGCAAACCAGCCGGAATTTACATTCCATGACCAAAATCTTACTCCTGCTGAGAGTTCCAATTTTTTATTCTGGAGTTGTTCTTTACTCCCCTCTTTAAAAATAAATGGATTATATCTACATCTGAAATGACATGACCAGTGCCTGGTAAATGTAAAGCTCATCTCTCCATTAATAGTCAGAAAATTAATATAATCTGCTACATTAACGGCAAATGATCTATTTTGAGCCTCTGCAGTGAACAGAAGAGAACCCGCCAACAGAATTGTAATTATTCGCTTATACATATTCCTTCTCATTTTTGTTGCGAAATTATTATGCTGAAAAAGGAATAGAGTACTTTTAAGTAAAAACTTTTAATTTTATCCGGTGAAAAGTTTTTAAAATTTAATTATATAAAAATTAATCGTTTAGTATACGTTTAATAGAGCTATATTTTTAAAAATAATGATTCAGTTGCCTCACATACACAAAAAATATGTGGAAATTTCCACATATTTCCACAGCAATATTTTAGGACTACATTAGTTTTAAAGAGTTATAATTTTGATGTTGCCTTTAGAGATAGATTCTCTATTTATAATCTTATTATACTTAATATAATGCTGATAATATGAGTATTACAAATAGAATAGAGGTCAATTATATTGCCACATACAACCTCATAAACTATTAGGAAAGTCATTATTTCTACGAACGGGAATAATAGTTGAATAGAATAAATCAAATTAAAATACAAAATTATGAAACCTATTATGAGAACATTAAATTATCTTGCAATATTTATTGCAATGGCTGTCACAACAGTATCATGCGTAGAAAGTTCAAGCAAATACAAATCAGTAGTGGCACAAAGAGACTCTCTCTTGATTAGGGCGGATACTATAGAACAAGAGTACAACGAAATCGTTGCAATCGTTAACGATGTTGAAAGCGGATTCAATGAAATAACACAAAATGAGGGGAAGATGATGGTTGAGTTAAGGAGTAATGAAGGCAACACAGCCTCTAAACGAGAAAAAGTTGCTACAAGACTCTCACTAATAAAGGACGTTCTTGCTCAGAATAAGGAAAAGATAGCTCAGCTACAAGCTCGTTTAAACAAGAGCGGTAAAAAGAATACTGCTCTACAGGCCTCTCTTGATAGACTTGAAAGCGAACTAAACGAAAAAACCACTGCCATTAATGCTCTTCAGGCAGAACTTGCAAAGAAAAATATTAAAATAGAAGAGTTGGTAACAACTGTAGATAGTCTACATTCAAATATTAATAAGTTGAATGATCTCTCTGAACAGCAACTCTCAACTATCCAGACTCAGGATAAAGATCTTAATACAGTATGGTATTGTATTGCAACCGAAAAGGATCTTAAATCAGCAAAGGTTATTACAAGCGGCGGTTTATTCGGAACAAAAAAAGTACTTGACAGAGATTTTGATAGTTCAATCTTTATAAAAGGCGATTTGAGAGGCATCTCTACAATAGAGACAGGCAGTAAGCATATAAAGATTCTCTCATCACATCCTAAGGATAGTTATGAATTGGTAGTAGGTACAGATAAGATTGTCACAATTAAGATTTTAGCTCCCGCAAAATTCTGGAGTATATCCAAGTACCTCGTAATAAAAAAATAGAAAGCCGTGTTTAAAATTATAGTAGCTGAGAAGAAATAGCTAAGAGAGATCAAATTGGCAATTAATTTCAGCAAAAGGGACAGAAAAAAATGGGGTATTCCCACATATTCTGTCCCTTTTCAATTAAAAAATCTAATTTTGCACCATATGATACATTCTATCATCTATTTTAAAAATTAAATACATTAATATGAAACAGAAAATACTCATTATAGAAGATGATCTTGCATTCGGAACAATGCTTCAGGGATGGTTCACCAAAAATGGTTATGATCCTGTATTTTGTATGAGTGTAAGAAATGCGAAGAACGAACTGCAGAAGAATAAATTTGATCTTGTTCTCTCAGATCTACGTTTGCCCGACGGAGACGGAATAATGTTGCTACACTGGGCAAAAGACAACAAGATGGAGATGCCATATATGATAATGACAAGTTACGGTGAGATTACAACTGCTGTTGCTGCCATGAAATTGGGAGCGGAAGACTATCTCGAAAAGCCAATTAATCCTACAATTTTAAAGACAAAAATTGAGAATGCTCTGAGCAAAAAGAGAGAGGGTAATGTGGAGCATAATGAACGTAAGATTAATACCGACTACAAAGATATGATTAAAGGCAAAAGCCAGGCTGCCAAAACTATGTATGATCACATCATGAGAGTAGCTCCCACAAAAATGACAGTTTTAATTTTAGGCGAGAGCGGTACCGGTAAAGAGTATACAGCCCGTCTTATTCACGACAATAGCACAAGAAAGGAGAGACCATTTATTGCAGTCGACTGCGGCAGTCTCTCAAAAGAACTTGCCCCGAGCGAATTGTTCGGTCACTTGAAGGGCTCCTTTACCTCTGCAGTAAGCGATAAGATAGGAGTATTTGAAGAGGCAAAGGGAGGTACAGTCTTTCTGGACGAGGTAGGAAATTTATCCTACGAAGTACAGGTGCAACTTTTAAGGGCTCTTCAAGAGCAAAAGGTACGTCCTGTTGGTTCCGCAAAGGATATCAATATCGATGTCAGGATACTTGCCGCAACAAATGAAAATCTTGAGAACGCAATTAAGGAGGGAAAGTTCAGAGAGGATCTGTTCCACAGAATTAATGAATTTTCAGTAACAGTACCTCCATTGAGAGAGAGAAAAGGAGATATTAGACTATTTGCAGCCGAATTCCTTAACCAGGCAAATAAAGAGCTGGAGCGGGAGATAGAGGGCTTCTCGGCAGATACAATTGAATTCCTCGAAAAGCAATATTGGAGCGGAAATTTACGTGAACTGAGAAATGCCATAAGACGTGCGGTACTCTTTGCATCAGGCACTGAAATAGTTCAGGAAGATCTCCCGATACTGACTCAAAAACCCACCTCAGGAGTTGAAGAAACTGGAGAGGACCTGGCTCTTAGACCGGGCAATGAGATGGAGCAGATTGAGAATGTATTGAGACGCGCAAGGGGAAACAAAACTCTCGCCGCTCAACTTCTAAAGATAGATCGCAAGACACTTTACAATAAAATGCACCAATACGGTCTGGAACTATAGTACCAAGTTTAACTCCCCTGAATTATGATTGCGAGAATCGACTCCACATCATCCCTCCACCCTTCATATTCAGTACTCCGATGCATATCCATCCTTCTGAGTGCCTCTGTATTATAGCCCATTTGAGCAAACATAGGTAACATTTTATGAGATAAGAACTGCGCCTTTGTATAATCCCCATCAATAAGGGCCTCCCTTAGTTTTACCGAACTTTCCTGAGCCGAATTACAAAATAGAGCCTTAACTATCTCGCTATTATCGTTATCCCATTTGCTTTGTCCGAAATTTCCAAAAATCTCCATTACCGCATTAAAGGTAAAGGGTTTTGCAAGATAAGCTGCGAAACCGAGACGCATAGCCTCCTCATTTGAAAAATCCCCTCTTCCTGTCATAACTACAACGGGAATATCAGGAGAGGAGGCAAGAACATCCATACCGGAAAGGTCACACATCTCCATATCTGTAAGTATCAGATTATAATCATCTTCCACAACCTTATGACCAAGTTTTTCAAGCATAAGGGTAGCCACCTTTATCATTGCAGGGTCATCATCAAAAACAGCTATCCTTTTAGGACCATCACCAATGGCACTACTCTCAGCTCTCCTCTCAGCTAAAGTTGCCGGCACTGTAATATTAAATGTAGAACCCTCCCCCTCTTTAGAATTAACCTCTATTTTTCCACCCAACATCTCCAGAATTCCCTTTACAACGTACATTCCAAGCCCGGTACCAGAAGCCATTGAGCTATTACTCTCCATTCTAACAAAAGGTTTGTAAATTTCATCAATATTTTTTTCGGGAATGCCGGTTCCGGTATCCTCTACCTTAATCCTAATATTGCCATCGCGATAGTTAATAACAAGCACTATTGAGCCGGAAGAGGTATATTTAACCGCATTAGAGACTAAATTTATTACAATTTGCTTTATCTTCATAAGGTCACCCTCAACAAGAGAGTTATCAGAGAGAACATTAAGGGTAATCCCCTTTGCATTAGCAAGCGGCTCAAACATACTCTTAATATCCAAGGCAAGCCTGTTAATATCTATACTCTCTAAATTAATTCTCTCCTTACCCTGTTCTATACTCGAAAACTCAAGAAGATTATTCAAAAGCGCCCGGATATGCTTGGCGGAATTTTTCATGGATTTTAAAAAATCTCTCTCCTCTTTATCACGCGCACCCTCACCCTCCATAAGATCGAGGTAACCGACTATGGAACCTAACGGACTCTTAATATCATGAGAGACCGCAAGCAATAATCTATGACGACTCTCCATAATATTACGTATCTGTCTGTTGGCCTTTTCCAGTTCCGATCGCGCTCGTTGACCGCGACTTATATCGGCCAAAATCATAATTATAAGAAAGAGCGCAAGCAATAGAGAGGTCAAACCGCCGGCAAGAAACAATATATAATTTCTTTCTATCTCTCGCTCGCTCTTCCAAGCAAGTTCCATTGTGGAATCGAACATATTTCCATGAAGCACCAACAACAATCTCGATATCTCCGAAGAGAGTTCCCTGTCTGCCTTCACAAGACGAGAAACCTGCTTGCCAATACCCTTAATATTAATATCGTAATCCTTTGTCGCTCGCTTGGCAATCTCCTCAACCTCAATAATAATCGGTAAGGTATCCGATACCGCACGCCTTAAAGTATCTGTTTTTTTTATGACAGAGGTTACAATGCTGTCTTTGTGCGATTTAAAAATATCTCCTACACGCTGAAAAAATTTCCGCTTAATAGGATATTTTATCACGGTATCTTTTGTAATCGTAGAGACTATAATAGTATCCCTCTTCTCCGGAGTTAAATTCTTAATACGATCATTTATCCTTGAGACAGGATTGATTCCATTAAGTTGACTGTTTAAATTTCTAAAATTGTCTAATTGATCCGAGAGGAGTATCCCGATACGTAGCAGATTAGCTCTCTCCGCCGGATGCAACAGGGCTAAAGTATCGGAAATAATATTTACTGCCGCAATGTTGTCCGCTATCTCATCCATCACATAAGAGGTCTCTTTCTCTGATAAAGGGGTAATAAATTTATTCTCCAGATTTTGAGCATTTTGAACAAAAAAGATAAGCCGATTAGTAAGAGAAAGCGACCTGTACTGCTTTTCGAGCCTTTCCCTATTTACAACAACTCTGCTCTTTGCACGGTACGAATAAAAAATCATAGCTATTACTGCAACAGCTACAATAACATACACGGCAACAGCTTTTACTCTAATTTTGCTCTCAATATTCATACTCTATATAAAATTCCTATAAATAGACTCACATTACTTTTCTTACTTTTCTTACTTTTCTTACTTTTCTTACTTTTCAAAATCAATTTTCTGTAGAGAAGAATCTCGACATATCAACCTGCTCTATTCTCAACAACCTCTCCTTCAGGCAAAGTCCCCCAGCATATCCGGTAAGGTTGCCGTTGGAACCTACAACCCTGTGGCATGGAATCATGATACTCACGGGATTATGACCCACGGCCCCACCTATGGCTTGCGCAGAGATGAGATCAACCCCTGTTTGCCTCTCCATTGACCTTGCAATTTCACCGTAAGTGGTCACCTCGCCATATGGAATCTCCTGCAACAAACGCCACACAGAAAGCCTGAAGGGCGTGCCTGAAAGTGAAAGTGGCGGAGTCTTTCCCGGGTTCTCCCCTTTAAAATATCTCTGAAGCCAATTTTGTGCCGTTTTAAATACGGCAGGGCAATCTCCCTCCTCCAAACCAACCTCAACCACCTTGCCTGAACCGATAACCCCTCCGCATGCAATATTCTGCCCGGGCAACCATAGCCCGGAGAGAGCCTCCCCATCAGAGAGAAGAGTTATAATGCCTAACGGAGAATCTAATTCGGTAGAATAGAGCAATTTCATAATGTGGTATTCAATAGGAATAGTAAGAGGAGCAATTAATTATTTGTAAAGATAAATAAACTTATTTACATCTCTCCCGATAAGGAGAGCAATTGCAACGTTCTCCTTTGCCATACAATATAATAGCCTTATCTTTGCAACCCAAACAGATTATGTAATGCAACTTCATATAGCAAAAAAGGCGATAGTAGATGTATACGATACGCCGATAATACAACAGACCTCATTTTGGTCGAGAGTAAAACGAAAGCAGGGACTACAATCCTTAGCCTTTGATTATAAAGCTCGTAACAGAGATCTATATTTAAATGTAGGTGGATATTCCTATACAACAGCAGATTTTCTGATCTTCATTCACCGCTACAATAGCAAAGATTGCATGGCTTACATACCATATGGTCCCGAGATAGAACCATCAGAGGAGAAACAGGGCATTTTTCTGGAGGAACTATCAGAATCCTTAAGATCTTATCTTCCAAAAGACTGTATCGCAATAAGATATGACCTTAACTGGCAGTCACACTGGAGTAAGGAGTCGGATTACGGCGATAACGGAGTATGGCTCGGCGCACCCGAAAAAAAATATCAGGAATTTCAACTTAACTACGGAACCATAAATTGGAATTTGAAGAGATGCAACAGCGATATCCTTCCAGCCAATACCATTATTGTAGATCTTTGTCCGGAGGAGAAGGAGATCTTGGAGAAGATGAAGCCTAAAACAAGATACAACATAAATCTCTCCGACAGACATGGTGTAGAGGTGAGAACCTGCTCAATCAATGAACTCAATATCTGGTACACACTCTATCTCGAGACAGCTAGACGAAACAGGTTGCACATAAACGACATAAGCTATTTTCACTCTGTATTTGCAACAAAAATGGAGGACGATACGCTTCCGGTTCATGTAAAATTATTGATTGCCTACGCCGACCACGAACCCCTCGCCGCAATGTTCCTGCTCATCTCGAGCAACAGAGCTACCTACCTATACGGAGCCTCATCGTCAAATCACAGAAATCTTATGCCAACCTACGCACTGCAATGGCGCGCCATGCAAATTGCCAAACCGTACGGCTGCACCGAGTATGATATGTTCGGTATAGCTCCCAATGCCGAACCCTCCCACCCCATGTATGGATTATATCGTTTTAAAAGCGGATTTGGAGGAGGCATATATCACCAGATGGGCTGCTGGGACTATCCCCTGCGCAAAAACGAATATGCACTAATGCAGGCAGCAGAAATGGGGAATAAAGGATACTATCTGTAATACGTATTACTCCCCAAGAAGATTCGTATTATTCAGATTCTTGAAGAGAGAGCGGACCCGATAAAAAGCGCTACATAACCAGCCACAACACTCAAAGCAAGATGCGCAATGAGCAATTCAAATTGCCCGGCACGCATAAAGGTCATATTCTCACTTATAAAAGAGGAAAACGTTGTGAAACCTCCACAGAAACCGATTGCAAGTAGCAGATTCAGATCACGGTTCGAAATATGCCCTCTTTCAAAGAGGCCGAGAAGCACTCCAATAATAAAACAACCGGCAATATTCACCAATAATGTACCAAAAGGAAATTTACTCTGTGTCTTGCTCTGAACCACTACGGAGATAAGATACCTCAAAGAGCCGCCTGCAAAACTGCCAATCCCTACAAGTAACATAGATCTAATCATAAAAAAATAGATAAAATTTTAACAGGGATCATCAGCTCTAACAAAAAGTATGGCGGTTTAAGGTTAATCCCATAACCTGCAAAAGCGCGCAAAAGTAGCTATTATTAATATAGTTTCAAACAAATAGCTCATTTTTTTCTATCTTTACAAACTCAAAAAAAAATTCATTTTACAGAGAAAAAGCATGAAAGGAGAGGAAAACATGAATAATACCGAATCTGCTAAAGCAAGGGCACAAGAGGCTGTGAAGATCACATGGCTCGGTTTTTATATTAACATGGTATTATCTCTCGGCAAAATTCTTACGGGCGTATTCGGCCGAAGTGCCGCAATGCTTGCAGATGGTATTCATTCGCTCTCAGATTTTCTTACCGATTTAATAGTAATTGTCTTCATAAAAATCTCTTCAAAAGACAAAGACGAAGATCATCACTATGGCCATGGTAAATTTGAGACTCTTGCTACACTGCTTGTTAGCGTAATGCTCATGATTGTAGGTATCGGGATACTTTACAAAGGCATAAAAGATATTATAGAATCTATAAACGGCACAATTCTGGAAGCCCCTTCTTATTGGGCAATAATCGCTGCAGTAGCCTCAATAGCGGTAAAGGAATGGCTATACAGAATAACCGTAATCACCGGTAAAAAAATTGGAAGTGAGGCTGTAATTGCTAATGCCTGGCACCATCGTTCAGATGCCTTCTCCTCAATAGGTACCCTGATAGGTATCTCAGGAGCCTTTTTTCTCGGCAGCAAATGGCGAATTCTCGACCCTTTAGCCTCCATTATAGTAAGTTTCTTCATAGTTAAAGTAGGATACGATCTAATAAAACCTGCGCTGCAAGAGTTATTGGAAAGAGCTCTTCCAAAGGATGTGGAGGAGAGAATAGGCGAAATAATTAGCCTGACTCCAGGTGTAATAAAATTTCATAACCTCAAGACCAGAAAGAGCGGCAATACCTACATAATAGATGTCCATATCAAAGTCGATCCTACCATTACAGTTGTAGAGGCTCACGATATCTCAAGTGATGTTGAAAAGGGATTACGGGAAAATTACGGCGATACAACTCAGACCTCAATTCATATAGAACCCTACTTCTCAAAGGAGACTACAGAGGCTGCTGCATCGGCATCTGCTAATGACATTCAATAACTCACCATTATTATCTTATCTGCAAAAGGATACCAGAGATATCCCGATACTTTTGAATACCCCATCCTCCTGATTTGATTCATATAATGTCCCACTTGCCGTCTATAACGATTTAATGAGGAGTCATCCTCCTCGCATGACCCGAACTTATAATCAACGATTATAACCTCTCCAGATGGCTTTATTATCACTCTGTCGGGACGTATTACGGCTCCCCTTGTATCGATAATTTCCACCTCATTGAGAACTTTATAGGAGGGGTCGAACCAACCATATCCGGAGACCGAATCTATCATCTCTCCTACCTGCCTCTCCAGTTCACTCTCCGCCTCGTCGGAGAGGCCTTCATTGAGAGCCTTCACGACAGCCTGATGTATATTGTCAGAGTTGCTGATATATGAAAAGAGAGCATGCATGGCTATACCCCTGTTTCTTATTGAATCACCCTCCTGCAGCGACCCACTCCTCATGGCGGTTCTTATCCTTTCCGGATCCACCTCCTCACTTAAAGAGAGCACAGGATCTATCTCTATATAACTTTTTCTCTTCTCCCTCTCCGATTCATTTGCCATAAGGGATTCACGCCTTCCGGAACTATATGACTCCACACCTAAGCTAAAATCACAACTGAACGAAGAATTTCTCTTCTCCTTAAAATAATCATAAAGTAGTGTTGACACCGAATTTATCCTATATTCTCCTTCTTTTGTGAATTTCGGCTCCATCGCCAGAATATACAACTCCTTCTCCGCTCTTGTAAAGGCCACGTAAGCAAGGTTCAAAGCATCTACATAATAGTTGTTCCTCTCTACGATATAATTATTTCTGAAGAGAGTTTTCTCAAGATCATGGAGATAAGTCAAAGGAATAGGGCCTTTGTACCCTATCTCCGGATTCTCAGTCATACACCATATTCTGGTTTGTATAAAACCAGAGCTTACAGGCTCCAACTGGCAGTTAAAGAGGGGTAAGATGACAAATCCGAATCCAAGTCCCTTCGATTTATGAATGGTAAGAATATTTATTGCATCCGTATCAGGAGAGGAGATCGTCTTTTTGTATCCGCTCTCATCCCACCATTTAAGGAAGGCAGAAAGATCCGACCCGTTGCTGTCAACATACTCCAACACACAATCAAGAAAGGCCTGAATATAGGCTGCATCCCCTCTCTCTTTGTCCGAAAGATATTTGCGTACTATCTGTTCACACGCATTATATAGAGGCATTTCAGCCAATTTTACATCTGAAGTGATCTCCTCTTTATTCACATAGTCTCCAGAGAAGACAATAGAGATTTTAAGAATATTATCTTCCGGATCATAAAGAGTTCTTAGAATATTCAGAATCTTCTGAACTGAATAGGAGCTGCGTATGAAGAGAGAATCATTTGAAACCACCCTATAATTGTTGGAAGCAAGGAAAGAGGCTACTTTAGCTCCATCTTCGTTTTTCCGAACAAGAATAGCTATATCCCGCTCCTTATAACCTCTTTGAATTATCTCATCAATTCTTCTTTTTATAAACTCCATCTGCATCTCCTCGCCTGAGGATGAAAACTCCTCTGAAATATCTCCGCCGTATCTCACTTTATTGGAGGCTCTCTGGAAGAAGGCGCACTCTACAAAACCACGTAAATTCTTTCGGCCATCAGGTATCTCCTGTTCAAACCCGGTATAGATTGAAGTAATCAAATCTCTCTGAATATCATAACCTTGAGACGAATTATCATCACCGCCACAATCACCTGCATCACTGCTACAACAAGCTGAATTTCCAATAGAGTAGTTGAACTCAATTTGAGCCTTTTCTGCCGCACTCCTGAAAAATGAATTATTGAACTCTATCACATCAGAAGAGCTTCTCCAATTGTTTTTGAGAGAGAAGTGAGTAAGCTCATCGCCTCTGAAAGAGGAGTCTATATCGTTGTTGAGAATCTTCCAATCGGAATTACGCCATCTGTATATGCTCTGCTTGACATCACCCACAATCAGATTGTCGCCTCCTTTAGAAAGACTCTCTTTGAGAAGAGGCTTAAAGTTGTCCCACTGCATCCTGGAGGTATCCTGAAATTCATCGAGCATAAAATTGTCCAATCTGGTTCCCGTCTTTTCGTAAATGAAAGGGGTGTCGTTGCCGTCAATAATTCTATTAAGAAGCTCCGTGGTCTCAGAGATAAGAACAATATTCTTCTCACGGCAATAACTTTGAATCCTATTGTATATATCCCCGAGAATACCCAAGGAATTAATGTGTTTCTGAATTTGAAGAGCTGTATTGTAGATGGTGATCCTTCTCTTATAATGGTTGATTATCTCTCCTATATAGCCGTTCAATTTTTCATCATAATAAAGCCCAATTTTGTCGTACTCCTTTTTATTTATCCAATTTTCGGGAGTATCATAAAGAGCTATAAATCCTGCCGATAAATTAGGGACCTCTCCTCCTGCTAATTTGGTAAAGATATTGAACGGAGAACGGCTGCTCCCCTTATAATCCTCAGGTGCATGCCCCTTTTCACTCATCGCCTCAATCCCGGCTCTGCCTATCCGCCTGCACTCCCCCTTAAAATCCAAACTTATCTTAGAGAGACGCCTCTTCAATTGAGCTATCTGCTCCCTATATTCATCCGCTGAAACAGAATCTGTCCCCGCCTCCCTGCTCTTTATCCTAAACTCTTCGGAAAAGAGTTTACCGGAGAGAGAGAGAATCTCACGCTTAATATTCCAGTTTCCTCCGGACTCTATGACATCAATGGAGAAATCTATCAGCCATTTGAGTAGGTCGGAATTATCCTCTTTGTCGAGAGAGAGGTACATCATATCCACAGCACTCTGTATTACAGAACCTTCATCTATCTCTACATTATAAAGGGCCATCTTTCCAACCTCTCTTGCAAAGGCCCTCATGACACCTTGGAAGAAACGATCAATAGTACTTATGGAGAAGAGCGAGTAATCATGCAAAATCTTTATAAGGGTCTCCCGTGCAACCTTTCTGATATACTTTTCATCCTTTCCTACTCTCTTTACAAGCTCATTAAGATAATCTGATCTCTCATTTGCCGCAAGATTATACAACTCCTCCACTATCCTGCCCTTCATCTCGTCAGTGGCCTTGTTGGTAAAGGTTACAGCAAGAATATGCTTGTATGCATACGGATCCCCGAAGAGAAGATTTATGTACTCTCCAGTCAATTTATGAGTTTTGCCGGCACCTGCCGAGGCTTTATAAATAGTTATCATCTGCAGCAATAGTTATGGAAATCACAATAGTCACAATGTTTCCCTCCCCTCTCTTTACAGCCAAAAGGAATTTCCGAATTGAAAATCTCCTCGAGAAGCAACCTTAGCCGCTGCTCAAATTCGTCGAGGTTCTGCATAGTAATGAGTCTCTCCTTTACAGAGTTACCAGAGAGACTTCTCAACGGATAGACACAAAATTTAAACTCCTTTCCCACCCTATTCTGACGCTCATACATCCATGAATAAAAGTAGAGCTGGAAAAGATATTTCAAATTCTTATCATCCTGTGGATTAAACAATGTCTCAATCAGAATGTCACCCTCTATTTTATCTATCTTTCCGGTTTTATAATCCGATATCCTCAAGTACCCCGACATCTCGTCCACTCTATCTATGTATCCAATCAGCGGAACCACAAGAGAATTCTCCAACCTTACAGTACCACTACATACCATCTCACCTTTTAAATATTTAAACGGCACCCTCTTCTCATCCTCTCTGAATGTCCATGCAAGATATCTCTTCAGTACCTCCATCACTATTATATTCTGCCCCGATATCTCCACTATATTCATCATCTCCTTGAATTCCTTTTCGAGAAGAGATTGAAGCGAGGAGTGAGTTGCTATTTTTTCAATATCACTCTTAGTTACCAACTTCCCCTCATACTTAAAATAGGCCTTTTGCATCACCTTATGGAAGAGATTCCCGAAGGTATCAGCCTCCACAGACTCCTTGACCTCCTCCTCTCTCTTTATTCCCAATAAATAGGTCAGATAAAATTTCAAAGGACAATCGATATAAGTATTCAAGGCTGTCACCGACAAAGATCCCTCTTTACCCTCAGCTGTAGAGTATTTTCTCTTCAGAAGGCTCATCACCTCCTCATCCTTCACAACACTTGTCTCACGGGAGAGTACCCCCCCCTGAAGAGGAAATACCGCCTCTTCCTCCACCAAACCCACTTTATAATGATATTTCAACTGCATAATATAGCGGCTCATCTCCCCACACTTGACTCCTTCACTTCTTGTGTCGTAAATCATGTAGATATTTTTAGCCCTATATATGCTTCGATAAAAATGATATGCACCAATCGTATCTGCCATCTCATAATTAGGCAGGCCGAAACCATACCGCAAATTATATGGAATAAGAGATTGTGAACTATTTGAAGCGGGAAAAACGCCCTCGTTGGCAGACAATATTATGATATTTTCAAAATCAAGCGACCTTGTCTCAAGAGGTCCCATAATCTGCAGGCCGGCGAGCGGTTCTCCATTAAATGGAATTGTGGTTTGGGCAGCCGCAGCAGAGAGAATTTTGAAACATACTGCCATTGAAAAGGGTAACTTCAATTGGCTCAACCTGTTAATCAACTGATAATACCTGTAAATAAACTCCCTTTCACGTACAGGAAGAGAGGTCTCCAAGAGAGTAATTATCTCTTTAAGATATGAATACAACTCCTCCTGCGTTTTTGTCGCCAGAAACAACTTTTTCAACAAAGGGCTCTCCATACCGGCGATTAACGGATCATCGACAGCCACATAGATCATATTGGTCATAACAATCTTGTGTATGATGGACTTGCTCTCATCGGCGGCCAACATAGTAATATACTCATGTTCGAGAAGAGAGGAGATACTTCTGTGATAAAAGAGGGTCCCCTGCTTCACCTCCCGCTGTAAATCATATATCAGATTCAGGAAGGAGAAGAGAGCTGTAGTCTTCATCGGATAACCCATCGTGACATTGATCTTTTTAAAACAGGAGGGTATTGAATTGATTACCGGCATAAGCATCTGCTCATCAGGCAGCACCACAGCCGTGGAAAAGGCAAGCGAATCAATCTTCGCATCGGTTAGATTCTCCTTCTCTGCTGAATTTGCAGAGTCTGAAGCTCTTGTAAATTCCGAATTGCAGTCGACCTTTAATTGCTCTTTGTATAAATCCACAAGAATTTTATTCAGCACAAGAGCCTGCCCGACACCCGAAGAGACTCCTATTGCATGATAATTTTTATTTGCGAATGTTTTGGAGGCCTCCCCGCCAATCTCATATCTGGAGGGAAACTCTCTGACGAAATCGGAGATGAAGAGAGAGGCCTTATTGTCGGGATCAGTCACTGCATCACCATAATAGTCCCAGTAAAAATCCGCCATACCCTCTTTTTGAGCCTCACGCATCAACGTCTGTTCACACTTGTTAGGGGCATTGAACCCGATGAAGACAATCTGTTCCAATCTACCCTCTACAGTTTTGGAATAACCCTCCTTGGAAAGCCTCTCGGCGACACTCCTATATATCATTCCGGAATAACCTCTTCCCCTACCATCAAGCAAACTCTGAAACTCCCTGTACAATTGAGACATAATTACCCATAATGAGATGAAGGCCTCTTTTTTACCACCTCCTACTTCACTTTTTCCTCCGCTGAGAAAATTGGTCCAAAATAAATTGACGGCCCTCCGCTGCCCCTCCGACATATAGGAAAAATCATCCTCCAACTCCTTCAAATCTCTGATATTTGTGAAGATCTGCTCCGGAAAGACAAGATATGTGTCAATATCATTGAAATCTTTAATTATCATGGCACCCCAATTATAGAACTCATCAAAAGGCTCAATTTTTTGAGCCTCCTGCAATGATTTGTCGGGGTACTTGAGCTTTATATAACAGGTATACAGTAAATATAGAGACTCCAGTGGATCTGCCTCTTCATAACCGCTCAAAGAGGTAAAAAGTTCGCTAATAGTTGTACACGAAGGGGAGAAAAGAGGCTTGGAGTATTTGCGGCCATACTCTATTCCCAAATGGCGTTGGAAGAATTTAGAAGACCTTCTGTTTGGAAAGACAAAGGTATATTTTCCCAAACCGCCCTCTTCATCAGCAGCCCTCTCTATAAAGACCTTCGCAACAGCCTCAAGAAAATTTCCGGCATATTCCACCCCGTTCAAACCAGTATTCACCATCTCTTGTGTAAAATTTTCTCAGTTGATTATTCCAGTTTTTTTATTACATTTTTGTTCCCTACAATCCATACCGTATCCTTCTCCTCGAACCTTACAGAAGAATTGGGCGTTATCAGGCTATTATTTCCGCTCTTCTCGAGACCTACAATAAGCAACCCGAACCGTTCCATAAAGTTTGTAATATTTGTATTCTCCCCCAACAAAGGAGATCCGGCACTTAAAGTAACCTGACACAATTCAATGTCAGCATCAATGTCACTCAGATTACATGGTTCGGCGGTACTTTCCGTCAACATTCTAAAACTATTCATCTGAGTATCATTGCCAAGAAGTACAACGATATCTCCAGGGAAAATCAGCTCGTTTTTAGAGGGCAGATTTATTATCCGTCCGCCTCTTACAATCCTCACGACAAGTGCGCCGGTTCTCTTTTCCCGATGAATCTCCCCTATTGTCTTTCCGCAGAGATAAGAGTTTGGCTCAACCTCGCTCTTGTCTATATGAAGTTCATCTGCCAATTCGCGCGGAATAATAAGGGGCCGCCTTCCTCCGCTCTCACTGTTAAGATTGGTAAGGAAGCGGTTTTCTATTCTGTTGTAATAACTCTTTATATTCTTGGAGACCACAATAACAACAATCACACAAGCAACAATTATTAGAATTGCGCCATATCCCCCCGTTATATAATATGAAACAGTATAAGTGACAGCAAGAATGGCAAGCAGATATTTGATTATCTTCATAAACAACAGAGGTCCTCTTGCAAACTTCTTATCCTCCCATATGTGCTCAAATAGGCCCTTACCATCCTTTCTCCTCAACAATCCATATAGGAAAGGGCTCATTACTAAAATATTCAAAATCAACATCAGAGCCTCCACACTAAATGGTAAATTCAGGTGATTCTTCACAAAAGGGGTGGCAAAGCGGGTAAAGAAGATGATTACAAAGATTATCCAACCCGCATAGATAAAGATCCTTATAAAATAGGATTGCAAAAGTTTATGCCAATCACTCTCTTTGTCGAGAGTAGTTCTGCCTGTACCAAGACGATCCATAACTGTACGCCATTGAGGCTTAGACCTCTTATAAATGGTATTGAATAGAGGGTCGGCCAGTTTGATCCAATATGGAGTAATAAAGGTAGTAAGAAGAGAGACCATAACAATTACAGGATAGATATAACTATCCATTATCTTGAGGTTTCTGCCGACAGAGGCAATAATGAAGGAGAACTCTCCTATCTGACAAAGACAGATACCAGACTGAATCGCATTTTTGAGTGTCTGTCCACCGAAGAGGAAACCAATTGTAGCGGATAATGGCTTGGCCAATAAAACCGTTATAGTAATCAGCAGTATCAACGGCCAATAATCCACAGCTACGTGTGGATCTACAAGCATTCCTACAGAGACGAAAAAGATTGCGCCGAAAAAATCCTTAATTGGCCTTGTCAATTTGATTATCTTCTCACTCTGTACTGTACCGGAGAGAATAGAACCCATAACAAAGGCCCCCAACGCCTCAGATATCCCCGCCTTGAGCGTTATTGCAACCATCATTAGACAGAGCCCGAGAGAGACAATGATAAGCGTCTCGTCGGTCAGAAACCTCTTCAATTTTCTGAACATTGTAGGAATAAAGAAAATCCCCACAGTGAACCAGAAAAGCAGAAAGAATGAGAGCCATAAGATCTTGGATAGTAGCTCCCCGCCGTCAAAGTTCTTTCCTACTGCAATGGCAGGCAGGAGTACCAACATAAGTACCGCAACAACATCCTCCACAACTAGCACACCAAAAACGGATTGAGTGAACTTTCTGTTTTTTAGACCTAAATCATCAAAGGCCTTGATAATAATAGAGGTTGATGAGATAGAGAGCATACCACCTAAAAATAGAGAGGCTGAATGGTGCATTCCCAAAACCTTTCCAACAAGAAATCCCATACTGAACATAATTACAGCCTCAAAAAAGACAGTAATAAAGCCCGTTCCTCCAACCTTCTTCAGCTTTCTGAAATTAAATTCCAATCCAAGCCCGAAAAGAAGAAACACAACACCTATCTTACCCCAAAACTCAACACTCTCAATATTTGAAACAGTTGAGACAAAGGTAACATATGGGCCTGTCAATACACCGGCAATAATATAACCGAGAACTAACGGCTGTCTCAAAAATTTAAAGATAACCGTAACTATTCCAGCTATTATCAAAATAAGAGCAAGATCAGAAACGAGTGCAGTATATCCGGTCATATTTCATTTTAAAATTAATGTTTCAAAGTCTTAAAAATAGCTATACAATATGTTTTATCCTCTCTAAAATATTAGCAGACTCCTCTTCGTAGCCTGGCTTATTCAGCAAAGCGAACATATTTTTCTTATAATTCTCAACTCCAGGCTGATTGAAAGGATTTACACCCAAGATATACCCGCTTATTCCGCAAGCAAATTCAAAAAAATAAAAAAGTTCCCCGAGATTAAAAGCATCCAATCTCTCCACCTCAACCACAATATTGGGAACACCTCCATCGATATGAGCAAGCCGCGTCCCAATCATAGCCATCCTGTTTATCTCTCCAACTGTCTTGCCGGAAAGGAAATTAAGTCCATCAGCATTATCCTCCTCTTTGCCAATAGTAATATGATGTTGAGATTGTTTAATATCTATAACGGTTTCAAACATTATTCTCTCACCCTGCTGAATATATTGACCTAATGAGTGAAGATCAGTTGTAAAACTAACAGAGGCCGGAAAGAGGCCTAATCCCTCCTTCCCTTCACTCTCTCCAAATAATTGCTTCCACCACTCACCAAAGAGACGTAATTTGGGATTAAAATCGGCAAGAATCTCCACATATTTCCCGGATTTATATAGTGCATTTCTAATTGCAGCATATTTTAATGCAATATTATCAAGACTTTTAACTGCGCACTGTTTTTGCATAGATATAGCTCCGGAGATAAGAGGGCGAATATCGTATCCTGCCACAGCTATCGGCACAAGCCCTACCGGAGTAAGAATAGAAAATCTACCTCCAACATTATCAGGAATTATAAATTCCTCATAACCCTCTTTATCCGACACACTCTTTAAAGCCCCCTCTTTTGCATCTGTAATCGCCACTATTCTCTCAGCAGCACCTCTCTTACCATAAGACTTTTCTAATTTCTCTTTCAATAACCTGAAAGCAACCGCAGGCTCGGTAGTTGTACCGGATTTGGAAATAACTACTACTGCTGTATTCTTCCCGTAAAGATATTCCAAAAGAGTGAACAAATACTCTTCAGATAAATTATTACCTGCAAAAATAATCTCCGGATTTTCAGAAGTATGAGCCTTTGTAAATGGATTGGATAGTGCACTTAATGCACATTCCGCCCCAAGATAAGAGCCCCCGATACCAATACATACAACACAATCTACCCCCAACGACATCCACTTTTTATGAAGATTTTCGCATCTGTCCAAGAGTAAATTATCTATCTCCTCCGGAAGTTTTATCCATCCGAGGAACGCGTTTCCGGGGCCATTACCCTTCATAAGGGTATCAAAACCATCTGACGCCTTTTTCATATAAGCGTCAAGAACCTTGTCCTCTATGAAGTTAGAAGCAGAGTTAATATTTAATGCAACCATTATTGTATGAGTTAAATGTTTATTAGTCTAAAACGCATCAGCACAATTTATCTGTTAATCTTTTAATAACATACGCAGGATATTTCTGTTCATATAAAATAGAATAAACAGCCTCTACAATAGGCATATCTATTCTGAAATTCTTATTAATCTCGTTAATGCACTTAGTGGCATAATAACCCTCAGCAACCATATTCATCTCAACTTGGGCACTCTTTACGGAGTAACCTTTACCTATCATGCTTCCAAATGTTCTGTTTCTGCTGAATTGGGAATATCCGGTTACCAAAAGATCTCCAAGATAAGCAGAAGTAGTAAGAATTCTCTTTTCATCAGGATGAGTAGCATTAAGAAACTGAGCGATTTCATGATATGAATTGGTCATAAGCACAGCCATAAAATTATCGCCATAACCAAGACCGTGACAGATTCCTGCCGCCACCGCATAGATATTTTTTAAAGCTGCAGAATATTCTACTCCATATATATCTGTTCCAGGCGTAGTCTTAATGTAATCACAAGCAAAGGCATTGGAGAGAGCACGCGCTACCTCAATATATTTGCTTGAAATAGTAAGATAAGAAAGTCTCTCCATAGAGACCTCTTCGGCGTGGCATGGTCCGCTTATTATTCCTATACGATCATATGGAATACCGTGTATCTGATTAAAATACTCGGCAATAGTAAGATTCTTTTCATCCACAAAACCCTTTACAGCAGAAACAATAAATTTATTATCTAAAGAGACTGTAAGTTTATTTACAGATTTAAGAAAATATGCCGAAGGGGTGCAAAACACAAGCACATCCGCACTACGTACTACATCGTTAATATTATCTGACATATTAAGCCGTTCCGGGTCGAGAAAAACAGATTGGAGATAAGAAGGATTATGTGCCTCCTTCTTTATCCTTTCTATGTTCTTTTCGTTCCTTACATACCACTCAATAGAGGACTGATGGTTCAACAACAACTTTACAAGAGCAGTTGCCCAACTACCGCTTCCTATCATAGCATATCTGAGCGAAGGATTATCAAAAAAAGTTCTCATTATTATCTTCCAATTATTATTATCAAAATTATGTTTATATTTTTACAAATATACTCAATAAAAGTAAAAGATGATAAAAAAAAAGCAGCTGAAAATCAGCTGCTCCCTAATAATCATTAAGCTTCACTCAATAAAAAGATCAGAATATTAATTGATCTCTTATTTGCATTTTGAGCTGGATTTCTTAGCAGAATCTCCTTTGCAATTTCCGCAAGATGCTTTAGCTGAATCGCCTTTGCAATTTCCGCAAGATGCTTTAGCTGA
>CAYLGW010000016.1:0-10108 GCA_964383385.1 uncultured Muribaculaceae bacterium
GTATCGGTCATTATCAACTCCTCCGATCCTGCTATAGGAATTGGCGCTCTCCTGCCCGATTCATCGGGCTCCCCAAGCTCCATTTTTTCACATTTGAGGCCTGTAACCCAACCTTTATCATCTCCGATGACCTCAACTGGATTTGTCAACATTCTGAAGACAATCCCCTCCTCTTTTGCATGATGAACCTCCTCTGCCCTCGCAGGTAACTCTTTCTCTGTTCTTCTGTATATAATCGTAACTGCTGCCCCAAGCCTCAAGGCAGTTCTTGCCGCATCCATCGCAACATTACCGCCTCCTACAACGCAAACTCGTTTATTTACATAAATCGGCGTCTCTGAAGAGGGTAAATAGGCCTTCATGAGATTGTTTCTCGTAAGAAATTCATTTGCAGAAAAGACCCCGTTAAGATTTTCTCCGGGTATATTCATAAAACGCGGTAACCCGGCGCCGGAACCAATAAATACAGCCTTAAAATTCTCCTTTGAAAAGAGATCATCTATAGTAACAGACCTGCCTACAAAAACATTCGTCTCAATTTTAACGCCGAGAGCTATTACATTAGAGATCTCATAATCAACAACTTTATTTTTTGGAAGTCGGAACTCCGGAATTCCGTATGTAAGTACTCCTCCTGCTTTATGTAAACTCTCAAAAATTGTTACTTCGTACCCGAGTTTTGCAAGATCCGATGCACATGCAAGACCGCTCGGACCACTTCCCACGACAGCTACCCTAATTCCGTTAGAGGGCATTTTGCTGATATTGGTAACTCCATTTTCTCTGCTCCAATCGGCTACAAACCTCTCCAGCTTTCCTATTGAAACAGCTTCTCCCTTTTTACCAAGAAGACAAGAACCTTCACACTGGCTCTCCTGCGGGCAGACCCTTCCGCATACAGCAGGAAGCGAGTTGTCCAGAGCAATAACCTTTGCAGCTCCGGTAAAATCGCCCTCTTTAAGATGCTTTATAAAATCTGGTATCTTTAAAGAAACGGGACAAGACTTTACGCATAATGGATTCTTACAAGTCAAACATCTCGACGCCTCAAGCACGGCCTCCTCATTGTTATAGCCATAACTTACCTCCTCAAAATTAGCACGGCGCCTCTCAGGAGCCTGCTCTCTTACCTTTACTCTCGCTATTATATTTCCAGCCATATCTTCATATCATTTTTATTAACTCTATTCATTAGCCACATTTTCCTGAGATTTGTACATACCAAGGCGTCTCAATGCCTCGTCAAAATCCACATCATAGGCATTAAATTCCGGCCCGTCAGAGCAGGCGAATTTAACCTTCCCACCCACAGTCACCCTACATGCACCACACATTCCGGTTCCGTCGACCATTATGGTATTCAAACTTACGGTAAGAGGAATGCCATATTCCCTTGCGGTAAGAGTAACAAACTTCATCATTATCATAGGGCCAATTGCAACAATGTGATCATATTTAGGCATTTCCCCCTTTAATCCCGCATCGAGCAACCTCTTCTCCACAGCTGTCACAAGACCTTTCTCCCCTTTTGAACCATCGTCTGTACAGATATATAATTTATCTGCAACAGCGCCAATCTCATTCTCCATAATTAATAGATCGGAACTCTTTGCTCCCAAAATAACATCTACACTCACCCCTTTTTCGTGAAGATATTTAACTTGAGGAGACACCGGAGCTATTCCAAGTCCACCAGCCACAAAAAGATATCTTTTGCCCTTCAACTCACTCTCCGGTAATGCGACATATTCTGCAGGGTTACCAAGCGGACCTGCAAAGTCATCAATAAAATCACCCTCATTTAAAGCACAAAGTTTACGACTCGAGTGACCTACAGTTTGAATAACTATAGCTACGCTGTTTTTTTCTCTGTCATAATCACATACGGTAAGCGGCACCCGCTCTCCGTTCTCCCCGCATCGCACAATAAGAAACTGCCCCGGAAGAGCGGAAGCCGCAATACGAGGAGCCTCCACCTCCATAAGGTAAATCAAAGGAGTCAATTCTTTTTTCTTTAATATTTTATACATTAGAATATATGATAATAAGAGCCGGCCTCAATTTGAAAACAGCTCTACTGTTAATTTGCATTTACCTCCTTCAACGACTTGAAAGTATAGCCCTTTTTCTTTAGATATTGTATAACCTCTCCCAATCTATTGTATAACTTATCTGTACGCTCATCCTGAACACCCGGATGAATAAGTAATACCGCTCCATTAAGGGTTTGAGTAGTTTCAAATTCGTATAATTTGTCTATTAATTTCTGAGTTGGCTGATAGCTGCTCATAGAGGGAATAGTATAATCAGCAGGGGTTGCAATACCCGGAGTATAATTTACAACTTTCAATCCTGCGCTCTCTAAAGCTTTTACACTTAATTTATTATAATGTTCATACGGTGGTAAAAACCAGCGCGCATCATCTGATCCAACTCCAAATTTATTCAACTCCGCCATATTTTTCCTGACATCCTCAACTATCTGAGCAGGGGTATAGTAGCTCGAATCACGTGAAGCACCCCATGGAGCATATAGAAGATGACCATCGGAATGACCACCAATATAATGCCCTCCCTTAATAATATTCTTTATCAACTGTTCATGCTCCGGAATTCTAAAGCAATTACCGGTCAAGAAAAACGATCCTTTTATCCTCTCTTTGTCCAATGTCTTCAGAATTTTCTCACCACCCTGGAACATAGAATCGGCAGTGAAAACAAGATATATCACCTTCGCCTTAGGATTAATCCTTATAGTTGCACCATAAGCATCCTTCACCATCTCCACAGAATTGCTGCCTGCAACAATACCCTCATTCTCTTTAGCTGCAAAATAGTAGGTAAGACCGGCTGTACCATCCATAGTAGGCTCATTTGTAGCATAATCGCCAATATCATCGTGATACACGGCTATCCCGGTATTAAAATCGGAATACTTATCGGGATTCCTCAAAGAATTACCGGCTCTCTCCTTGAAAACGCTATTATAAACAGGGCCGTCTACCAGACCGCCGTATGTAAGATCGTCGCTTATAACCTTATATGATGAATGCGGAGAATCTGGGTAATCGCCAAGATATGGTAGTCCGACAATCATAGATGTTCCCCACGGATTACAACCCAACAGCCAATCCCGCAACGCCGACTCCATCTCTACATATGTTGAATCGCTCGTAACATTACTATATAACCGAGCCTGAGTAATTGCAGCAGAAACAAGATTGTTTGAACACCAAATATATGGAATACCATTCATAAAGGGATCTTCCCCCGCTCTCACTCTTAAATCCTCTAATCCTTCTTTCATAAATACTCTGTACTTCTGAGCTTTAGCCTTATCAGAAGAGTTAGCCAGATAATAATGCCCAATATTAATAAAAGGATAAAATTGATAATGACGTCCACGCCCAAGCTCCATCCACGGAGAAACAGGCTCGAGCTCACCCCAATAATCTGCCTTTTTTGCCCAATTTGGATCTTTGGTATAATTATAAAACGTAGTGGCAGCCAATTCTATATCGTCTGTATAGGTATCCTCCTCATAGAAATAGGGAGAAACAAGACAGGCCGTCTGAGTATTTCCGGGCCCCTCCTCTGCAAACTTATAGGCCTGATTAGCCTTTAACTGCATAATCTTTGACATGCGAGGATCCGTATTTTTAAAAACAACAGAACCGAGAGCAAAAGTAGAGGCAAATTTCCCGGCAACAGAGGCCACACCGGTAGTTCTGTTCACCCATTTACCAAGCCCCTGAGGTTTACCCGTAACAAAATAGACAGGTCTTCCCTTTCCGGGTCCCCATCCATAATCCACCTTATCGCGTTGCGGCAATCTGAAGCCGGCATGATCGCGATCATCCGCAATCTGCGCGAACATAACCTTATCCTCCGGGTTCATCTTTATAAGCCACTCTAATCCCCATTTGGCCTCATCAAGAATATCGGGAATACCATTAGCTCCTTTTTTGCCTCGAGCATCGTATTCATCCTTAAAAACAGATTTATCTTTTTGCTCCATGTAGGCAAAAAGTAGATGGTATGTAGCAGTAGCAGAGGTGGTCTGATACTGGAGATAATCTGTAGCATCGTGCCATCCTCCCCTCACATCAATCTTCTCTCCGCTCCTGGTAGGATGATCAACAATATAACCATCGTCTTGGTGGCACAAAGTATCAGTATAGGGATTATAACCGCATCTCTGCTGCCTCATATATGTAAGAAGATAGTCCGACAGACCGTCATATACATCGGGAGCTATTCTAAAAAGCGGAGATTGTACACCATTGCAGAGTATATAGTAGGCACCGTTTCCATTAACACCGGAAAAATCCAATCTATATCCGGCTCCAAGACCCCATTTTGAGGCCTCCTTTTTTTGAGGTATCCCGACATAAACTATCTCATCGGAGAGAGCTTTGCAAACTTTAAACGTATCTGCCGGTACAGCAGATGTAGAAATATATACGGCAACTTTCTTGTCGTACGGCAAATAGCCCACGAGGTTGATTCTTATCCAAGCATTATCCTTGGCAATCAATACGTTAAAGCAAAAAGCAGAAAGCAAAAACAGCACTAAAATCTTTCTCATACGTTTACAATTTATAATTATGGAACTATTCATATATTTGGGAACGTAAAAATAGAAAGAAAAATGCTGTTTTGCAAAGTATAGGAACCTCCTAACTATATTATTCCTGCTACACTATTTATTTGAACCTGGAGTAATCTCTTTTCCCGGGAAACCTGCCTTTGTTAAAGCCTCCGCAAGTTGAGCTTTAGTCACCTTTGCCGGATCATATTTGAACCACACCGTCTTTTCGGGAACAGAAATTTTAAGATCTTTGACCCCCTTTACAAAGGGCAGATTGGCCTCAAGTCTCTTTTTACAATGATCGCAATCAATACTTGGAACAGAAAATGTTATCTCGGCAACATTATTCTTGTTGTTTTGAGCTTGAACTCCCTCAAAAGAGAGGAGCATCATTGCAGCAAACAAAACGGCTGCTAAAATTTTAATTTTTTTCATGCTATAAAAAATTTGAATAAATAAATTATCTGTTATCTCTGTTTTTCTATTATTTCTTCCAAATCGTAAGTCTTATGCCTCCATAGACCATAGTACCCATAAGCGGTCCCCACACCATTGCGGCATTAAAATTCTGCGAATAGGGATGCTCCGCATCGAGAATAGGATTCTTCTGCTTATAGTTGGTAAGATTCTCGGCACCAATATAGATATCGAAGTTCTTAAACTTTCTTGTAACCTGAGCATAAAGCATAGGGTATACAGAGGTGTTCCCCCCTCCCATAAATTGGGGCTTCTCTACAGGCCCGTTAATCTGGGTAGTAAAATCGAAGATCCATTTACTCATAGGAGTAGAATATTGAAGGTTCACAACCCCTTTATATTTGCTTGTCAATGGCCTGTTTACAAGACCCCTGCCATCCATGGTAACTTTGGCATTTGTATACCTGAAGGTAAATAGAGCCGTTAAACGTTCAACGGGCTCCAGAGAAAGGTCTATCTGATAAGTGTCGGTGTAAGAACGTCCATGGCAATTGTAAATTGTAACATCCTTGGGGTTTTTATCCCAATCTATAATAACCTGATCATTAAATTGAGTTCTGAAATAGTCGAAACTCAAATAGGAATTATCTCCCGCACCAAGTTTGAAATGCTGGGTAAGATTCCCTCCGAATGTCCATGCATCCTCCATTTTTAACTCTTCCTGAATATTTATCTGACGACCATTGGATAATAGGCCCAAATTATCTGTAATTACATCGGAAAAGCGATACCCTCTTCCGGCAGTCGCTCTAAAGATAAGGTTGTCGGTAAAGGAATATTTAATATTGGCTCTTGGTGCAAAAATCCATCTGTTCACAGAGTGATAATCTGCTCTCAAACCTGCAACAAAGGTCAATTTACTTCCGTCATAAGTATATTCGCTATAGACTCCTCCCATTTTATCATTCCTACCAAGCACATCGTTTCCAATGCTTTGAAGAATCGGATTCGGCATATTAAAGGCATACATTTTATACTCTGCATTAACTTTGTCTATCTGAGCACTAACCCCAAAGGTAAGTTTATGCTGCTCTGTTATCTCCTTTCTGTACATGGCATTAAAAAAGGCCATATTCTGATACCCGTTAAAATATTTTACACCATAGCTCGATTTCATATCGTAATAGGAGTAATCTGCCACAAAGGCAATATTATCACCCTGATCTTCAGATATCGGGATACCTAATTTAACATAACCGGTAATCCCCGAATTCTGAATCTGAGTACCCCATATCCCCTTATTATAGGCCTCATGAAGAGTGATATCATTCATCCCTTTACTGTAATCCTTTTGTCCGCCTATTCTAATATCATTTAGCGCCTTTACTCCAAATCTCAATTGGGCGTTATTTTTAAAGACATATAGCCACCTATTGTCTATATTGAACTGTTTTGAAAGCGGTTCATCCATAAAGCCATCGCCGTTTCCATCGTGTTTCATAGCATCATAAGAGGCATGACCCATTACAACAGTACTCAATTGGTCATTCAGCTGAAGCGAAGAGGCAAGATTGGCCTCCGTTCTCAAATTGCTATTCCCGAAAAGATTCAAATAAAAGGGCTGATCTGCGGTAGGCTTCCTGTGCTCCATATTTATCTGACCGGTAATTGCTTCGAGGCCGTTAGTAACAGAAGAGGGTCCCTTAGCTATTTGAATACTCTCCAACCACTGTCCGGGTATATATGTAAGCCCGAAAGGAGCCTCAAGGCCTCTCATAACAGGTCTATTTTCATCCAGCATTTGAGTATAAATCCCGGAAAGCCCAAGTAATTTTATCTGTTTGGCCCCAGATACCGCATCGGAATAGCCGACACTGACACTGGCCGAATTTTCAAAACTTTCCGCCAAACTGCAGCAAGCCATCTTACAGAGTCCTGCGGTGCTTATTACCTCTGTTTTGATTGTAGAACCCTTTGTTAAATAGTTGCCGCTCACACGTCCTGTCACGGTAACACTATTTAAAGAATTATCCTCGTCATAAAGGTTGAACTCAACTGTTCCTCCTCCGTTCACCAAAATAGTATCTCTGGTATATCCTACGTATGAGGCAATCAGAGTGGCTTTGCCTCTCACACCATCCATTAAGAAAGAGCCATCTGCCTGTGTCATCACCGCCGTCTTACCCTCCAACCAGGCCACCGAGGCAAATTCAAGCGGCGCTTTAGTACCCTCTCTTTTATTATAATTTACCTTACCCTCAACCTTATAAGCCAAAGCAGGCTGTACACAAGCAACAGAGGCAAGTAAAAATAAACTTAAAATTTTATATTTCATTTAATAGACTTTTAATTTATGTAATTGTTATATCGGAACTACTCCTTAAATCTATCTATTCTCCAACTCCTGCGGCAAAATATAAGATATCTATTTACCGACTTGCAGAATATGTGATTTAATCTCAGTCGAGAATGACTGCACAATAATATACTTTTGTATATTATTGATAATGTGATATTTAATACTAAATTAAAAGCTGCGAAATAAGAGAGAGAGAGACCTGAGAGTTTACAGGTTCGTCTCCTCTGCAGTATGCGAAATAATTGGAGCCGAAATGATCCAATTTACTTTTTAAAGAGAAATAATCGTCGGAAAGTACCCCGATACATAATAGTAAGGGTGCTGACATTATCCGGTAATCCTGAATCTTCTGCTCATGCGAAAGGACAAAGGCAGTTGTTTTGCAACAATGGCCGTCGTGTTGGTATTCAGTAGTATTTGCAATATTTCCAATCTCTTTTACAGAGCCGTCTGAAAGATGTTTATGGAAATGTCCGGGTACTGTAAGATGCGTGTGAGTATATAAATGACCATGCGTATCTATATGAGAATGAGCATATGAGCACGGAGATTCACCAAAAAAAACAATGAGTTTTCTTGTCCCGTCATGAGAACATTCATGAAGTCCCATTCCCATGCTTGCAATCATATACATAACAAGCAGAGAGAGAGAGAGGGAGAAAGTCACTATTTTTTTTACTCTTTTCACAAGCAAATATTTATAGTGCAAAGATACTAACTTTTAAGAAATATACTACCGCCTGCCCACTTTTTACTCTTTTTCAGAACGGATTATTATAGATAAAGAACAACCCATAACCTCCATGGTAATAGAAGTATCATTTGCTACCGACAAATTTTTTATTTAACTTTGAAAGTGTTTTTGACCTCTTTTAAAGAGGAGTTATTTAATATAGGACTTATTGTTAATTCTAATTTTATTGTATATATATGAAAAGTTTTCTTAAAACTCTACTGGCTGCCTTTTTAGGTTCACTACTATCTCTTTTCTTAGGTGGCATATTTCTCTTTGCAATGTTAGGCTCATTGGCCCTTATGAATCAAAAGTCACCTATAGAAATACCCTCATCAACAATTCTAAAAATTGATTTTTCAATGCCTGTCACAGAACAATCTAATGATGACCCGTTCTCATCCCTCTCCTTATCGGATCTGAGTAACGGCGCCTCAAAGAGTGTCGGGATACTTAATATAATAAATGCAATTGATCTGGCTGCAACAGACCCTGCGGTCAAAATGATCTTCCTCAGTCCGAATAATATGAATATAGGAATGTCTCATATAGAGGAGGTTAGAAATGCTCTCGAACGTTTCAGAAAATCGGGGAAACCGATAATTGCCTACGCAAATAGCTACTCTGCAGGCAACTACTATCTTGCATCAGTCGCAGATAAGGTTTATATTAACGATACCGGAAATGCAGGTATATTTGGAATAGGTGTGAATATCATGTTTTTTAAAGACTTGCTCGACAAACTCGGAGTAGGTGTACAACTTATCAGACATGGAAAATATAAAGCCGCCGGTGAGCAACTCATAGCTAATAATATCAGTAAGGAGAATGAGGAACAAAACAGTGTAATGATTAATTCTATCTGGGATACATGGGCAGATGCAATCGTAAAAAGCAGAGGCATTCCAAAAGAAAAATTAAATTCCCTTGTAGATAATCTCCAACTTGGATTACCTTCAACAATGGAGGAGAATAAACTGGTTGATAAAGTAATGACTCGCCACCAGATTATCTCCCAAATGTGCACTTTATTTGGAGTAAAAAAGGAAAAGGAGTTAAAGGTCACAACACTTGCCGAATATGCTGCAGCTAAGGTAAAACCAAACATTAAAGAGAAAAAGAAGATTGCGGTAATCTATGCTAACGGCGAAATTTCAATGGAAGGTAATGGTATAGATGCTAAACGGTTTGCCCCTATGATAGACCTTATAAATGCAGACTCCTCTATAAAAGCTGTTGTTTTGAGAGTGAACTCTCCCGGTGGAGATGCACAAGCAGCGGAAATTATTAATCAAAGTCTTCAGGAATTAAGGAAAAATAAACCGCTTATTATCAGTATGGGAGATTACGCTGCAAGCGGAGGATATTGGATAAGTGCCAAATCAGAAAAAATATTTACCGACAGAACTACAATTACCGGATCTATAGGAGTTTTCAGTCTGTTTTTCAATATAAACAAGGGACTTAAGGAGCACCTCGACATCTCAATGGCAAGTGTCAAAACTCATGCTCACTCAGACGCCATGGGCGGAATGAGAGCTCTCAATGAGCCGGAACAAAAATACATGGAATCTTTTATTGAGGAGATCTATACTAACTTTACAGGGCTGGTGGCAAAAGGACGTAACCTTCCTGTAAACTATGTGGATTCCATCGGACAGGGAAGAGTTTGGACCGGAGCAGATGCAGTGAAAATAAAACTTGCAGATGAGATTGGCGGTATTAATGATGCTATAGCCTATGCAGCTCAGATGGCCAATCTCAAAGGATATAGAGTGTCGGAGTACCCGGTACAAAAAACCTCTATTGAGAAACTGATGGATATTCTGAGTGATACCGGAGAGAGTGCAAAAGCTGTTGCATCAGCAACCAAACTGCTTACAAACCCCAACTCATTAATTGAAAGTTCCTACAAGGGAATTAAAAAGTTCAATGGTATAAAGACCTTTGCAAGAATACCTTATGCTTACGATTTTAGTTATTGATACTCTTTGAGTTATTGATACTC
>CAYLGW010000016.1:10208-26058 GCA_964383385.1 uncultured Muribaculaceae bacterium
AGTTATTGATACTCTTTGAGTTATTGATACTCCTTGAGTTACCGATATACGGGATTTTAAGCCAAGAGCATGTGAGGGGGCAGAAGTTAAACGAAGCCATCTTGTATAACTCTTGCGACAGCACTCTAATCAATTATATCTTGAGCTTTTCCCCCTCCGTCTTTGCAATGACAACAGCCGCACACATATCGCCGTAACTGTTTGTCGCTGTTCTCGGCATGTCACATAATTGCTCTACAGCAAGAACGAGCCCTATGCCTTCGAGTGGAAGACCGGCTACAGAGAGTACAACAGAGAGCATCACAAGACCGGCCATCGGAATACCGGCTGTTCCAACAGCAGCGAAGAGCACTGTTGCTACAACTACAATTTGTTGAACAAGTGTAAGATCAATACCGTAGGCTTGAGCAATAAAAAGTACGGCAACACTCTCATAAAGGGCTGTACCATTCATATTTACAGTAGCTCCGAGCGGTAAAGTGAAACTTGCAATTTTATTAGAAACGCCGACTCTCTCCTGTGTATCTCGCAAAGAGATAGGCAGCGCGGCCGCAGAGGAACAGGTGGAAAAGGCGGTAAGAATAGCTGTCGACATCTTGTTCATGTGTCTCCATGGGTTTACCTTTCCAACAAAACGTACAATCAGAGGCAGAACGACAAAGGTTTGGGTAAGACATCCCGCCCATACGATACCGAGAAAGAGCCCGAGACTACCGAGCACTCTTCCAAGTTTAACCATATCTCCGGCCTGCTTCCCTACCATTGTAGCAACTATGGCAAAAACACCTATAGGGGCAAAACGGATAATGAACATTGTTATCTTAATTATGACATCATAGGCACTGCTGAAGAAATCTGTAAGAAAATTTTTAGACTTCTCTCCAATCTGAGTTATAAAGTAACCGAAAAGGATAGAGAAGAAAATAAGAGGTAAAATATTACCGCTCGCCATATCGGCAAAAATATTAGATGGAATAATATTAACAATCTGGTCAATAAATGAAGTTTGCGTAGCGGCAATAGTTTCTACCCTCTCCTCAAGCCCTATATCAGCACCGACACCCGGCTGAACAAATTTCACAAGGGTAAGTCCTATACAGGCAGCTATCAAAGTTGTAACCGCATAAAAAATAAATGTTTTCCCCGCAATCCGTCCAAGGTCCTTTGAGTTACCGATACTGGCAACACCCATCGTAAGCGAGGTGAATATAATAGGGATAATAATCATTTTAAGTGCGCGAAGGAACATATCGCCAACCCATTTCACATATATGACATAGTCATAAAAGAAGAGGCCGAATAGCGCCCCTAACGATATGGCAATAAGTATTTGCCATGGCAATGCAAGATTTATTCTCTTTTTCACTTCTTGTATATTAATAATTCATAAATTTAAGTTCTATCTATATGCAGATAACTGCCTAACAGTCTACATTATACTATGCATTAAAGATTTGCGGGCAATTTAAACCCGATAGTGGAACATATTTAATCCTCTTCAAACTATTTTATGGACAAATACAACACTCTCTCTCCACTACGCTTTACCCTAAACTTTTCAGCTATCTCAATACCCGGAAGGCAGATAATATTACCGGAAGAATCTGTAAGCACAGGAGAGAGCGGTTTGTATATATTATCCAATTTCCTATCGGAAAGATAATCGTTTACCAATTTTGATCCCTTCATCCCGAAGGGGACAAATCTATCTCCTTTATGAACAGGCCGTAGAAAAAGAGGAAACTTAAGCTCCTCCGCAGAGATCCTTAACGCCCCCTCCCCAAAAGCTCTGAACTCCTTAACAGCAGAACCTTCCTGAAAATTTTTCGCAGAAATAGTCGATTCATCCTCTACAGAGGTGTTAAAGAGATTGTCAACAGAGGATAATTGAATCTTAAAATTACCATAAGGTATCCATTTACCACATTCCAAAATAGAGTTATCTATCTCTACACTATCGGGCAAAGAGGAGAGAGCCAAATCATAAACCTTTATCTTTCCTCTCTCCACTACCGCGACATATCCTTCGGTAAAAAATTTACGCGCCTCATCAGCTCTCTTGGCAGAGCATAGAATACCCTCAACCGTATCGGCATTAAACCCGAACCTCTCTAAAGAGTCAAAAAGCAGAAATCCAGCCTCCCTATTACGTAATAAGGCAGATATTACTATCGAACACTTAAGATACTGAGAATCAAATAAAAATCTGAGATACTCTACCCTTGAGGTTCCATAATCCTCCTTACCTGAGGAAAAAAACCTTTTTTGATACTCCGGCAACACACTTTCCACAAAAGAACGGGCAGCATTAAAATTAGAGATATTCCTATTGAGTCTCTCTATAATGGAGGGATTTATCCGCATCAATTCAGGCAAAACTACATTCCGTATTCTATTCCTCGAAAATTCTATATCTGAGTTTGTTCTATCTATCCTGAATTTAATCTCATATTTAGAGAGAAAACTCTCTATCTCCTCTCGGCGAAAAATAAGTAACGGCCTTATAATATCAAAAAATTCGGGTTGTCGCTGGGTAAAAGTGTGTCTCTTCACACTTGTACCCATTAAGGAAAACTTGGAACGCTCCATAATACCGCAAATACCACGTAAACCTGTACCACGCGTCAGATTCAAAAGCAAAGTCTCCGCATTATCATTGGCATTATGCGCAATGGCAAGAAAATCGGCACCCTGAGAGTGCATAAGCTCATAAAACCAGTTATACCTAAGCTCCCGTGCAGCCATCTCTATAGAGAGAGAATTACGACAGGCATATTCATGAGTATCAACACGTTTGGTATAAAACGGGAGCCCTTCGGACTCAGCCAGTAATTTAACAAAAGTCTCATCTTCATCACTTTCTACACCTCTAAGGGAAAAATTCATATGAGCCACCGAGACTTGCAAGTTCAAATAGGAACCACACAACAACTTCAACATACAGACGGAATCGGCGCCACCGCTTACCCCGGCGATAACTTTATAAGGGGCATCGACCCTACCTCCGCCAGGAATAGGGCCCGCACTAAATTCACCTTTGGTCGTCCGGCCTTCGGAGAGATCAGCCTCGCTTAAAGAGTGAGCTTTGCCACCTGTAACACAATATGAGAACGCCTCGCAGTCTGAATAGGGAGTCTGGCCGCCTCCTGCTGAGGGATGCAGCATCTCCTGAAGATGCTTATCGAACCTCTTTTGCATGATCTATTTCTTAAATTCTCCAAAAGTATAAGAAAAGGCCAAACTCAATACCTCTTTAAACTGAACACGGGGAGCTAAATGACCGCTCTTATTTGCAATGAGAATATTATTATCATATATTAAGTTCGTCCTAAGGGAAGCCGTAAGAAACTTGTTTACCTTGTAGTTAGCATTTACATCCCAATATATCTGAATATTTTGCGGTTTATTAAGATAATCGGAAAAGAAGGATAATTTTGAGGAGATTTTAATATCTCTGTAGGTATATTCCAAATTTCCGGTCAATTGAGCACCGACCTCCCATCTTAACGGCTCATCTATCTTATTTCCATATTTGGTTCTGAGACTTTTTGTTGTAACGACAACTGTATTGAGAGTAAGGGGAGAGAAAGTTACAGTAATGATCTTACTGTCTGGTTTATAATCAAGTCCCAATCCTAAAGAGAAGTATCCCGGAGACATAAACTGAGAGACCATTTTAGAAGTTGTATCGTTAGGATATTCAAATCCGGGAGTAAATTGCGACCTGTAATTGAAAGCAGCAGATAGATAGAAGTGCTTGAATGCCGAATAACCTAATTTACTATCTAATATTATTTTATCATCACTCTTCCTATAGCCTCTATCAAACGACTGTATAAAACCGAAAGAGAGCTGCAATCTGTTATCCCAAAAGATATGGTCCTTAGCATAATTATTATTGATATTTACATAGGCATTCATCGCCACAGACCCGGTACCTCCGGCAGCCCAATTAGTAAGCGATACCTGAGAAAAACCTAATTGGGTAAGCATACCCTTCGTCCAATATCTTGGAGGAGCCACAGGTTCATAACTTATCACCGGCACAGGGGTTTGCCCGCCAATAATTTTTAATATATTCTGTGCATTGGAGAGATTTGAATCAATCTGAGTACGCGCGCTAGTGTCACGCCCCTTCGCAATTTTGCGATTCTGAGCACAAAGAGTGAACTGCAAGAATATGCATAACAAAACTGCAACAATTTTTATCCGGCGAAGAATCATATATTTATTCAACTATTTATCTAAAAAACTGAGAGTACAAAATTAATCCTCCGATAACACATCATCCGAATTATACTTGTAACCCATCCTTTTACCTGTCTTCATCTGGGTGCTTTCTATCTTTGTATTGATCTGTTCTAAACTTGCAACCTTTACAAGGTCGTACGGCGGCACGAGCAAATCGAATGAAAGAGTATAGGTCATAGCCTGCTCAACAAAGGTAACAAGAGCCTCCTTATCTAAAAGATATCTCCCGAACGCGGAGATTTTCTGCATCTTCTGCCTCTTTCCCTCAATAAAGAAATATCTCTCCTTATTTACGAAAAGCCTTGCAACCAGATAGCCTAAATCCTCAAGTCTATTATATTTTAAGGAATCCGACAAAAAATTGTAAACGCTTATTACGCCACAATAGGTATTAGCCGGAGACTCCTTTGCATAGCTGTTTTTCCATATTGCGTGGTCTCTGTCGAATTGGAAAATATCTGTATGCATACTGAAGACCAAAACATCATCGGCAAATTTAAGTTCCGCCTCAAATTTTCCTCTGTCGCGGTACTCTAATTTAATTCTTTTATTGCCGGCTTCATCAAGCGACTCATTAAGATCGTTGCTCATTTCGCTGAGCACATCCTTCAACTGATTGAAGATTTCGAGAGCCTGGTCAAAAACAGCAGCCTTTACACCTGCTTTAGTACCAAGCAATTCCAATATTTTAGATTGCGGTAACGGATCTGTTCCCATATATAAATTAAAATTTTAGTAAGCTCTTGCAAAAATAACTCTCTGATGAGAAGGTTTACCTGAATAAACGCACTTGCCCTCCTCCATTATTACATCAGTATCAACAGGAATACATCTTATGGTAGCTTTTGTCTCCTCTTGAATCTTAGCCTCCGTCTCTTTTGTTCCATCCCAGTGGCAAAGCAGGAATCCACCCTCCTCTATCTTCTTCTTGAACTCTTCCCATGTCTCTACCTTGTAGGTATTTGCAGCTCTGAAGCTGAGTGCTTTGTCGTAAATATTTTTCTGGATAATCTCCATAAGCTCTTCCGCATGTTTAACCAGATTGTCCCAAGATACGAATTCTTTCTCCAAAGTATCCCTTCTTACAACTTCTGCTGTCATATTTTGCATATCACGAGGTCCCATTGAAATTCTTACAGGCACTCCTTTCAACTCCCATTCCGCATATTTAAAGCCGCTTCTAAGATTATCGCGGTCATCTATCTTAACTACTAAGCCACATCTCCCCATCTGCTCCTTAAATTCCGTCATCTTCTCAATAACAGCCTTATGCTCCTCTTCTGTTTTGAACACAGGCACCATAACTACATGTATAGGGGCAAGTTTCGGAGGAAGAACCAATCCATTATTATCGCCATGAGCCATAATGAGGGCACCCATAAGTCTTGTGGAAACACCCCATGAAGTAGCCCATACATATTCCGAACTTCCCTCTTTTGTAGTATATTTAACATCAAAAGCCTTGGCAAAATTCTGACCGAGAAAATGAGACGTTCCTGCCTGTAAGGCCTTACCATCCTGCATCATGGCCTCGATACACATGGTATCAACAGCTCCCGCAAATCTCTCCGACTCACTCTTGTGGCCAACAACAACAGGAAGCGACATATATTCTCTCGCAAACTTGGCATAAATATCAACCATTGTTCTGGTCTCATCAACAGCCTCCTGAGAAGTTGCATGGGCAGTATGCCCCTCCTGCCACAAAAATTCGGCAGTCCTGAGGAAAAGTCTTGTACGCATCTCCCATCTCACAACATTCGCCCACTGATTGCACAGAATGGGAAGATCTCTATAGGATGTTATCCAATTTTTATATGTATTCCAAATAATGGTCTCGGAAGTCGGCCTTACAACAAGTTCCTCCTCCAACTTAGCATCGGGATCAACTACCAAACCTTTTCCGTCTGGAGAGGCCATCAATCTGTGATGAGTTACCACTGCACACTCTTTTGCGAATCCTTCAACATGCTCCGCCTCTCTGCTCAAAAAGGATTTAGGAATAAAGAGCGGAAAATAGGCATTTTGATGCCCTGATTCCTTAAACATTTTATCTAGTTGAGCCTGCATTTTCTCCCAAATTGCATACCCATAAGGTTTTATGACCATACAACCCCTAACCGCAGAGTTCTCTGCAAGATCGGCCTTAACCACGAGATTATTGTACCATTGAGAATAGTTTTCCTCTTTGCTTGTTACTTCCTTTGCCATTTTATGTCTAATAAATAATTTTATTCCAAATATGGAATAATTTTTGATACATTTGTTAATAATTAAGTTGCAAAAATACAAAATAATTTCAACACAGGAGGTAAAAATGAAAAACTACACATTATTTACACTATTGGCAGGAACATATTTCCTTGTCTCTTGTGGGACATACAACAAAGCTTCTAATTCACAAGCATACCAAAACGGCATCTATTATAATTATGATGAGAATGCCGCAAGAAGTACTTCATATTCAAATCAGGCAGAAGCAACCGGACTACAGGCAAAAACCTACAGAGCACTAAACGAATCCAATACAACAAGTACAGCATCGAGAAGAGATCAGGTATCTTCTTCATCGAGTAACGGCACCCAGACAATTTATGTCGGGGATACTAATCAGGTTAATATCCAATATGACCCTAACGTCACTTACTCCATTATGGACGATGACGAGAGTTATGAGGCCAGATTAAAAAAGTTCGATTCACCAACATACACCGTTAATATCTCTTTCGGAGGATTCTGGGAAGATCCATGGTATAGTCCTTGGTGGGGAGGGTACTACGACAGATGGTACAGACCTAACTGGATTACATGGGGTACGGGTTGGTATAATCCCTATTACGGATACTACTATTCTTGGATGGGACCAAGATGGAACATCGGTTATTCATGGTACAACGGCTGGTACGCAGGAGTATATGGATGGAATGATCCATGGTACGGTGGCTGGTATGGCGGCTGGTACGACCCATGGTACTACGGAGGTATATACAATCCTTGGTATCACGACCATCACTGGGGACACAACGGAGGATGGTACCCCGGAAATCGCAGGGGAAGAGATGTATATTACGGCAAGAGAGAAAGTTATCCCTCTTATAACAATATGGGAAACGGGTACAGACCTCAGAATGGCGGTCAGTATGGGAGCAACGCCTCTATGGGAAGCGTTACCAGAAGACCTCAAATGAACACCGTAAGAGATAAGAACGGATACAATAACGGTATCTATTCAGGAAATAATATCAGAGATGAAAGGCCTAACTCCAATGCACCGGTAAGAGGTAATACCACATATACAAGAGGCGGTAACACTACAGGAAATCAGGGGAACCAGAGTAACGGCAATATCTATAACGGGACAGGACAGAATAACGGAAACGTTCAAGGACAAGGTTCATACACAAGAAGCGGAAGCACCTATAACCGCGGTGGTAATAATCAGCAGAACAATAAAGGCCAGCAGACCTATAACGGAGTAAGATACACTCCTGCAAACGATATTAGCAATGGTAATGGTCAGTATAAAAGTAATCCTCAATCCACCTATAGGAGGGCTTCCAATCCGGTACCGAGCCAAAGCCAATACGGCACTCAGGGCCAAAGTGTGACTAACCGTCCTGCTAATCAGAACAGTAATAGTAACAGAAGCAGTTATAACAACAACTCCTCTTATTCGAGAAGTTCGTCATCTAACTCTTCACAGTCTTATAGCAGATCTTCAAATTCATCCGGCAGCAGCTCTTCCGGCTCAAGTTCAAGCGGTTCAGGTTCGAGCGGCGGAGGTTCAACTTACAGAAGATAGTGACTATAAAAAAATAGAGACTATCATTATATTTAAATTAATTTTAGACATATGAAGAAAATTATATTATGTGGCCTATTTATAACTTCTATTAGTTTACTGCGGGCACAAACTCAATATGCAAGCGATGCACTAAATTTTTCAAAGGAGAATTATGAGGGAACGGCAAGAAGTGTCGCCATGGGAAATGCCTTTACAGCCCTCGGAGGTGATGTGGGAGCATTGACAATTAATCCAGCGTCATCGGGAGTGTTCAGATATTCCGAATTTACCTTTACCCCCTCTATAACAACAGCTACCTCAAAGACCAACTACCTCGGAAATAGTATGTCCGATAATTATACAAGACTCGGTATAGCTAATTTCGGTTATGTAGGCTCTTTTTCTACTGGTAGGAAAAATAACGGGTTGATTAATTGGAACTTAGGTGTTGTTGTAAATAAGCAGAATAACTTTACAAATACAACCAGCGCAAGCGGTGTAACTAATAAATCCAGTTGGCTAAGCAGTCTTGCAGACCGCACTAACGGTGTTACAGCAAACAAGATGGATATTAACAGCAGCAACGATCCTTTCTATAATTTGGGATCCGGATTGTGGAATTCCATCCTAAGTTGGAATACATCACTACTCGATACACTTCCCGGGACAAATAACCAGTACATTGCTGCTACAGAGAATCTAAACGGCCAAAATATCTTCATTGGAGGAGATTTGAGGCAAAGATTCACTACTGAAACAAAGGGCAATATTACCTCATCTGTAATTAATATTGGAGGAAACTTCTCAAATAAACTCTTCATAGGAGCCAATATCGGTATAAAGAGCGTCTGGTACAAAACAACAGAAAACTACTCGGAAAGTTCTGTGAATCCCAATGATTTCAGAACCGGATTTGTAAAATTCAATCATAGATATACCCAAAAAACAAGCGGAACAGGATTTAACTTTAAAGCAGGTATAATTTATCTGCCTTTCACCTGGTTAAGATTAGGTGCAACTGTCAGTACCCCGACATGGATGTATCTTACCGACAAGTGGGAAGAATCCACCTCATCCGCCTTTTCTGACGGCTATTCTCAAAATCTCATCTCCCCTTTGGGAACATTCGACTACAGACTGAATACTCCTTTCAGATTCAGCGTAGGAGCAGCAATCGCCTATCCGGGATTTGGAGCACTGAGTGTAGATTATGAGCATGTAGATTATTCCTCAGCAAAGCTTAACGATAGAGATGGAGATAACTTCTCTTTTGATATAGACAACGACGCAATAAAGAGTTACTATGGTGACGTAGATATTCTAAGAGCCGGACTTGAGGTGACCCCTGCTAAAAATACTGCGTTCAGATTAGGTTATCAATACTATTCAAACCCTATGACACAGAAATACAAACATCTTGAGAGCGAGAAACATATTGGTTCTGTAGGATTTGGATATATTTCATCAAACGGGTTATTTATGGATGTAGCTTATCAGCAACTGCTTAAAAAGGATAAGAGCATCTTTACACTTTACGATTCAGTAGGAAGTCAAATGGCACCGGAAGGCACTAACAAAACCGGCTGGTGGAAACTACTTGTAACTATAGGAATCAGATTTTAACTTTTCGAAGGAAAGAGATACTGTTAGGTCCCTCGTTACAGAGAAGATCTAAAATAGATAAATTTGAGATAAAGCCCTGTTTCCGGGAAAAGACTTGGAAATAGGGCTTTTCCATGCCCATCTCGCTCAGGAGAGATTCTCCACTATATTTCGGATGAATTTTAGATCTCAAATCCACAATAGGAGAGGCAGAATATGAGGGGTGAAAGTACCCCGACACTCCATCTGGAAAGAGTAAGGAGGGCTGTTCATAACTCTCCGTATACTCAACCTTTACATTAACAGTTATAAGTTCAATCAATAACGAGAGAAGGCTGTTGTTCAAATCAAAAAGGAAAGTCTCTTTTTTATTGAGGATTGAAAAAAAATCATCTGCATAGTATTCGAAATAGGGAGAATTCATGTATGCGGCAATCATTGCGCGCTGATGCTGCTGTATCCAGTTTTCGGAATAATCTATTTTAATCTCCTTTATTGGAACCCTGTGATCACGAGAAGAACCACCACGCATTACAGGTACAGAGAGAGGATACACCCCCTCGGAGCTATAAATATGAGTTCTTGTCCGGTACGACTGCTTCTGATATCTCTCCTGCGCCTCAATGTAGGTCTGCTTAGTATTTACCATTGCCACAAAATAGTCCAGAGGAGGGAAATAAGCAGACGAGAGCAGACAAGAAACACTCCCGGACAGAATTGAACTGCCGGGAGATATTAAACTTTTTGAAGAGGAAAGAGTACTGTTATTCGTCTGCAGCAACATTAGGATTATATCTGATTATGCCCCTCTTTGATGCGGAAATAAAATCCAAAATAACCTTCTTCTCTTGAGTATCAGGAAACTCGGCAGCAACCTTTTTGCAAGCATCGGTTACATTATAACCCTCCTGATAAATTACACGATATATATCGCGTATATTCTCAATTTGCTCATTTGTAAAACCCCTACGTCTGAGTCCGACAATATTAATCCCGCAAAAAGAGAGAGGACGTTTCCCAGCAAGTGCATAAGGAGGAACATCTTTGCCTATCATAGACCCGCCCGAGAGCATGGCATGAGCTCCTATCTTACTAAACTGGTGAGCCGCAGAGGCTCCTCCTATAATAGCCCAGTCATCGACATCCGTTTCTCCTGCAAGTCCGACATAACTTACAAGAATAACATGATTCCCGACATTACAATCATGAGCCACATGTGCATAGGCCATAACAAGGGTATTATTACCGATTCTCGTAGTACCTTTGCCGCTGGCTGCTGTACCCCTATGTATTGTAGCACACTCTCTAATTGTCACATTATCGCCTATCTCTACATGAGAAACCTCATTTAAAAATTTGAGATCCTGAGGGATAGCCCCTATTGCAGCGCCCGGAAAAACCTGGCAGTTTTTCCCCATCTTTACATAATCGTAAATTGTTACATGGGGACCTATGTGGCAACCATCGCCTATTTCTACATTTTCTGCTATATAACAAAAAGGCTCTATTACCACATTTGCGCCAATTTTGGCGTTCGGGTGCACAAAAGAATTATTCATACGGTTTTATTTGTTTTTTATTACTTGAGCAAGCATATCACTATCACATACAAGTTCATTACCGACAAAGGCCTCGCCGTGCATACATATAATGGATCTCCTCATAGGTTCTGTTATTTGAAGCCTCATAACGAGCACATCGCCAGGGATAACCTTCTTTTTAAATCTCGTATTGTCAATTTTGGCAAAATATGTTGAGTATTTTTCAGGTTCATCAACATCCTTCAGAACAAGGATGCCTCCTGTCTGTGCCATAGCCTCAACAATAAGAACGCCCGGCATTACAGGCTCACTTGGGAAATGACCTTGAAAATACCATTCGTTTACACCTATTGTTTTGATCCCTACAACGTAATCCTCTCCTATCTCTATTATTCTATCTACCATCAAAAATGGTGAACGATGGGGTAAGAGTCTTTTTATGGAACTTATATCCATTACGGGGTCTGCACAAGGGTTGTATTTTGGTACTTCAATCTCTTTTTTCATCACTACTAAATATTTTTTGATTTACGTAAGAGCATGACAATCTTATTTTTATCCACACAGCTCAAACTTTATATTTATTAATTAATAATTTTGTTTCAAAGCAAGTTCTCTCAAATTTCTCGCCATACTGGTATTGATCTTATGTCCTGTTTTATAGCCTATAACCCTTGCTTTCAAAGGTTTCCCCACCAGTGCAAAATCGCCGCATATATCGAGCAGTTTATGTCTTGCACATTCATTTGAGAATCTCAACTCCAAATGATTCAAATAACCCTCAGGAGCTCTTTCCAAAGTATTCACCTTAAATATACCGGCCAACCGATCCAATTCCGACTGAGGGACATGATGCTCTACAATAATTATTGCGTTATCGAGGTCTCCTCCCTTTATTAGATTATTCTTAAAAAGCGGTTCCAATTCATGGAAAAAGACAAAAGTCCTACATGGAGCAATCTCCTTTGCAAAATCTACCGATGTATTGAATCTTGCATATTGATTACCCAAAACCTTAGAGTTGTAGTCTATCATAAGATCCAATGCGAACTCATTATCGGGCATCAATATTATTTCAGACCCCGACTGCTCATCACGGCATACCATCTTCTCCTTTATTACAAGATAATCTCTCTCGGCCTCCTGCTCACAAAGCCCGTCTGCAGTAATGGCCTCCGAATACAGTCTTGCACTGCCATCCAAAATAGGCACCTCCTGTGCATTTATCTCTATCAGCACATTATCTACCTGAAGACCATACAGAGCCGCCATAAGATGCTCAAGTGTGGAGATCTTTATCTCCCCCTTCTCGAGTGTGGTACCACGCGCGGTGGTTGTCACATAATCCACATGCGCCTCAATAAAGGCATCGTCGCCAATATCTGTTCTGTGAAATTTTATTCCGTGATTTACAGGTGCAGGCTTTAGTTTCATCTCCACCAATCTTCCCGTATGAAGCCCCTTACCATTAAATATATATTCTTTTAAAAGAGTGTGCTGTTTATTTAAATTCATAAAATGTATTTTGGTTGCAAATGTACAAAATTATCTCGATTTGTGTAGAGACCTAAAAATTGCATATGATTTAAGATACTCTTTATAATCAAAAGCCGGAGAACCCATAAATATGGAGCCCTCTTTCTTAATGTTCCCCATAATCCCCGACTGAGCCCCTATCTTGGTCTTATCCGCAATTGAAATATGCCCAGAGACACCTACCTGACCGCCCAACTGGCAACTTTCTCCTATTTTAGCCGAACCGGCTACACCGGACTGTGCGGCTATCACGGTATTCTTGCCTATCTCCACATTATGAGCAATTTGGATTAGATTATCGAGCTTAACACCTTTACGGATAAAGGTAGAGCCCATTGTAGATCTGTCTACTACGGTATTGGCCCCTATTTCAACATCATCCTCAACTACTACATTACCTGTTTGAGGTATCTTTTTATATGAACCGTCTGTAGTAGGAGCAAAACCGAACCCGTCCGAGCCTATTACGACATTTGAGTGTAATATACAATTATTACCAATGATGCACCCCTCGTAAATCTTAACTCCCGGATAAAGAACAACATCATCCCCTATCTTAACATTGTTCCCTATATATACCTGCTCGTATACCTGAGTCCTCTTGCCTATAGAGCTACCAAAACCCATATAGGAAAATCTTCCGAGATAGGAACCCTTACCACGTTTTACTCCACGTTCGCATTTTGAAAAAAAAGCGCGGCCGCTGCGAAGCGAACGCTTAAGAGAATTAAGTAGATCCAACAAAGAAGCAACAGCCTCATAAGCATTATCAACCACAATAAGGGTAGGAATAATAGGCTCTTTAGGAATAAACTCTTTATTGATTATTACTATGCTTGCTTTACTCTGATGTAAATAGTGTTCATATTTAGGGTTAGCCAAAAAGCAGATATTGCCCGGCTTTCCGCTCTCTATTCTTGCCACAGAAGAGACCTTGACACTCGGATCTCCTATTATTTGCCCATTAAAATGTTGGGCGATTCTTTCTGCTGTCACTTCCATAAATCATTCTTTATTTGCCTGCAAAATTAATAAAAATTTGGATAACTCATTAATAATACATATATTTGCAGCGGTAAAAAAGAGAGATAAGAAGATGGCGACTAAAAGTCGCCATTTTTCATTCTCTGAACTGTACCTACTTTAAATCAGATATTTATGATCAAGAAAACCGATATAGAGCATATAATTACAGAATATTTGCAAAAGAACGGACTTTTCATTGTTGATATTATAGTCTCTAAAGAGAATGATATTGAGATAACAATCGAATCGGAACAAGGCTCGGTAACTATCGAAAACTGCGAAGAGATTGATTCAATTGTTCAAAGCAAATTCAACAGAGATGAGGAGGATTACTCCCTGATCGTAGGCTCTGCAGGATTAGACCAGCCATTCAAAGTACCCGGACAATATTTAAAATTCATTGGGCAAGAGGTTGAGATAGTACAAAAGGCCGGAAAAAAGATTAGGGGAAAATTATCGGGGTACTCTGATAATAAAATTGAAATTACCACCGAATCTCTCGAAAGAGTAGAGGGGAAGAAGAGAAAAGAGAGAACAGAACGTAAAGAGGAATTCACCATAGATTCTATAAAATATTGTAAACCAGTAATAAAATTCAAATAATAAAAATATATGGAAGGGCTAAACTTAGTAAGCACATTTGCCGAATTCAAGGAGCACAAGAATATTGATCGTCCAACAATGATGAGCGTTTTGGAAGAGATCTTCCGCGCACAACTTGTAAAGATGTACGGAACTTCCGACAATTTTGATATTATCATCAATATCGACAAGGGAGACTTTGAAATATGGAGAAACAGAACTATCGTTGAGACAGTTGAGGACTCAAATACTCAAATTTCACTTGAAGAGGCAAAAAAATCGGATTCGACCTACGAGGTAGGTGAAGATTTCACCGAGGAGGTAAAACTTTCGAGTTTCGGAAGAAGGGGCATACTTAACCTTAGACAAAATCTATCAGGAAAAATTATGGATATAGAGAAAACAAATCTCTACAAGGCCTATAAAGATAGAATCGGAGAGATTTTGGTTGGAGAGGTTTATCAGGTATGGAAAAAAGAGGTTCTTGTTATGGACGAAGAGGGCAACGAACTTTTACTACCTAAAACAGAACAAATTCCATCAGATTTCTTTAGAAAGGGAGACTCGGTAAGAACAGTGGTTTCAAAGGTTGAAATGAGGAATAATACTCCAATAATAACACTATCAAGAACATCGCCAGTGTTCCTCGAAAGACTTTTCGAGCAGGAGGTTCCCGAAATATTTGACGGACTGATAACAATTAAAAAAATTGTGAGAATGCCGGGAGAGAGAGCAAAAGTGGCTGTTGAATCGTACGATGATCGTATTGATCCGGTTGGAGCTTGCGTAGGCGTAAAAGGTTCAAGAATACATGGTATAGTAAGGGAGCTTAGGAATGAGAATATCGATATCATAAACTGGACTGCAAATACCCAGCTTCTGGTACAGAGAGCTCTTAGTCCGGCAAAGATCTCATCTATAAAGATTAGCGACGAGGATGGTAAGATATATGTCTCACTTAAACCATCTGAAGTTTCGCTCGCTATCGGTAAGGGTGGCAGCAACATCAAACTTGCCAGCATGCTCGTAGGTACGGAAATAGAGGTCTTCAGAGAACCTGAAGAGGGAGAAGAAGAGGATGTACTTCTCACAGAGTTCAGCGATGAAATTGATCAGTGGATTATTGATGCGCTTAAGGGTATCGGCTGCGATACTGCCAAAAGTGTCCTTGCATTGCCCGTATCCGAAATCGTAAAGAGAGCGGATCTGGAAGAGGAGACTGTAAAAGACATTCAGCGAATTTTGAAGGCTGAATTTGAAGATTAACAAATAAGTAATTAAATCGGGAGGTAAATATGACGGTTAACGATAACATAAGAATCAACAAAGTACTTAAAGAGTTCAACATAGGGATGGGAACTCTTGTGGAATTCCTTTCAAAAAAGGGAATCGCAGTGGAATCAAATCCTAACGCCAGAATCTCTGCCGAAGAATATTCTTTAATTGAAAAGGAGTTCAAAAAGGAGCAGATCGTAAAGGAGGAGTCCAAGAAAATCGCCATCAAGGTAAAAGATCTTATGGAACAGGA
>CAYLGW010000016.1:26158-43773 GCA_964383385.1 uncultured Muribaculaceae bacterium
TAAAGGAGGAGTCCAAGAAAATCGCCATCAAGGTAAAAGATCTTATGGAACAGGAGAAGGCCGCCGAAGAACAGAAAGAGGAGCCTCAACAGAAGGAGCTCTTTATTAAAACAACCTACGATGAGGTAAAAGGGCCTAAAATTCTTGGCAAGATAGACCTCGACAAGCCTGCCGCAAAGGAGGAGACAAAACCTGTTCAACCGAACGAGATTCATGAAGAGGTAAAAGTGGAACAAAAGGCAATCGAGCCAATATCAGTTGAGCCAAAAAAAGAAGAACCCCTTATTCAACCTTCACAACACTCCAATGTTAATAGTATTGAGCAACCTAAAGAGGAGATTCACAAACAGGAGCCTATAATATCACCTAAGGCAATAACTCCCGAAAAGCCTAAGGATCAGTACATCAAGAATCCTACACAAAACAACTATAAACAGAATAATCAGTCCAAACAACCTAATAACCCTCAAAAGCAGCATAATATGAATAATAAATTCTCCGATAAGGAGAGGGGTAAACAGGCCGATGCTGCTCCTGCACCGGTTGTTATTGAACACATAGAGACCAAAGTGGAAAAGCTCACCGGCCCGGTAATCAAAAGAACAATAGACCTTTCTCAATTTGAAAAAGAGAAGAAGAAGAGCGGTCCCGATTTCAGGAATAAGGGTAAAAGAGAAAGAATCCATAAGCAAAAGGAGAAGGTGGATGTTTCTAAAGAGGTAAGCAAAAACAATAATAATAATAATAATAATAATAATAATAATAACAGGAATAACGATAGGCCTCAAAATCAAAATAATGCAAAGCCTAATAACGTAGGTGGAAAGCACAATAGAAAAGACAGGTTTAAACCTGTTCATACCGAGGTAGATGAAGATGCCGTACAAAAGCAGATTAAAGAGACCTATCAGAGAATGGTAGAGGGAAAAGGCAAGACAAAAGGTTCAAAATACAGAAAGGAAAAGAGAGAAATCCAGAGCCAAAAGTTGCAGGAGGTAGAGCAGAAACAGGAGAAGGAGAGCATGACTCTAAAGGTTACGGAGTTTGTTACGGTTAACGAACTCTCTATAATGATGAGCGTTCCAGTAACAGGTGTAATAGAGGCATGTATGAATTTGGGGCTTATGGTTTCAATTAACCAGAGGCTCGATGCCGAAGCACTGGTTCTTGTAGCGGAAGAGTTCGGGTATAAAGTAGATTTCGTAACAGCCGAGATTCAGGAGACAATTAAGGAGGAGAATCAGGAGGATAAACCGGAAGATCTGCTTCCAAGGCCCCCTATTGTTACTGTAATGGGACACGTAGACCATGGTAAAACCTCTTTGCTCGACCATATAAGAAATGCAAATGTAATAGCAGGAGAGGCAGGCGGAATAACGCAACATATAGGAGCTTATAATGTAAAACTCCAGAACGGAAGGAGGATTACATTCCTTGATACTCCGGGTCACGAAGCTTTTACTGCAATGCGCGCAAGAGGAGCACAAATTACAGACTTGGTAATCATAATCATCGCTGCCGATGATGCTATAATGCCACAAACAAAAGAGGCGATAAACCATGCTCAAGCAGCGGGAGTCCCAATGATTTTTGCTATAAACAAAATAGATAAGCCGGGTGCAAATCCGGAAAAGATAAGAGAACAACTTTCTCAGATGAATCTGTTAGTTGAAGAGTGGGGCGGAAAATATCAGTGCCAGGAGATCTCCGCTAAAAAGGGGATAGGAGTTGACGAGCTTTTGGATAAGGTTCTTTTAGAGGCTGATATTTTGGATCTTAAGGCTAATCCAAACAAACGTTCTACAGGTACGGTAATAGAATCCGCTCTCGATAAGGGACGTGGATATATTGCTACAATACTCGTCCAGGGTGGTACGCTGCGCATAGGTGATATAATGCTCAGTGGATGTTTCACCGGAAGAGTGAAAGCAATGTTCAACGAGCGCGGCCAAAGAATAGAAACTGCCGGCCCATCTACTCCAGTCTCCGTACTCGGACTTAATGGTGCTCCTACCGCAGGTGAAAAGTTCAATGTCTTTGAAGATGAGAAAGAGGCAAGAGATATTGCCAACAAGAGAGAACAATTAATAAGAATACAGGGACTAAAGACTCAAAAGCATATTACGCTTGAGGAGATCGGACGCCGAATTGCAATAGGAAACTTCCAGGAGCTCAATATTATTGTAAAAGGAGATGTGGATGGCTCAATTGAGGCATTATCGGATTCCTTAATAAAACTCTCAACAGAGGAGATACATGTAAATGTAATTCACAAGGCTGTAGGAGCAATCTCAGAATCTGATGTTCTGCTTGCAGCCGCTTCCAATGCAATTATTGTAGGATTCCAGGTAAGACCTTCATCCAACGCAAGAAAAATTGCAGATAAAGAGGGTATACAAATTCGTATGTATTCCGTAATATACGATGCAATAAATGAGGTTAAGAGCGGTATAGAGGGAATGCTTGCTCCGGAAGAGAAGGAGGAGATAACCGCAACAGCAGAGGTAAGAGAGACCTTCAAGATCTCTAAAGTTGGAACGATTGCAGGATGTATGGTTAAAGAGGGCAAACTCACCAGAACAGCTAAAGTACGTGTAATTCGCGATGGTATAGTTGTCCATACAGGAACACTCGGATCTCTAAAACGTTTCAAGGACGATGTCAAAGAGGTGCAAAGCGGATATGACTGCGGTCTTAATATAGAGAGTTACAACGACATAAAAGTTGGTGACGTTATTGAAGCATACCAGATTGTTGAGATAAAGAGAACTTTATAAAAGTTCCCCGACGCTCCTAATTCATTGAGTAGCCAACTCCTTATGAATTGAAACGATTCATGGTTCCTTATGACCCATAACCTTTCACTGCTCAGGCGTGCTCTGTAAAAATTGCATTAGCACTCCCACAGATGCGTATTACAGCAATATAGAAAGCAGAGCTGAGAGCCTCTTATCCAACGATAAGATTATATAAAATACGGGTCTGAACCCCCTCCTTAACATCATGAACCCTAATGACGGAGGCGCCGTTAAGAAGGCACTGAAGATTAAGCGCAACGGTAGCAGGCAAAGCCTCCTCCGGAGTAATATCCAAAGGACGCCAAATCATAGATTTTCTGGAAAGTCCGGCAAGCAAAGGCCTGTATGCACCGGAATGACCCTCTACCTCACTTATTATTCTATGTAAACCATTCAATAACTCATAGTTCTGCGCTACAGTCTTGGCAAACCCGAAACCGGGATCAATCATATAGGAGCTAATATTGTAGAATTTCGCCTTGTCGCTAAAAGAGTTGAAATAGTTGATTACCTCATTCACAACTCCATCTGGATAATTACACAAACTCTGCATAGTATTAGGAGTACCACGCTTATGCATAGCAATATAGGGAAGTTTAAGTTCGCCAACTCTTTTGAGCATATTAATATCATCCTCGCCAGCTGAAATATCGTTTACAATAAAGGGGCCTATCTCATCGTACACCCTACGAACTATCTCCGCCCTGAAGGTGTCTATTGATATCTTCAGCCCACCCATAAAACTTGTCTTTCCATCTCCCACAAATCCGCTTCTACGAAACACTTTAAGAATTTCACGTAAATTTTCCCACTCTTTCTCCTCGGAAACGGGCGTAGAACCAGGTTTCGTTGAGCAGGCCCCAATATCTATAATATCAGCTCCTGCAACAAACATACTATTCATACGCTCTTCAAAAGAGTCAACTCCTTTGCACCTGCTGGCCGCATAGAAGGACTCCTCATTCACGTTTATGATACCCATGACCGAAACTTCGGTCATAATTGCATCTTTGCCATTAATATTAACACCTTTATTATGGCCGCCGGCATTGCGAGTGCAATTACTGCTGCTGTCAACTTTACTACCAATATCATTATTATTTGCAGCTAAAATCATCTTATCCGACATTATACTCCAATCTTTCATATAATAAAAAACTCTTTTACTTATTCTTTTACTTATTCAAATAATATCTTCTTACCTAAGGGTGTCCCTATCAAATAAATCGGTCTCGCTCTCCATAAGAAAAACAGAGTAAGTTACAGGCCTGATAACGTTAATTGCGAACTTTTAATAATGTCTGCAGATTAATAGGCAGATAAATTACCATGGCCGAGTGAGAGGGTGCTTTTTTCTCAACCCTTTTTTGTAAATTTGCAGGCAAAGTTAACAAAAACAAAAAACAAAATCTATGTTAGTTGTAATTGAGGGTCTCGATGGTGCAGGAAAATCTACCCAGGTAAAAATGGCGAAGGAATATATTCAATCTAACGGAGTAAATCTCAAATATTTACATTTTCCACGCTATGAAGGGTCAATTTATGGAAATCTCATTGCACGTTTCCTGAGGGGCGAGTTCGGGACAATTGATACTGTTCACCCTCAACTTGTGGCGCTCCTTTTTGCCGAGGACAGACACGATGCGGCAACTATAATCCGCAAATGGATTAATGAGGGTTATACCGTACTTTTAGATCGCTACGTTTACTCAAATATTGCTTATCAATGTTCTAAATTAAATAACTTCGATGAGGCACAAAAACTCCGTAACTGGATATTTGATACTGAGTACGGTCTTTTCGGAATACCAAAACCGGATATAAATCTCTTTCTTGATGTTCCCCTCTCCTTTGTAGATAAAATGTTAAAAGAGAACAGAGAGGGTAATGAACGGGATTATCTGAACGGAAAGGCAGATATTCATGAGGCAAGTATCGACTTTCAAAGTAACGTAAGAAAATTTTATATAGCCCAGACAGAATCGGATAAAAATTTTATACGTATAAATTGTTCCGACAGCAAGGGAGAGATGCTCCCACCGGAAGAGATATTCAAAAAAATAAGTCCGCTGCTACCAATCAAAAGACCAATAAACTTAAAATAAGTAACTATGAGGTATTTTCGAGCTCTCTGTAGAATAATTGTCGGAGTTGTTTTTATTATATCGGGGTACTTTAAAGCCGCAGACCCGATAGGAACCGAACTTAAGATAAAAGAATATCTGAATGTTTTTCATATCGGATTTCTTAAGGCTGCCGCTCTGCCATTAGGCCTCATTCTATGTGCAGTTGAGTTCCTTATAGGTGTATGTATTCTTAAGGGGCTAAGAATGAATCTTTTTACAAAGTTAGCGCTTGGGCTAATTTCACTCTTTACAATTGTTACTTTTCTTAATTTTACAATACTGCCGGTTAGTGATTGCGGCTGCTTCGGAGATATAATTAAACTCACCAATTTTGAGACTTTTCTCAAAAACATTCTTCTATTGCCAATTATTCTGTTTCTGTTTTTTCAAAGATTTAAATGTAAACGAATTGCAACAAGAAAGTGGGAGAATATATATATTATTGTCTATCTAATCTTTATATTGGGTATATCTTCATTTTCACTTACAATATATCCGCTATTAGATTTCGGTACATATAAACCCGGGACAGATATCGCAGCGCAAAGTAACTCCGGAGAGTACAATGAAGAGTACCCGTCCGATATTAATTCGCCCTACTCAGCGCTTTTTGTTTATGAAAAAAATGGGACGCGCCAAAAGTTCGATTTAAATAATTTACCCGATTCTACCTGGAGATATATTGAGACAGAAACTATAGAGAACAAAAATAGCACTGAACAGATTGCAAACATGAGCTATCAGAATTTTTCATTAAAGAATAGTGTAAACGAGTATGTAACAGATGATATAATACATTCCGAGAAGCCTATCTTTATAGTCTCTCTGTATAAAGCGAGCACCATAGGAAAGAGTCGGGTTAAAAAGATAGTTAAACTAATGAGGAGAGCAAATTCATTAGGAGCCGATTTTTACATAGTTAGCGGAGAGACACCGGAAGAGACCGCCTCTCTCTTTGGGTTACAGCCAAAAGAGGAGCAGGAAACGGCTAAGCCGGATTTATCCGATGTTGAGATACTATATACAGATTATAAAACAGCTATCTCTCTAAATAGAATTAATGGAGGCCTTATTTATATAAATGAGGGTGTTATCGTACAAAAGTGGGGCAAAAATCCGTATCCGTATAAAAGCCTCAAAAATATAATTTCCACAGATTCGAAAGTAATTACTGCGATGGCTATTATAGGCAGAAATCTCTTCATGGAGATCTCTGTAATAGTAATTTTCTTTATGATAACGATTGTGCGCTTTATCTCAAAGCGATTATATATTAAGAGTTTATTTAAAAAATCGGAAGTCTGAAAAGTTTACTATATACTATAATTTGTTAAAAATCCCCAATCGTGCCAACTGCAAGCAGCTGCAATAATCAAAGCCAAGAGCTCGGTTTTTAAGTTAACTCTGAGAGCCAACTTCATATCGGAGGTAGTAAAATCCTTGTGATTTTCACCTATATACGGCTTATAAACCTTCTCTCCGAAATAGTCATGAGTTCCGCCGAATCTACAATTAAGAATTGATGCAAGAGCTGCCTCCGGATATCCAGAATTGGGACTTGCATGCATGTGACCATATTTAATTACAAAAAGCAGCCTTCTCAGATATTCCGATGGTCGACCGGTTATCATCAGCAAAGCGGTAAGCCTCGCAGGAATAAAATTGGCAATATCATCGATGCGTGCCGCAATCATCCCGAATTTCCTATAACGTTCAACTTTATATCCTATCATGGAGTCCAATGTATTGACCATCTTATAAGCAAACATTCCAGGCAACCCGGCAATAACAAACCAAAAAAGCGGAGCAACAACGCCATCGCTCAAATTCTCGGCAAGAGTCTCAAGTGCAGCCGCACGAATCTCCTGTGCAGACAACTCCTGAGTATCTCTCCCAACTATTCTCGCCACCTGTTTTCTACCCTCGGGGAGAGATCTGTCTACAGCTTCAAAAACCAACCTCACCTCCTCTGATAAAGTCTTTCCCGCAAGAGAGAAGAAGACCCCCACAACTTCTATGAGGCAATAAAGCCACATACCAGCCCTCTCTGCATAGAACATTAAAATCCAAATAATTGCGAAAACAAAAAAGAGATAGAAGAGCGACATAAAAGCCCCCTTGAAGAGGCGGTTGCGGCCCCTGTTCAACAAATTCTCGCCGGCAGAGATCATCCTTCCGAACAGCACTACAGGATGAGGCAGCCATTTCGGGTCGCCTATAAGCCTATCCAATATCCATCCAGCTACTACAATCATCTCAATAAAAATTTCCGTTCAATATTTTCAGTCAACCTCCCGGCTGCTCTCCCCTATCTCCATCAAAGCTGCAATCAGCAATAAATTCTCTTCATGCTTCTGCGTCGCTATTCTAAAATAAGAATCATCCAACGAATGAAAATTAGAGGCATCTCTTATAAGCAAACCATATTTATGTGCCAAAATCTCCTTGATTTCATGAGAATTATATGGTATGCTGTTAATTTTTACCAACATATAATGAGTATCCGAAGGCATAGCCTCAAAGAGACGTCTTCCATCAATATCTATCGCATTTATCTCTTCTGCCAACCAACGGCTCTCCTCCAACAGATTTTCCACCTTTGCACAAGAAACATCTCTCCCTGAGATCAGATATTTGCCCGCCCTCACCGCAAGGGCATTCACCGACCACGGCATCCTAATGCTCTTTATCGATTCCACTATCTTCTCACTTCCTGTAATATAGCCAAGTCTTAGCCCTGGAATTGCATAACGCTTGGTCATTGAGTGAAGCAATATCAGGTTACTACAAGAACTGACTTCCGCAGCCTCTATAACCGGCTTTTGCGTGAAATATTCGTACGACTGATCTATGATAAAAACACTCTTCACATATCTGCCTATCATCTGCAACAACCTCTCTCTGCTATGCACCAGCCCTGTAGGATTATTTGGATTGCAGAGCCAAACCAAATCTACATCTCCTGAAGCGATAACCTTCTCAAGGCTATTGAGAAAGCCGACATATTTGATAACGTGACAATGAATCCTACAGGCATCCTCATATTCACTGAAGGTGGGAACAACTATCACAGATTTAACCCCTCTATACCTCTGTGCAATAAGATAGATAGCCTCAGTGGCCCCATTCGTAACACAGATATTCTCCTTTTGGAGGCCCCAATCTTGGGCAATCATGCTCTCAAGAGAATATGGCTCCGGTTCCGGATAGGCTGAAATACAACTCATCTCTTCAGAAAGATATTTCATTAACCCCTCATGGTTTACATCATTGTAAACATTTGAGCTAAAATTTGCTACTATCTTTCCGCCGTACCTGAAAGCATCATCTCCGTGTCCGTTTATCATTTAATCCCGTTTCTGTAATTTATAATTAGATATTTAGGCCACGCTAAAGTCATTAAAACCAAGCGCTGTACCTTTTAAGTAAAAACAAAGATACTACTTTATTAGCAATCGGATCTTTTCCCAAAAATCCGGAGCTCGGCATGAAAACTATTCTCACACCAAAAAACTATAAATTGCTTCAAGATCTACATTTGCCCGTATAAGAGCAGCTAACTTATCGTACTGCTCCTCCTTAAACGTTTCATAATCCACAACTTTATGATTAAAAACCTTTGAATGAGGGAGAAGCAATGCCTCAATAATATCTGCATTATCGAGAAAACCATGTAGATATGTCCCCATACACCTCTCGTTTACAAAACAGCCTTCACTGCTACCATCCTCAAGAAGATTGAGGGGTAATGCTACAACAGACGACTCATTATTTATTGAGGTGAGACCCATGTGTATCTCATAACCGCGAAGCGCCTTTGAACTCCATTTGGAAGTAAGTTCACTTTTGAACAAGACTTGGCGAGTACGCTTCTCTCCGCCAATAACAGTACTCGCCGGAAGCAACCCGAGCCCCGGAAGACTTTCAATATCACCCTCAATGTACTCAGGATCACAAACCTCCATACCCATTATCTGATAACCTCCGCATATACCCAGAACAGTTGCACCTCTACTATAGGCCGTAATAATTGCAGAAGCCACTCCATTCTTTCGCAGTTCATATAAATCGTCGAGGGTACTTTTACTTCCCGGAATAATTACAATATCGGCCTTCTCAATCTCCTCAGTATTATTAGAATAAAACAACCGCACACGATTGTCACGCTCCAAAGTGTCAAAATCAGTAAAATTAGAGATATGTCTCAGAAGAACAACAGCAATTTTTACCACTCCTTCATCGTTACCGGCACTTCTCTTTTTACCCTCTAAAGAGACGGAATCTTCCTCCTCTATCTGTATATCGCTAAAATAAGGAATCACCCCCAAGACAGGAATGCCGCATAAATTCTCAATCATCCTCCTGCCCTCTTCAAAAAGGCGAATGTCCCCTCTAAACTTATTTATTATAATACCTTTAATATGAGCTCTCTCCTGAGGTGTCATCAACATTACAGAACCATAAACACTTGCAAAGAGACCACCACGCTCTATATCAGCAACAAGAATAACTCGCGCCCCAGCATGAATGGCCATAGGCATATTTACAATATCTACCTCCCTTAAATTAATCTCCGAAACACTACCAGCCCCCTCCATAATAATTGGATTATATTCTGCGTTTAATCTGTCGAATGCAGTATTGACCTCTTTTCTGAGCTCTTCTCGTCCCTCTTTTCTAAAATATTCATATGCACTCTGATTCCCGGCTGGCCTACCATTTAAAACTATTTGAGAAGTATGATCCGAATTCGGTTTAAGAAGTAAAGGATTCATATCGGTAGAAGAGGGTACTCCTGCAGCTTCGGCCTGCACCGCCTGAGCCCGGCCAATCTCCAAACCATCCGGAGTAGCAGCGGAATTAAGAGACATATTCTGAGCCTTAAAGGGAGCCGGATGATAACCATCTTGCTTAAAGACTCTACAAAAACCTGTTGCAATTACACTCTTTCCGACATCGCTGCCCGTGCCGACAAACATTAGTGGAGCAAGCCGTTTTTCAGTACCCCGACATCTCCTCTCCCTCCTTCCCGTTTCAATTTTCATCTCTTGATCTCCTCCGCAATTAAAATGTTATCTTTATGATGCTCCCGTAAGGCGAAAGGAGAGAAAAAACTTGTTCCGGCTTAATCAGACCCGCATATAACTGTGCGCAAGCAATAACCCCCCCATGAGTAAAGAGAAGAATATTATTGCGTCGTGGTACTGAACAATTTACAGTCTCATTTATGAACGATGAAACTCTGTTATACTGCTGCTGGAAAGATTCCCCTCCTGTAGCACTAACGTGTAAATAATCGTTATACCACTCCTGAAGACGCGGATCCTTTATACTATCAAAGGAGTGCATCTCCCACTCCCCAAAATTAATCTCCATAACTCTTCTCTCTATAATACACTCACGGCCACACCTCAAATGAGGAGAGTCCCTCTCTCCAACACCTCTATTTTGCAACTGCAAACTGCCGTCCAGTGCAACACAACTCTCCTGCAATTGTGAATAATCCGCCCCGACTACACTGCTCTTGTACAATGGTGAAACCCCTGAATCATAGCCACAATAGTCTGCCAATATGCGGCACCGCTGCAAAGGACTACAATAAACAGAATCAAAACCGCATTCAGCTGCCTCTATCTCCTCCAATTTTGATTTGACAACTTCTGCCTCCTTTAAAAAGGTTGATTTTAAAGGTACATCTGTCTGCCCATAGCAAACTCCCGGAGGAACATCTACCGAAGTATGTCTTACGAAGAAAAAATTCATAATCAATTTATATACAACTGTGAACGATAGCAGATGCTGCAAGATAAAATGAAAGTTCGCACAGCAGAAACATAGCTCCGCAACAATCACCGGTATAACCTCCTATCTTAAATTTCATTAACAAAACCAACAGCCCAAAAATGACAAAGGGAACAATTGCTGCAATCCACAAAATCTGCGGAACAAAAAATATGAATAAAAGGGCAGCAAAAAGAGAATTCAATACAATATAAAAAAGAGGCATTCTATTATATATGACTTTGGATTTACTCTCCTCTACCTTTCTGGCATAAGGTAAGAAATTTATCATCTGAGAGGCTACCGCCTTGGAAAAAATATCACCGGTAAAGAGCAGATAAGGAATAACCGCCAACGGCAAAGAGGAGATGGTAGAAACAATCATAAAAAAATAGAGTATAAGAGCTATAACCCCATAACTTCCTATATGTGAATCTTTCATTATCTCCAATCGGCGCGTGCGCGTGGTTCCTCCACCAAAACCATCAAAAAAATCGGCAAGACCGTCCTCATGAAGAGCCCCGGTTAAAAATAATCTCACTACTAAAGCTATGACAACCGATACCGTAATGGGAAAAATAAAGCTTGCGGCATAGAAACTCCATGCCATTGATGCACCGGTTAATATTCCGGTGAAAGACCACCAATTTACCACATTTTTAAAACTATCGGAAGGCACAGAGAGCACTCTCCAGAATGGAAGTCTGGTAAAAAACATAAGCGCAGCCATTAGTGAATTCATACTAAAAATATTTTGTAATGGCAGCATCAGAAAAACTTGCCATCTCATTTATCATCCTTACAGCACTCTCTACAATGGGATAGGCACATATAGCCCCTGTCCCCTCGCCAAGTCTGAATCCGAGATTCAGAAGAGGCCTTGCCTCCAACAAATCCAGTACTTTTCTATGACCGGTTTCATCTCCGCAGTGACCGAAAATAGCATATTCCTTAACAGCAGGTTCAATCTGAACAGCTGCAAGCATACAATTTGTCATAATAAATCCATCCACCAGCACGAGCATTTTTAACTCCGCCGCCCTCAACATTGCTCCGATAGCCATTACCATCTCATAGCCCCCGAACCACCTAATGACCTCCTTTATATAATCCTTATTGCCTCCGGCAACATATCCCTTCCCATAGTGAGAAGAGCCTCCATATAATTTTGAAAAGGCCGTACACTCCGTATGTTCATAATTGGCTGCACTACGCAATAGAATATCAATTTTATGGTTGAGCCCCTTTCCGGCAACACCGCTGCCGGCACCTATACACTCAGCCAACGGAATATCTCCAAAATAGCTCATCCATATTGAGGAGGGAGAGGTATTCCCAATTCCCATCTCTCCAAAACAGATAACATTGCAGCCTGTAGCATAAATTTTATCCACTACTTCTGCCCCCCTTTCTATGCAAAGGTCCATCTCTTCCGAACTCATTGCAGGACCATGCAGAAAATTATGAGTACCGCGACCAACTTTCATCTCCACTACGCCACATCCGGCAGGAAAATCAAAATCCACTCCGCTATCAACTACAGTTAATTTGAATCCGTGCTGCCTGCATAGAAAATTTATACCTGCATGCCCCTTTAAAAAATTACCGACCTGCTGCCATGTTACCTCCTTAGGAGAGAGGCTTACTCCTTCATCTGCAATACCATGATCTCCAGCAAAGACAACATGATTAGGATTTCTCAGGAGAGGAGAAAGAGTCTGCTGCACAAGCCCAATTTGCAAAGCCAACTCCTCCAGAACGCCCAAAGAGCCCTTCGGCTTCGTAAGATTATTAATCTTATCAACCAATTTCTCTTTTATCCTACAGTCGGGTTCTGTTATATTAAAATTTCTCATCATATCATTAATTTAAACGCCTTACGTCTGCCAACTTTACCTCTCTTCCTCCCCTTTTACTCTTTCCCTCTATTTATTATCCCTTTTATACCCTGCTTGCATTCACCTCTATTCCATCACTTAATCTTCATTGGAATACCGCAAGTCATCAAATAAACAGTATCACATTGCTCCGCAACAAATTGATTAAACCACCCCAGAAGATCTGTAAATTGCCTCTGAACAAAATTTTCCGGTACGCCTCCCATCCCTATCTCATTAGTAACAAAAATAAAGGTAGCATCTTGCTTTATCAACTGCAAAAACTCCGCTTTAAGAAGCTCAAGAGTTTTGTTCACAATCTCCTCCCCCTTACTAACTCCATTCCCATTTTCCTCTCCCTCTCCAGCTCCGGAACTGAGGTCAAAGAAGAAATTAGTGGCCCACAATGTAAGGCAATCCACAAGTACTACCCGCCCCTCAAAATCGTGGTTGCTCAAATAGCGCTCCTCCTCAATATTTGTCCAACAAGCTCCCCTGCGGGACTTATGATTATTGACCCTCTTAGCAAATTCGGCGTCCCAAATATGAGCGGTCGCCAAATAGACGGGAGAAGAAACCTTTCCGGATATTGACTCGGAATGCGATAGTTTGAGAGCCATCTTTTCGGCAAAAGAACTTTTACCCGAACGCTGACCTCCAGTCACTAAAATTTTATTTCCCATTAGAGTATAAAAATTGGTCTGCAAAGCTAACAAAAAATACAACAATCAGTAGTATATTTGTACTCTTAAAGTAACCCGATGCAGCAACCTTTTTTAAATATAGTTTATCCAAAAACAGACAAATTAGACGCTATTCGCAGTGCACTCATCGATGCACGCGAGAATGGTCTATGCACGGTTATTACAGATAACCCGCACTGCTCGGTCTCAGGAGGAAATATACTCTCAGGAGTAAAACTTATCTGCTTCGACATGGATTCTACCATTACCAAATTGGAAACAATAGACTCAATTGCAGCCCACATAGGCAAAGCGGAGGAGATAAGTAAGATAACCGAGATAACAATGAGAGGTGAAATAGATTTTGAGGAGAGTTTCAGAAAAAGAGTGGCAATGTTAAAGGGAACAAATGTCGGAGTACTTGAAGAAATTGCAGTCTCCGTACCTGTAGCAGAGGGGTTAGAGGAACTTATGGAATATTTGAATGAGCAAAAGATAGTTACAGCAATTATTACGGGCAATTTCAACTGCTTTGGCGTTGCGCTGCAAAAACGTTTCGGCTTTACACATATTTTTACCTCCAATCCGGAGATATGCCAAAAGGCAGGCAAAGGCAACAGAAGAGGTGAAATGGTACTGAGCGGCCAAATTAAAGGGGAGATTATAGATGGCAACCGCAAAAAGGAGATTCTGTTACAGCTATGCAAAGAGATGAAGATTACTCCTAAACAGGTGGCAGTGGTGGGAGATGGGGCCAACGATATTCCCATGATGCAGGTGGCAGGTACGACAATAGCATATAATGCAATTACCGCCAAATGTAAAATAGACCTTTTACGATACATTTAGAGTAACAATTACTATTTTTGTAAATCATTGAACGTTTATATTAACTCGACAAAGATAAATTGCATAATATTGAATAATTTATAAACTAATATATATGTCAGACAACGCACTTCTTGCCGTCTCTCCGGTAGATGGCAGATACAGAAAACAGGTGGAAGATTTAAGCCGGTATTTTTCAGAATACGCATTAATAAAATACAGGACAAGAGTTGAGATCCAATATTTTATGGCTCTTTGCTCTCTCCCTCTTCCTCAATTGCAAGGATTTGATATTAAGAAAAACGGAGCCAAACTTAAAAATATTTACGAATCTATTACTCCGGCCGATGCAGCAGAGGTGAAAGAGATAGAAAAGGTTACAAACCACGATGTAAAGGCTGTGGAATATTATATTAAGGGTAAGTTTAAGGAGAACGGATGGGATCAATTCTCAGAATTTGTTCATTTTGGGCTTACATCACAAGATATTAATAATACTGCCGTTCCTTTAAGTATCATGGAGTACCTCAACGACGTCTATATGCCCTCACTGCTTGAGATTGTTGAGATTCTGAAGAGATACACAAAGGAGTGGAAAAATGTAGCGATGCTTGCACATACACATGGGCAACCTGCCTCTCCGACAAGACTCGGCAAGGAGATAGAGGTTTACGTAGCAAGAATCGAGGAGCAGATAAGACTCCTTAAAACCATACCTATCTCCGCAAAATTCGGTGGGGCAACAGGTAATATGAATGCCCACTACATTGCCTATCCTAAAATAAAATGGGATACGTTTGCTAATAATTTTGTTAAGGGCATGGGACTCAAACGTTCACATCCTACCACTCAGATAGAGCACTACGACAACCTTGCCGCACTATGCCACAATATTGAGAGAATCAATACAATATGCATAGATCTCTCCCGCGATATCTGGATGTATATCTCCATGGGGTATTTCATGCAGAGGGTTAAAAAGGGCGAGGTTGGTTCATCTGCAATGCCTCACAAGGTAAATCCCATCGATTTTGAGAACGCAGAGGGTAATTTGGGAATGGCAAATGCCATCTTCTCGCACCTTGCATCAAAACTACCGGTATCACGTCTGCAAAGAGATTTAACCGATTCAACAGTGTTAAGGAATATCGGGGTACCTCTCGCTCATACAAAAATCTCCTTCAATTCGCTTAAAAAGGGACTTGGCAAACTCATTCTCAACGAGGAGAGGCTCAATGCCGATCTTGAAGAGAATTGGGCAGTAGTTGCTGAGGCAATTCAGACAATATTAAGGAGGGAGGGCTATCCCAATCCATACGAAGCTTTGAAATCGCTTACAAGAGGACACAAAATAACAAAGGCGGATATTGAAGAGTTTATTGCGAATCTCAATATTAAAGAGTCAGTAAAGAAAGAGCTTTGCGCCATAACCCCGCAAAATTATACCGGAAAATAAGAATGAATACTAAACATATAATTGTAAATGGAGACAGCCGAGACATGAGCTATCTGAATGATAACTCTGTCCACCTGATAATTACTTCTCCTCCATATTGGCAACTAAAAGACTATGGTACTGAGAATCAAATAGGATTTAACGATAGTTACGAAGATTATATTAATCATCTTAATCTTGTTTGGAAAGAGTGCTTCCGAGTTTTACATAGCGGATGCCGTTTATGTATTAATATCGGTGACCAATTCGCAAGATCTATTTATTATGGACGATATAAAGTTATTCCTATTCATTCCGAGATAATACGATTCTGCGAAACAATTGGATTGGATTTTATGGGACAAATAATTTGGCAAAAAACCACTACTACAAATACAACAGGTGGTGGAGCCGTAATGGGTAGTTTCCCATACCCACGCAATGGTATAATTAAAATAGACTTTGAATATATTTTACTCTTTAAAAAGCAAGGTGAGGCGCCAAGACCATCCCAAGCACAAAAAAAGGACTCCGCAATGACAAATGAAGAGTGGAATACCTATTTTAGCGGACACTGGTACTTTAATGGAGCAAAGCAAGATAAACATTTAGCAATGTTCCCTGAAGAGCTCCCCCACAGGTTAATTAAAATGTTTTCATTTCCTGACGAATACGTATTAGATCCATTCATGGGTAGCGGGACAACAGCATTAGCCGCTAAAAATCTCGGTCGTAATTCAATCGGATACGAAATTAATAGTGAATATATTCCAATTATCACTGAAAAGATTGGACAGAATAACATCTATTCATCATCTGAAATTAGCGTAGTTAAACAACAACAAAACTTCTACTATAATGAAACTATTAAACTCCTTCCATACCGCTTTATAGATGCTCATAAAATTTGCAATAAAATAGAAATTAAAAAACTTCAATTCGGTTCTCGAATTGACTCTACCAGTACAAACAAAAGAGAGGAATTGCATATTGTTAAGGAGATTATTAATCCAGAATTAGTAAAACTTAATAATGGTCTTATTATTAGATTAATAGGCATAAAACAAAATCCTCAAATAAATAGTAAGGCTCTTCAATATTTAAAAGAAAAATTATTAGGGAAAAGAGTCTATTTAAAGTATGACGCCCAAAAATACGATAATCAAAACAATTTATTGGTATATCTATATTTAGAAAATAAGACCTTTATAAACGCCCATTTATTAAAGGAAAAATTAGTCTCGGCCGATCTTACTTCTGAGTATAAGTATAAAAACAAATTTCAAACTTTGTAATCATGGCTAAAGAATGGATTTTAAATAGTGCAATGAATCGTTTCCAGCTTAATTTTAAAAGAAATGTAGGTGCTACCTCTGAATCGATTCGCAAATGCTCTCCTAAAACAGTTGATGAATGGAGAGATTATTATTTTAAAAATGTAAAAACAAAAGAGGAGATCACAGAATTAGGAAAGAGACTATATGTCAAAATCACTGAAGTAATTCAATCCGAAGTTAGTGATATTACCGAACAAGATTGTATAAACTACATGATTCAACTAGTAATAGATCGGACATTTGATAGATACACCACAGAGATACAAACTATCTATGGACAATTACATAATATTCTCAATATAAAAATTTTACCCGCCTCTGACGAATGGGATAGATTGTTCAATGTTGATTTCTATATACAAATTGGTGAAAAATTTATAGGATTACAAATTAAGCCGGTAAACAATGGAGTACAACTACCTGAAATACATAAAGAATACAAATTACAATCAAAAACCCACAAAAAATTCACCGAAAAATATGGAGGCAATGTCTTCTATATTTTCTCAAAGAAGATAAATGGTAAAAAAGAGATTGTCAATACAGAGGTTATAGAAGAGATTAGGAAAGAGATCCGAAAATTAAACAAAGAAAGTGGCCAATAGAATATTAATTATTTTATAATCTACATTTTACATCTCATCGAGATTGAAAGGATTAAGAAGAATTCACCTTTTAAAAACTTATACTAAATTATATAATTGTATGAAACAGCTTTTTATAATATTACTTGTTGCCTTGTCGTCAACA